>CALSLW010000001.1:985000-1107713 GCA_943787295.1 uncultured Flavobacteriaceae bacterium | reverse complement strand
TGGAGTATCAACCACATTGAATTGGGATACTAGTAGTGTTGTAGGTATGGAAAACATGTTTTATGAGGCAGATAACTTTAATGCAAATATTAGCAATTGGGATGTGGGCAATGTTAGACGAATGAACTCAATGTTTAGAGAGGCTAGATTTTTTAATAATGGGGCAGATCCTGGAGTATCAACAACTTTGAGTTGGGATACTAGCAGTGTTATAACTATGGCTTATATGTTTGCTCTGGCAGATAATTTTAATGCAAATATTAGCAATTGGGATACTAGTCTTGTTACTGATATGAATAATATGTTTTGGAAAGCATATGTTTTTAACAATGGGGCATCTGCAGGAGCATCATCTTCAATCTTGAGTTGGAATACCAGCAGTGTTACTACTATGAAGAGTACATTTAATAGAGCTACTGCTTTTAATGGAAATTTGAGTGGTTGGGATACTAGTAATGTTACTAGAATGGATAATATGTTTGATAACAACACCGTTTTTAACAATGGGGCATCTGCAGGAGCATCATCTTCAATCTTGAGTTGGGATACTAGTAAGGTTACTAATTTTAATAATATGTTTGTGAATGCTGATGCTTTTAATGCAGATATAAGCAGTTGGGACACGAGTAGTCTCATTCAAACATATAGGATGTTTAAAGGCGCAGATGTTTTTAATAGTGATATAGGTGGATGGAATGTGAGCATTGTCAATAATATGGAGGAAATGTTTCAAAATGCATCAGCCTTTAATCAAGATTTAACTTGTTGGGATGTGGATCCTGCTCCCATTTATGATGATTTCAGTACTGGCTCCCCTTTAATTCCAGATTTTGTTCCTCGATGGAATGACCCTAATACCCCATCCATTAGTTATACAGCTTCAACAGCTGAACAAGATGACTCCCCATTAACTCCAACTATTGTTAGTCTACGCGGGACTTTTACCGCTTCAATTACGGGAGGACTTGTTCATAGAGTGAATCAATGGGGTTCTGGTAATGCAGATTTTTTAAGTATTGATGCAACTACAGGTGTGATTGACCCATCGAACTCTCTGGCTGGTATATACGATATCACATATACAAATTGCTTCTCTAGTTTCACAACCTCAATTACAATTCGCTCTGTAAATGATCCAGGATATCAACTAAGCTATGCATCTAGTCCAGTTTGTATATCCGCTGGTGGAACGCTTACCCCAACAATAATTCCCACAAACTCGCACGCTACAGTTCCTAGCATGTACATAGATCCTGGAAATCCAGCTAGTTATTCTAATATAGGGAATGCTCCATCTCTTCAAGCCATATCGAATTTAACTACTAATACCCAATTTACTCATTGGGAAGCCGGCGTTCTTCCTGATGATCCAAATTTACGACCAGACTTTAGGATATTTAATACTGGGGATGGAATCATTCACAAACCAGGATATTCATGGGAGTTACTTTCTGGAGCAGATCCTGATAATTATATTTGGAAAAATGGCGAACGTGGATGGCCTAGAAATTCATCCTCCATTTCCATGTGGATAAAGGGGTCTGATTTTACTGAGGTCTTTCAAATGAGTTCGAATGCTTGGTCAAGTGGTGCTATTAAAGATCGATTTTACTCAACGGGTGGGAAATGGAAAAGAAAAATTAGGGGAGCTGAAACTACTGATCAAGTTATAGGAAATAATACGCTGACCGACAATCAGTGGCATCACATAGTAGTAACAAGAGATAAAGATGGAGGGCCCTCTGCGGGTACAGGAAAAACTGGTATTATTAAACTTTATATTGATGGAGCTTTAACTTATACTGTGACAGGAACCTCTTCGAGTCAGTTGGATGAGAGGGGTCATTGGTATGCAACTTTTGGAAAAGGGGTATTTGTAGGAGAATTTGGCACAATTAGAATTTTTCATGTTGAATTAACTCAATCTGAAGTTGAATACGAATATGATATGTTTGCTCTTCGATACAAACCTGCTGGGTTTTCAGCGACCCCTGGTGGACTTTCAATTAATTCAGCAACCGGAATAATCGATGTTTCAAATTCTGTTTCTGGAACATATGAAATTACCGCCTCTTGGACAGAACCCACAAGTGGTAAAGTCCACACTTCTTCTAATACAATTACAATTGTAGGCTCTGATCCTAGTTTTAGTTATCCTTCTTCAACAATTGCTCAAGATGACGGGTTAATAACTCCTGCGCCTACGAATTCTGGTGGAACTTATACCACTACAATAACTTCAGGACTTTTTCATAGAAATAATCAATGGGGTCCTGGTAAAGCAGATTATTTAGATATTGATTCAAATACAGGTGTAATTGACCCATCGAACTCTCTTGCTGGAGTTTATAACATAACATATACAATTGGCTGCGAAAGCGCTACAACCTCAATTACAATTCGCTCAGTAAATGATCTAGGGTATCAACTAAGCTATGCGTCTAGTCCAATTTGTAGAAATACTGGTGGAACGCTTACCCCTACAATAATTCCAACAAACTCTCATCGAACACTTCCTAATGTGTACTTGGATCCTGGAAATCCAGCAAGTTGGACCAATGTTGGTAGTGTTACTGGTGGAACTACTGGTATTTTATCGAATTTAACAACGAATTCTTCCTTTACCCATTGGGAGCTCAAAGATGACAATAGTCTTAATGTCTGGACAGACAATGCAACTTATCATCCAGACTTTGTGACAAGAAATAATAATGGAAATATAAAACATAATGAAGGAATGTCCCTGGAATTTACCGCTCCTGGAGACTTAGATGATTTAATTGAAAATGATTACAGTGGTGATCGTGGATTTTTTCCAAGGAAATCACAATCAATTTCTGTATGGGTTAAGGAATATGATTGGACTGACCGGGATAATAAAACTATTATCTATGAATGGACAAGTGGGAGTAGCCAGGGGATTTCATCTCTTTGGTCTCAAGGTGGAAAATGGAAATATAGAATTGGATTTGGAGGGTCAAGAGATAGAATTGGATTACCGATTGCCTCTGGTGGTGGACATTTTATAATAGCAGATAATACGCTGAATAACAATCAGTGGTATCACTTATTAATAACAAGAGATGTGGATGGAGGTCCTGGATCAGTTAACCAGACCGGGGTTGTTAAATTTTATGTTGACACCGTTTTAACGGGTACTGTGACTGAAACTTTCAATTTAGAGTATCCAGCTGATGGAACTATTATGTTTGGTAGAAATTCAAACGGTGAAAGAACGCCAGATACCAATGGTTTTGAATTTGAAGGAGAATTTGGCCCAATTAGGATTTTTGCACACGAATTAACACAATCTGAAGTTGAACATGAATATGACATGTTTGCCCTTCGATACAAACCTGATTCGTTTACAGCAACCCCTGGTGGACTTTCAATTAATGCAACTTCAGGAATAATTGATGTTTCAGCTTCTGTTTCTGGCACATACGAGATTACCGCTTCATGGACAGAGCCTACAAGTGGAAAAGTTCACACTTCTTCCAATACAATTACCATTGAAGACCCAGATGCTGGGTTTAGTTATCCTTTAAATAATTATTGTCAGACTACTCTTTCGGAAATTACTCCCGCAATAACAGGAGATGCAGGAGGTGTTTTTAGTGCTTCTCCAGCTGGTTTGGTGATTGATTCTACGACTGGTGTAATTTCTCCAACCGCATCTTCTGTAAACACATATACTGTTGAATATGCCATCTCTGGCGCATGCTCTATAACATCTACTTTTACTATAGCAATCACAGGTTTTTTAGCAGATGCGAGTTTCAGATATCCCAGTAATTATTACTGTCAGGGCAGTTCCGATATAATAAATCCAATAGTTACCAATCCTGGAGGTTTATTTACCTCAACCCCTCCTGGAGGTTTGATTATGAATGGAATAGGTATAATAGACATTGACTCCTCATCAGCTGGAACTTATATTGTAGAATATAGCACACCAGGAGACTGTTCTTCAACTTCAACTCTATCTATTCAAATAGATGCTCAAGATGCTCCCATACTTTCATATGCCAGTTATACTGGTTGTGATAATGCAAACCCTTCTTTAAATTTTAATCCAACTTTAAATATAGCAGGAGGGACTTTTACTTCTTCCCCAACAGGATTAATTTTTTCAGGTAGCGGGATTATTACTCCTTTTGGTTCTAGTACTGGAACCTATACGATTGTTTATACAACTCCGGGATCATGCCCGGGCGCAACAAGTGTTTTGTTTGAGGTTTACCCTGCAGATGATGACCCAACGTTTAATTACTCTCAAAATTCTTTTTGTGAAAGTTTCTCCAATACAATTACTCCTACTATAAATACAATCGGGGGAACTTTTAGTTCCAGTCCAACAGGGCTCTATTTTGATGCATCTAACGGAGCAATAAATCCAGCGTTGTCTAGCGAAGGAACATATACTCTCGAGTACACAACTGCAGCTTTATGCTCATCCGTTTCATCAACTATCATTGTTATTAATGTGGAGGACGATTCAACTTTCACTTATTCTGATACTATTTATTGTCAAACGAACACTGGCTCTGTAACCCCTACTATAGCTGCTTCAGGTGGAATTTTTACATCTAGTCCACTAGGCCTGGAAATAAATGCTACAACTGGTGCTATTTCACCCTCCATTTCAACAGCTGGAACCTATACAATCGAATTCACATCTGATGGTATTTGCTCAACTACATCCTCATCAACAATTGAAATAAAAGCACCCGATGATGCCACATTTTCATATCCTATCAATTTTTATTGTAAGTCGACCACAGAAATAGTGACACCAACATTAAATTATATTGGAGGGACTTTCAGTGTTAGTCCCACAGGATTGGATTTAAACGTGTCTACTGGTGAAGTTTCACCTACTAGTTCTAATGTTGGAACTTATACCATTGAACATACTACCTCAGGTTTGTGTTCATCAACATCTACTTTTACACTGATAATTAAACCAGTAGATAATCCTACTTTTACTTATCCTGACAATACTTATTGTCAAGGAACCACAGAAAAAGTAACTCCGACCCTTTCTATATTTGGCGGAACATTTACATCCAGTCCGTCGGGATTAAATATTGATTCTCTTACGGGTGAAATCGACACTAATTTATCTGCTGTTTCAACCTACACAATAGAATATACTTCAGAAGGCATTTGCGCAGGAACAGCATCTTTTACTTTAGTAATTAATGATTTTAAAAACAATCCCGGTTTCAATTACCCCTCTTTATCATACTGCATAAGTGATTTGTCAACTGTTACACCAACAATAGAGACCCCTGGAGGAGTATTCACCTCAAGTCCAACGGGATTAAGTATTGACACTACGACTGGAAATATAATTCCTAGCTTATCATCGGTTGGTAGTTATACAATCGGATACACTACAGCTGGTGATTGCCAAGATACATCCTCATCAACAATTGAAATAAAGGCCATTGACAACTCCAATTTCAGTTATAGTTCAAATCTATTCTGTACAGAAAATTCTTCTTTAGCCTCACCCACTGTTATAACTTTAGGCGGAACATTTACATCCAGTCCATCAGGACTTTCAATTGATCAAATAACAGGAATTATTAATCCAACTAATTCAGTTCCTCGCATTTATAATATTACATACACAACTCCTGAAACTATAACCTATCCTGTTGTTACACTTGGATGTGTGAGTAGTACAACTATTTCTATAACCATATCCTCTCTCAACACGGGTGGTTTTGATTATGGGTATGCTCTCGGGGCAGAGTTTTGTCCTAATGACACTGACATTAGACCTTCTATTAGTGGTTCTGTTTCAGGAACATTCTATAGTTTGCCAGCAGGGCTAGACATAAATCCAACAACCGGAAAAATTCGTTTTCAAAATTCAACACACGGGACATATAACATCTTGTATGAAGTACCATCCCTTTGCGGAAATTCAGCTTCTTCATCAACTATTATACTTAAAGAAGATTGTACCCCTCCTTGTGATGTAGATGGTGATGGTGTTTGTTGTGCAAGTGAAATATTATATGGGACAAGCTGTTCAGATCCATGTGATTATTTTTTCCCAGGCACATTATTTAATAATACATCTTCAAGATGGAAAAGCCTCGATTGTGACGGAGATGGTGTTTTAAATGGAGATGAACGGATTGACAATACTGATCCAAGAAATGCCTGTAGCTATAATATAGATAGTATTACTATAGGTATAACTGCTTTAATAGATTGCGACGGAGATGGTGTTCTTGATTCAACTGAAATTTATGATGATGACACTAATCCTTTCAATAGTTGTTCCTTAAACATAAATAACATAACACTTGTGGTAAGTTCCCGAGATGACTGTGATGGTGATGGTGTTACAAATGAAAAGGAGGATATCGATAATACTAATCCAATTAATCAATGTAGCTACTTATTAAGTAGTGTAAGTACAAGTACAAGTCTTGCTTGGCAGGGATCAGATTGTGATGGAGATGGAGTTCTAAATGAAATTGAACTAATTGATGGCACTAATATTAATGATAGATGTGATTACAGATTTGAAAGTTTAAGTATTTTTCCAGATCAGGGGTTTGATTGTGATGGAGATGGGGTTAGTAATTTTCAAGAAATCAAAAATGATAACACAAACCCCCAAGATAGTTGTGATTTCAACCCATCATCTACTGATTTTCCAAAAAAGAATGAATGGAAAAATTTAGATTGTGATGGAGATGGCTTTATCAATTCATCTGATGAATTCCCGCTTGATAAATTTGAGTGGTTTGATAATGACAGTGATGGTATAGGGGATAATCAAGATTTGGATGACGATAATGATGGTATCGAGGATGTTGTTGAGGGCATAGATGATTTAGATAATGATGGAATTCCAAATTATCTTGATATAGATAGTGACGGTGATGGATGCTTTGATGTGAGTGAAGCGGGGTACATTGATCTAGATTTAGATGGAATAATAGGTTCTGGAACCCCTGAAATTGATTTCAATGGTAAAGTATCTTCAAGCGTGGGTTATTCAGGAATTGCAGATAATGACGCTAATGGAGTATTTGATTTTTTAGAGAACGGATCACCAGTAGAAATCTATTTAGAGCCAATCGGAGAACAAATAATTAATCGAGGATCAACAAATGAGATTTATATTCTTGCAAATTCTGAATCTTCAATTAATTATATATGGCAAGTAAGTAAAAAGGTAGTCTCTTCCACGTCATATAATCAATGGGTTGAAATTTCAGATAATAAAATTTATAGTGGTACTAAAACAAATAAATTAACTATTTATAATCCATCCTACAATATGGAAGGGTGGAGGTTCAGAGTAATAACCTCATCGCCAGATTACATTTGTGGAGGAGAGATTATATCGGAATCAAGCGAATTGATAATCACGAATCTAGTGATTCCAAGTGCATTTTCACCAGACGCAGATGGAATTAATGATTTATGGACAATTAGAGGAGGATTAAATGAAAATTATCCTAATAATAAAATCGTTATTTTCAATAGATGGGGAATAAAAGTATATGAATCTAAAGGATATCAAAATGATTGGGACGGGACTTATAATAACAATATGAGTACCACCAGCTCATCAAACCTTCCAGTGGGGACATACTTTTATGTTTTGGATTTAAATGGAGATGGATCAGATGTAAGAAAAGGATATGTTTATATTACAAGGATGAACGATGAATAAATATATAGTTTTAAATATTGTCCTTTTTTCATTCTTGAATATACACCAAATTCAAGGTCAGCAAGAACTCAATTTTAATCATTATATGTTAAATAGTCAATTGTTTAACCCTGCTTTTGTTGGATTGGAAGAGAACCTAACAATTAGCTCAATTAGCAACTTACAATGGTTAGGTTTTGAGGGGAATCCAACGACAAATTCGATTCTTTTAGAGGCTAAATTGAAAAATAATTTAGGAATAGGGATGGAACTAATTAGCGATAAGATTGGCCCAACAAACACTAATTTTATTGCAGTTAATGCATCATATCATTTAAAACTAAACAATAATTCTCATGGTCTTTCACTAGGAATTAAACTAAGCGGGAACGACCATAATATTAGTTTAAATAGCACGAGTTTTGACGACATAACTGATCCAAATGTCAGAACAAAGGACAGTTATTTTATTACAAATATTGGCTTTGGACTTCGTTATTATACTGATAAGTTATATTTGTCTTTTTCAATACCCTATTTCTTTGAGCCCAAAACAATAAATAAAAAAAGACATTATTACTTGTCGGGTGGTTTTAAAAAAGAACTCAATGATAAATTATTAATTAACCCTAATTTTTTAATAAAAAAAGCTTCGAATACTCCTACAAGTATTGATGTTTCTACCATGCTTTTTTATGAGGATTTATTTTGGTTTGGTATAAATTATGGAGCTTCTGACAAAGGCTTTATTTCTCCAAATGACTCAGGTGGTAACTTAAGCTTTATCACAGGATTTAAGTTAATACCCGCGCTTTCAATAGGATACTCGTTCACATCACAAATAGTAAATTGGACTGGGTCTTCTAACGCTCGGTCTCATGAAATTTATATTAAATTCAGTGCATCAAATAAATCGGTTGAATCTTCTGATAAAAGTCTGCTAGAGAATAAGGATAACGGTGATCCAAATTAGCTTCTAAGGAAAACAAATAATTAGCTAGTTTTTTTAAGATTTAGCCTGTTTTACAGTTGTTAATCGATAAATTAAGTAAGGTAAATTGGATGATGATATGCTTTAGAGTTAATAAAATTGAAGGTTTTAAATGCTACTGTTTAGAGTTAAGATATTGTGTTGGAGTAATTGAGTTCAATAACTTGAAAACCCTATTAAAATTTTCTTGTGAATTAAATCCTGACTTTTCTGCAAGTCCCTCCATAGAAAAATTTTTTAAGTATCCTTCATCGATTAATTTAATTGAGTAATTTATTCTATATGAGTTTATAAACATTGGTACGTTCATATTAGAATACTCCTTAATGCTATTTCTAACCAATTCGCTTCTTATACCAGTTTTTGCACTAATACTTGCTAAATTGAAGTTAGAGTCTAAGAAGGAATTATTCTTCAGAAGAAAGGATTTAATATTGTGATATATTATCTTTAAATTTTCGTCTTTTTCAATTGAATTTTTGACACGACTAACTCTAGACAACAATCCAGGTTTTATTATTAAAAACAAAATGCTAATTATTCCCAGCAACTTAGTAATAATCATAACAATAGGCCATTTAATATTTATTAAAGATAATCCAAGGATAAGTAGAGTAGAAAAGCTTATCGTTGTAACTACTAAATAATAATATATTAGTAAGTCATAGATATATATTTTATTTTTGATTGATAGAAGCTCACTCCTCAATAATTGATAGAACTTATTTAAAATTAATCCCGTGAAAAGGGAAGTATTAATACAACTAACCACAAAAACGTCATCTTTGCCAACAAAACTCGAAGAATTGAATCCCAATATATTTTCTTGTACAATTAATTTATCCACAAAGGTAAATAATCTGATTCCAGATGCGTTCAAATTGTCAACTAACAGTAAAACTAAGCAGGGAATAAAATAAACAAAAGTAACCCTAGATCTTTTATTTTCTATAATAGATTTTAAGTATAATAAGAAGAAAATAAAAACAAAAACCCTTCCAGAAGTAATAATTATTAAAGGAATTTTAATGTCATATTTTAAGTAAAATGACATATTTATTAATGTCAAAGCCTGAAATAAAAAATGAATTATAAGATATCTTAAATTAAATTTATTTTCGTCATTCAGTAATCTGAAGAGTCTTACAATAACTATCGTTAAAACGAATAACAAAAGGTAAACTGGATATATGTCCATTAATAAATGTGGAGTATAAATTAGTAGTTCAATAGTGAAAATACTAAGTTAATAAATTTTTGACTTAGTCTTCTTAATCCGTTTATTGGATTAGTTGTTTTTTCCAAAAGTGATAAATAATCCCCATTGGCAGTTACTGGTGTTTCATATCTAAAAATAGAGTACTAAATTCATTTATTTCTGGTAATTAAAACCAAACAAATTAAATACAAATCAATAATAAATAAATTTGTTGTTTACCTAATTAAATTTTTTGAAAAAACAACTTCTTTTAATATCAATTTTATCACTCTTTAGTTGTACTAAAGATTCTGTTGATCAAAAAAGTTCCAGTTTCTTTGATGAGAACTTTTTAAATAAAACTATTGTTGTAGCAGGTTCAACACTAAATGATGGTGCAATAGTTTGGATCAACGAGAAGAAAATCAAGTTAATTGGCGATGCAACAGAAGCAACCGGTTTATTCCATCAAAACAATAAGATATATGTAACAGGATGGGCATATGGAGGAAAAGGAAGTGTTTGGGCTATGGATTTGGATGGATCTAATCAAACTCAAACCGAACTTGAAGGGAGTTTTTCGGAAGGCCAAAGAATAACCATTAATAAAGGAGATATCTATGTTGGGGGCTATTTTCAAAACGGATCCTGTTTTTGGAAAAATGGATTCAAAACAAACCTTACTATAAATGCGGATTCTATGAGCTGGGGAATTGAAGTAGATCAAGATAATAATCTATTTAGCGTTGGCTACTATATGAAATCTCATTCACTTATACCATCATATTGGAAAAATGGTTTAAGAAAAAATCTGAGTAAACCAAAACATGGTGATGGTGAGGCTAAGTATATTCAGATCGTAAACAACAGGAAATTTATTGGAGGCACTACATCAGCACCACATGATTTTCTAGGTTATATAACTAAACCCACATATTGGGTTGATGGTCAAAGGAAAACTGGTAATATTGGATCTGTGGATGATGGATGGCAGAATAGTGAGGTTTTCGATATGATTGTTGATGATCAAGAAAATGTATATCTAGCTGGTTTCTCCCAAGACATGGATTTTGAATATCCTACTTATTGGAAAAATGGGAATAAATATTTAATTTCAAACGGAGAGATATCTGGAGTTATTAGAGGGATTGAAGCTATTGATGGTGAGCTTGTATTAGCGGGAACACTATCATATTTTCCAGGCACACCATGCATATGGGTAGGAGAAAAAACATATATATACGATGAAAATGCAGTTGGTGAAGTCTGGGATATATTAGTGATTAACTAAAAAATGTGCCAGTCTCCCAGCGCTGGAATCGCTCGATCAGGGTTTTTATCCTTGATATGGAAATAATCATCCAGTACTGATTTTAGTTTGTCTTTTGTGAGTGTTGCTCAATATAAATCCCGAATCCTTTCAACTGCAAACTCATATTCATTCAGAATTAAATTAAGCTTTCGATTGCGATCACCCTAAGCTCTCCTCATTGTTTTGGCTCTGTATTTTTTTGATCCCAATGCTCTGGTTTGATTGATCTTCCAGTGCTATATTTAAATGGTGATTTTATTCCAGGCAAATCAATTTCAATTCTGATGGTTGTGATTTCTGCTCCTGGTTTTGACAATGCAAATCTCATCGGTGGGTGGTCAGGTGGGTGGTTTATATTGGGTAAATGTAGGGAAAATGTATCATATTGTCCCTACAAGGCAACAATTTCCCCAATTATGACAACATGTCCCCAAAATGTCCGAGTCCCGTCCAGACCGCTAGAATAGTTTAAAAGCCTTCATGAAATTGAAGGCTTTTTTTATACCCCTTTTATATTAGTTCATCTATCGCTTATTGTTTTATGTTGCTGTTCGTAATTAGGAGGATTGGAAAAATCCTAGCGTATTGAAATTGTATTTTTCCATTGAGGTGTTTTGAACCATTATAAAGGGCAAGATTGCGCATTTTGTGTAGAAAGTGTACTTTTGCATTCTAGAGTGTTGTCTTTTAGTTTAAATGATGTCCCTCTTTCCAAAACTATAGTTATGAAGACAAGCTATCTATTTACATTGTTAGGTTTAATGTTATTTTCAACACCAAATATGGCTCAAAAGACTATTGTTGAATTTGAGCACTTTATTGAGCAGCATCAAGGACTAGATAACGTTTCTGGGGAACTTGTTCCCATAGGGATTTCAGAAATTGAAAGAAAAATCATTTTTTTTATAGAAGAGAAGTTTCCTGATTTAGTAGAGGAAATTGAAAATATTATTTGGGATTCTTATGAAACCCAAACAACACATTCATATAAGAATCACAACCACAAATTTATAGCTGTTCTAAAAGTAAAAGGCAAAGATGAACAAAGTTTTTATGAAGTGATCTATGACCCGAATTTTAAAACGGTTAAAAGCGAATATCATTGGGATATAGAAATGTTAGATTTTGTTTTTGATCCATCCTTAGAAGAAAGAGAAAATGGGAAAGCAGATTTGTTGCAACTAGAAATAGCCAACCAGGTAAATCCCCCTTCATTAAACGATTTTAATAATACTCATGAGGGTTTTATTCGCTTAAAAGAAGAAAAAAACAGAGGTGAAAATAATTTCTCCCCATTAGATGTTAAAGACATTAATCAAATGGTTAATCAATATGTTTCTTCTACTTATTCCAATGTGGAATACACTAGGAATATTGTTTGGAAGTCATATTCAACTTTTATAAGTCCCTATAGCAGCCATCACTTTCATGTTTTTTTAGTGCAAGTAAAAGTAAAAGGAATTAGGTCGATTAAATATTTAGAAGTGTTTTATAATCCCTTAACAAATGTTACCAAAGGGGATTTTCGATGGGAGGAAGAAAATGAAAAATTTGCCCGCCCTATTGCAGAAAATTAGTCGCCCTCTTTCCTAGTTAAGTAGTTCGATATGATCCTCTTGCAGGACAATCACCTTTCTTTTGTATAAAAAACCAATGGCTTTTTTAAAGGCTTTTTTGCTCATATTGAGCTGTGAGCGAATGTCTTCTGGACTACTCTTATCGGTTAGATTTAATACCTTATCTTTTTTTAAGATCGAAAGAATATTGTCACAATCTGCATCGATAGCATTTCGAAACCCCTGCGGGCGAAGGCTTACATCGATTTTACCATCTTCACGAATAAGTTTGATATAGCCTTTTACTTGATCTCCTTTTTGTAAAGATTGAAAGACATCGCTATTAAAAAGTAATCCTTCTGCATCATTGTCGATTAAAACAACATAGCCTAGTTGGGTGGCCCTAACAATAAATAAATCGACTTGATCTCCTACAGTATAATTCATGGGTATAGTGTTGTGACAAAGGTACGTCAATTTGATCTAAAACAATTTTGATCCTTTGCATATTAGGTTAGAATAGATATGTACTTTTACTAAAAAAAGCATGGAAAAGAAGACGATTGATCCTAAACAACTTAGAAGCGTAGCCAGTTGTTTTGCAACCGGAGTAAGTGTTGTTAGCGTAATAAATCCTGAAGGCGCACCCCACGGGATGACAGCTAGTTCTTTTTTGTCGGTATCTCTAGATCCCCCTTTGGTATTATTTTCGTTGATGAATCAAAATCAAATGGCCGACTATATTAAAGTTGGAGATCCTTTAGGTATAAGTATTTTAACAGAAGAAATGGAAGGGGTGAGCAATCATTTTGCTAAGATGGCTACTTTAGATCCAGCACCAGAATTTATTTTGAAACAAGCAGCGCCAATACTAGAAAACGCTCACGCATGGTATGCTACTGTGATTGAACAATTAATTCAAGCGGGAGATCATGTTTTGGTGCTATGTAGGGTGATTGATCTAGCAGCTTTGCCAGAAAAAAATCCTTTGATTTATTATCAAGGTTACAAGAATATAACCTAATCTAAAAAAAGGTTTTCTTCTTTTTAACTATATTCAAAGTCTAAATCTGATCTATGAAATACAATGACTTTGTCGAGTTTAAATCGGCAGAAGGAAAAACATTTGAGCCTTCTCCTTGGGTAAAAGTAACCCAGGAGATGATCGATCATTTTGCAGCAGCCACACATGACCATCAATGGATTCATGTTGATCAAAAGCGAGCAGAAAAAGAATCTCCATATAAAAAGACCATCGCTCATGGATTTTTGTCTCTGGGCTTAATCACAAAATTCTTGTCTGATACGATACAAGTTAGCTCACTAAAAATGGGTTTTAACTGCGGAATAGATGCTGTTCGTTTTCCACATCCAGTTGTTGAAGGTGCTTTGTTGAGAGGGATTGTAACCTTAGCGAAAGTAGAAGATCAAAAATTTGGAGGATTAAAAATCCTTTGGAACATTAAAGTAGAGATAAAAGACATTAAAAAGCCTGCTTGTCTTGCAAGCATGACGACTTTAGCTTATGAATAATACTGCCCTATGGGAAAAAGAAGATGTGGTCAAAGAAATCACACTTCAGCATAAGAATTTCAAAGAGACAATCTCTGCATTAAATCAAAATAAATTTGATTTTTCTTGGAATGAAAAATGGACCCCAGGGCAACAATTAGAGCATATAAGAAAATCTGTATCTCCAGTCGTATTAGCAATTCGATTACCGCGTTTTTTAATAAAGTATCAATTTGGTGTCACTAACCGTCCCTCAAGAAGTTACGACGCATTAGTTGCACGTTATTTAAAAGCTTTAGATGGGGCAACCGCGGTTGCACCAAAACAATTTCAACCTCCAGCAGTACCCTATAGTTCAAAGCAAAAACATATGAAGGCATATGAAAATGTCGTTAAAAAATTGATTAAGGTCGCGCAAAAGTGTTCAGAGAAAGACTTAGACTATTACGTTATTCCACATCCCCTTATCGGGAAACTTACCTTACGTGAAATGCTCTTTTTTTGTATTTATCACGTGCAACACCACCACAAAATCACAGAGGAGATTATTGAGAATTGCGAATAGAATAATTTAAGCTATCTTTGTAATGAAAATATTACCCGCAAGGGCAAAAAATGTTGTGTTGCTTGCACTAAAAGGTGCAAGAGGTTTGTAGAAAACCAGTGAAGAGCTTTCCAGTAACTTGGAGGGCTTTTTTTATGTCTTAATTATTCTGATTGTAGTTTTCTTCTGTTTTTTCTTCTTTCACCGTAGTGCCTTCTTTTGAACTAATTTCAACTCGTGTTTTGATTTTTCGTTGACCTACAGTTGGAGGGATTTTATCGATTAAGCGATCGACTTGATTCTCAGAAATGTTCTCTGGTAGGTCAACATGTACTTTGATTTCGGCTGGAAAACGAACCACAACACAGCTGCTTAACAAGCCAGCAGCTAACAGGGTTAAGATAAAAGATTTCATAAGAAAGGATTTAAGAGTTACTCTATAAGAGGGTAGCTTTTTCTATTTGTTACAATAAATTCCTTTAAATATTAATTCTTGACGCAAATAGATGATGTTATTCTAGTAAAAGAGCATCGCTAAAAGCTGCAAGTTGACAGGAGATTAGAGCTCATAAGCCTGTATGGATCGCTAAATGTATCGATCAAGTAAAACGTAACGAAATTGAGGTTTGGGAAAAAGAAGGGAATTTATTGACTTTACTTTTTTATCTTCCCTAAATTAAATTACACGCTATGAGTAGACCCACTATTTTTAGAAAACCACAAGGGCCAATTGTGGTGAGAGGTGAAATCAATTTGACAGATCCAGATGGTAACCCCATCGAACACGGCCCGCGATTTTCTCTTTGTGGTTGTGGTCTTTCAAAAGAAATGCCTTTTTGCGATGGAGCGCATAAAGAGGGGTAAAGATTCAATATTTTAAAACTCTCCTTCAATTTTATGTTATAAGCACTAAGTGTTTGTCGCTTACATACTCTTGTTTTTCATTGCTTTATGTTAACATTTATAAATATTTTTTTGTTTATATTTAGGGTCTAACCATAAATTAATTAACAATGAAAAATTTTATTATTTTGCTCGCTTTTGTGATGTCTAGTACTATCAGTGCACAATACTGTGCCTTTTATGACTTTGAGGCTGATGAACCTGAAATGGTTGTTAGCACATTAAAAGCAATGATGGACTCTGACTGGGGAAAGAACATTCAGGGGACTAAGTCTTTATTTCAGTATTCGTTTAATGGTACAAATGGAGCAACACACTCTGTACAGTTTTGTTTTCAAGATGAAGCAGGACTTGAACAATTTATGATGTCATTTGCTGGCTCTCCTATGACCCAATTACTCGGGGAGAAATTAGGTAAATACATGACACCTGTTTCTCAACAGTTAAATGTACCAGCATGGTATCAAAACGATTGGTCAAACGATCAAGTTTTTATGATTTGGCAAATGAACGTAACAGATGCGTCTAAGTATGCAGGTGCATTTATCCCTTTTGCTCAAAAAATGATGAAGAAAATGGGAGTTAAAAATTCATTTGGTTTAGGATATCCAATCCTAGGTAAAACTAATGACTTTACTCATTTTGTTTGGTCTGGAGCTCCAGATGTAAAAACTGCATTAGCCAGAACAAAAACGATGTATGCTGATGCAGACTTTGCTAAGTATAGTGCGGCTGTAAACGATATTAGATCAGTTGTGAACACTGTTTTAATGGTCAGAGTAATGGATTTCTAACCCACCCTATTTAAAATCAAAAGCCTCACCATAATGGTGGGGCTTTTTTTATGTATAATCTCAATACAAATATGTAGCGGTAGATTACAGTGGTTTATCCCTTAATTGTAATAGGGTTTAAATAAATATACTTGTTTATCTTGAAGGCGAAATCTAGATCGGTGAAAGACACTTATAGAACAATCGAAAGCCCATCACAAGAAACTTTATTTAAAGAGAAAGGGAGTAAGTTTTTTGGCTATGCCTTCCCTATTTCAAAAGAGGAAGAGGTGAAATTATTCCTAGAACAGTTGAAGCTAAAGCACCCTACTGCTGGACATTTTTGTTATGCCTGGCAATTAGGAGAGGAGACGATTCGTTTTAGAGCAAATGACGATGGAGAGCCTAATAACTCTGCTGGGCAACCTATTTACGGGCAACTACAGTCGTTTGATATGACGAATATACTGGTGGTTTCTGTGCGTTATTTTGGCGGGACTATACTAGGGGTGGGCGGTTTAATACAGGCGTATAAATATTCAGCACAACTTACTTTAGAAAGTGTGGCTGTTGTGGAGCGAACAATTGATGTTAGTTATCAGTTGATTTTTGATTATCCCTTAATGAATAAGGTGATGAGAATCGTAAAAGAGAAAAATATTCATATCCTTGAGCAAGATTTAGGGATTAATTGTGTATATCGTATTGCTGTCAGGAAAAGTGAAGCAGAAGAGGTGATAGCTCGTTTTGAAAGTCTTTATGAACTGGAACTAAAAAAGCTAACTTAAACTGTTGAGGTTTTCAGTCTATTGTTTTACAGTATATTGAACTTAGGATGAAAATTAAAATTGAGATTAAAAAAAAGAGCAATTAACCGTATTAAGTTAGTTGCTCTTTTTTTTTGTTCATTGTGATTTGTCACATACAATCTATTCTTTTTTCCTGATGGACATCCAGTTCCAAAGGGTTTCTGACCACACATGGTCACGGGTCGCTAATCCCTTCATTAGCGCCTTATTTTTTGAAGGATCACCAGTGGGGACTCGCTCTTTCATGAGGTCGTCCATACTGTTGTATAAATCGGCAGTTAAGTAGTTCCATTTTAATGCAGAACCAACTTTATCGACTCTTTTGTGGAGAACCCATCCATATTTTGGAGATTGTTTAAATCCTTTCATGTATTCTTTTTCAAAATTTTCATATTTCGCTGCATTTTTGATATCAACTTTCATGTAATTGAGCACCGCCATACTGGAAACAGAATCTCCTCTAAAAACTCCTTCTTTCACAACCACTAAACGGTTTTTAACAATCTTTCTTGATTTTTTATTTTCGTTGACAAAACGATTATACTGGTTGTCGTTCCACTCTGGAAAAACCGAACGTATGCCTGGGTTAACCCTTAGACTGTCGGGATGATTAACCAAGGTGGCAATGACGATGTTGTAGTCCGATTCATCATTACTCCCATCGGCCCACCAAACATCCCATCCAATGATAGTACCGTTATCAGCTCTTTTCTGATGTAGTTTTTTCCAATTCTCATTGAGAATTTTCCCGTAGTTCATCTCGGGATTAGGTTTAATGTAGGAAATCTCAACATATTGGTTCTGAGTTGCAGGTGGGGGAACTGTCGTTGCTTTTTGGGAAAAACAAAAAGAGCAAAAAGATAAACTTAGTAAAAGTAATTTTTTCATTTTAAATTGGTTTATGGTTATCTCAAATATATAAAAAAGATTCTCTGTTACACAATTGTATTTATCGTGTGCAATTTGGTAAAGGGATGTTGCAGCAGTGTTAGCTGGTTTTGAAAGTCTTTATGAACAGGAACGCAAAATGCTAGATTAGACTATTAATATTTACAATGTAATGAATTACAGTATATTAGACTAATATTAAAAAGTAGAATCAAGACCAAAAAAAGAGCAACTAACCGTATTTAGTTAGTTGCTCTTCGTGGTACCTCCAGTACTAAAACCAACATCATAAAATATTGATATTCAATAATATATATATTCAAATATATTAAAATTGGAACAAAAAATGTTCCATTTGGAACAAATCTTGTTCCAACCTCTGTTAGATTTGGCAGAAGTTATTTTCTTATTTTTTCTCACTTTTCTTTACGTTTTCTAAAGTTTCTAATACTTATATATAGAACCAATTGTTCTACTGAGTTGTAGATTACTCTAAGAAATACTTAATCTACCGAGATACTACACCTGACACATGGGGGAAGTACCCAATAATGACCAACACTCACCGATAGGTAAAACCAGTCATTAGTGTTCCGAGAGGTAAAGAAGAAAGGTCTGAACTCGTTAAAATGCAGATAGGTTGAATTCTTGTTTGAGTGTCTGTTAGATTCAACTGAAAAATGGAAATAGTTTTTTAAAAGGGAATTTCCCTTAATGGACTCACTATATCTAATTGTGAAGTAGTAGTTAGTTTTAAATAAAAGAAAAGTTTAAAATAAAGAGTATCAACCTCGAACTGATTAAGTATTTCAAGTACGAGGTTATTACTGTTTTTAAAAATACTCTGAAAGGAAATAATATGAAAGAAAAGATAACGGATGAACAAGCAAGACATATGGTAGAACTATTAAAGAAGAAGTCTGTCTTGATTAAAAATTTATCTCATAAACTTGAGAAGTACAGAATATCAGGAGATAGAGAAATGTATGATAAGAAGTTTAGAGAACTATTAGAAAAAGAGGAGATTAAAGTATATGGAAAAAAGATTGAGTAAAAAGGATTTAATGGAACTCTATGGAGTAGATAGAGTAACCATAGAAGATTGGAGAAGAAATAGAGGATTGAAGATGATAGAAGTATCAACTCATTCAAAATACATCACAGAAAAGGATTTATTAGAGTGGGAGAATAGTTTGAAAGGGAATTCTTCAGTTAAGAGGTTAAATAATCAAAGTGTATCAGAATGAAGATAGGTGAAGGGTTGATAGACTCTCCTAAAAAAGGATTATTCAACTACTGTATCAGTATTTCAAAGATGAGGTTTCTTGTAACTGAGAGATTACTTTTTCCCTAAACCCTAATCGGAGTGGTTTTTATATCGTGGTTAGTTTTTTCTCTTATGGAAAATGATAGGGTGATCTTAAAATTTGATTTTTATTTTTGAAAATTCATCAGATATATATAGTATATCAGTATTTACAGGATGAGGTTTCTTGTAACTGAGAAAGGACTTTTTCACTAAACCCTAATCGGAGTGGTTTTTATATCGGAGTTGATTTTTTCTCCCTAAGGGAAATGATATGATAACTTCTGTTAGATTTAACAGAAGTTAAAATCTAAGATTTATTAAATAACTTTTGATTAATTGAGTATTGTTTAATCCGTTTATCGTAATCTGATTTCTTAATAACTATCACATCAGTTTCAGATTTAACAAGTCTTTTTAACTTAAAATTGATTTGAAATAGAGTATCTCTCATTACTCTTGTGGAATGAGCATAATTTATATGAGGTGTTTTTAATAAGGGGATAATATCTTTGGAAACAACAAATTCATTCTGAATAAGAATCTTCATTATTTCATATGATATATCATCTAAATCAACTTCTTTATTTTTATATTTTACTTTATTTTTATATTTTGTAGATAGTTTATTTCTCTTTTTATTTACATGTCTGATAATTTTATAGACTAAAATCAAAATTAAAACAGATCCAATTATAACTATTAAAATAATCAGATCTGATTGATTTCTGTAAAAAGATTTATGATCAATTATCTCCCCTAAAATCTCATCCTCATTCCTGGTTTTTAAAACTATAATAGTAGATGAAGGGTTTTCCTTAATGAAAAGGTAAAACTTATTCTTGTAAAAGAAAGAAATTGGAAGAGAACTTAATGAGTTAAGTAAAGTTGAATTCTTGTAAGTTGATAATGTATTATTTGTAAAATCAATATGACTAGAAGTGTTAGTTTTTTTATCAAAAAACAGAGACTTGTTTCCATAATTAATTTTCATATTATTTAATGTAATGTCCTTTTGAAGATTATTTACTCCTAATTTTTTCCAAACCTTATTAATAAAATCAAATTTCCAGATTTCATTATTATCTTCAATTATATTTGGATTGAATTCATTAACCTTTAATCCTCCATAAACATACAGATCATCTTCAATCATTTTAACAATGGACTTATGACTTCCAGATGGTAACTCTTTACTATTAAGATGTGTTACAAAATCCCACTGATTTGTTTCAAAATTAAACTTAGTGATGAAATTTCTATTAGACCAAAACCCATATCCACCATACTTGTAAATTCCATTTCTATAGGTAAATACACTTGATTCAATCTGCATCCTATGTTTATAGGATGTGTCAATTCTTTTGATTTTATAATTTTCAAATAAATAAACACCACCACCTAGAGGGTCTAAAAAATAATTTTTGAAGTTAACAGAAACTGGAATAAAATACTTTAGGTCTATATTGGAAGAGTCATATAAAACATCTTTTGTAGAGAAGTCATTTAAATTTACATCAATAAGTTTATTAGTATAAAACAAATACATTCTTTCGTTTTTTAATGAAAGAAGAGAATGAATTAAATTTTCATCACTAAAAGATAAAGATTGAGAAAATGAAAAGGAGGAAAGTAAAAGAAAAAAAAGTATTTGCTTCATATAGCAAATTTATGCAAACTAATTAAATAAGAATTAAGTTTGAAAAAAATCTTAACATGATTAAGAAAATCTATTCCCTATTAATATTAACATTAATAATCTCTTGTGGTAAAGGAGATGATCCATCAACTATTACACCAACAGAACCTGTTGTACGGAATTATACATTAACTATTTCATCAACAGAGGGAGGATCTGTTAACACTACAGGTGGAACTTATCAAAGTGGTGATTCAGTTCAAGTTACCGCTACTCCAAACGATGAATATGTTTTTTCAGGATGGTCTAATGGTTCTACTGATAATCCTTTAACTGTTGTAGTTTCATCTAACCAAACACTTTCGGCTAACTTTATTAAAGTAACTTATTCTTTAACCACAACTACTGAAGGTGAGGGAACAATTACAGAGACAATAGTTTCCTCAGGTAAATCCACAGATTATAATTCTGGTAGTGTGGTAAGGTTAACAGCTGTGCCAGCAGATGGATGGAGTTTTAATGGATGGACTGGAGACTATGTTGGAGTAGAAAACCCTATAGAGGTAGATATTAACGAAGCAAAAAGTTACAATGCTGTTTTTGAAGCACTTCCATCTATTTACTTAGATGAAAATGGAGTTACTCTAAAGGTATATGATTATGCTGTAGTTGGAAATGTATATGAATTTAATGGATCTAATTATACTGTGGTTGATCGAGATTTATTAATAACAATGAGAAATAATGGAGATGATCTTTCTAAGGTGATTACTACTAATGTTACAGATATGAATGTTATGTTTTATGGAGCAAATGATAATAATATAGATATAGGTGATATAGGTAGTTGGGATACTTCAAATGTTACTGATATGAGTGGAATGTTTAAATACTCAGGATTCAATCAAGATATTGGAAATTGGAATACCTCTAATGTTACAGATATGAATAATATGTTTTATGGAGATTTTGGTTTCGATCAAGATATTGGAAATTGGAATACTTCTAATGTTATTAATATGAGTAAAATGTTTTATCGAACAAATTTCAATCAAGATATAGGTAATTGGAATGTTAGTAATGTTACAGATATGAGTTTCATGTTTTATGATGTTGCATTTTTTAACCAAGATATAGGTAGTTGGGATACTTCAAATGTTACTGATATGAGTCATATGTTTAGTTGTGAATTTTCTTCTTATGCTTATTTCAATCAAGACCTTGGATTATGGGATACTTCAAGTGTGACTAATATGAATCGTATGTTTTATAGACAATCTTTATTTAACGGAAATATTGGAAATTGGAATACTTCTAATGTTACAGATATGAATTATATGTTTTCTGGTACAGATTTCAATCAAGATATAGGTAATTGGGATACTTCAAGTGTAACTAATATGGGAAGTATGTTTTATGATGCTGCATTTTTTAACCAAGATATAGGTAGTTGGGATACTTCAAATGTTACTGATATGAGTGGAATGTTTTCATTGAATAATGATTTCAATCAATATATAGGTGATTGGGATACTTCAAGTGTAACTAATATGGGAAATATGTTTAAATTTAATCGTGACTTCAATCAAGACATAGGAAATTGGGATACTTCTAATGTGACCCAAATGGGTAGTATGTTTCATGATGCAAGATCATTCAATCAATATATAGGTGATTGGGATACTTCAAGTGTAACTAATATGGGAAGTATGTTTAAATATGTAAATTTTCATGACCCCTTTCTTGAACCTGTATTCAATCAAGATATAGGTAATTGGAATGTTAGTAATGTTATAAATATGAGATCAATGTTTGAAGGAGTATCTTATGCTTTAACTCCTTTTAACCAAGATTTAACAGGATGGTGTGTAACTAAGATTTCATCGGAGCCTGATTCTTTTGCTACTAATTCTGTTCTAACCAACAATAACAAACCTATTTGGGGTAATTGTCCACCAAATTAATGTTCTCTCAAATCATACCCCACAAAACTCCTCCCTAATTGATCACAAACCCTCCCTGTAGTTCCACTTCCCATGAAAGGGTCTAATACTAATTCAACTTCTGTTAAATCTAACAGAAGTTATTTCAAAGAAGAGGTTTCTTGTAACTGAGGAAATACTTTTTCTCAAAATGGGTATCGGAGTGGTTTTTATATCGGAGTTAATTTTTAATTCTATAGTGGGGATTTAACCTATACTCTTTTATTCTTCGATCCATTTTGTTTTTTGAGATCGAAAAAACTGGTTGGTTTGAATTTGTAAGTATTTTTATTGACTTTTCTATATCCGACATTGTTTCAGGTATCAGTCGATAAATATGGTTTGGATGAAGATCGTTCGTTTTTATAAACTTATGAATTTGATTGGTGGTAATATTATTGTTTTTTATTATTTCACATAGGATTTGGTGATCTTTCCTAGAAATTGATATACTTTTAAAACGATACATCATTTTGTCCTTTCCAATTGAGATTGTGTTATATTTTTTATAAATAAAAATAAACCCAAGTAAAATCAAACAAATTAACACAACATAAGTAACTTGTTTATTATCGTTTCGAATTATATCATTACTATTATAGACATTAAGATTTTGTATTTCATTTGGTGAGGAGGATAAATTGAAAAGTCGATCTTTCTCTTCAATGAAGTAAAATTCATTGTTAACTAAATAAATATTTGAATTTAAATCAACCTTGGAAGTCCAACTCGTTAAATAGTAAGACATTTTGTTTTTTCTCCAATCAAGTTTCGTAATTCCCTTCTTGTTTAAAATTAAATCCTTTGATTCTACTTTTCTTCCTTGAAAGTCTGACTTAGAATCACCATATTTTGAAATTTGTTTTTTGAACATATCCAATAGATATACTTTCATATTAGTTTCTTCATTTAGTGGATTTCTATCATCAAAAGTTTTCCCTCCATAAATCAAATATTGATGATTATCAATATTTGAGATTTTGGGTGAAAGTATTCCCTTATATTTTTCATCAATTTTCGTTAAATAAAAGGATTCCCAGGTTTTTTGATTTTTATCTAAGTATATAATTCCTTTAAACTTTGTCCAATATCCATAACCTCCTAATTTAAATAAGGTATCATTATATTCGAATGTTATACTATTTGTGAAAAAAGAATCAATGTTTGAATTATCTATTCTATTCTCGTTTTTGAAAATATTCCCTGATCCATTAATTGCAAGTAGTTCGTTTTTATGTCCATAGATCGTTTGAATAGCACTAATATCGATTGTCGAGTATAACGGATTGTCATATCTATCGATTAAGTTTTTATTAAGATCAAACTCATATATTGAATCTTTAACCCAGATCTCAAATATCTGTTTATTATAATCATAAATGAAGTTGTCTATTGATTCAAAATTATTTTGAGAGTATACAGAAAATGTTAATAGTAAAATAAATAATCGCATCGTGTGCTAATATATATATAACTTACAAATAAGTCTCAAATTGTACTTTCTAAAATAACAACATGAATAAAAAAACAATAATCTTAATATTTACTCTATTTGTTTTTAGTTTAGGGTTTTCCCAATCAAAAGAAGATTTTAAATTGATGAAAACTTTATTTTCTTATCCAAATCCATCAAAAAAAGAAAATCTAATGATTAAATATCAAAACAACCCTGTTATTAGGTTATACAATATGTACGAAAATCCATTAGATGTTAATTTTTCTGTAATAAGAACTGATTTTAAAGATTCATTAAGTCGTATTAAAAATAGAATTGAACTTTTAAAAAAAAGAAACAAAGAGATTTTAAATTTAAAAGTAGTATTGGAAGAAAGAAAAGATTCAAAATTTGAAAAAGAATCTAAAAACTCTTATTATAATTCTTTTGAAGAAATGATAAATGATTTATATATAGATAATTTTGAATCGAGGAAGATCTTAAGGAACATACACTCTGGATTAAGGTCAAATAGAGAATATTTCCCTTACACTATAGATTTGAATCCAGGATTTATTAAAAAAACAGGTTTTGGATCTAAATTATCGAAAGAAATAGAACGAAGAGAATTTAATAAATTCGTCGATTCATTTTGGAAAGAATATAATTTTAATCCGATAAATATTGATGATATTTTTGAGGTTGATAAACGTATTTTATCTGATGTTGATAATTTTATTAATGAGAAGTTTCGACATTATCAAATGTTAAAAGACGGGGTAAGATCAGATAAGTTTGAGTACAGAGGTGTCGTAGAAGAAGATGAAAGTACAATTGAAAACACCATAAATGAAATATTACAATTACTTAAAACCAAAAAATCAAATTACTTCTTAGATAAATATAATAATATTGAAACATTTGAAGTTGTTAAAATTCTTAAATTAAAAGGCTATGAATCTCCATATTTAGATCTTTTAAATATGGAATATAAACTTCACAAGTTATTAAAAATTAAGTATGAACTAAATCCTAAATACATTTATGATAATGTTATTCAGTTCAGTCATGAATATGAATGGATTACTAATGATGACTCCAGTTGGAAGATCGGGAGGAATTTTTATAAACTGGAAGAACCCTATTCTGAAAAGGATATAAATACAATGAAATTAATCGATGAATATATAGGTAATTCCCCTGAAGTTAGTCAGTCGTCTCCTAGTTCTTATCAATTTGCAAAAGGAATGATTGAACATAATAGTGAGTTTAAAAATCCGACCCCTAATAACTGTAAATCTGATGTTCACAAAAACACTATTCTAAAAACACAACTCTATTCTAATAATGGTCAACGAAAACTCTTCTCGGTAATTTATCAATTTGATTTAAAAAAATCCTTTGACAGAGAAGACTGTGTATATATATGGGAAGTTGTTTACAATGATCTTTTTGGAAACGCACAAAGGGATATGTTCAGAAGCACCTCAGATTTTAGTGGAAAAGATAATCGAATAAAAATTGAACTCTGGGATTGGAAAAAAAACGAATACTATTCTCCAGTATATGTTAAACCTGTTAATTAATCTGTTATGAAACATGTCTTTTCAATATTTTCAATAATACTCTTTATGATAATTGCGTTTGGTTCTATTGATGAAGAAACTTCAAAGGACTTAGAAAAGAAGGAAAAAATCCTTAAGATAAACCCTGACACAAAAGAAGGAAGGATGGTTCTCGATACAATTATGAAAATGGATTATAATCAAATGGTAAATCGATTTGGAAGTTCATACGGTTTTACAGAATTTAGTTTTGGAACTTATGAATGTGCTTGGATTAACATCTACATGAAAAAAAAGGGAATCGATGTTTGGTGTACCCCATATTTTGAATATAGTAGTGACACTAATAGATTAATTGAATATCGATTATCTGTGTGTGATTAAAATCAATAATTTTAAAGGGACCTCTTTTTTTCTTCTTTATGTGTAAGGGGTTTAAATATATTTTAAGTTTTATTCCTTTAATAATTGGAGGTCTTTTATACATCGCTTATAGACCTTTGGGACTTAAGATGTTTAATTGGTTCCGGTTTATTGGAATAGAAAAATTAATTCTCGAGTTAAGAGAAGTTTTCAGTTCATATACCCCATCTGATTTTTTCATTTACAACTTACCTTATGGTTTATGGTCATTTTCTCTATCAATCATATTAATAATGGTATGGGAATTTAAATTAGAGAAAAGTCTCTTATTATATTTAACGATATCGTTATTTATAGTAATTGGTCCTGAACTGTTACAATATTTTAAAACAATCCCAGGCACATTTGATTTAATTGATCTTTTAACCAACTCTGTCTGTTTTTTCTCTCCAATATTTGTTTATTATTATGGAGCCAAAATCAAAACAATTCAAGATTGAATTTAACTAAATCTTTATTTAATGTACAAGTGTTCCCTTTTCTTTAGATTGTGTTTACTTCCATCACTTGTTTTCTCTCAAAAGATTTTTACTACAGATTATCCATCTCAATCTGATTTAAAAGTTTTTGTAGTTAATTATGAATCTCAATCGGATTTAAAAGTGTTTAAAGTAGATTACCAATCCCAATCAAAAGGAAATGAAGGTTTATGGTATTTTGTCAAATATTCTTCTCAATCGGATAAGCAAATATACTTTGTAGATTACCCATCACAATCAGATTTAAAAATCTTTTTTGTGAAATATAAATCACAAAGTGGGTGGAGAAATAACTCCAAAAAACACCTACTATACTAATACACCTTCAAATCATATCCCACAAAACTCCTCCCTAACTTATCACAAACTCTTCCAGTAGTTCCACTTCCCATGAAAGGGTCTAATACCAATTCAAACTCTTTGGAAGTTTGAAGAATAGGTAGAGTGATGATTTCCTCAGGAAAAGGAGCTGGGTGTTCTCCTTCGATATCTAACTTTTGATTTGCTACTGAAGTTCTTACGATATCCTCATTCCAATAATCTCCCATGTTCTTTCCTTTGATGTTGGGTAGGTAGGGTGAAATAGAATTAGAGTATTCTCCATTTACACTTCTGTGTCGAGGTGGAAGTGAGGGTTTAGTTTTATCTGAGAGTTTGGTTAGTGTTGGGTAGTAATCATACTCCATTGATTTAGTAAGATGAAAAATGAATTCATAAGAGGGAGTAAGATTTGATTTTGATGAGGAGGGTTTGGGATTGGTCTTTGACCAGATAATAGTGTTTCTAAGTATCCATCCTTGTTCTTGAAGTTTAAGGATTACTCTATGAGGAACATTTTGAAGGTTTCCATTATAGAAAGTATCCCCAAGGTTTAAAAAGAAACTTCCTCTATACTTTAATACTCTTTTACAATCTATAAGATGTTCTGATAGATTTAATACAAACTCTTCAGAGGTTTTCTCATTACCTAATCCTTCTTCCTCAGAATACTTTCGTTTATTCCAATAGGGAGGAGAGGTAAAAATGGTTTGAATTTCACCATCTTTTAACTCACTCATATCATGGGATGATTTCTGATAAAATCTCCATGATGAGTTCTTAGTTGTCTTTGATTTATTGTTGGGTTTGTTTTCTCTACTTTCTTTCTCTTTAAGTTCTCGTTGGATTTGAAGATAAGATTGGTTTACAGTAAGAATCCCTTTATCTAAAAGTTCTATATGGTCAGGGTGATGTTTGTGAATAAAAATCAATCTCTGTAATTGAGATGAAGAGATACCCATTTCTTTTGAAACCATATCTCTTGAAGAACTTCTGTTAGATTTAACAGAAGTTAAATCCGTTCTTCTTCCTTGTCCTTTTCTGTAATACCCATCAAGTGTTAGGTATTCATTAATAAGTTCCTTAAAACTCTTTATTCTCTGTTTATTGAAGTGGATAAGGAGTAATTCTTCTTCTCCATCTTTAACTTCTTTCACCTCAACCTCAACTTCTTCCCATTTCAATCTTTTAATAGATTCAAATCTTCTATTTCCACTGATGATTTGATTGTATTGGTCAATAATTAAGACTTGTAATAATCCAACTTCTGAAATACTTTCCATCAGTTCCTCAATAGAGGATAGGGAATAGATTTCCTTGTTCTTGGGATGGTGTTTGAGTGAGGATACTTTAACCTTCATATAGTGAAGTTAGCGAAGAATTTTATGATATGCAAGTAATCAGTGAAAATTCAATTATTAAACCAATCTAGATACTTTTTCTAAGTATATCTCCTCAGGAATAAGACCTTTTTCAAACAACGATTTTAACTCTAATAGTTGATTTTCAAGGGATACTTGATTATATGATTTTTTATTTTCCTTATGATTTAACTCTAAGGAAAAAAGTTTTCTCCCTTCTTCATCAAGTTCAGATGAGGTAGTAGAAAAATATTGATGGTAAACTCTCTCTGTTGAATGACCTGACATTGACATCATGACATGTGTAGGTATTTTATTTTCAATTCCTTCTCTTATAAAAGTTCTTCTCATAATATGGGATGATAATACAGAATGAATTGGAACTCTTGTATCACTTTCTTTTATGATTTTTCCTTCAACATTAAACTTAGGTTTGGAAACTAATCTATTAAGACCAACTATTTTACCAATCTCCTTTATCTGTTTATTCATCTTTTGGTTTGTGGGTAAATTTCCAGAAGAAGACCTTGGAAAAATAGAATCTGTTCTTTTTTTATTTTTAGAATATTTCTTCCAAATCTCAAAAGTCAATCTGTTAATAGGAACCTTTACTTGTTTTCCAGTTCTACTTTTTTCCATTCTAAAAACAAAATATCCTTTTGATCTATCCTCTGAGAATTGATAATTATCTAATCTTAAAGAAATAAGATCTCCAAACCTACATCCAACACCACAACCAAAAACTAATATATCTTTATAAACTTCTAGATTAGTATAGGTTTTCGTTTTACCATTCTTTAATTCATCGTAAAAAAACTCATTAGTATGTTTTTTATGATTCTTGTTTGAAAAATTAAATTCTTCAAATTGATATAGTTGTAAGACTTCTTCTCTTGTTAAATAAACGACTTCCTTTTCAAAATTATGATTGAAAGGTATAACGGATATTTTATGATTAGTATATCCTTGTTTACCACACCAATTAACAAATGAAACAAGTGATTTTAATCGTTTTCTTATTGTAGAAGGTTGATCACCTTTATCGGAATAAAATTTCAAAAATGATTTTTGATATTCTTCATCTATATTAGATACTAATACATTGTAATTCAATGTTTTATTATAGTGTTGGGTGAATTCATTAATTCTTTTTATGGAGGTGAAAATACTTTTCTTGTATCCTTTTCTGAGGGTTATTTCATTTTCTATGTAATCACAATATTCATTAAGCAAAAAAATCAAGTCTAGATTCTCAAAAGTTTTTTTGACTTCTTCCTTTTTAAAATTCTTTAGATTGTTTTTAACTAATTCAATAACAGGTATTTGACCATTTAATTTGATTCTATCAATGATCTGATTTACTTCACTTAATTTTTGTTTTAAGAGAATGTTTTTTGAAACATGATTTTGATCAGTTTTTAATATTGGATCAGATTTTCTTCCTTGTTTCCAATTTTTATCCCAATCTTTAAATAAAACTGTAACGTCGGAAGGGATTCGTAGTTTCTTCCCTTGAAAATAATAATTCAGGTATATGGTGATTTTATCTGAAGGTTTATAATCCGTTTTTTTCTTAGTTAAATTGGGTGAAATATAAACACTCATAGTGTCTTAAAAGTACTAAAAAATACCCATATTTGGAACAAGATTTGGAACAAATTAGGATCTTAAAAAAATAAAACCCTGTAAATCAATGACTTACAGGGTTAAAATGTGGTACCTCCAGGAATCGAACCAGGGACACAAGGATTTTCAGTCCTTTGCTCTACCAACTGAGCTAAGGTACCTCAATTGTGGTTGCAAATATAATGTCCTTTTTGCGACTCAACAAAACATTTTTAAAAGAAAAGAATGCCAAGCGCATTTTATTTAAATTTGTCCATGCATTTAATCCTAGATATTGGAAATACTAAGGTCAAGTACCATCTTTTTGATCAAGAAGAAAGTGTATTGTCTGCTACGGTGGAATCAATCCAAGAAGCAGCTGTTCAAATAATCGAAAATTTCCCTGCTTTAACCCATGTTATTTATGCCGATGTTCGCGGGATGATTACAAAAGAAAAGTTACAAGCTATCTTTCCACAGCAGCAAGTGCAAGAGGTTAAAGAGCTGCGTTTTCCTTTTACTTCTCAATATGCGACTCCTGAAACTTTAGGGGATGATCGTATTGCTTTGGTCGCTGCAGCGACCAAATTGTATCCACTACAAAACTGTCTTATTGTCGACGCAGGTAGTTGTCTCACCTTCGATTTTATTACTGCAGAAGGTAACTATCTGGGCGGTGCTATAAGTCCTGGCCTTTATATGCGATTCAAAAGCTTGCAACACTTTACGGGAAAGCTGCCGCTTGTCAACCCAGAAGAGTCACTTTCTTTGTATGGGGATTCAACAGCAACTTCTATTAATGCTGGGGTAATTCATGGAATTATTCATGAAATTGAGGGTCAGATAAATGCATATCAAAGGGAATACCCTTCTTTAACAGTAATTTTAACAGGAGGAGATGCACTTCTCTTGTCTAAAAGCGTAAAAAACACCATATTTGCCCATCCGAATTTTCTTGCAGATGGATTAAACTATCTGCTGGACTACAATATAAATTAATGTTGAGAAAATTATTATCTGTTTTTGCGTTATTAGCAACGGCCTTTATCCACGCACAAAATAGTTCTGCATCCCCTTATTCTTTGGGAGGTTTAGGGGACATTACTTTTCGGGGTAATGCAATCGATCGCATGATGGGTGGATTAAGTGTCTACTCTGATTCTATTCACGCGAATCTCAACAATCCTGCGAGTTTAGGAGAATTAAAGCTAACCACTTTTTCGGTGGGTGTTCACTATAAAAACACTCAATTAAGTTCTTTAGAGGCAAATGACAAAGTTGCTTCTGGTTCATTAGATTATATAGCAGTATCAATTCCTACTAAGCATTTTGGGTTTAGTTTTGGAGTAATGCCTTATTCTTCTGTAGGGTATAGGCTTCAATCTATTGATGATGCGATAGAAGGGAGTGCAGTTATCAACCAGTATGAGGGTGGTGGCGGAGTCAATAAAACTTTTTTCTCTGTTGGGGTAAACCTTTTTAAAGGCTTTAGCCTAGGCGCAACGGTAAATTATAATTTTGGAAACATCAATACACAGGCTTCTCGCTTAGAAGAAAATATCGATTTTGGCACCTATTTATTAGGGGATTCTGCAATATCTGGTTTTGATTATAACCTTTCTGCGCATGTAAAATTTGCTTTGACAAATAAAATTGTTTTAGATGCATTTGGGAGTTTTGCACCAGAGCATATTCTAGTGTCAAAAAATGGTCAAACCTATTATACTCAGTCCATATCTACTCAAAATGTAGGCGCCGTTCAAGAAGTAGATTTATCTAGTAGTGGCTTAGACGAACTTAGTTTAACTATAGGTGATAGAATGAGTTATGGTTTGAGTGTGGGTCAAGATAAAAAATGGTTGTTTGGTGCTCAGATTACATTGATTAACTCTGGAAATTATCGCAATGATTTTATTCGACTAAATAATATTAGCTATGAAGATAGTAGTCGTTTGTCTGTGGGAGGGATGTATATTCCTAACTATGAATCGATAACAAGTTACTGGAAAAGAATTGCTTATCGCGCAGGATTTCGTCAAGAAACCTCTGGTGTAATTGTGAATTCTGTTCCTTTAGAAGAAACTGGCATATCCTTTGGAGTAAGTTTACCATTAGGAGGCTTTTACAGCGCCACAAATGTTTCTGGTTATTCTAACCTTAATGTAGGGCTTGAATTAGGACAAAGAGGTGTCGATACAGGCGGTTTAGTAAAAGAAAGCTTTTGGGCAATTCGTGTAGGATTGTCGTTAAATGATTTATGGTTTATAAAAAGAAAATATAATTAAAATAGAGAGATGAAAAATTATGTACAACTTTTAGTGACCTTACTTATTTTAGGATCTGGTCACATGAAAGCGCAAGACAATCAAGAGTGTTTGCAAAATCTTTCCATTTTTGCAGAGAATGCAAAAGTGAAAAATTACACTGCAGCTTATGAGCCTTGGTTAGCAGTTAAGACTGAATGCCCTTCTTTAAATGTTGCGATTTACTCTTATGGAGAACGTATTTTAAAAGATCGTTTAAAGAATGCCGCTGCAGCAGATATAGCTGCTGTTCAAGCAGACTTATTAGCACTTTATGATGATTGGATTAAATATTTTCCAACAAAAAGAGGGAAAAATAAAGTGGGAGATATTTTGTCGAGTAAGGCACAAAATATGATTGACTTCAAAATAGGTTCATTAGAAGACACCTATGCAACTTTTGATGAAGCATACACCAAAGACGCAGCCAGTTTTACTAACCCTAAGCGCTTATATAACTATTTCAAAACCTTTTATGATTTGTACAAATCTGGAAAAGGGTCGATTACTACTGCTATGCTTTTTGATAAGTACGAAGAGGTTTCAGAAAAATTTGAGGTGGAAGGAACAAGTTTAGCGAAAAAGTTAGATGTTATTTTAAAAAAGGAAGAAAGTGGTGCTGCCCTTTCTACTAAAGATTTAAAACGCCGTCGAATATATGATGTGAATTCTAATGCGATAGGAGTTTTCTTAAGAAACCTTGATGCTATTATTGCAAAAGAATCTAGTTGTGAAAACTTGATTCCACTCTATCAAAGCTCTTTTGAAGAGAATAAGGCTAATCCAGTGTGGTTAAACCGTGCGGCTGGTCGAATGAAGAGCAAGGACTGTGCAGATGATCCTTTATTCGTAACCATTGTAGAAGCTTTACACGCTTTAGAGCCATCGGCTAACTCTGCTTATTATTTAGGAATCTTAAATGATAAACGCGGAAACAGTAGTGAAGCTTTACGTTATTATGAAGAGTCGATCTCTTTAGAAACAGACAAGTATAAAAAGGCCAAAACTTTATACAAGATTGCTTTAGAATTTAAAGCAAAAGGACGAAAGTCAAAAGCGAGAAGCTATGCGCGAAAAGCTCTAGGCTTCCAGCCTTCTTTAGGGAAAGCCTATTTATTAATTGCTAATTTATACGCTAGTAGTGCAAACGATTGTGGAAATACACAATTTGAAAAGAGAGCGGTTTATTGGTTAGCAGCAAATACAGCGCGTAAAGCAGCCAATGTTGATGCTTCGATCAAAAAGAATGCGCTTAAAACTGCTGTAAGTTATGAAGGAAGAGCTCCTAGCAAAACAGATATATTTACAGAAGGAAAAGAGGGTTCAAGCGTGACTTTTTCATGCTGGATTAGCAGTAGTGTTAAAGTTCCAAAACTTTAAAATGAACTCCCTAGGGAATTTATATTGCATAAAGGTTGCCATAATTATGGTAACCTTTTTTTGTTCTTGCGACAATGGACGCACAACGGCGATTAAGGAACAACCCATTCAAGGTGAACCCGCTGCCATCGCCTATGATATTCGCATGGTTTATACAGATTCCTTACAGATTAAAGCGGTTTTAACAGCACCAGAGCATCGAGATTTCACTAATTTATCCCTTGCCCATTCTACCTTTCCACAAGGACTTAAAGTGACCTTTTTAGACGAGTTGAAAAAGGAAAATATCATTACGGCTGATTATGGAATTTTATACGACGCAACCGGTATAATTGATCTGCAAGGCAATGTGGTTTTAAAAGCAAGTGACGGGGGATTATTAGAAACACCACAGCTTTATTGGGCTGCAGAAGAAGAATGGATTTTCACCGAAGAAACCTTTAATTTTTCTAACCAAGACTATAATGTCATCGCGACAAGATTGGATACCAATAAAGAATTCACTAAATTTAAGACAGGGAAATTAACAGGAACTGTCGCAGTTCAAGAAGAAACAACCCAATGAAAGCACATCGAATTTCTGAAATACTCTATATCGTCATTGCTATTATATCTGTTAAAGAGGCCTATGTCCTATGGACTGATAGGCCAAATAAGGCTTATCTTTTTTTGGGCTTTGCTGTGCTAGCAATCTTCATGTACTTCTTTAGAAGTCATTACCGCAAGAAATTTAATCGACGCAACAAATAAATGGATATAGTAGACAGTTTTATACTGCTTTGCTTACTGCTTTCTGCTTTTTTTTCTGGGATGGAAATAGCCTTTATCTCTTCCAATCGTATTTTCATTGAAATCGAAAAAAATAAAAAAGGTTTAAGCGCGAAACTCCTAGGATTTATTACCCAAAACCCTTCAAGATTTATTACTACTATGCTAGTAGGTAATAATGTGTGTCTTGTGATTTATGGGATTCTTATGGGAGACAAGATCATTGAAGTCTTTTTTCCTGAAGCCTATGCGATAGAATTACCTTTGAGTATATTATTCTATCAAACCTTAATTTCTACCGGAATTATTCTTATCACGGCAGAGTTTCTTCCTAAGGTGTTTTTCCAGCTATACGCTAATCAACTGGTTAAGTTTTTTGCTTTGCCAGCTGCCTTTTTTTACGCTATTTTTTCACCCGTTACTCACTTTGTACTTCTATTAACAAATGCGCTCTTGCGTTTATTTTTTAAAAATGATACAGAAAAAATGGATCTTGCTTTTTCAAAAATCGAACTGGGAGATTATATCGAAGAGCAGGTAGAAGGAATTCAAAACAAAGCAGGACTGGATGCAGAAATACAAATTTTTCAAAATGCACTCGAATTTGCAACCGTTAAAGCGAGAGAGGTAATGGTGCCTAGAGCAGAAGTAGTTGCCATTGAAAAAGACAAAAGTATTGAAGCATTAAAAGAGCTATTTGCTTCTACGGGATATTCAAAAATTCCAGTTTTTGAAGGTTCCATCGATGATATTATTGGTTTTGTTCACGCATTTGAAATGTTGAAGCAGCCTAAAACCATTAAAGAAATCTTGCTTCCAGTAGAGTTTATCCACGAACCTAACCCTATTAACGAAGTTCTTGATCGTCTAACCCGAAAGCATAAAAGTATTGCTGTAGTTCTTGACGAATACGGGGGAACAGCTGGTTTACTGACCATTGAAGATATAGTCGAAGAATTATTTGGCGAAATCGAAGATGAGCACGATCAAGTAGACCATTTCGAAAAGCAAATAAGTGATACGCAATTTGAGTTTTCGGCAAGATTAGAAATAGATTATCTCAACACTACCTATGGTTTAAATCTGCCTGAAGATGAAAACTATGAAACCCTGGGGGGACTCATCGTTTACCACACTGAAAAAATACCTGAAAAGGGCGGGGTCTTAAGCATTGAAAATTATGTAATTAAAGTTACCCAAGTCTCTTCTACTAAGATCGAACGTGTTTCCCTAGAATCTACCCTAATAGAATAAGTGCTAAGCCACTCTTTTTTAGTCCTTTTCTCTAGTCCATAAAGGCTTTTATAATTGCAAAGTAAATTGTACTTTCGCATTCAATACAAAAAAAACCAATAGCATGGCCATACTTGGTAAAATTAGACAACGATCTATCTTTTTGATTTTAGTGATAGGACTAGCATTATTTGCATTTGTGATTTCTGGAGCATTTGGGAATGGATCGGGAGATACAGGACCTAACGAACCCATTGGAATTGTCAATGGTGAAGAAATCCCATTAGAAACTTTTAGACTTTTAGTCGATCAAACAGAACGCACATATGGTTACACCACTCTACAAGCTGTTCAAACTGTTTGGAATCAATTTGTACGTAACGAGCTTTTTCAAAAAGAGTTTGACGTTTTAGGAATTGATGCAGGGAAGGATCAAATCGAGCAAGTTGTTTCTTCGACAGAATCTATCATAACTGATGCGCGTTTTATTAACGAAGCAGGCTTTTTTGACTTTGGTCTTTTTGCAGATTTTATTGCACAGATGCGTGATACAAATCCTCAAGCATATGAAACTTGGAAACAACAAGAAGCAGGGATTATTGCTTCTGCACGTGAATCGATTTATTTTGATTTAATCCAATCTTCTACAGCTGTTACTGATCAAGAAGCAAAAACATTTTACCATCTAGAAGCAGACAATGTAGATTTAAACTATGTTCAAATTCCTTATGCAAGTCTTGCAGATTCTCTGTTTACAATTAAACAAAGTGAGGTAAAAGCATATATTAAAGATAATGCGAGCAAATACGAAAGAGAAGCTTCAAGAAGTTTACAATATATCTCTTTCTTAGAGCAAGCTACCGAAGAAGACCAAACTGTGATCCGTAACGGTTTAGAAGGCTTAGCAGATGATAGAGTAGAGTACAACGATGTTTCTAAATTAACGGATACTATTCTAGGCTTTAAAAACACTAAGAATTTAACTGATTTTATCGATCGCTATTCAGAAGAAAGTTTTGATTCAATTTATTCTTCAAAAGGAAGACTTCCTGCAGAGTATGCAGAGATTTTATACAACCTTGGAGAAGGAGAAGTTTTTGGACCATATAGAGACATCAATACTTTAAAGCTTTCAAAATTACTCGATAGAAAAGAAGATGCGAATATTCGCGCTTCCCATATCTTAATCGCATATCAAGGCGCAGAACGCGCACAACCTAATGTAACCAGAACTAAAGCAGAGGCAAAAGCCCTAGCAAATAATTTGTTACGTCAAGTACGTCGTGATAGCGATCGCATTGGTGCGCTTGCTTTACAAAACTCTGATGGCCCTAGTAGAAATACTGCTGGAGATTTAGGTTTCTTTAGTGAAGGTGATATGGATGACAAGTTTTTTGAGTTTGCTAACAAAAGTCGCGTAGGAGCTGTAGGATTAGTAGAAACGCCATTTGGGTTTCACGTGATCAAAGTTACAGACAAGCAAGACTTAGTTTTATTAGCAAGTGTTAGTAGAGAAATTATTCCTTCTGATCAAACATCGAATCGTATTTTTAAAGACGCGACCCAATTTGAAATGGATGCTGGTAAAGGGGAATTCGCTGCTGTTGCAGAAGCAAGTATCTTTAATGTTCGAACAGTAAATCAAGTTGCACAATTAGATGAAAATCTTCCTGGCTTACCAGAGCAACGCAATATTGTACAATGGGCGTTTAATGAAGATACTAAAGTAGGAGAAATAAAGCGTTTTAACCTTTCTTACGGAGGTTATGCTGTGGTTCAAGTTACCGCAGCTCGTGAAAAAGGATTAGCGGCTCCAGAGGAGGTGCTTTTAGAAGTTACACAAGCGATTCTCAAAGAAAAGAAAGCGGCACAAATCATTGCAAACAACAAAGCGATAAGCTCTCTAGAAGATCTTGCTGCAAAAAATGGTCTTGAAGTGGTTAACGCTTTAGCCGTAAATCAAAAAAGTGGTACTCTAGTCGGGGCTGGTTTTGAACCTTATATTGTAGGGGTTGCCTTTAGTCTTAAAGAAGGAGGTACATCAAAATTGATCGAAGGAAATAACGGGATTTATCTATTACAACTTACTGCTAAGAAAATCGCTGAAGATCTTGAAGATTACAGTGATTATGCACGTCAATTGACGAATCAAGGTCGTGAAGGTTTAGGTGCCGCTATTGTTGAGGCACTAGAGACATCTGCAGAGATTGAAGACAACCGCGCGTTGTATTATTAATTTTCAATGGTATTGAAAAAAAATCCCCTTTTAAGGGGATTTTTTTTACCCTAAAATAAAGTTAGCATAGGAAATTACTGTGGAATAGCCCTTTTTCTCAAAATACGCCTTAACGTTTTTATTACCGGCCGCTAGAACAAAGTCGCCACCCCATGCCCCTAGGCTTTTAATCTGCCCATCAAAATCTGGAAAAAGACGCTCTTGTACAGGGGATTGATTTAAAAAAGCAGCGGTAATTTTCTCGTGTTCTTTGAGTAAAATGCAAAACTGATCTAAGTCAGTTGAGAGAGCGATTTCACTTCCTATAGCAGCTAAACGCGCTTTAGTTGAAGAAGAAATGGCTGCTAGCTTTTTGAAATTTGAGATTGCGCTACGGCTATTTTGTTTTTGGTTTAAATGCACAAAAAATAATTTTGATTTAAACGTCGGTGAAAAAGCAGCAAGAGTTACATCGGGTTGATGTCCATTTCTTTTGTAGTAAATAGGCTGGTTGTGTTGCGCAGCAGCAATATCATAGCCACTTCCACCCATGGTCTTTTCAAGTAATAGATAAGGATTGATTTTAAGCCATTGGGCTAAATTATTGATGAGGGTAGAAGAAGACCCTAAACCCCAATCCCTTGGAAATTCAAGCTTGGTAATAACTTTTAAGCCACTTTTATAAAAATTAGGCGCAAGCGCCGAAAGGGTCTTTAAAAGTGATTGTACAGATGCGATATGTTCCTTACTGGTTTTTTGCGAAGCAAGAATATTAAAATTTGTGTCAAACACTAAATCAATCCAAAGTTCATTTTGATCGGTATAGCTTTGCCATTGAATGGTATTTTCTTGAGTATAGACCACTTGAAGCGATTGCCCTTTTTTAGTGGGGAGCGATAGTGCTTTTACTCCCTCAAGCACAACATATTCTGCTGTGAGCAATACCTTTCCATGACTATAAAACTCCATGATTTAATTTTTTTCAAGAAAGTTAGCAACCGCACTATGACTTACCGGGTTTGTTTTAAAAAAAGTTATTGCCGCTTCTTTTTGAGCTTCAGTTGCATTGAGTTGATTTAGGATATTTAACAAGTGCATCTTCATATGTCCTTTTTGAATCCCAGAGGTCACGAGTGAACGAATTGCGGCAAAATTTTGGGCTAAACCAGCCACCGTAATAATTTGCATCAACTCTGTCGCAGAAGGGTTTCCTAGTAGTTCTAAAGACCATTTAACCAGTGGGTGTAAATTGGTCAGTCCGCCTACTGTTCCTATGGCTAAGGGTAATTCTAATTCGAAGTGCAAGCTGTCGTCTGCGAGATAAGCGTGTGATAAACTAGCATATTGACCATTGCGTGCTGCATAGGCATGCACCCCAGCTTCTACTGCTCTAAAATCATTCCCGGTAGCGATCACCACTGCATCGACCCCGTTCATAATACCTTTGTTATGGGTTACCGCTCTAAAAGGTTCTTTTTGAGCAATTTTAACAGCCCGAACAAATTTTTCTGCAAAGGCCTGTTTGCTTAAGCCTTCTTCTTGCTCGAGATCTTCTATGGGACAAGAAACACTGGCTTTTGCGATACAATTAGGAACAAAATTTGAGAGTATGCTCATAACAATCTCAATGTCTTTCTCTTTTTCTGTAAAAACTTCTGCCGCTTGAATATAGTGTTGTAATCTTTTGGCGATAGCCTCTAAACAAGAGTTGATAAAGTTGGCTCCCATAGAGTCTGCGGTCAAAAAGCAAAGATGCAATTGGAAGTAATCTGCGATTAGATCTGTTTTATCGCGAAGTTCGATGGAGCGAATACCTCCCCCGCGTTGCTCCATGTTTTTGGTAATATCTGCAACGTCTTCTAAGAGTTGCTTTTTGATTTTTGGGATAAACGATGCTAGTTTTGAAGCATCTCCTTGATACATAAAATGAATCTGTCCAATTTTTTCTTGCCCTAAAATCTCGGTTTTAAAACCACCTCGATCACCCCAATATTTAGCGGCTTTTGCGGCGGCAGCAACAACAGAGCTTTCTTCAATCGCCATAGGGATGGTGTATAATTTCCCATTGATATTAAAGTTAGGGGCAACCCCTAGTGGCAAGTAGTAATTGCTAATGGTGTTTTCGATAAAATCGTCATGAAGTTGTTGCAGTTGCTCTTTTGGGTGCCAGTATTGTTCGACAATGGCTTGAGCTGCTTCGGTATTGTGAAAATGGTTCTTAATGAGCCACGCTATTTTTTCTTTCTTCGAGCGTTTAGAAAATCCACTAATGGGCGTTTGCATAAGGCGCTATTTTTTTTGTAAATATAAGCTTTTTCAATCCGCTGTTAATTTTTCTTAGGGCTTGATATAAGTCGACTAAAATGATTATTTTCGGAAGAATTAACTTTTAACAGACATAAACATTTACTTACCATCTTCTCGATAAGCGAATGATGACATTTATTGTGACATTCTTTAGAGAGAGCAAAACCAATCGAATATTATGGCGACACAAGCAAACAACGAAGCGACAGTGTTAGGACACCCAAAGGGTTTGTTTTATTTATTTTTTGCAGAACTCTGGGAACGATTTAGTTTCTATGGGATGCGAGCGCTACTGACGCTTTATATGGTAGAAGAAATATTCAAATCTTTATCCAATAGAGATTTTGCTACTGCCGCTGTTTACGCCTCTTATGGGTCTCTTGTTTATGCCTCTACCGTGATAGGTGGTCAAGTTTCTGATAAAATTTTAGGCATGCGTTCTTCTATCTTTTTAGGGGGTGTTTTAATGTCGATTGGGCACTTTGTTTTGGCCGTAGAAAATGATATAGCTTTCTTTTTAGCCCTCGCTTTTATCATCGTTGGGAATGGTTTTTTTAAACCGAATATTTCCACCTTTGTAGGCGCCTTGTATAAAGACGGGGATGTTAGAAAAGATTCAGGTTTTACGATTTTCTATATGGGGATCAATATTGGAGGCTGGATTGCGCCTTTATTATGCGGGGGATTGGCAGTAACCTATGGTTATCACTATGGCTTTGCCTTAGCCGGTTTTGGAATGATGACTGGTCTTTTGTTTTTTTGGAGCGGGATCAAGAAGAACGTCTTTGGAGACAAAGGATTACCCCCAAATAATGACGTCTATGAAAAGCCTGTGTTAGGGATTCCCCAGAAAACACTTATTCCAATTCTATCGGTCTTATCTGTTCCAGTAATTGCTTATGTATTATCATCTTATGATGCAATTATGGGTGGAGAGTCTATTTTAGGCGATGAAACCATTGTAGGACTGATTTTCAAGCTAATTGGAATTACAATCGTAATTTATCTTGGAAATATAATGTTACAATCGACTGCTGAAGAGCGAAAAAAATTATTCATGGCCGTATTAATTACTTTTTTCATGACTATGTTTTGGGGCTTTCATGAGTTGTCAGGAAGTGTAATTACGTTATTTGCTTCTAGAAATGTTGCTTTAGATGGATTGATGACTGCTGCACAAACAAACTCGTTAAATTCAATGTTTATCATTCTCTTGGCCATCCCTATTTCTTTATTATGGGAAGCTTTGTCAAAGAAAAAATTAAACCCACGTACACCTTATAAGTTCGGTCTTGGCTTGATTTTGGCTGGAGCTAGTTTCTATATATTGGCTTTAAGTAAGGGAAGTGCAGATGAAAATGGGATGGTTCCTTTTGCTTATTTGATCATTATGTATTTTGTTTTATCCATTGGAGAATTGTTTATGTCTCCAGTTGGCTTATCTAAGATTACTAGCTTATCCCCAAAACGCATTGTAGCGTTTATGATGGGAATTTGGTTTTTATCTTCTGCTTATGCTTTCCAAATTGTTGGTTTTATAGGAAAGCAATTAGCCGTTGATAGTACCGATGTTAATGTTGGTGGTTTAGATACGATTGATATCTATACAGATGGCTTTATGCTAATCTCACAATATGCTTTAGGTGCTGGATTAATCGTGATTATTTTCTCCCCACTTATGAAAAAGTTAATGGGTGATGTACATTAAAAAAAAACTACAGCTATGAAATTTAAAATTCTCTTTTTATTGTTGCTAGGGTCAGTAGTTGTCCAAGCTCAAGAAATCCAATGGATGACACTGGCAGAAGCACTTGAGGCGCAAAAAACTGCGCCAAAGAAAATATTCATGGATGTTTATACAAAGTGGTGTGGCCCCTGTAAGTTGTTAGACAAAAAAACCTTTGCCAATAGAGATGTCGCCCGATATATTAGCGAACATTACTATGCCGTAAAGTTTAATGCAGAAGGGACCGAAGAAATCGCTTTTTACGATCAAGTATTTCGCAACCCTAATTATGATCCTAATCGCAAAAGTCGAAATGCCACGCATCAATTCACCCAGTTTTTAGGAATTAGAGGCTATCCCACCATGGTCTTTTTTAGTGAAGATGGTGATCCTATTATGCCAGTGGTGGGCTATTATAATCCACAGCAATTAGAGCCTTATCTCAAGATGATTAAACAAGGGGATTATGCTGTCTTTTCTAAACCCGAAGACATAGAGATTTATCTCAAGAATTTTATCCCGCGATTTAGAAAAGATAGTAAGCGCCCGATGTAGCAGTGATGTGATAAGGGATGTTTTGTGCTTTTAGGGTCTTGATCCATCGGTCTTGATAATAGGGACTATTACTGCCGTCGATAATGATTTTTTTTGGCTTCGCCCTTTGAAGTAAACGTGCCAGATTTACCTTTGCATTCTTTTGTAATATCCAGTGTCCTTCTGGAATCTCTTCTAGGTCCATCACCCATGGTCCATCGATGAGCAAGAGGGAATTTCCATTGATGTGATAAGCATTTACTAGGGGCTGGAAATCTATTTTTTGATGGGAATACAAATTCCTAAAGTCCGCAACAAGATTGGCCTGTTGCGATAAACTGTCTAAAACATGAAATGTGAGCTTTTGATTGGCTAGACTAACTAAAATAGTTTGTTTCTATTGATGTGCTATCCAAAGTTGCTGTGTGGGAATTCTTTTGATATTGATATAAAGGCACATTGAGCTTATCATTGTCCCGTAAAGCCAAAGATTTTTTTTGCTATGCCCATAAAAGCTAGCACAAATTAAGGTGAAATAAATCAGCAATAAACTCAATGGGGTGTAATAAATGTGATCTAATAGCCAATTTTCTTTTTCTGCAACCCATTGAACAAACCTTAGCATAGAGGTAACAGCGTTATCTACTAGCCACAATAACCATAGGGGTAAGGGAGAAATTAATAGCCACAGTAAGGCTGTCAAACTAATATATAAGAATGCGCCCATAAAGGGCAAAATAACCCAGTTACTCAACAAGAATAACGTTGGGAATTGATGAAAGTGAAAAATACTTAAAGGTGCCACCGCAATTTGCGCCGAAAGGGAAACAATGGTTAGTTGCCAAAACCATCCTAACGCCCTATGTTTAAAGTTGATTTTAAATAAAGGCGAAAGAAACAAGATTCCGAAGACGGCTAGATAACTCATTTGAAAGCCTAGTTGCTGGATAAAACTAGGCCGAATAAATAGGAGTATTCCCATAGAGAGTAAAACCAAATAGGCGGTGGGGAGTTTTCGTCCGCTATTTTGTCCAATTTGATAGGCCGAAAATAATGTAACTGCCCGGATCACAGAGGCAGATCCACCCACTAAAAAAGCATAGCACCACAAACAAGCTAGAACGGCTATATTTTGCCATAATTTTCCCCTAGGTAATGAGACTAAAGGTCTAAATAAAGTTTGAAAAAATAACATTAATAGCCCAACATGCAAGCCGGAAATCGCAAATAAATGAACTACCCCTGCTTTAGCAAATTCATCTCTTGTCGAAGTGTTTAAGCTGCTGCGTTCTCCGAGTAAGATGGTTTTTAGGATAGCAATTGTCTGAGGGTTTAATCTACTCTCGTCTAACTTCTTTAATAGAAATGCATTATACTTTAGAAGTGAAAAGCCAGTGCTTTCTGCCCTCGAAATATCCTTCTTATCAATGTTTGTTTGATAATTTATCTTGATGCTTTTCAAATAGGCCTTATAATTAAATCCCCCGGGATTTGAAGGACCTTTGATGGGAGATATTTGTCCCTTTATAATCCATATATTCTGATAATCTAGGGAGCTTTTATCTCCCTCACTTTTATTGACCGTCAATAAAAGTGAGCCGCTAGCGGGTTGGTCATTGACTTTTTTTACGGTGACATAATAGCGTTCTCTGGTTTTGCTGGGACTTAGTTTACGTTTTAGTACAACTTTAAAGTAGTTTTGTTGAGCAGGCTTAACAAATTGACTGTAATGCGTATTGGAAATCCTTTGATCGATTTCCCCCGCCTGTATTCCTAGTATAAAAAAGGCGAAGCCAAAAAGGAGTACCCGCCATTGTAAGAGGGAATTAAACGAAAAATAAAGCAGTAGGATTAAGCCAATACCTCCATCTACCCATTTGAATAAGGGATCGATTTGAATCGAAAAGTGAACCCCTAAGATAAAGGCTAGTAAAAAAGGGACAAATGGTAAAGAAAAGGGTTTCACCCTTTAAATATACAAATCCTGTTATTTTATGGAACTAACGATCTGTTGAGCCACAGTTTGGCTTGCCTTTTTCTCCCCTAAACTTTGGGTTAAACTGTTGTAGTCCAATTCAATTTGCTGTCTTATTTTCTCCTCTCCTAATAGCGCTAGGGTTGCAGCAATTTTTTCTGTTGTACAATCATTTTGGATCAATTCTTTGACCACCTCTTTATCGAGAATTAAATTCACCAGAGAGATATACTCTAGTTTGACAATTCGTTTTGCAATAGCATAACTAAGGCCACTGCTTTTATAACACACCATTTGTGGCACGCCAAAAAGAGCTGTTTCTAAAGTAGCTGTACCACTGGTGACAATGGCAGCGAAAGCATTTTTTAAAAGGCTATGGGTTTGATTGTGTAATAATGAGACAGAGGGGTGGATGGTGAATTTTTGATACCATTCTGCTTCAATACCCGGAGCTCCAGCAATAACAAAATGATAGTCTGGAAACCGATCAATAACAGAGAGGAAAACAGGCATCATTTTATTAATTTCTTGTTTTCTGCTTCCCGGTAAAAGCGCAATAATAGGTTTATTTGTTTCTTTTAGTTGAAGAGGTAGAGTGTCTTCTTTTTGTCGTTCCTCTTTAATGACTTGAATTAATGGGTGGCCTACAAAGGTCACATCATAATTGTGTTTTTCTTTAAAATAAGGCGCTTCAAAAGGAAGAATAACATAGAGTGCGTCTAAATCACGTTTGATTTTCTTGATGCGATTTTCTTTCCAAGCCCAGATCTGTGGACTGATATAATAATGGTTTGGAATGCCTTGCTTTTTAGCCCATGCGGCAATACGCATATTAAAGCCTGGATAATCGATGTAGACCAGAACATCTGGTTGAAAATCTAAAATATCTCTTTTGCAAAAAGCAATATTATTTAAAATGGTTTTCAGGTTAATAAAAACTTCCCAAAACCCCATAAAGGCCAATTCTTTATAATGCTTAACCAGTGTTCCGCCTTGAGCAGCCATTTGATCGCCGCCCCAAAAACGAATTTCGGCAGTAGGGTCTTCTTGATTGATTGCCTTGATTAAATTAGCGCCATGTAAGTCACCAGAGGCTTCTCCGGCAATAATATAATACTTCATCTAGACAACTTTGAGTAATGCAACCATAACCACTAGCAGAATTAATACAGTGACTAAACCATAGGCGATTTGATATTTTCTTCTTCTAATCAAGATAAAAAAAGCGGGTAGATTTAATAAGGCCCCAAGACTGATCAAAGCGCCTAATTTTTTCTGGTAGTATAACTGTTCCAAGCTACTGATTAAATTACCGTCTGAAAAGAAGAGGGTAAATAATGTCATACCGATAAAGGTCAAGACCAGCCCGATGATGGCTCCAATGGCATTTTCTTTATTCCTCAAAATTCCAGCTATTTAGTTTTTGAATCGCGTGATGTGCCGTTAAGTCAAATTGTGTGGGGACAATCGAGATATACCCTTGTGCTAATGCGGCCTCATCTGTGTCTTCCCCACGGTCTTCATTAATGAATTCTCCCGTGAGCCAGTAGTAATCTTTCCCCATTGGACTTTGTCTTTTATCAAACTTTTCAACCCAGCGAGCTTTAGCTTGCCTACAAATCTTGATTCCTTTAATTTCATTTTCTCCTAGTAAAGGAAAATTGACATTCAGGACTACGTCCGAAGATATTTTTTCCTTGAGCGCATTGCGAACAATGGTTTCTATAAAGGGTTTTAACGGGTTGAAATTTGCGGTCCATTGATAATCTAACAATGAAAACCCAATGGCCGGAACTCCTTCTATCCCAGCTTCTATTGCGGCACTCATAGTACCAGAATAAATTACATTGATGGATGCATTTGAACCGTGATTAATCCCAGAGACACATAAATCTGGTTTTCGAGCCATTAATTCATTGATGGCTAGTTTAACACAATCTGCTGGTGTTCCAGAGCTTTGATACTCTTTTTGTGGCCCGTTATCTACTTTTATTTCTGTACAGTTAAGGGTAGAGTTAATTGTAATGGCATGACCCATTCCAGATTGTGGGCTGTCTGGAGCAACCACCACTACGTCCCCTATTTTATTCATTACTTCAATTAGTGCTCGAATACCCGGTGCTGTAATTCCGTCGTCATTCGTCACTAAAATTAAAGGTCTTTTAGCCATTGGATCTTTTTAGCTAAGGTAAGAAAATACTTTCCTAGGCTGTTAAAATAGCGTCAAAAAGGCTTGGGTTGTTTGCTAAGACGTAGTCAATTCAATATCTTAGTTGACTAATCCAAATGCTATGAAAAAAATTATCACTTTATGTTTGTTGCTACTTAGTGGATTAACACTTGTCGCTTTTACCGACACCATCAAAAATCCCTCTAAGGATAAACTGCTTATTGAAATAATTTCTTATGTGTTAAATAGAGGGCATTTTTCTCCTACAGAAATAGATGATGTGTTTTCTGAGAATGTCTACATGAACTATTTAAATGGATTAGATGGTAGACACCAATTCTTTATCAAAACAGACATCAATAATTTTAATTCTTATAAAAGAAAAATAGACGATCAAATCAAGGCCTCAAAAATTGACTTTTTTAACCTTTCGCACGAGAAATTCCTGCAACGAATGGGGCAAGTCAAATCTTTTTATCCAGCTTTACTCGAACAACCTTTTGATTTCAACAAAAAAGAAAGCATTAGTACCGACTATGAAAATACACCTTATGCACAATCCTTAACAGAGCTTAAAACCAAATGGAGAAAGTTTTTGAAACTAAATGCAATAGGAATTTACGCTGGACTTAAAGAACGTGAAGAAGATAAAAAAGAAAGCGATTCTACTTATATCATCAAATCTGATGCTGATCTAGAAATCGAAACACGTGAAGTGTTAAAAGAGGATATGAAATACTTTTTTGAAGTACGTGATGATCTTAATCGCAACGATTTTTTCTCTTTATATGTCAATGCTATCGCCCTGCAATTTGATCCACATACAAGTTATTTAGCCCCCAGTGCTAAGGAGCGTTTCGATCAAAATATTTCTGGAAAGTTTGAAGGAATTGGAGCGCGATTATCTAAGCGAAATCAAGAAATCGAAATCGTCGAAGTAATTTCTGGTGGGCCAGTCTGGAGAGATAAATTGATCGAACCAGGCGATAAAATATTAAAGGTCGCTCAGGTAGACGAAACCCCTGTGGATGTAGTGGGGATGCGTTTAGATGATGTGATCAAATTAATCAAGGGCCCCAAAGGCACCCAAGTGTTTTTGACCATTAAGAAAGTCGATGGATCGACCGTAGTGGTCCCCATTACTAGGGACGTGATAGAGTTAGAAGAAGCCTTTGCAAAATCAACGATTATTGAAAAAAATAATCAGCGTTTTGGGTTAATTCACCTACCGCGTTTTTATGTGGACTTTAGTGATTATGGAAACCGCAATGCCGCAAGCGATGTCAAAAAAGAAATAGCAAAACTAAAAGAAGAAGGAGTAGAGGGAATCGTTTTTGATTTACGTAATAACGGTGGGGGATCTTTACAAACAGTCGTAGACATGGCGGGATATTTTATTGAACAAGGCCCTATTGTTCAAGTAAAATCAACTGGCGGTCAAAAGCAGATTTTAAGAGATGAAGATAAATCGATTGAGTGGGATGGACCTTTAGTCGTGATGGTAAACGAGTTTTCTGCCTCAGCTTCAGAGATTTTAGTAGCGGCCTTACAAGATTATAAACGCGCTATTGTTTTAGGAAGTAAGCAAACCTTTGGGAAAGGAACTGTGCAAAATGTGATCGATTTAAATCAGATTATTTCTAACAACACCTATGGCGATTTAGGAGCCATGAAATTAACAACAGACAAATTTTACCGTATCAACGGTGGCTCAACACAATTAGAAGGCGTTAAGAGTGATATTATTTTCCCTAATCGTTATGCCTATATAGATACGGGAGAAAAAGATCAAGACAATCCCCTAGAATGGGATAAAATTAGCCCTGCTGAATTTAACTTATGGTCCTCTGGAGATCAATACAACTATGCCATTGATCGCAGTAGAAAACGCTTAGCAAATAATCCTTTTGTTCAATTAATCAACGAGCAGGCTAAATGGATTAAATCCCGCCAAAACGACAATGATTATTCCCTCAATTTTGATGCTTACCTAGCCAAAAATGAAGCAACAGATAAAAAGACAGAGAAGTTTAAAAAGTTAAATGAGTTTGAAAGTATTTTATCCTTCAAAGCATTAGACAAAGATTTACCCTTGATTGAAAAAGACGACGTTTCTAAAGAGAAAAGAGTGCGTTGGGAAGAGAGTTTAGGCAAAGATATTTATGTGGATGAAGCGATTAATGTATTAAGTGACTTAATGAAGTTTAAAGGGAATAAACGTTCGATCGCTCAAGTTAAACAGTAAGGATTGGAACAAACCCCCACTTATTTAAAAGTGCTTAAAAAGCCTATCGGCGGAATAAGTTTTGTTTTTATATGTTTGGTTACTTTTTGTGCTATTGCAGCGAATTTTATTGCCCCAGACAATAGCTTACACGCCAATCAAATGCATGTTTCAATCCACTCAAAACCTCCTGGTTTTTCGGTTCAGTTATTAAAAATTCCTTCTCCATCAGGAGAGATTATAGAAGAAATTCCAATTGATAATTACTATTGGAAAGACAGTCAATTGTATTATCGTTCTTATGGAAGTAGCGAAGGTTATTATCAAACGATTGATCAAAATGCCTTCCCCTCAAACTTAACTCCCGCAGCGATTGAGCAAAGCTATATAGGGGAACAAAAGTTTGTTTGGGGGACAGATAAATTTGGGCGAGATCTTTTTAGCCGCATGCTTTTTGGGGCAAGGATTTCCCTTTCGATTGGGTTTATTGCTGTCTTGATTTCGTTATTTATAGGGGTCATTTTAGGAGGACTTGCAGGCTACTTAGGCGGGAGGACAGATCAAGTTATTCTTTGGCTAATCAATGTTGTTTGGAGCATTCCTAGCTTGTTAATGGTCATTGCAATTACCCTTGCTTTAGGGAAAGGCTTTTGGCAAGTATTTATAGCTGTGGGTCTAACTATGTGGGTAGAAGTAGCCCGCTTAGTGCGCGGTTTAGTAATTTCGATCAAAGAGCAGACCTTTGTTCAAGCAGCAAGGGGGATGGGTTTTTCTTCCGTGAGGATTTTTTCTCATCATATCTTTCCGTTATTAGTGCCTTCTATTATCGTGATAGCTACTGCAAATTTTGCCAGTGCTATTTTGATTGAAAGTGGCTTAAGTTTTTTAGGGATTGGCGCACAGCCGCCTATTCCTAGTTGGGGTGGGATGATCAAAGACCACTTTAGATATATCTTACTGGGAAAATCCTATTTGGCCATTATACCTGGACTAGCCATTATGAGTTTGGTATTAGCGTTTATGTTATTAGGGAATGCTTTAAGAGACGCTTTGGATATTAAAAATTAGCTTCGTTAAGACGATTTGCATCTAGGTTGAGGTAGATAAAAATCAAGATGGTAAAAGCGAGTAAACTCGACCCGCCATAACTGATAAACGGTAAGGGAATCCCGATAGTAGGCACCAGCCCAATCGACATACCTATATTGACAAAGAAATGCACAAAAATGATACTGGCAACACTATAGGCATAGATCCTGGAAAATTTATTTTTTTGGACTTCAGCCCTGCTTAAAATTCGCAGAATTAAAAAACTAAAAAGCAAAACAACCCCGGCACTCCCTACAAACCCCCATTCTTCTCCTATGGTGCTAAAGATGTAGTCAGTGTGTTGTTCTGGAACAAAGCCACCCTTAGTTTGGGTGCCTTGTAGAAAACCTTTTCCTTCCCAGCCTCCAGAACCAATGGCAATCTTAGATTGATTTAGATTATAACCAATCCCTTGTGTATCGACTTCTTTCCCTAGTACAATATTGAAGCGGTCGCGATGGCGTTGTTCAAAGATATCGTTAAAGATATAATCGACAGAATAGACATAGCCGCAGGTTAAAATTAGAGAGATCACATAGGGCATAAAGTGTACTTTTTTATTAACCTTTTTAGAGAAGAAATAAAGAGATATAATTACAAATATAATACTGACATAGACAAAGGGTAAGGGGGCAACTAGCGTAAGAATAAAAAAGAAAATTAAGCCCGCTGCAATTAATATATACGAGGTAGGTAAACCTTCTCGAAACAATACGAAAAGGAATGCCCCAAAAACTAATGCCGATCCAGCGTCTGGTTGTAAAATAATTAATACCATGGGTAGGGCAATAATCAAAACGATTTGCACTAATGACTTAAAAAGGCGAATATCGATTTGTATCTCGCTCAAAAGTTTTGCTATTGCAAGTGATACGGCTACTTTTGCAAATTCTGCGGGTTGAAAACCAATGCCACCTAAGTTATACCATGAGCGCGCACCAGAAATGGTGCTTCCAAAAGGATAAAGCCCAATTAAGAGAATAATAATGACTAAATAAATAATACTCGCAAAGCGCTCAAATACTTTAGTTGGGGCTGAGAGGATAAAAATTCCCGCTGCAAGGCTAATGATGAAAAAAACAACCTGCTTCCCAATAGAACGACTTAGGTTAAATACTTCTGGTTGATTTGCATCAAAGGTTGATGAATAGATGTTTGTTATCCCAAAGATGACCAATAGAAAGTAGATCAATAAAACTAGCCAGTCTAATTTAAATGTTCTATTCATTGATTTTAAAGAGTTCTCCTGAGATGGGTTTTAAATATTCGCTTTCTAAACTACCCTCAACCATGCGTTTTTCAAGCCGTACTCTTTTTACTTCTCCGTTGAGGTAATCTTCAATCATTAAGCTGGCGATAGGTGCGGCCCATCGCGCCCCCCAGTAGCCATTTTCGATAAAAACAGCAATGGCGATTTGCGGGTTTTCCTTTGGAGCGAAAGCGACAAAAATAGAATGATCTGTGAGCTGTTTTCGTTCTCCATCAATTCTGGTAAAGTTTTCTGCAGTTCCAGTTTTACCACAGACTTCAATTCCTCTAATACGGGCAATTCTTGCGGTCCCTCTTTCAACAACTTTATGCATGCCGTCGATCACCACATCAAAATGTTGTGGATCAATGCTCGTGAATTTTTTGGTGAATTTTTGTTGGATAGAATCCCCCTCTATTTCTTTGACAAAATGGGGAGTGTAATAAAACCCTCTATTGGCAATAGCTGCAGTGAAATTAGCGAGTTGTATGGGTGTAGTTAAAATTTCTCCTTGACCTATGGCGTTAGAGATAATGGTAGGCGCTTTCCATCCGCCGTTGTTGTAAGCGCGATTATAATAAGCAGCTCCAGGAACATGTCCCGGTCGTCCTATGGATAGATCATAACCTAAATAATTGCCTAGACCAAAACTCTTAAGGTGCTCTTTCCATTGATCTACTCCTTCTTCTGGGGTAGGATATTTTTCAATAATGGCTTTATAGGTATGTGAGAAATAAGTGTTACACGATTTGTAAATGGCACTGAGTAGGTCGTTGCGGGTACCTCTTCTACAATGACATTCCATAAAGGCCCCTCTTGCATAGTAATGACCACGATTACAGCGGTGTTTTGTTTTTGGCGTGATGGCTTCTTCTTGAAGTGCGATTAATGCATTCAATGTTTTAAAGGGAGAACCAGGAGGATATTGTGCAAGAAGACCACGATCAAATAACGGTTTTGCTAAGGTGTCATTTGCTAGTTTACGATAGTTGTTTGTACGCTTTCTACCGACTAAAATACTTGGATCATAAGAAGGGGCATTGACCAGGGCTAAAACTTCTCCAGTAGCTGGTTCGATAGCTACTATACCACCGCGTTTGTTTTGCATTAATTTTTCGCCATAGGCTTGTAAATCAGAATCAAGGGTAAGTTTAATGTTTTTAGCTGGCGTAGGAATGATGTCATAATTTCCTTCTTTATAGGGCCCTAAGATGCGATTAAATCGATCTTTTTGTAGAAAACGTTTTCCCTTTGTACCTCTTAGATGGTTTTCATATGATTTTTCTACTCCTTGCCGTCCAATAATTTCTCCTAGTCGATAGTAATCGTCTTTCTTAAGATCATTGTTGTTAACTTCGCTTACATAGCCTAAAACATTTGCCCCGTTTTTGATTTGATATTCTCGCAGGGATTTCTTTTGAATAAAGAAACCCTCGAACTTCCACATTTGTTCTTGCAGTTTTGCATAGGTTTCTTTTGAAATTTGATTGACGACTACAGAAGGTAAGCGTTTTGAGTAGCGACGGGCTTTTTTTAGGTTGTAGATTAACCTTTTCTTACTTACATCAGTGAGTTCACAAAAAGATAAGGTATCAAAGGGGGAAACGTTTTCAGGGATAATCATCACATCATAGGCCGGTTGATTGGCGACCAGTAATTTTCCGTTTCGATCATAAATAAAACCGCGCTCTGGATATTCTGCAATCTCTAGCACAGCATTATTCTCTGATAGGGCTTGATAAGAGGTATTGACTACTTGGAGATCTAAAAGCCGGTATAAAAATACACTGGCCATTAATATGGTGATCACGCGAAGTAAAAAAATACGCATCATTGTTTAGGTTGCAATAAATTAATTGTTGCGGCAATCAGAATAAAAGTAAAGAGGGTATTGGTAATACTATGTTTAAAGATAATCCAAAAATGTGCCATACTGAAATAAGCAAAAAAAGAAAAAATCAATTGATGGATAAAGATCATTAAAAAGATGTACAACATACGATTCGTTAAAAGTGTCCCAGTGAACATAGCGTTAGGTTGATCAAAATTTGCCCCTAAGGCAAATCGAGAAATAACGGGACGTATAAAAGCAGTTGAGACACAAGCGATACTGTGTGCACCTGCTGTTTGCGTTAGCAAGTCCAGTAAGAATCCTACCATAAAACCAATAAGAATGTAGCCAAATTGATCCTGAGTTAAACGATACACGATCAAAATAATTAAATAGACCGCTGGGTTGCTAAATCCAAAAAGATTGACCCGATCAAAGATTAACATCTGTAAGAGCATTAAAATAAAAGCCAAAGTGAAAAAGCGAGAGTAGTACTGGATCATGGCGTTTGTTCTAAAAGTTCTATTATCTCTTCCCTGCGATTATTTCCTATAACATAAACATACTTGATGTCTGTCATGTTATTGATGAGTTCTACCTCCACATTGTAATACCCACCATTGTCAGGTCGATCCACTTTGCTAATGGTGCCAATGGTAATTCCTTCTGGGAAATAGGAAGACATTCCCCCAGTGACAATGGTGTCGCCTACTTGCACAGGATTGATTACAGAAATATCGGCGAGTTGCATTTTATTAGGCTTATCTCCTGTCCAGTAGAGGGATCCAAAAACATTGGAATGTTTGAATTTTGCATTGATTTTAAGGTCCATATTTAAAATGGATAATACGGTGGAATAGCCTTGACTAGTTTGATTGACAATCCCTATGATCCCATGAGTACCAATCACTCCCATTTCTTTAGCTACTCCATTTTTTTCTCCTTTATCTAATAATAAGAGGTTCTTATTTTGAGTAAAACTGTTGCGAATTAACTTTGCAGGAAGGGACCAGTAAGTTGGGCCAGCAAGGTTTTCTTCTTCAAGGTCTAAGATTTCAGATTGCTTGAATTTATCTAGGACTAAATTCTTTAAGGTGTTGTTTTCTTGTTGTAAGCGCCTATTTTCCTCACGAAGGTCAAAGTAACTCGAAAAGATGTCAAAAGGTTGATGAATAATACCAGAAAAAAACAAACTGCTTTTGGCTAATTTACTGCTATGGTATTCGCTTTTATTGGAAGAAAAAATTAAACTAATGCTTAACAAGAAAAAGTAGAGCAAAAAGTTTTTATAGCGAATTATGGCATTTAAAACCCATTGCATCTCTTAGTTATTTAAGCAAAATTGTTCTGTAACGATCGATGTTTTTAAGTGCAATACCAGTTCCTCTAACAACAGCTTGTAAGGGATCTTCTGCAATATAAACGGGTAAATCTGTTTTTAAAGAGATTCGTTTATCTAGCCCACGTAACATAGAACCACCTCCGGCGAGATAAATACCCGTATTGTAAATATCTGCAGCTAATTCTGGTGGGGTTTGTGATAATGCTTCCAAAATGGCATCCTCAATACGCAAGATCGATTTGTCTAATGCACGAGCAACTTCTCTGTGCGAGACCATGGCTTGTTTTGGTTTACCTGTTAATTGATCTCTTCCTTGAACAGACATTTCTTCTGGAGGATTCTCAAGATCTTCTAAGGCAGCACCAATATTGATTTTAATTTTTTCAGCGGTACGCTCTCCCACATAAAGGTTGTGTTGTCTGCGCATGTAATAAACTATATCGTTTGTAAAAACATCTCCCGCGATCTTTACAGATTTGTCGCAAACAATTCCAGAAAGTGCGATAACGGCGATTTCTGTAGTTCCCCCGCCTATATCAACAATCATGTTTCCTTTAGGTTGCTTGATATCTATTCCTATCCCTATTGCGGCGGCCATAGGTTCGTGTATCAAATAAACTTCTTTTCCGTTAACGCGTTCAGCTGATTCTCTAACGGCGCGCATTTCTACTTCTGTAATACCAGAAGGAATACAAATGACCATTTTAAGGGAGGGAGTAATTAATTTACTTTTTAAAGTAGGAACGCTTTTAATCAGCATGCTGATCATTTGTTCAGAAGCGTTAAAGTCGGCGATTACCCCGTCTTTTAATGGTCGAATGGTTTTGATGTTTTCGTGGGTCTTTCCTTGCATCATACTGGCTTCATGCCCTATTGCGATAACTTTTTTTGTAGTTCGATCTATTGCGACAATAGAAGGGCTGTCTACCACTACTTTGTCCTTGTGGATAATTAGCGTGTTAGCGGTTCCAAGATCGATAGCGATTTCTTCTGTTAGAAAGTCAAAAAAACCCATTTGTCATTTAATATTTTGTGCAGTTTACCAAAGTTAAGAAAATTAATGTTTAAAATGGCGTATTCCAGTGAATACCATTGACATCTTTTGGGCGTTGCAATAATCGATGGACAGTTGATCTTTAATCGATCCACCGGGTTGAATTACAGATCGTACTCCAGCGTTGTAAGCAATCTCTACACAATCAGGGAAAGGGAAAAACGCATCACTCGCCATGACAGCATTATTAAGGTCAAAACCAAAGTTGGTCGCCTTTTCAATTGCTTGTCTCAAGGCGTCTACACGCGACGTTTGTCCGGTTCCAGAAGCTAATAGTTGGCCGTTTTTTACTAAAACGATCGTATTAGATTTTGTGTGCTTGCAGATTTTTGAAGCAAATAGTAAGTCTGCGATTTCTTTTTCGTTAGGAGCGATCTCTGTTGCAGTAGATAAATGTTCTTTTGTGTCTGTGATATTGTCTCGATCTTGAACCAGATAACCGTTTAAGCAAGTTCTTATGGTTTTAGGATCAAGCGTTGCTGCTTTTTGAATTAATAAGATGCGGTTCTTTTTGCTTTTTAAGACAGTCAATGCTTCTTCTGTAAAAGAAGGTGCGATAACCACTTCACAGAAAAGTTCGTTAACTTTTTCTGCTGTAGCGAGGTCCATCTCTTTATTGGCAATTAACACTCCGCCAAACGCAGAAACTGGATCTCCTGCAAGGGCGTCTTCATAAGCTTTGACTAAGGTGTCACGGGTTGCAAAACCACAAGCGTTATTGTGTTTTAGAATGGCAAAGGTAGGTGCCCCATCATAGAATTCTAACATTAGATTTACTGCAGCGTCAATATCGAGTAAGTTGTTGTAAGAAACTTCTTTCCCGTGAACTTGTTCTAACAAGTCGTTTATGGCCCCGTAAAAAGTTCCTTCTTGGTGTGGGTTTTCTCCATAGCGCAATGTTTTGGCTTCTTGTTGACTTACTTTAAGTGCAGTCGATGCTTTTGTGTCTTCATTAAAATAGTTGAAAATAGCACTGTCGTAGTGGGAAGAAATTTGAAATGCTTTTGTGGCGAAACGTTTGCGATCCTCACGCTTAGGCGCCCCGTTTGTTTCCACTAATAAATCCAGTACTTCTTGATAGTCGTTTTTGTCTGAGACACATAAAACATCTGCAAAGTTTTTAGCTGCAGCACGGATCAAAGAAATCCCACCAATGTCGATTTTTTCAATAATATCTTGTTCTCCAGCGCCAGAGGCTACCGTTTTTTCAAAAGGGTACAGATCAACAATCACAAGATCTAATTGTGGAATTTCAAACTGGGCTAATTCCTCTTGGTCAGATGTGTTGTTTTGACGGTTTAGAATCCCACCAAAAACTTTTGGGTGAAGGGTCTTGACCCGCCCACCTAAAATCGAAGGATAAGACGTAATGTCTTCTACAGCGACAACATCAATTCCTAAATCACGAATGAACTTTTCTGTCCCTCCTGTAGAGTAAAGTGTAACGCCTTGTTTATTGAGTTCTTGAACGATAGGGGCTAATCCCTCTTTATCAAAAACAGAAATTAGGGCAGAAGTGATTTTTAAGGAAGTGCTCATGTGATAGTGATTAAAATAATTTTTCGGCGATAACCGTATTGAGTTGTTCTAGAAATATTGCGTCTTTTTCTGTAAACGCTTTGATTTTGTTTGAGTCGATATCGATTTGTCCGATGTTTTCCCCTTTTGAAAAAAGCGGAATCACAATTTCAGACTTTACATGCATGTCGCAGGCGATATAATTGTCTTGGGCACTCACATCGTCCACGATAAAGTTGTCGTTTGTAACAGCTACCTGTCCACAAATCCCTTTCCCAAATGGAATCACCTCATGGTCTGTAGGAATACCTGCAAAAGCTTTTAAATGAAGTGTTTTTTTGGCGTGATTCGCCATGTAAAACCCTACCCAATCATAAACGACGACTTCTTTTTGCAGATAAACACAGACCTCTGTCAAGCGGGCAAACTTGTCTGTTGTTGGTTTCTCCAGTAAAGATTTACAGTGCGTTAAAAGGGCGGAATATGATACCACTTATTTTTTTTTCAAAAATAGCGAAATCAGTAAGGATATGGGTAGCTTTTTCAATAGAATTTATGGACGAGTTATCAATAAAAAACAATGTACATTTGAGATATGAAACAAACGGTACAAGTATTGGGAATGACCTGCCAAAATTGTCGAAAGGGGGTTGAAGAAAAGATCGCTGCGATGGATGGTTTATCTGATGTTCAAGTTAGTCTCGAAAATGCCGAAGCTAGTTTTACTTCTTCGGTTGCGGTAACTGTTGACAAATTAGCAAATGTTCTGGGGGCAAAATATACAGTTAATCTTATGGCAGATGCATCGATAAATACCGCTCCTTCTAAATGGAAACAATTGCGTCCTCTTTTTTTAATCTTTAGTTATGTTATTGTTGGGAGTCTTATGCTAACGAATGGTACTTCATTAGCACTTTTTATGACCAACTTTATGGGCTTGTTTTACCTTGTTTTTGGCTTTTTTAAGTTTTTAGATTACAAAGGATTTCCAGCATCATTTAGTCAATATGATCCTATTGCCAAACGAATAACCGTTTATGCATGGGTGTATCCCTTTATCGAAACAGCCTTAGGGATTGCATTTTTATATCAATTTGAGTTGCAAATTGCGCTTTGGGTGACCTTATTTATTTTAGGCAGTAACACCATAGGAGTGGTGCAACAACTTCGTCAAAAAAGCGCGATTCAATGTGCCTGTTTAGGGACGGCATTAAATCTTCCCATGACAGAAGCGACTTTGATCGAAAACTCGATCATGCTCTTGATGGCAAGTAGCATGCTTTTGGGTATAGTTTAATTGCGTATCTTTGTTAGGAAATAATTGATCATGAAACAATTACGTGTTTTATTATTGCTGTTACTCTTTTTGCAAAGCAAAATAGGAGTAGCCTTTAATGTACACTATTGCGGCGGTCATATTGCAAAGATTTCTTGGGCTTTTGATGCAAAAGACTGTGGGATGGAAAAGAAAAATCTTCCTTCAGATATTCTTCAATTTACTCAAAAAAGTTGCTGTCAAGATGATGTCATCATTGCACAAGACGACAGTGATCAAAATACAAACCAAGAAAAGCAATTTGTCGATAATTTCATCCAATTTGAATTAAATGATGAGATTAATCTTTCTAAACTCGATCCAAGAATTGCCCTGCAATTGGTTCATCCTCCTCCTTCCATAAGGAAGCTTTACAAAATCAATTGTGCCCCGCTTTTTTATGAATAAGTAGGTTGTTTATTCCAGATTGGAATGATTCAAACAACCCCTTAAACATAAAAGAATGAAAAATATCCTATACTGCTTTTTACTGATATCTCCCTTTATTTTGATGGCGCAAACGCCCGAAGAAGGAAGAATTCTTATCCAAGAAAACAATGAAACTTACCCCTTAGCGGGAGTCAACATTTTTTGGCTAAACACCACCATAGGGACGGTGTCAGATCAAGAAGGAAAATTTGTGATTCCTTCTGCTGCTTCAACCGATCAATTGATCGTAAAATACCTAGGTTTTAAAACAGACACTTTAACGGTTACCCCTGGAAAAATAATCTTCCATTTCATGAAAGAAAATGCAGTAGAAAGTCTTGAAGAAGTCGAACTAACACAGAGACGAAAAGCTGCGCAAAAATCTTATATCGCAGCGCAAAATGTGATGCAGGTCAATAGTGCAGAATTACTCAAAGCAGCTTGCTGTAACCTTTCTGAAAGTTTTGAGACAAATCCCTCTATAGACGTTAACTTTTCTGATGCTCTAACGGGGACAAAACAGATTAGAATGCTAGGACTCTCAAGCCCCTATTTATTAATTACAGAAGAAAACATCCCATCGGTTAGAGGGGCTTCTCAAATTTATGGGTTGACCTACACACCGGGAACTTGGATCGAAAGTATTCAAATCACTAAAGGGGCGGGAAGTGTGACCAATGGCTTTGAAAGTATAGCCGGACAAATTAATACCGAACTTCAAAAACCCTTTTTAGATGCTCCCTTGTTTGTCAATCTTTTTTCTTCGATCAATGGGCGACAAGAAGCGAATGCACATTGGAACAACAAGCTGTCAGATAAATGGAGTACTGGTTTATATATCCATGGCAATCAACGTAGCTTAGCTACAGATCGCAATAAGGATGATTTTCTTGATTTGCCCTTGACAAAACAAGTTAATTTGCTTAATCGATGGCAATATACCGATGTCGAAAAAGGTTGGGTAAGCTTTTTAAGTTTACGCTATCTCGATGATCAAAAACAAACTGGGGCGGAAAATTTTAACCCCGATACAGACAGAGGTTTGACCAATAGGTGGGGAAGTGAAATCGATACTCAGCGATTTGATGCCTCATTAAAATTGGGTTATGTTTTCCCGTTGTTGACCTATCAAAGTTTTGGTTTTCAAGCGGCCTACAACAGCCATGATCAAAAGGCTTATTATGGCCTGAGGCAATACGATATCAACCATAAAAGTTTCTTTAGCAACCTGCTATTTAATTCTATTTTAGGAAACACAAAAAACAAATTTAAAACAGGGTTAAATCTCGCCTGGGATCGCTATGACGAATGGGTTGATGGGACGAATTACCAAAGAACTGACCAAGTGTTAGGAGCCTTTTTTGAATACACCTATGACAGTTTAGATCGATGGAATATCGTTGCGGGACTAAGGGTAGATAGCCACAATAACTTAGGGACTTTTATCACCCCTAGACTGCATGCACGTTATACCCCATGGGAACGTGCTGCATTGAGGTTTTCTATGGGTCAAGGGAGAAAAGCAGCAAATGTATTTGCCGAGAATCAAACTTTATTTGCCACGAATCGTGCGATTAATTTGCGTCAAAACAGCGGAAATATTTACGGCCTCCGCCCAGAAAAAGCTTGGAATTATGGTGGGAGTATCCAGCAAGGCATTACGCTTTTTGGGCAACAAGCAGAGCTTAACATAGATTATTATGTTACTACTTTTCAAGATCAAGTTGTAGTGGATTGGGAAACTGCTCGCTACATAAGATTTTATAATTTAGAAGGAGAAAGCTACGCCAAAAGTTTCCAACTAGGGATGGATTATGCACCCATTAAAAATGTGAGTATGCGATTTGCGTATAAAAATCACCAAGTCAAAACCACTTACCTCGATGGATTAAAACAAAAACCGCTACAGCCTGAGCACCGCTTTTTTGCGAATGCCGATTATAATAATGTGAATGAAACAGGAAAAGGGTGGCGTGCAGACTTGACCTATCATTTTGTGGGAGAGCAACGCTTAGCTGCTAATCCTCGGGATGGCCAAGGATTTTCTGCTCCCGCTTATGGTTTGTGGAACGCCCAACTCACCCGAGTGTTTTCTCCCCAGTTTGAAATATATTTAGGGGGCGAAAACCTTAGCAATCAACGACAAGCAAATCCTGTGATTGGAATAGATCAACCTTTTGGCAGGAATTTTGACGCTAGTTTAGTCTATGCACCAGTTTTTGGTCGAATGATTTATGCCGGATTAAGATTTAATTTAAAAAATTTATAGCATGAAAAAAGTAATATTAATACTCCTTTTGGCTGCGCCTTTAAGCTTATTAGCACAGAAAAAAGACATTCAGAAAACTTCTTTTGAAGTAGAAGGAGTCTGTGGGATGTGTAAAGCGAGAATTGAAAAAACTGCCTTTGGATTAAAAGGGATCAAAACAGCGAGTTGGGATATTCCAACGCATCAGTTTACCATCTTATATGATGCTAACAAAATTAGTTTAGAAGAAGTACATCAAGCCGTTGCGAACGCGGGTCACGATACTCCCTTAGTTACTGCACCAGACGAGGTGTATGAAAAGCTCCCGATGTGTTGCCTATACGAACGCAAGAAAAAAGTAGAATAGAAAAAGCGACCCAAACGGGTCGCTTTTTTTGTACTAAAAAATAATTTTAAGAAACTTTTCCATTTACAAATGCAACTGTACCCGCGACAAAGCCATTGATTAAACTCGCAAGGATGATTGCTTTTGCAAAATACAATGCGTCAATCGCACCGTGTTGCATAAAGAAGTGCCAACTTAAAGAATACAATAATCCTAAAACTAATCCAGCGTTAAAGCCCGTTTTAAAATTGGTGATGTTTGCCAATCGCGTGAAAATAACCGCATAAATGAAAGCATAAAATAAGCAGCCTAAAAAGATGTAAAGTAAAGAGGTAGACTCTCCCTCACTGACTAAATCCGGAAATAATATTCCGTAAACTAACCATCCTAAAAGAAAATAAACGATGGTTCCAGCAATACCTGATAAAAGTAGGTTTTTTGACATAATAATAAGATTTTGGTTCCCCTAAATGTAAACATTTTAAAATAAAATCAAAAAAAAGCCGCTCAAAATGAGCGGCTTAAGTAATTGATAAGATGTTTTACTTACATCATGCCTGGCATTCCGCCGCCCATAGGGGGCATTGCAGCACCTGCAGGAGCATCTTCTTTAATGTCCATTAAAGCACATTCTGTCGTTAGGATCATTCCTGCTACAGAGGCTGCGTTTTCAAGTGCAACACGGGTTACTTTTTTAGGGTCAATGATTCCCTCTTTAAGCATGTCTACATAAGTTCCTTCTTTTGCATTGTACCCAAAGTTTTTATCTCCCTCGAGTACTTTTGCTACAACGACAGAACCTTCTCCACCAGAGTTTGCAACGATTGTTCTTAAAGGAGCTTCTATTGCAGAGTTGATGATTTGAACCCCAGTTGACTCATCTGCGTTATGTGCTTTGATGTCTGTTAAGCTGTTTTTAGTGTTTAACAAAGCAACACCTCCACCAGCAACGATTCCTTCTTCTACAGCTGCGCGAGTAGCGTGAAGTGCATCGTCAACACGGTCTTTCTTTTCTTTCATTTCAACTTCAGATGGAGCTCCTACATAAAGAACTGCAACTCCACCAGATAGTTTTGCTAAACGTTCTTGTAATTTTTCCTTGTCGTAATCAGAGGTTGAGTTTTCGATCTGCGCTTTAATTTGTCCTACACGACCTTCGATAGCATCAGTAGCACCAGCACCATTTACAACAGTAGTGTTGTCTTTGTCAATGGTTACTTTTTCTGCCGTCCCCAGCATTTCAATGCTTGCGTTTTCAAGGGTAAAGCCGCGTTCTTCTGAAATCACTGTCCCGCCTGTAAGAATAGCGATGTCTTCTAACATTGCTTTTCTTCGGTCTCCAAAGCCAGGGGCTTTAACTGCAGCAATTTTTAAAGCTCCGCGTAATTTATTTACCACTAAGGTGGCTAATGCTTCTCCATCAACATCTTCTGCGATGATTAATAAAGGCTTCCCTGTTTGGGCCACTGGTTCAAGCACGGGAAGTAAATCTTTCATGGAAGAAATCTTTTTATCATACAATAAGATATAAGGTGTTTCAAGATCAGCTTCCATTTTTTCTGAATCAGTTACAAAATAAGGCGAAAGATATCCTCGGTCAAATTGCATTCCTTCGACGACATCTACATAAGTATCTGTTCCTTTTGCTTCTTCTACAGTAATGACTCCTTCTTTCCCTACTTTTTCAAAAGCAGTGGTGATTAAACTCCCAATGGTTTCATCGTTGTTTGCAGAGATACTGGCAACTTGCTTAATTTTCTCTGAAGAGTCACCTACTTCTACTGCTTGCTCTTCTAAAGCGGTAACAATTGCGTCAACAGCTTTGTCAATCCCTCTTTTTAAATCGAGAGGATTAGCTCCTGCGGCAACATTTTTCAATCCTTCTTTAACGATTGCTTGCGCTAAAATCGTTGCAGTGGTTGTTCCATCACCTGCAAGATCATTTGTTTTTGAAGCGACTTCTTTGACCATTTGCGCACCCATGTTTTCAAGGGCGTCTTCTAGTTCAATTTCTTTGGCTACTGTTACCCCATCTTTTGTTACATGAGGAGCGCCAAAGGCTTTTCCGATAATAACATTACGACCTTTTGGTCCTAGGGTGACTTTTACTGCATTTGCAAGGGCATCTACGCCTCTTTTTATCCCGTCTCTTGCGTCGATATCAAATTCTATCTTTTTTGCCATGATTTATTTTTAATGAATTAAACAATTGCTAAAATATCAGCTTCTTTCATGATGAGGTAATCGCCTCCTTCATGACTTAGTTCTGTTCCAGCATATTTACCATATAATACAGTGTCACCCACTTTTAGGGTTACTGGATTGTCTTTTGTTCCAGGGCCTACGGCAACCACAGTTCCTCTTTGTGGTTTTTCTTTTGCTGTATCGGGTATAATTATCCCCGAAGAAGTCTTTGTTTCTGCAGCAGCGGGTTCTACTAGAACGCGATCTGCTAAGGGTTTAATGTTTAAATTACTCATAATGATTTTAAATTTATTTTTCTTTTTCAGAAATTATGCCAATGCTTTTTTTGACAGTTTTTTTAAAATAAAAATGCCAGCTTGGCAGTAAGCTGGCATTAATTTATATGATATGCTACCGTTTATTGTTCTGGCGTAGTTTCTACAGGAACTTCTGGAATTTCTTCTGGGATAGTTTCTGGAATGCTTTGCTCTGTTGCGGCATCGATTAATTTAGATTCATTTGTAGTCTTAGTTCCACCGGTATTAAGTCCAAAGTTGGATAATAAGATTAAAACCAATAAAAGTGTGGCTAAGATCCAAGTGCTTCGATCTAAGAAATCTGTTGTTTTTTGAACACCACCTAACTGTTGACCCCCGCCACCAAAGGAAGAAGATAATCCTCCACCTTTTGGGTTTTGAACCATCACTACAAGAATGAGGAGAAAGCAAACGATAAGAATTAGTGTTAAGAATATTGAAAAAGTGCTCATGACTTAGCTTTTTTGTTGTAACTGTTTAATTTTCTTGATTTGGTCTGCAAAGAAACTATTTTTTTCTGGATATTTCAAACTTAATATCTGATAGGCATATAAGGCCTTTTTATATTTCTTTTGTTGTAAATATACCTTCGCTAGTGTTTCGGTCATTAATTCCTCTTTGTTGAACTCATTATTGGCCGAGAGGTCAACTTTTGGTTGATCTTGTCTTACTGGTGGAATCTTTGGTCGGTTTTCTAAAAAGGTATTTATCAGCGATATTTTCTCTTCTAGACTGCTATTTTTTTCTTTAGGTTGTATTTTACCTTTGGAAGAATAAATTACCCAGTCGGCATAGGTCATTGCCACAGGGATCTCTTTTTTCTTTGGCTTTGCCTTCTTAACCCCTATTTCTTTATTTACCCCTTTTTGATCGTCTGTAGTAGCAAGGGGTTTGCTATTTGCTTTTACCGCGTGAGACTCACTGTTTTGATCTTCTATGCTAGTTGATACTGTTTCTTCTATGGCTGCATTTGGTGCAGCCAAAGTTTGAACGACTTTAAGCTTTTGAGGATTTTCATTGGCAAAGTCTTGCTCGAGCCATTGATGTAAGGTTTCGCGTTCTGGACTTAATACTGCTGTCTTTCGCAAGATCAGTTCATAATTGTATTGTTCCTGCGCTTTTAGGGTTTTTAAATAGTGTACATAAGCCGACTGAAAGTATGGATAGCGATAGGTGATTTTTTCAAAAGCTTTTCTTTGATCCTCGCTCTTAGGATCAAAATTGATGAGTAAATCACTGTATTCTTGTGCTTTCATAAACTTACCATTTAGCCAGTGAGGCGTTAAAAATTTCTTGCGTAATGCGCTCAAATATCTCTTTGTTTGCTGCGCTTTTTATATCGAATAACTGCTGGTTAGCGTCAAAATCATAAAAGAAAGAAAAGCGTTGTTCAAAAGAATCATCTTCATTCTTATTATTGATATAACGCACGTTGACCTCCATGGTCAATCGGTTTTGTGCTGCTGTATTATTAGCGGTAGAGGTGGTGGGGGTGATGCTGTATCGGGTGATTTCTCCCTCATAAACTAAATGGGCATTGCTGGTAACAAGATTAAGATTGGTTTGATTGATTAACAAATCTTGAAGTGCAATGGTAAATTCTTGATCAAGGCCAGGCTCTATGGTTGAGCCCGGTCGATTCCCGGCCTCATTGATAAAATAGTTTACTTGAAAAGTTTCTGTCCCAGGAGGGATGGAAGCTCCCGTAAAAGAATAAATGCCACATTGAGTAAAGGTCCAACATGCAAGAAAATAAAACAGGAATGCAAAGGGATTAAATTTCATCTTCATTGAGGTCATATTGTTTTATTTTACGGTAGAGCGTTCTTTCTGAAATACCTAATTCTTCTGCGGCAAGCTTTCGTTTGCCATTAGAACGTTCTAATGCTTTTTTAATCATTTCAATCTCTTTTTCTAAAAGCGATAGGGGCTCTTCTGCTTCAATTGTTTCGGCATAGCTGTAGTTGTCTTGCGCACTAATAATGGCTGTATCATTTTGAGATTCATGGTTAGCATTCATCACCGTTAGGGTGTTTTCTTCCTTATTATTGACGGGTTCACTCCCATAAATTTTCTGAATCAAGCCTTCTTTTTCTTCCGTACTAATGTCTTGATTCATGAGTTCTAAGGTAAGCTTCTTTAGATCGTTTAGATCGTTTTTCATGTCAAAAAGAACCTTGTAAAGGATTTCTCTTTCTGAAGCAAAGTCACTTTGTTCTTTTTTGTCTTTGACTAAAGCGGGAAGTTGTGCGCCCATATTAGGTAAATAAGGACGAAGACTATTTGCAGAAAGGAGGCGTTCTTGTTCTAAGACAGATATTTGTTCTGCAACATTGCGCAATTGCCTAATGTTTCCATTCCAGTTGTACTGCACTAATAATTCTTGGGCTTGTTCGTCAAGCCTAAGGGTGGGCATACGGTACTTTTGAGCAAAGTCTGCCGCAAACTTTCTAAACAACAACGGGATATCTTCTTTTCTATTTCTCAACGGTGGTAGATGAATGTCTACTGTACTCAATCGATAATAGAGATCCTCTCTAAATTTATTTTTCTGGATGGCATCGCGCATGTTGACATTTGTGGCAGCGACAATACGTACATTGGTGGTTTGGGTTTTAGAAGAACCTACTTTAAGAAATTCTCCAGTTTCTAACACCCTTAATAGTCGCACTTGCGTCGATAAAGGTAGTTCACCTACTTCGTCGAGGAAAATTGTTCCACCATCGGCGACTTCAAAATATCCATTTCGCGTTGAAGTAGCACCAGTAAAGGCACCTTTTTCGTGACCAAAGAGTTCACTGTCAATGGTTCCTTCTGGAATAGCGCCACAGTTTACTGCGATATATTTTGCATGTTTACGGTGGGAGTTTTGATGAATTATTTTAGGGATATTTTCTTTTCCCACACCACTTTCACCCGTGACTAAGACGGAAATATCGGTGCTAGCGACCCGCAAGGCTTTTTCTAAAGCGCGGTTTAATCCTTGACTAACCCCAATAATTCCAAAACGTTGTTTTATACCTTGTAAGTTTTCCATGCGGTCTGTATTATATGTCTGCTGAAATTCCTATTGCTGTCCCCAATAATGTAGCAGAGGTGCAATCTTCGATTTTTACATCGACAAACTCTCCTACAGAATAATTTTCTTTTGAAAAAACGACTACAGTGTTTTGAGTTGTTCTTCCGCTCCAATGTTCTTGAGAGCGCTTAGATTCTTTTTCGATCAATACACAAACTGTTTTGCCTAAAAATTCTTCGGTTCTAAAACGGCTATGTGCTTGTTGTTTATCAATGATTTCTGCTAGACGTCTTTTTTTAACGTCTTGAGGAACGTCATCCTCCATTTTTCTTTCAGCAAGTGTTCCGGGTCTTTCTGAATAAGCGAACATAAACCCAAAGTCATATTTGACATAATCCATCAAGCTTAAAGTGTCTTGATGATCTTCTTCTGTTTCTGTAGGGAAGCCAGCGATCATGTCTTGAGAAATAGCACAACCTGGGATGATTTCACGAATGTTGTCAATCAATTCAAAATATTCTTGACGGGTATGTAAGCGATTCATTTCTTTTAGAATGCGATCACTTCCAGATTGAACAGGTAAGTGAATATACTTACAGATATTGGGGTGTTTTGCCATGGTGTGCAAGACATCAACGGTCATATCTTGCGGGTTTGAGGTAGAAAAGCGAAAACGAATACGCGGATAAGTTTCTGCCGCCATGGTTAATAATTTTGAAAAGTCAACTGCAGTTTTTTGTTGTAGCGCAGAGGCTTTGACATAATCTTTTTTAAGTCCTCCGCCATACCACAGATAGCTATCTACATTTTGTCCTAAAAGGGTAATTTCTTTAAATCCCCTTTGGGCTAGATTCTCAATTTCTTGCAGTATACTTTTAGGGTCTCTACTGCGTTCACGGCCACGGGTAAAAGGCACCACACAAAACGTACACATATTATCGCAGCCTCTTGTGATAGACACAAAAGCGCTTACACCATTAGAGTCGATTCGAATGGGAGCAATGTCTCCATAGGTTTCTTCTTTTGATAGAATAACATTTACCGCATCGCGTCCGTCATTGATTTCAGCTAAAAGGTTTGGAAGGTCTTTATAGGCATCTGGTCCCACGACCATATCAACAATTTTTTCTTCTTCAAGAAACTTGTGCTTGAGTCGTTCTGCCATACAGCCTAAAACGCCCACCTTCATGTTGGGATTCGTTTTTTTAACGGCATTGAATTTTTCCAGTCGCTTGCGAACGGTTAATTCTGCCTTCTCTCTAATGGAGCAAGTGTTGACCAGGATTAAGTCGGCTGTATCCATTTTTGGGGTGGTTTGATAACCTTCTTTTGCTAAAATAGAGGCGACGACTTCGCTGTCAGAAAAGTTCATCTGACAGCCATAAGATTCTATATATACAGACTTTTCACCTTCTTTTTTCGAAGAATGATCGATCACAACACCGTCTGTTGCTGGGGTGATTTTTTTGTCTAAACTTTGTTCCATTGCGGAAAGCTTTTAGTTGGGCGTTAATTTTTATCTTTCAAAAACAATACAAAAGTAAGCAATTACCGTCATTTTGTCATGCTTTTTTAGCAGCATAAAAGTCAAGGATAATCCCTTGCTTTTTTTCATCATTTATGACAAAGTTTATTTTTCATCTTGCCTTAAAATTTGAGCCGAAGAAAAATTCACCTACTTTTGTTCTCGTTAAACATCTATTATGGCAAAAAATTTAGTTATTGTTGAGTCCCCTGCAAAGGCAAAAACAATCGAAAAATTTTTAGGAAAAGAATTTAAGGTGGCTTCCAGCTTTGGCCACATCGCCGACCTCCCCTCTAAAGAGTTAGGGGTAGATGTTGACGGGGATTTTTTACCAAAATACATTGTCTCTTCAGACAAGAAAAAAGTGGTTTCAGAATTAAAATCCCTAGCAAAAAAAGCTGAAATCGTCTGGCTGGCAAGTGATGAAGATCGCGAGGGAGAAGCCATTGCATGGCATTTAGCCAATACTCTTGAGCTTAAAGAAACCAACACAAAACGTATCGTTTTTCACGAGATTACTAAGAATGCGATTTTAAAAGCCATCGATGCACCACGAGAAATAGACTACAATTTGGTCAACGCACAACAGGCTCGTCGTGTTTTAGACCGTTTAGTAGGGTATGAATTATCTCCCGTGTTATGGAGAAAAGTTAAAGGAGGCTTATCTGCAGGACGAGTACAATCTGTTTCTGTTCGACTTATTGTAGAGCGAGAAAGAGAAATTAAGGCTTTTGTTCCTGTTTCTATGTTTAAAACTCAGGCAGAATTCTTAACAGAAGGAAATAAATTGATCAAAGCAGGCTTGAATACAACTTTTGATGATGCAGAAAAAGTAGAAGCCTTTTTAGCTCAAAATGCCAATGCACAATTTAGTGTTGCCTCTAAAGAGACTAAACCGGCAAAGAAAAGCCCTACGGCTCCTTTTACCACTTCCACTTTACAGCAAGAGGCCGCAAGGAAGTTGTTTTTCTCTGTAAGTAAAACCATGACCCTAGCCCAGAGATTATATGAGGCAGGTTTAATTACTTATATGAGAACAGATAGTGTAAACCTCTCTAAAGAGGCGCAAGGTGCAGCTCTAGGTGAAATAGGAAGACGCTATGGAGAAGATTATGCACAAGCCCGCAGTTTTAGAACAAAAAGTAAAGGGGCGCAAGAGGCACACGAAGCTATTCGACCTACTGACTTAAGCAGGGATAAAATTGCAGCAGAATATGATCAAATGCGATTGTATGACCTTATTTGGAAGCGAACAATTGCTTCGCAAATGAGTGATGCAAAATTAGAACGTACCGTCTTAAAAATAGACGCAGATAAACATAATGAATTCTTTACTGCCCGTGGAGAAATCCTCACTTTTGAAGGCTTTTTAAAAGTTTATTTAGAAGGAGTAGATGAAGAAGAAGAAGAAGCGCAAGGCATCTTACCTCCAGTGAAAAAAGGCGATGCATTGAATTTAAAATCTCTGGTTTCAACCCAGCGATTTTCTCGTCCTCCTTATCGCTTTACAGAAGCTTCTTTGGTTAAGAAACTAGAAGAGCTTGGTATTGGGCGACCATCTACTTATGCCCCTACTATTTCCACGGTTCAAAATAGAGGCTATATCGCCAAAGGGACTGTCGAAGGAGTGCAACGCTCATATCAGCAGTTTGCTCTTGAAGCAGGGGAAGTTACTGCCAGTCGTTTAACTGAAATGGTCGGTTCTGATAAAGGAAAACTTGTCCCTACAGACATCGGGATGATTGTGAATGACTTCTTAGTCAACAATTTTGAAAATATTCTAGATTATAACTTTACTGCACAAGTAGAGCAAAACTTTGACGAAATCGCTGAAGGGAAAGAAGACTGGGTCAAAATGATCAAAGGCTTTTATGGGGATTTTCAATCTACGGTTAAGCACGTAAAAGAGCACGCAGAACGCGAGTCAGGGGAACGTGTTTTAGGAGAGCATCCAGACTCTGGTAGAACAGTAAAAGTGCGTCTGGGGAAATTTGGTCCTATTGCTCAAATAGGTGATGCAGACGACGAAGAGCCAGTTGTATTTGCTAGCTTAAATCAAGATCAACAACTCGATACGATAAGTTTCGAAGAGGCACTTGACTTATTCCAACTCCCTAAAGATTTAGGAGAATACGAAGGTGAAATCGTTTCTGTAAACAATGGTCGTTTTGGCCCCTATGTTAAATTTGGCAGCATGTTCGTTTCTTTACCAAAGGGGAAGAATCCCATGGAAGTCGATCGCGAATTAGCCATCGAATTAATAGAAGAAAAGAAAAAAGCAGATGCTCCTATATATACTTATAACGATTTACCAGTCACTAAAGGCAAAGGTCGTTTTGGGCCATTTATTAAATGGAGTGGGATGTTTATCAATGTCAATAAAAAATATGATTTTGATAATTTGAGTGATGAAGACCTGATCACTTTGATTGAGGATAAAATCCAAAAAGAGAAAGATAAGATTGTTCACAATTGGGAAGAAGAAGGTATTCGAGTAGAAAAAGCCCGCTGGGGAAGATCGAATATTATTCAAGGAAAACTCAAAATAGAATTATCTAAAGATATTGATCCTACAAAAATCACTCTGGAAGAAGCCATTAAACGTTTAGAAGCTAAAAAGCAAAAAAAGAAAAAGGCAGCAACTAAACGAAAAACCAAGAAATAAATGAGCTTTGATTTTCTCACCCCTGTAGATGATACTGTATTAGGAGTAGCTACCTTAATGCCTAATCAAGTATTGGGAAAATCTATTCAAGTTCACACAGAAAAATTAGGCTTTCCAGATTTAAAGGAAATTAAAATTGCCATTATTGGGATTCAAGAAAGTAGAAATAGTTATTACCCAGTTATGGAGTATGACATAGATGCTTTTAGAAGAGAATTCTATCAACTATATCCTGGAAACTGGCATGTTAAAGTTGCAGATTTAGGTAATCTGCCCTCTGGAGACACCCCAGAAGATACTTATTTCGCCTTGTCTGCAATAGCTACACATTTAAGACAATTAAATATTATTCCAGTTTTTTTAGGAGGAAGTCAAGACCTAACCGTAGCCTTATACCGTTCTTTTGAACAATCAAGTCAATGGGTAAATATTGTCTCTGTAGACAATCGTTTTGACTTTTCGCAAGAAGAAGAATTAATATCCGGGCGATCTTACATGAGTGAAATTATCATGCAAAACCCTAGTAAGCTGTTTAATTTCACAAACTTGGGGTATCAATCTTATCTAATTGCACAAGAAGAGTTAGACCTTATAGATAAGTTGTTTTTTGAAGCATTTCGTTTAGGTCATGTCCTTGATTATCCAGAAAAAACAGAACCCATCTTTAGAGAAGCAGATATTGCAAGCTTTGATATGAAAGTTTTAAGTAGTCTCGCAGATGGTACTTTCCCGCAAGGAATGCCTAATGGGATTGACAGTAGAACCATATGTGCGATGTCTAGATATGCAGGGATTAGTGATAGAATTAGCGTTTTAGGGTGCTTTGATTTACCTAATTCTACTATTTTTCATAAATTACTGTCACAAATTATTTGGTACTTTGTTGAAGGTGTAAATAATCGTTTTGATGAATACCCAGTAGCGACAAGTCAAGGTTTTACTAAGTATGCCGTCCAGATGTCAGATAGAGAATTGATTTTCTTTAAAAGTAATAAAAGCCAAAGATGGTGGATGGAAATGCGAACAGAAAACTATTTAGATAATAAAAATAAAAGAAGTACGTTATTATCTTGCACACATCAAGATTATCTAGACGCGTGCAGTGATGTATTACCAGATCGCTGGTGGAGGGCATCTAAGAGAGTGTGATTGATAAAAAGGATGGACATTAAATTTTTTAAGAAAAAATTAGCATTAGATAAAATATATTTGACCACCCCACGTTAAAAGACTATATGAAAAAAATTATTGTTTTCATTTTTGCGATGATGTTAATCTACAGCTGTGGAAATAAGCGTGGAGAACTTATTGGTGTAAAAGAGAAGAAATGGTTCCCTGAAAAGCCCTATGGTATGACCCTTGTAGAAGGGGGTGCTTTTATCATGGGTAAACAAGACGACGATGTGGCACAGTTAAAAAATGCACCCGCTAAAACTGTTACAGTGCGTTCTTTTTACATGGATGAAACCGAAATCACTAACAGTGAATACAAACAATTTGTTTATTGGGTAAGAGACTCTGTAGCTCTAGCTATGCTAGCGCGTAAAGCTGACGAAAACGGTTTAGGTGAAGACGGTAATGCCGGAGAAGGTATCGGTGAATTTGCCTTTAAAGATGCAGATACTGCAGACATGACCCCATTCCAAAAGTACATGCGGGAAAACTATATTGATCCTGAAACAGGGGAGCCTCTTTTAGGACGTCCTTTAAACTGGGATCAAGACGTAGAATATGACCCAAACAGCTATGTCGACTTAGACTATGTTGAGGTGATGGATAGCCTTTATTTACCACCAGAAGTTTGGTATAACGGCGAGATGAAAATTGACGTTAGAAAATTAAAGTATAAATATTCATGGTTTGATGCAGAAGCTGCTGCCCAAGCCAGAAAAAGGGATCCTGGCACGCGCGATAGATTGCCATTTATACACAAAGAAGAATTAGAGATTTATCCAGACACAACAGTGTGGATTAAAGACTTTAATTATTCTTACAACGAACCTATGCATAACGATTACTTCTGGCATCCTGCTTATTTGGATTATCCAGTTGTTGGTATCTCATGGAAACAAGCTGTAGCATTTTGTAACTGGAGAACTCACTATAAAAATTCTTACCAAAAAGAAAAAGGGAAACCACTAGTGAATAACTTTAGATTGCCTACAGAAGCTGAATGGGAATATGCAGCTAGAGGAGGAATTCCTGCAGGGACTTACCCATGGGGATCTCCATATCTTTTAAACGACCGCGGTTGTTTCTTGGCTAACTTTAAACCTTTAAGAGGTGACTACTCTGCAGATCAAGCGATGTACGCAGTTGAGGCAAAATCTTATTTACCCAATGATTTCAACCTATACAATATGGCAGGTAATGTATCTGAGTGGACTGAATCTTCTTATGATCCAGGTGCTTACGAATATGTTTCTTCTTTAAACCCTAATATGTCTTTAAACAACGAAAGACGTAAAGTGGTTCGTGGAGGATCATGGAAAGATGTTGCGTATTACTTACGAGTAAGTTCTCGTGATTATGAATATCAAGACACTGCAAGAAGTTATATTGGCTTTAGAACTGTTCAAGATTATTTAGGTTCTGAAAAAGTCAAAATTAAATAGAAAATTTTATCTTTAGGCAATACTAATATATTTCAAAAAAATGGACGCAAAACAACTAAAAGGACGGTTAAGAAGAAAAATTATTATGCACATGCTATTCCAAATTGGGGGAGCTGTAGTAATTGTAGGAGCATTATTTAAAATTCTCCACCTTGAGATTGGACCGATCACAGGGGGAGTAGTACTCGGACTTGGATTAGGAACAGAGGCAATTATTTTCCTTGTAGGAGGATTAATGTTAGACGATGTTCGCGAAGAACAAGACGAATATGTAAGTAAACATTCTGGTGGAACAAGTAAATCAGATGGAGCTAAAGAAGAAAGTTTATCAGGAAAAATAGATGATATTTTAAAAGAAGCAAAATTAGACGTTAGTCTAGTTGGTAACTTAACAAAAAGTATACAAAATCTAGAAGCTTCGGCTAGAGCACTTTCCCCAGTGGCTGAAGCTGCATCCTCTTCTCAAAGCTATGCAGATCAATTAAATAAGGCTGCAGTTCAATTAGCATCATTAAATGAATTATACCAAGCTCAAGTTCAAAGTGCGGGGTCTCATGGTGCATACAATGATCAAGTTGCACAAAACGCTGAGCGTTTAAAAGCACAAATGGAAGCTTTATCTGATAATTTAGCTACACTTAATCAAGTATATGGTGGAATGCTTTCTGCTATGAACAAAAACTAAGTAAGCCATGGCAGGAGCAAAAGAATCCCCACGTAATAAACTTATTGCGTTGATGTACTTGGTATTTATTACCATGTTAGCATTAAATGTTAGTAAAGAAGTTTTGGATGGTTTTGGACAAATGTTCAAGAAAATTCAAAGCGCTAACGAGCGTGTCAATCAAGGAAATGTTATCTATTATGACAAAATTGAAGTAAACGCTCAAGAAAAAGAAGGTAAATGGGTTGGTCATGATAGAACCGCCAAAGAGATTCGTAAAGAATCTGATGCCTTCTATGCACGCATACAAGAAATTAAAGATCAAATCACTGAAAAACAAAGAGAAGCTGATCCAGATTTAATGGAATATTCTCAAATGGATAAAGGCGAAGCCCTTGATCTTGTTTTCTTTGATGCAAACGGTGTAGGTCCAGATGGGCAGGCATTTGTTGACATCATTAACGCTTATAAAATGCGTGTTATTCAGGTATTTGCCTCACAATACCCTCAGTACACTGAGTTGGTTGAAGAACGTTTCTTCACTGGTGATTTCGAGGGAAATGTTCAAAATAGCGATGGACAACCACAACCATGGTTATCTTATAACTTTGAAGGGTTTCCACTAATTTCTTCTTTGGCTAAATTAACGATGATGCAAAACGATATCCGCTTAACAGAAAGCGATGTGTTAAATGCATTATTAGGAAAAGAGCTTGAAGCAAGTAGTAAAGTAAATACAGACAACTACATCACTTTATTAAAAGCAGATAAAATGGCTTATTATCAAGGCGAGACTTTTGACGGTAGTGTTATACTTGGTAGAAAAAGTGGTGCACAAAATCCTAATTCAGTAGATGTGACTATTGATGGTCGTAAACTGGATGAAAGTCAATATGAAAAAATCCCTGGAGGGATTAAGTTAAATATTAGTGCTGGTAGTCCTGGAGATCATGTTATTGAGGGAGATTTAATCTTCCGCGATGCAGGGGTTGAATCACGTATCCCAGTATCTCAATCATTCGCTGTAATTTCTAAACCTAATGCTGCAGTGATTTCTGCAGATAAGATGAATGTTGTTTATCGCGGGGTTGAGAATCCAATGACTATCTCTATCCCTGGAATCTCTGACAATAAAATCCGAGCCTCTGCTCCGGGTCTTAAAAGAGTTAGAGGAAGTAAGTTTATCATGAACCCTGGAAAAGGAAGAGAGGTAAGAATTACTGCAAGTGGAACTTTACCAGATGGACAAAATATTTCTACAAAAACTAAATTTAGAATCAAAGATCTTCCAAGGCCTAATGCTACCTTCTTCGATCAATCGGGAAGTGTAAGAATGCCTAAATCCTCTATTACTAAAGCTAGTGTTGGAGCAAGAATGGAAGACTTTGACTTTGATTTAACACTTAGAGTATTAAAGTTTAAAATTCGTGTACCTGGTTCACCAACCATTACATGTAACGGAAGTTCTTTATGCCCTAAAGCGGTTAAAGCAATTAGTAGGGCTAGATCTGGACAGGAAATTAGCATCGTCGATTTAGAAGTTCAAAACCCTGCAAATCCAAAATATAAGTTTAAACGTGTAGCACCAGTGCTTATCGAAATTCTATAGATCATGAAAAAGTCATTGTTTGTTGCGTTTTTGTTTACCCTTACCTTTTCTGTCACTCCTGTGATGGGGCAAGCTAATTTGCTTAATGCAAGAGTGCCTCAAGAAGTTGGTAAATTAAACGAACAGCAAGTTTTAGCAAACGATGAAGAACCCCTAGCGTATGGATTCATTGATGACAGAGATGTACTTTGGTCTAAAACCGTTTGGGAAAAAATTGATCTAGACGAGCGAATAAACTTTCCTTATTATTACCCTACTGAACCTCAAAATCTAGGCGAGGATAGAAGATCATTATATGATGTTTTAGTGCAAGGTATTGAAGATGGAAGAATTAAAGAGGTATATGGAGATCGCGATGGTTATTTTAGAGATAAATTCACTTACGAGCAAGTACTTGAAGAGATTACCTTTAGTGGATATAACTTAGGGTATGAGGGAGCTGTTAATGAAGATATATTAACAGAACAACAAATCGAAGAAAAGTATGGCTTTAGCGAGAGAATCAAATCTAGAGATGTAGTAGAATATCGCATTAAAGGAACTTGGTACTTTGACAAAAGACAAGGTGAGATGAAATTCCGCTTACTAGGGATTGCTCCTTGTGCACCAGATAAAGAAATCTATAACCCACAACTTGAAAAAGGTGAAATTGATAAAACAGAATTGTATCCTTTGTTCTGGGTTTGGTTTCCAGATGCACGTGAGGTCTTAAACGAGGCTTATGTCTTTAACACTCGTAATTCATCACAGCCTATTTCTTTTGATCATATGCTTAATTCACGTCGATTTAATTCTGTGATCTACAAAGAAGAAAATGTTTATCAAGATCGTCAAGTTGATTCTTATATCTATGAAGATGCATTGCAGCAACTCCTAGAATCAGAACGAATTAAGTCAGTTATCCGCGATTTTGAACAGGATATGTGGAACAACTAATTTTATTAGATTAATATTTTATAAGACGCTGCCCTAGGGCAGCGTTTTGTATTTTAGCTCCTCAATGAAACAAGTAGATACCCTAATTGTCGGTTTTGGTCTAGCTGGTTTAGCCTATGCAGAAACTTTGAAACTACAGGGACATTCTTTTCATGTGATCGATCAAGCGCAAGCAGGATCATCTGTCATTGCAGCAGGAATTTATAATCCTACTGTTTTAAAACGGTTTAATATGACCTGGCAAGGGGAAGCACTTCACACAGCTGCCTTGCCCTTTTATAGCGCGATAGAAGAACGATTGTCAAAACAATTCATCTTTCCTCACCCCATCATAAAATTGTTTGCTCAGACAGCAGAACACAATCAATGGATGGTAGCTTCTGACCGTTCTGGTCTCTCTAGTTATTTAGATCCTAAGATTTATAACAATTCCATTTTGGGTGTTAAAGCACCCTTAGGCTACGCCAAAGTAAAACACTGTGGACGTCTAGATACCACTGCCTTAATTCAAGCCTATAAAAATTGTATTAGCGCACACTTAACGACTTCTTCATTTGAGTATTCAAAATTAAATATCACTCCTTCATATTTGACTTATGGTGAGATTAAGGCAAAGCATCTTGTTTTTTGTGAGGGTTATGCGATGATCAATAATCCTTATTTTAAAGATGTTCCACTGGTGGGATCCAAAGGGCAAATTCTAATCATTGATGCGCCAGAGCTAAAGCTCGAGACCATCTTAAAAGGACCTATTTTTATTGCTCCCTTAGGGGGAGATAAATACTGGGCTGGCGCCTCTTTTGAGCAACAAGATAAATCCCTCAATATAACAGCAGAAGGTGCCAAATGGATAAAAGATAAAATTGAACGAATGATCGACGTCCCTTACACCATTGAAAAGCAAATTACCCATATTCGTCCTACTGTAAAGGATCGCCGTCCTTTGCTAGGAACCCACAAGAAATATAAGAATTTACATTTGTTCAATGGAATGGGATCCCGCGGAGTTTTAACAGCGCCAACGGCGGCTAGTTGGTTATTTAAGCATATTAATGGCCAAGAAGCTTTGCCCAAAGAAGTGAACATAAATCGCTTTGAAAAAAAGGACTGAAAATAATTCTATGTCCGTCTGTTTTCTCACTTTTGTAACAAATTTAAGGTATGCTTAGTGTTCAAAATATGACGGTCTCTTTTGGCGGTGAAACTTTATTTAGTGATGTTTCTTTCCGCTTAGCAGCCGGCGATAGGGTAGGTCTTGTAGGAAAAAATGGTGCGGGAAAATCAACTCTTTTACACTTGATTGCAAAAGATCAAGAACCAACCGCTGGTTCGATCTCAAAAGAAAAAGAGGTGCAACTGGGCTTTCTGCGTCAGGATATTGATTTTGAAAAAGGAAGAACTGTCCTTGAAGAGGCTTATCAAGCTTTTGAAGAAATCAAGCAATTAGAAGCGCAAATGGAAGAAATTAACCAAGCGCTTGTCACAAGAACAGACTATGAATCGTCTGCCTATAACGATCTTATCATTGCTTTAAATGATGCCACAGAACGCTATGAACTCATAGGCGGGTACAATTATCAAGGCACGACAGAACGAATTCTACAAGGACTAGGCTTTCAAACAGCCGACTTTAACAAGAAGACAGATACTTTTTCTGGAGGTTGGAGAATGCGTATCGAGCTAGCAAAATTATTATTGCAGGACAATGATATTTTACTGCTGGATGAGCCTACGAATCACCTCGATATTGAATCGATTATCTGGTTAGAAGATTTTTTAACAAAATATCGCGGCGCGGTTGTACTTGTTTCTCACGATAAAATGTTTTTAGATAACACTTCTAATAGAACCATAGAAATTGTTGCCGGGAGGATATATGATTACAGAAAGTCCTATTCTGCTTATCTATTGCTACGGGAAGAGATTATGACTCAGCAAAGAGCTGCTCAAAAAAATCAAGCCAAAGAAATAGAACAAACAGAAAAATTAATAGAGCGTTTTAGGGCAAAAGCATCTAAAGCCTCTATGGCACAATCTTTAATTAAAAAATTAGATAAAATAGAGCGTATCGAGGTTGATGCCGAAGATAACGCTGCAATGAAACTTAAGTTTCCTGTAGCACAACAACCAGGAAAGGTAGTTTTGCAGGTCGAGAAAGTTTCTAAAAATTATGACGAGAAAAAAGTATTACAAGAAGTAGACGTCGAAATCGAAAGAGGGACAAAAACCGCTTTTGTAGGACAAAATGGACAAGGTAAATCCACCTTAGCTAAAATCATTGTCAATGAAATCGACTTTCAAGGAAGTTGTGAACTAGGACATAATGTAATGTTGGGATATTTTGCTCAAAATCAAGCAGAATATCTCGATGGGTCCTTAAGTCTATTGCAAACCATGGAAGATGCTGCTACAGACGAGAACCGTTCTAGAGTTCGAGATATGTTAGGGGCATTTATGTTTAGGGGGGATGATGTGGAAAAGAAAGTTAAGGTGCTCTCTGGTGGAGAAAGAAATCGATTAGCCCTTTGCAAACTTTTACTCTCTCCATTTAACGTCTTAGTAATGGATGAGCCTACAAATCACCTAGATATTCGGTCTAAAAATGTTTTAAAAGAGGCTTTAAAAAAGTTCCAAGGGACCTTAATATTAATATCCCACGACCGGGATTTTCTTCAAGGGCTAAGTGACCGTGTGCTAGAGTTCAAAGACCACAAATTAACAGAATATTTGGGAGACATTCAATTCTATTTAGAACAGAAAAAATTAGACTCCTTAGTAGAGTTGGAACGTGTTGTAAATGTTAAAAAGAAAAAAGAGGAGACGAACATAAATGATTATCAGCTTCAAAAGAAGATTAAATCCTTACAGAATAAGCAATCTAAAATCGAACGTACTATTGCTGATTTAGAAAAAGAAATCAAATCCATCGATGTTGAATTAGAAATCAATTATGATGCGACCATAGCGCTGCCTAATTTCTTTGAAGGATATAACCAAAAAAAGGAAAAATTAGCAAAAGCTATGGAGCAATGGGAAGAAGTTGTAGAAGAATTAATGCAATTTGAACACTAATGTTTGAACATCATTTTCAATGTCCATATTGCTGGGAAACCATTTCAATGTTCTTAGAATCAATAGAATCTGAACAACATTATGTGGAAGATTGCGAGGTGTGTTGTCGTCCCATACAATTGACTTATTTGTATGATCGAGAATTAATCCATTTCTCGGCCATGAATTTAGAAGAATAAAAAAGGGCCCTTTTTTATAGTCGTAGAAAGTGGATTAGTTTTGCTTAGCGCGAGTCCACTCAAAATTCATTATATTCTTTGTCTCATTAACGGTTTCTTTTATAACAACACCTTTGGATTGATTATTACTTGTCACCGATTCCCCCATATTAGTTGTTTTTACGTTTGAAATCATACCTTTCGCTTTCTCATCAATTGAATAAATCGCGGTAGAGGCTAAACCCATTCCGTCAATAAGTCCATTTTTCAAAGTAAAAGCACCTGCTTCTTCGGATTGTCCACCACTTATTTCAATAGCATTATCCGATGCGTCCACTAATTCGATTAAAAAATTTGAAATATTTCCAGCATATCCCTCATCGATGTCTATGGCATCATCATCACTGGCGTGAACGATTAGATTGTCCACATTTACAGTTCCGCCAAACAATTCTATTCCGTCGTCTTGATTAGCAAATATTTCAACTTGGTTAATGATTGTTTTAGCACCAACTCCGCATAAGGTTAAACCATTTGATTCGCTACCAGTTCCTATAAAAACACCTCCATGACGAATAGAGACATATTCTAAAACCCCAGAATTATCTTCTGGGTTAGTTCCACCATAGTAACTGTTTTTGCTATTGGGTTCAAGGCCTACATAAAAGGTTTCATCATCACCATTAGAAAGTGAGACAGGTGCATTCCCTAAGATAATTACTCCACCCCATAAACCTACATCATTACTTCTAAGCGATGATTTTGCGTCATTAGAAGTGTCTATATCGTCATTTACAGAAGTGAAAATAATGGGTTTTTCTGCGGTTCCTCTAGCCATTAATTTTGCTCCTCGAGCGACAACAAGCATAGAGACATTAGGTGCTTCTTGCGGATTTGCCTTAATAACTGTCCCAGGATCAATGGTAAGTGTTGTTCCCGCTTCAACAGTGACCTGCTTATCTAGAATATAATGCTTATCTGCAGTCCAGTGACTGTCTTCTTTAATGTTTCCACTAATGGTTATGGATTTGTTCTCTTCTGGTTTATCTTGACAACCTATAATTAGGAGCGAAAAAAGACCGATAGAGCATAATTTTAAATAGTAGTAGTGTTTCATTTTTGTTAGGTTTTCAAGATATAGTATCTAAATATAAAAATTTTTCAGCCATCTACTCCAGAATCTGCTTTAAAATCAAAGTTTTAGTAATTTGTACTAGTGATTCAACAACATTCTTTAATTTGATTATCTAACGGTTAAGCAAGTTCTATGAGAAAGAAATATTTTTATTTGTCTATTTTTTTGCTTCTAAGCGGAAGTATAAAAGCGCAATATAAGGTTGATGCTATTGCAGAGAAAGCAATCCAACAAACAATGAAAGCCCAAGAAGATTTTTGGAATAAAGGGGATATCGACAGCTTTATGAAAGGATATTGGAATAGTCCTGCCTTAGTTTTTGTTGGGAAAAGCGGTCCTACCTTTGGTTATCATAATACCTTGGAAAATTACAAAAAAGGCTATCCAGATAAAGATAGCATGGGGCAGTTGCATTTTGATATTTTACATACCCAACAGTGGGACGAAAACACCATTCAATTAATTGGGAAATATACCCTTAAAAGAGAAAAAGATCAACCTACAGGCTATTTTACACTTCTGTTTAGAAAGATCAATTCAGTCTGGAAAATTGTAAGTGATCATTCTTCTTCCTCTTAGTTGTTATAAAAATAATCAGCCATTGATCGAAAAAGATTCTTTTGCCTATCGTTTAAAAACAGTGAAAGGTTATTTTGATAATATTTGGGTACGATTAGAGCGTGCAGCGGTTGATCCAGATGAACTTAATGAAGAACTTTCAGAGGCATTTGCCTCTATTTTCTACAATCTAGATAAAAGCGATTTTCTTTCAGAATACCTAGATCGAGTAAATAAAGTGGTTGAGGTGATGCAAAAAAATCCAACTCTAGAATTGCCATTGTAAGTTTACATAAATTTCTCGTTCTGGAGCGGCTTCATAATAACGCCCCCCAAAGGCGTTAATGCGAATATTGTCACTATATAAGCTGTTAAACAGATTGTTGCAACCTAAAAAAACGGCTGTTTTATCATTGATTTTATTCAAAGGAATACTAAGGTTTATATCATCTCTGTAAAATGAATCAACACGAGTTGCGTTGTTGTTGTCAGCATATAAGTCACTTCTATAGGTCTTTGAATAATTGATCAATGGACCATTTTTCCATTGATAAGTAAGGCGTAAAACGCCAAAGTTTTTAGGGATTCCAGGGAGTCTATTTCCAGCGTAATTCTCTCCGTTTTGCTCAAAATTTTTATAGGTAAAACTTGCGGAATTATAGGTGAGATTAGCGCTCAATCTTTGACTAAATTGGTGTTGTAGTAAGAGTTCAATACCTTCTCTTTTGGTGCTTCCAGCATTTTGATAAAAAGTCCTTCCCGGAGAATCGGCGAGTTCATAAGCCACTAAGTCATTTGTTGTATTAATATTAAAATAGACTAGACTACCTTTTGTTTTTTTTGCTGTAAAGTGAACACCCCATTCAAGATTCTCGGCCACTTGAATATCAATCAAAGGATTGAATCCACCGTTGCCATTTGGGTTGGCGCTTAATTCACTTAAAGTAGGGGTTTCATAGCTTTTAGAAAGATTTCCAAAACCAGATAAACCTGGAAAAAAAGTATAGGTTATTCCCGCTTGGGGGCTCCATGCATTTAAGGTTCTAGCTGCTGTATCGTTCCCATCATTAAGAAAGTAATCGTCTACCTTTAGTTCATTTGCATCCCATCGAAGCCCCCCATTAAATACCATGGGTCCATAGGTTAAATGTTGTATTAAGGCTACGCCAAAGCTATTAAAGCTTTCTTTTTGATCTAAGGTTAATTCCCCTTTTACGCCCTCACTATTGACAAAACGTTTCCTAAGATCTCTCTGAGTAGCAATATCATAGCTCAATTGTGTTTTAAAGCCTAACTTTTGCTCTTTGTTAGAAAAACTAAAACTACCACCTTGACCAGTATTTCTTCTGTTTAAATCAACCCATCCACCATTAGCAAAGGGGAGTTTTCCTTCAAAGTTGCGTTTGGCGATAAAGCCATACAGCGCGCCTTCGATCTTTCCTTTTTGATAAGAAATGGTTGCTCCGCTTTTATAATGCGCTATTTTTTCTCCAGTTTTGTATTGTAGGTTGCGATCTCTTGCACTGCGTCTGTTGTTGTTGAATTCTTCAATTGTTTGCCCTCCAGCATCTTGTGCATAGGGACTCTTTGTCGCATTAAATTGAAGCATTGCATGGAGAGTAGGAGAGAAGTGATGCCTAACTTTCGCATTAAACATATTGTTTTCAAATTGGCTATTATCACGATAGCCTTTTGCTTTAGCATGATTAAGGTGGAAAATAGCCGTTGTTTTATCTTTTTTTAAACCAGCAGTGTATTGTGCTTGTTGTGCGCCATAACTCCCTATTCTAAGTCCAATTTGATGAAAATCTTCCTCTACCCCCTCGAGGGTGTTAATTGCGAGCACTCCACCAGCTGCATTGCCATAGCGCACGGCACTAGGACCTCTTAGTATTTCAATAGAGGATAAAATCCCTAAAGGGAGATTGTCTAATTGCCCCTGCCCGTCTGGAGTGGTTTCTGGAATCCCGTCAACAATTAATTTGATGCCCCTAATGCCAAAGGCTGCTCGTGACCCAAAACCACGTATAGAGATACGTAAATCTTGCGCATAGTTAGATCGATTAAAACTTATTAAACCGGGTAAATCTTCTATGTATTCTTGTAGTGAACTTTGTGATCCCTGCCATAAGGCTGAAATTTCTTTCTTGTAAATAGCCGCTGGAAATTGTTCGATTGGTGTTGTTAGTTGAATGGATTTTAACTCAACTTCTTCTAATTGAATCACCGCTAAGCTATCGATTTGTGCCCAGCTATATTGACCACAAAACAGGAGTAATAATAGGATTCTTTTCATACCTCGTAAAGATAGGGAATAAAAAAAGCCCTCGAACAGAGCTCGAGGACTTCTAACCATAAACCAATTCATTTGTGTAGAATTGATGTTGTAAATCTAAAAATTAATTTCAAACACTAAAATTAAATTTTAAATTAATATTAGATAGTTTTTAAGAAAAGTTAAACAAAAAACTCAAACAGATGTAAAAGACTGATAATAAGTATTTTGAAGTCTAATCAGAATCACCTATTATTCACTATATTAATTTGTTGGATAAATGTTTTTATAAAAAAGGATAAAATCCTTAGACTATTTTGAGTTTTAAGGCAATAATTAGTCGAATTTTGTTAGCGTTCCCTGTTAACTGCCTGTTTTTTTGGTTTGAAAAACTTCCACATGAATCACTTCCCATAGGCGGTATCTAATGGTGTATTCTTTTGTTGCTAACTGATTATGAGATTTAAATTGTTGAATAAGGTTGGACATATATCCAATATAGATTTTATCGAAGGAGAGACTTTTGAGAATTTAAACAACAAATATACGAATAGGTTTTAGGGGAAATAAAAAAACCCTCTTTTAAAAGTGAGGTTTATAGTAGATAACTCATTGGAAATATAGAACTTAAGTCTTTCTCCATGAGAATTGATATATACTCATAATTTGGTTAGTCTTATTTTAAAAAATGGTAATGTTTTTAAACGATTATATTTACCTAAATGTTTAAAATAGTTACAAAATAACACATGCGGTTCTTGATCAATAAAATTAGAAGTTCAATTAATCTCTCCTCTGAAGCCGAGGAATATATCTTTTCTATAGCTAAAGAGAAAAAGGTATCTAAAGGAGAAATTTTAATTCGACAAGGTCAAGCTGTGAAAAAGACTTTTTTTGTTATCAATGGAAGTCTTCGTTCGTTTTGTATTGACTAAGAAGGTAAGGAGCATACATTGCAATTTGCAACCATAGATTGGTGGATTAGTGATTTTATGGCAATTTACAATGATGAGCCAGCTTCACTTACAGTTGAATCTATAACTAATTCGGTTGTTATAGAATTCAATGCTCTTAAGCTTAATAATATATACACTCAATTTCCAGAATTCGAACCGTTTCAAAGAAAAAACTTAGAAAAACATATCGCTAGCTTGCACAAAAGGATTTTAAATCAATTGCAGTTAACAGCCCAAGAAAGGTATAATCTATTCATTGAGAAATACCCTAATATAGAACAACACGTTCCCAACTATCATATTGCCTCTTATCTTGGTATAACTCAACAAAGTTTGAGCAGAATTCGGATGAAAAACAACTAGATTTATTACCATAGGGTAATTTTAATCTAAAATCACATGGCTAATTTTGATGTTTAAATAAATACAAAAAGTTATGCTAAAAAAAATATTGGGTTTTGCACCAAAATTGGAATCAGACGGCTCATACAGTCCATCCAAAATGGCACTAAAAATGGGAGTATCTGACAAAACAGATTTTGAAAATGTCACCTATAAAAAATATGGAGGGAAGAAGTCAAAGATCTTGGTAATTTTCACAGACAAAAAGAATCTGAAAATGGAAAATGGAAAATATTTTTCTACAGGGAATCACCCTGTCGAAGCATTATTACCTATGCTCCATTTGAAAAATGCAGGATTCGAATTTGTAATTGCTACTCCAACTGGGAAGCCTGTGGTATTTGAAATGTGGGCTTTCCCAAAAAAAGACGAATACGTTAAAGCCATTTACAAAGAACTCAAATCAAACTTTGAAAAACCAATTAAACTTTCAGACTTCATTAACACCTCAAGAGAACATACAGATTCTTATTCAGCTGTTTTCGTTCCAGGTGGTCATGGTGCAATGATTGACATGCCTACGGATGAAAATGTTGGAAAAATACTTAGATTTGCTCATGAAAATGATTTATTTACCATTAGCCTGTGTCATGTTTTCGTGTAACAAAAAAGAAGACCCTCAAGAACAGGTCACTAATGATTGCACAGGAGAATATGCTTCAGAAGAAATACAAGATACTCTTGTGTCGGCTTTTTTTGGACTTGATAATGCACTACCAAGTCTATTTTTATGTAATCAACAAGCAGGCCTGTTAGATGGTATGCCTGTTAATTTTAAATTCCCATTAGATGCATCCAGTTTATCGGAAACTGATTTTGAAGTTATAGATAGCCTAGGAAATATACATACCCCTATTTGTGTTTCTATGGCCCCCGCAGATGAAAATGGAGAAAATCGAACTGTACTTCTCTTAGGTGAATTCGGTACCGCTGTTATTAATCCACCTGTTGAAGTTAGAGTTGTAGGGGATTTATTTACAACTGATACTTTATCTGGAGAGTCCGTATGTTCAGCAATCATAAACTTAAACGGAATCACTACCACAAATGTTATTCCGCTTGCTGATGGACCAAGTTTATTCTTTGCCCAAAGAATTGATGGCAATCTGAATGAATGTAATTCGGGAACACAAACGGTTCAAGTTGCTTGGAATGGTGGTATCACACCGTTTATAGGTGGTGATACTGAATCTGACTTATTTCAGTACTATGTTGGCTATTCTTACTGTTCTGGAGATCTAATACCGCATGTACCTATTTCCATAGTAGATATAAATGATAACGACAACTTTCATCAACTTTGTTTTTCTACAAGTGACGAAATTGTTAAAATTTCAATGATGGCTAATACGGTCGAAGACCCAAACCACGACCCAAATTTATACAGCGAAATTGATGTGAGTTCTTGTACTGAGTAAAATATGGGTATCTGTAGAATATTAGACCAAATTATCACTTCAGAAATAAAAAAAACGGTTATACTTTATAAAGTATAACCGTTTTTTTGTTTTAGTAGCGGGAACAGGACTCGAACCTGTGACCTTCGGGTTATGAGCCCGACGAGCTACCTACTGCTCTATCCCGCGATTTATACTGCAAATATAAGATAGTTTTTAAGTTCTACATGGTTTATTTGAATATAATTTAGAAAAAGGAAGGTGTTTTTAGTTCTAACTCAAAACCCGCATTTGATGGTAATTCATAGGATTTTGTAGCACAAAAATCTAACACAGACTCGATATCTATTTTTGTGAATTTCAATCCAACTTGAACCCTTTAAGAATTAAGTCTAACGCCTTTGAAAAAACCAATTGTAAAATCTACAATCCATTTAATGGATAAAAAACCAAACCACATTGTAGAGATAGACACATACGTAATGGTCAAAATACTGGAGAAACTTCGAGAGGTATAAAAGTGATTTTCTGAAAAAAATCTGAAAATTTTATTTATGAAGTAACCCCCCCCTAACCCATTTTTTTGGAAAAAAATTTCATTCGAAGTACTGAGCCCCCTGTGGCAAAGTCGAAATACCCCTTATTAAGAGGGGGCTTCTCAGGGAGGTCCGGCCGGGAGGACCTCTATGGGGTGTATATGGTGGCTAGGTAGTGTGCAAGTAATAATCCACAGTGTCACCTGTCTCCTCATGATTCTGTGTGTCTCGTGCATATTGTGTATCTCCCTTTAGATATTGATCAAAATAAACGAGTGTGAGTGCTTCTTGTGTATCTTTGTAATAAATGAATGAAAACCATAAAGCTGGCTTTGTTTCTATCGTTGGCAATCCTAACGTAGGGAAATCTACCTTGATGAATGCCTGGGTAGGTGAAAAACTATCGATTATTACGCCGAAGGCACAAACCACAAGACATCGTATTTTAGGTATCCTTAATGCAGAGGACTATCAATTGGTTTTATCTGATACCCCTGGTGTAATCACCCCTAGCTATGAAATGCAATCTTCGATGATGGATTTTGTCAAGACAGCGCTAGAAGATGCAGATGTTTTAATCTATATGCTTGAGGTGGGGGAGACCCAGATGAAAGATCAAAAGCTATTTGAAAAAATACAGCGATTATCTATTCCTGTTTTGGTCTTAATCAACAAGATTGATACCACAGATCAGGCGGCTTTAATTGCCTCTGTAGAGCACTGGCAAGGACTTTTTCCTCAAGCCAATATTTTTCCTATTTCTGCTAAAACAGGTTTTTCTGTGCAAGAAGTACTGGATCATCTCATTTCACTTTTACCACTTTCTCCTCCCTATTATCCCAAAGACCAAATGACCGATAAGTCAGAACGTTTTTTTGTCAATGAAGCGATTAGAGAACAAATTCTTCAGCATTATGATAAAGAAGTTCCCTATGCTGTTGAGGTGGTGACCGAGGAGTTTAAAGAAACCGAAAAAATCATTAAAATCCGTTCCTTAATTATGGTAGAGCGCGAGACTCAAAAAGGAATTTTAATCGGTCATAAAGGATCAGCTTTAAAAAAGGTAGGGGTAGGCGCACGAATGAAACTGCAAGCTTTTTTTACTAAGAAAGTTCATCTTGAGCTTTATGTAAAAGTCAATAAAGATTGGCGTTCGAACGAGCGACAATTAAAACGCTTTGGTTATAAGTACTAATCCCCGCATTATATCCTTTTAAAAAGGTTACTTTTGCATAAAAATTACCTCCATGAGTGCGATAGTAGCGATTGTTGGACGCCCCAATGTGGGTAAATCCACCTTTTTTAATCGAATGATCCAAAAGCGTGAAGCGATTGTCGACGCCGTTAGTGGTGTGACACGTGATCGCCATTATGGAAAATCTGACTGGAATGGTGTCGAATTTTCCCTAATCGATACGGGAGGTTATGTTGTAGGGAGTGAAGATGTTTTCGAGAAAGAAATTGACAAGCAAGTAGAACTCGCCATTGATGAAGCAGATGCCATTGTCTTTATGGTAGAAGTAGAAACTGGAGTAACAGGAATGGACGAAGAAGTCGCCCAGTTGTTGCGCCGTTCAAGAAAACCCGTTTTCTTAGTCGTTAATAAAGTTGATAACGCTATGCGTCAAGATGATGCAGTCGAGTTTTATAGTTTAGGCTTTGAAAAGATTTACAATATTTCTGGTATTAATGGGAGTGGAACGGGTGAGCTCTTAGACGACTTAGTCGCTTCTTTACCAGAGCAAGTCAAGGATGATTCAGACGAACTGCCGCGCTTTGCGGTTGTTGGAAGACCTAATGCCGGGAAATCTTCATTTATCAATGCCTTAATAGGAGAAGAAAGATATATCGTTACCGATATCGCTGGGACCACCAGGGATAGTATCGATACTAAATACAACCGTTTTGGCTTCGAATTCAACTTGGTTGATACCGCAGGGATCCGAAGAAAAAAGAAAGTCAAAGAAGACATTGAATTTTATTCTGTCATGCGATCTGTTCGCGCGATAGAGCATAGTGATGTGGTGATATTAGTCGTAGACGCTACCCGTGGTTTTGATGGACAAGTCCAAAATATCTTTTGGCTCGCCCATCGCAATAACAAAGGGATTGTTATACTAGTTAATAAATGGGACCTTGTTGAGAAAGACCATAAAACGACAAAAGGTTTCGAACAAGAAATTCGCAAAGAAACCGCTCCTTTTGTCGATGTCCCTATTGTCTTTATTTCTGCCTTGACAAAACAGCGTATTTTTAAAGCTATTGAAACGGCAGTTAAGGTATATCAATCAAGATCAAACAGAATCCCTACTAGGAAATTAAACGACACTGTTTTACCGATTATAGAAGCGACTCCGCCACCAGCGAACAAAGGAAAGTTTGTCAAGATTAAATTCTGTACACAGTTACCTTCCCCATATCCACAATTTGCATTTTTCTGTAATCTTCCGCAATATGTAAAGGATCCGTATAAGCGATTCTTAGAAAATCAATTGCGCGAAATTTATGATTTTAATGGGGTTCCGATTAATATTTTCTTTAGAAAGAAATAATTAAAGGTTATCGCGAAGAGCAGTCAATTCTGCTTTAATCTTCTCTAAGCGGTTAAGCAGTTTTAATTTGATTTTATCGGCGTCTTGGGATTGAGAGAGTTGATTCTTTGCCCCGTCAATTGTCATCCCTTTTTCTTTGAGTAGATGATGTATTAGCTGAATGTTTTCAATGTCTCCAGGAGTGAACTTGCGAATACCAGAGGTTTTCTTCTTAGGTTGAATTTGCTTAAATTCCTTTTCCCAATACCGTAATAGCGAGGTGTTGACACCAAAGGCCTTAGCGACCTCTCCTATAGAATAATACCTTTTTTCAGGTAAATTGATTTTCATCAGATTAATCTAACGATTGATTCTCTTGCGAAGCCTGATTGACGATGGCGTCAAATTCGGCAGGACTTAGATCGTCTAAGTAAAAATTCAAAGGATTGACTTTAACTCCCTCCTTTATAATTTCATAGTGCAGGTGGGGGGCGACAGAGCGTCCTGTGTTCCCAACATAGCCAATAATATCCCCGCGCTTAACTTTTTGACCACGGCGAACATTGTATTTATTTAAGTGAGCATAAAGGCTAACATAACCAAATCCATGATCGATTCGAATATGGCGTCCATAGCCAGAAGAACGATTATCGGCCCTTTTGATGACCCCGTCTCCAGTGGCATAAATAGGAGTGCCTCTATTAGCAGAGAAATCCATCCCCTTGTGTTTTCTGCGCTTTTTAGTAAATGGATCAATACGCCATCCATACCCAGAGGCCATGCGTTTTAGGTCTTCCTTTTTAATGGGCTGTATCGTAGGGATTGCCGCAAGAAAATCTTCTTTCTTTTCGGCTAATTGTTGAATTTCTTCTAAGGATTTTGACTGTACCACTAGCATTCTAGAGAGGATGTCAATTTGCTTAGTGGTTTCTATAATTTGATTAGAATTGCCAAAGCCCTCTAGTTTTTTATAACGATTTACACCCCCAAAACCAGCACGGCGTTGCTCTTCTGGGATAGGACTTGCCTCAAAATAAGCGCGATAGATTTCGTTATCGCGATTTTCAATTTCGGTCATTACCCCTTCCATTTGTTCTAGCCGCTGTGTGAGTAGATCAAATTGAAATTCATAATTCTTCAATTCTCTCTCGAGTAAAAGTTCCTTAGGAGTGTTTAAAAAATCAGTAGTTAAAAGACCAAAAAGGGTAAATAATCCAAACAAGAAAGAGGAAATCAAAAACAAAAAGAAGTTAGAGATTTTGAGTGTTTTACCACTTTGGATTGGTCGGTAAGAAAGCGTTTCAGGATCGTAATAATATTTAACCTTTGCCATAAACAGATTTCTTATAAATTTTGTTTTCTTTTGCAGTAGCAAATGAAAAGTTCCACAAATATAACAAATTTTGCATGCAAGATTTGCGTTTTAACGTTTTTAGACAATGAAATCAGCTGAAATACGCCAACACTTTTTAGATTTTTTCAACGAAAAACAACACCAGATTGTTCCCTCTGCCCCCATGGTGGTCAAAGATGATCCAACCTTGATGTTTACAAATGCAGGGATGAACCAGTTTAAAGAGTTCTTCTTAGGAAATAAAACCCCTAAAAGCAAAAGAGTTGCTGATACACAAAAATGCCTCCGTGTTTCTGGAAAACACAACGACTTAGAAGAAGTAGGAATTGACACCTACCACCATACTTTCTTTGAAATGTTGGGGAACTGGAGCTTTGGAGATTACTTTAAAGAAGAAGCCATTGCATGGGCTTGGGAGATTTTAACCGAACGTTATAAAATCGACCCTTCTATTCTCTATGTCACTATTTTTGAAGGCGACCAAAGCGAGGGACTTGAACGCGATATGGAAGCCTATAACTTTTGGAAGAAATTTGTGCCAGAAGATAGAATTCTCTTAGGGAATAAAGAAGATAACTTCTGGGAAATGGGCGATCAAGGGCCTTGTGGACCTTGCTCTGAAATTCACGTTGATATTCGCTCAGAAGAAGAAAAACAAAAAGTTTCTGGCGCTGACTTAGTCAATCAAGACCACCCACAAGTGGTGGAAGTATGGAACTTAGTCTTTATTGAATTTAATCGTAAAGCAAACGGGAGCCTAGAGCAATTACCCGAAAAACACATCGATACAGGAATGGGCTTTGAGCGCCTCTGCATGGTCTTACAAGACAAGCAATCTAACTATGATACAGATGTCTTTACGCCCCTAATTCGTGAGATTGAAGCCTTGACAAAAACAGAATACGGGACTTCGATAGAGGTAGATCGCGCTATTCGCGTGATTGCCGATCACGTGCGTACAGTTTACTTCTCTATCGCAGATGGACAGCTGCCTAGCAATACTGGAGCAGGTTATGTGATTCGTCGCATCTTGCGTCGTGCCATTCGTTATGGCTTTACCTTCTTAGGCCAAAAGGAAGCCTTTATTCACCTTTTGGTGTCAACCTTAGAAAAACAAATGGGAGACGCTTTCCCAGAATTAAAGCGCGAGCAAAAGTTGGCCTTTAATGTGATTCGCGAAGAAGAGAATTCTTTCTTAAAAACCTTAGATCAAGGACTAATCCTTTTAGATGCTATTTTAAAGGGAACCAAAGGAAAAGAACTCGACGGAGCAAAAGCTTTTGAGCTTTATGACACCTATGGATTCCCTTATGATTTAACTGCTTTGATAGCAAGTGAAAGAGGGTATACAGTAGACGAAGAAGGATTTAAAGCTTCTATGGAGCAACAAAAAAATCGTTCTAGAGCTGCGGCTTCTTCAAAAGCTGGTGACTGGGTGGTATTAGCCCAAGATGAGCTAGAAGAATTTGTCGGCTATGATACCCTAGAAACCCAAGTAAAAGTGACTCGCTATCGCAAAATGACTACCGCTAAAGAGGGAGACTTTTATCAGCTGGTTTTTAACTTGACTCCCTTCTATCCAGAAGGTGGTGGACAAGTGGGCGACAAGGGCTATCTCGAAGCGAGTAATGGGGACATTTACTATATCCTCAATACCAAAAAAGAGAACAACCTTATCATACACTTTACTGAGACACTTCCTACTAAATTAGAAGAGGGCTTTAAAGCAGTAGTCGATGCAAAACAGCGTCAACGCACCTCGAGTAATCACACCGCTACCCACTTACTACATCAAGCATTAAGAGAGGTTTTAGGGGATCACGTAGAGCAAAAAGGTTCCATGGTGCATTCTGGAGAATTTCGTTTTGATTTTTCGCATTACGCAAAAGTTAGCACAGAAGAGCTTAAGCAAGTAGAACAATATGTCAACGCTCGTATCCAAGAGCAGTTGACTTTAGAAGAAAATAGAGAAGCGATTCTAGCCGATGCCATGGAGCAAGGTGCAATGGCTTTATTTGGAGAGAAATACGGGGATACCGTGCGTACCATCCGTTTTGGACAATCCATTGAATTGTGTGGGGGAACCCATGTCTCAAATACAGCAGATATTTGGCACTTTAAAATCACTTCAGAAGGAGCGGTAGCCTCTGGTATTCGTCGAATTGAAGCGATTACAGGAGATGCGGCTAAAGCCTATTTCGAAGAGCAAACAGCATTGTTGGAACAAGTACAAGGGCTTTTAAACCAGCCACAGGATACTTTAAAAGCGATCCAAAACTTACAAGAAGAAACCTCCCAACTAAAGAAAGAATTACAAGGACTAGCAAAGCTACAGCTAGCGGCACTAAAACAATCTCTAGCAGCAGAAATGACTACTAAGAACGATGTTGACTTTTTGATTAAGGAAGTTGATCTCGATGGGGGAGCTATAAAAGATTTGGCTTTTTCTTTAGGGCAAAACAAAACCAATTTGTTTTTAGTCTTAGCCTCTAAAAAAGGCGGAAAACCTGTGCTAAGTTGTTATATTTCTAAAGAGTTAGTTGCTTCAAAAGATCTCAATGCAGGTGCGATTGTACGTGACCTTGGAAAGCACATTCAAGGTGGCGGTGGTGGCCAGCCTTTCTTTGCAACTGCAGGAGGAAAAAATATAGAAGGCATTTCGGCTGCGCTTAACGCAGCTAAAGAATTGATTTAAACTTCGCGATCCACTAAGTCTGTTACAACATAGTAACGAGGATCATCGATAGAAGCTTCAATTACTTTTTCAAAACCGGGGTTCGCCTTAAGCAAGAGGGTTTTACACTCTGGACTTAAATGCGTCAAGCGAATATTTTTCTTCTTTTTTAAATATTTGTCGACTAAGTTTTCTAGTGCCTCTATTCCAGAATGGTCTGACACACGAGATTCTATAAAGTCGATCTCAATATTTTCTGGATCTTTATTGACGTCAAATTTTGCGTTAAAGTTTTGAATGGAACCAAAGAATAATGGTCCCCAGATTTCATATACTTTGGTACCATCTTCTTTAAAGCTTTTGCGGGCGCGAATCATCGTTGCATTTTCCCATGCGAATACAAGTGCGGCGATAATCACACCCACTAATACAGCAATCGCTAAATCTTCTGCTACTGTTACAGCTGATACCGTAATAAGAATAAAAGCATCTTTGCGAGGGATCTTGTTGATAATACGGAAACTACTCCATGCGAAGGTGCCAATCACCACCATAAACATTACCCCAACTAATGCAGCAATGGGAATTTGCTCGATCACACTCGATCCAAAAAGCACAAAGCATAAAAGCGCAACAGCTGCTACAATCCCAGAAAGACGCCCGCGACCACCAGAGTTTACATTAATGATAGATTGCCCGATCATGGCGCAACCTCCCATACCGCCAAATAAACCGTTGAGGATATTAGCAGCTCCCTGTGCGAGACACTCTCTGTTTCCGCTTCCGCGAGTCTCTGTGATTTCGTCTACAAGATTAAGGGTCATTAGAGATTCAATTAAGCCAACTGCAGCTAATAAAAATGCCGTGGAAAGAATGAGGTCCCAGTGTCCATTAAGGGTGTAAAAAAGTGAAAATATTTCAGTTTGAAACTGCGGCAAACCACCTTGCAGCCCCTCGCCACCACCGTCGAGAATAAAAGAACCTACAGTGCTTACCTCAAGTCCACCAAAAATGGTGATACAAGCCACTATAACAATTGCTGCTAAGGCAGCTGGAATTTTAGTGGTCAATTTGGGTAAAAAATACATGATTGCCATGGTCAATGTAACTAAGGTTAACATGATATAAAGTGCCTCGCCAGATAGCCAACTAGTGGTTCCATCGACGGTTTGTTTAAAGAGTCCTAATTGAGACAAGAAAATTACAATGGCTAAGCCGTTGACAAACCCCATCATTACAGGATGCGGTATAAGACGAACAAACTTTCCTAATTTAAATACTCCCGCTGCAATTTGAATGATTCCAACGATTAGAAGAGTGATAAACAACCAGTATAAGCCCAAGTGTTCAATAGGTTCAGCAAGATTATCACCAACAATATTTCCCTGTTGAATCATATAAACCATCACTACGGCCATAGCTCCTGTTGCACCAGAAATCATCCCTGGGCGACCGCCAAATACTGCCGTGACCAAACCCATCATAAAGGCGCCATAGAGCCCTACAAGGGGATCGATCCCTGCAATAAAAGCAAAAGCTACTGCTTCTGGGACTAAAGCTAAGGCAACGGTTAGACCAGATAAAATATCATTTTTTGGATTTAGGGAGAGGCGGGAAAGTAGTGTTTTCAATACGTTAGTTTAAGAAGCTGCAAAGGTAAACTTTCTAAACCTTAAACCACCTAAAAACATCACTTTATAATGTCTCGCCTTCGGGTTTTGTGGGGGGATAGTTGGCTAGAATTTCTGCAACAAATCTTTGAATGCGTTCATCGCGGTTTTTACTGTATTCTGTAATGCCGCCATAACCTTTTCCTTGCCAAACGAGAAGTTTTGTTTTGGCATCAATGATATCGATAAATAATTCCCCTCTTGTATGGGTTGAGACATTGGTGTTATTTCCACCCCACAGCCAGGGATTCCATCCCCAACCCCAACCCCAAGCAGGGTTGTTGAAGTTATTGACCGTTACGCGATCGGTGGCCTTAACCGCGATATTGATTAGCAGGTCAGGATTTTCTGATAATTGAAGTTCTTTGCCTTTCATTTGTGCTTCTATAGCAGTGAGAATTCTTCTTTTGTCTAAATCAGAAATTTCGACTTCTTCTATGCCCGGTTTAAAAAACGCATAGGTTTTGTATTGATCAAAATTCACAGTAGAATCGTGATCTGCAAATACACGTATAGAAGAACAGTTTATACTTACAATTGCCAGTAGAAATAGAAAAATGCGTTTCATGTTTTTTTTATTTTATGGTTAGTAGGTAGTTATCAAATTTAGTGCCTTTTTTTTGATTGGTTAAACCCAAAGGGGCAATGTCGGCATCCACTTTCACAACAATAGCCTCTTTTTAGATGAAATTGTTCGGTAAAAACCTTGTAACCTTCTGGCGATAAATAATAATCCCCTTCTTCTAATTTTTGATCCCCCAGCATAATCTTTCTTCTTCCTTAAGTAGTTTAAATAATGTACATTAGCGACAACAAAAGCTATGAGTTGGATTGCCACGCACCTTGTTCAAAATGAATTTATTACACAAATAAACGGCATTTCCATTACAATTAAAAGAGAAGATAAACTTCATCCTCTTGTTTCTGGAAATAAGTTTCGTAAACTCAAGTACAATTTTGCTCACTACAAAAGGATCAATGCAAGCGGCGTTGCTACTTTTGGCGGAGCCTTTTCAAATCATTTAGCAGCAACGGCTGCCGCCGGAAAATTAGCTGGTCTGCCCACCATGGGTTTTGTTAGAGGCGAAGAACTCGCCAAAAAAACACGCAATCCCACCCTGGCCTTTTGCGAAGCTCAAGGCATGAAATTAACCTTTTTAAGCCGTGGGGAATATCAACAAAAGGAAGAGGCAGCGATTGTTCAACAACTCATCCAAGAAAATAATTACGAATTATTAGCCGAAGGAGGGACGAACGACTTAGCGATAAAAGGCTGTGAAGAAATTCTTCTCCCAGAAGATCGTGAGTTCGATACCATAGCAGTGACCATGGGCACTGGAGGGACTTTTATGGGGTTACTCAATAGCTGTTTCCCGCAACAACACCTTTTGGGCTTTGATGTGGTGAAAGATCAAAAGGTGCAAAAGTGGGTGGCTAAAACAGTAGCAGCTAATAAGAACTATACCCTTCTTGATGTCCCAAAGGCGGGAGCATATGGAAAGGCCTCGAATGAATTAATTGACTTTATCAATACTTTTTATCAAGAGCACAAAATTCTTCTTGATCCAATCTATACTGGAAAGCTGCTTTTTGGTATTTTTGCCCTAATTAAACAGGACAAATGGCGTTGGGGGAAAAACATTTTGATCATTCACACGGGAGGAATCCAAGGCATAGCAGGCTTCAATCAGCAGCAAGAATTAAAAGGGAAACCCTTAATCAATTGGGACGCTTAACTTTTTTGGCGATTAGCCTTCTTATTTTGAGTAGTTGTAAGGTGACCAAGAGTGTGCGAAACAAATCCAAGGTTGTGGCTGCAGAAAAAGCAGCTGAACAAAAAGTGACTCAACCGCAGCAGCTAGAAGCAAAAGCGGTAACTGAAAACATCAAAAGACCTTTAAGTACCCAACAAAAAGTAGCACTATACCTTAAAATTTTTGGCCCTATCGCGCAACGCGAAATGAAAGAATACAAGATCCCAGCGAGTATCACTTTAGCACAGGGCTTGTTAGAGTCTGGTTTTGGTGAAGGGCGATTAGCCCTAGAGGGAAACAACCACTTTGGGATTAAATGCCATCGAGATTGGAAAGGCGGAAGAATTTATCACGACGACGACGAAAAGGGAGAATGCTTTAGGGTCTATGCAGATGCTGGAGAATCTTATAAAGACCACTCTTTGTTTTTATCAGAAAGAGATCGATATGCTTTTCTTTTCCGTTTAGGAAAAAGAGATTATAAAGCTTGGGCAAAAGGCTTGAAAAAAGCTGGCTATGCAACTGATCCTAAATATCCCGACAAATTAATTCGCTTAATCGAACAATTTGATCTCGCAGCATACGATAAAAAAGCGGCCCAAGAAATCATCACTCAAAAAGTAAAAAAATCCCAATCCAACGAAAGAGTTTATGTGGTACAACAAGGGGATACCCTCTATGCTATCGCAAGAAAATTACAAGTAGAGGTGAGTGTTTTAAAGCGCAAAAACAACCTAAAAGACAGTACCATATATTTGGGACAAGAACTTATTTTACCAAAAAAATAATATGCAATATCAACGCAGTAGTGCACTTTTTCAAGCCGCAAAAAAAGTAATCCCAGGCGGGGTAAACTCTCCGGTAAGAGCTTTTCAATCTGTAGGGGGCGAACCCATTTTTATTGAAAAAGCCAAAGGCGCTTATTTGTTTGATGCCGACGGGAACCAATTAATCGATTATATTTCTAGCTGGGGGCCTATGATCTTAGGACATGCGCAGCAAGAGGTCATCGACGCGATTACTTCGCAAGCACAAAAGGGAACTTCTTATGGAATCCCCACGGCTTTAGAAACAGAGATCGCCACTTTAGTAGTAGATCTTGTGCCTAATATCGACAAAGTGCGTTTTGTCAATTCTGGGACAGAGGCTTGTATGAGTGCTGTTCGTCTCGCTCGCGGCTATACAAAAAGAGAAAAGATCATCAAATTTGCGGGTTGTTATCACGGGCATTCAGATGCTTTTTTGATTCAAGCGGGGAGTGGTGCCGTCACCTTTGGCGCGCCTAATAGTCCTGGGGTAACACAAGGCACAGCCAAAGACACCTTATTAGCCAACTATAATGATCTAGACAGCGTTGAAGCAATCTTTAAACAACATCAAGAAGTCATTGCGGCGATTATCATTGAGCCTGTTGCTGGGAATATGGGCTGCATCGTTCCGCAAGAAGGTTTTTTAGAAGGCCTGCGTAGCTTGTGCGATCAATATGGGGCTTTGTTGATTTTTGACGAAGTCATGACTGGTTTTAGATTAGCGCTTGGTGGTGCACAAGAACGCCTGGGAATAAACGCAGACATTGTCACCTTTGGAAAAGTAATCGGTGGTGGCTTACCGGTAGGAGCTTTTGCTGCGCGAAAAGAAATAATGCATGAGTTAGCCCCAGAAGGACCAGTTTATCAAGCGGGAACCCTAAGCGGAAACCCACTGGCTATGATCGCTGGTTTAACTACCCTGAATATGTTGCAAGAGGACAAAGACCTTTTCAAACGTCTAGATGATAAAACAGAACGTTTGCATCAAGAGATGAAAATACTCATAGAAGAAAAAGGTTTACCGCATCAATTTAATCGAATGGGGTCGATGTTGTCCTTGCATTTTACGGATACAGCTGTGGTTGATTTTAAGACCGCAGCATTGGGGAATAACGACCATTTTAAAGCCTATTTCCATGGGATGCTGGAACGCGGGGTCTACTTACCGCCCAGTGCGTTTGAAAGTTATTTCTTAAACGATGCCCTTTCACAAAAAGACATTGATTTTACACTTGAAGCCTTTGCGAGCTGGTTGAAATCCATCTAGTTTTTGTAGCTAACTTTTTTTGATTGCTTTGTAGGTCCAAAATCTTAACAACCTACTTATGAAAAAAAGCTACTTTTTTATTGCTATGCTATGTGCCACATCCATTTGTGCGCAAGAGTATTTAGCCGAATTACCTGAAAATCCTGAGCCTAACAAATGTTATGCAAAGTGTATTGTACCAGATGAGTACAAAGACGAAACTGTGCGTGTGCTGCTTCGACCAGCCTATGATCAACTTGAAGTTGTTCCAGCAGAATATAAGAACGAATATCAAGATGTTGTAATTCGACCTGCTTCTAAACGGTTTATTTATGAGCCAGCGCAGTATGAGACCATTACAGATACGCTGTGGATTAAAGATCCTTATCATCAACTTAAAGTGATTCCAGCCTCTTTCTCAACAGACTATGAAAGGGTTGAGGTTTTGTAAATTTATCCCGCAGCTATGAAACCCCAACCTTGAGTGAATTAAGTGCTAACCCAACTGGCAGTGGCGGCTTCAATCCTTTTGTTGATATTCAAGTAGCCGATAATCTCGAGGGCGGAATTCATTACACGAGCAGAAAAACAAACGCTAGCTTAGTTTACTTTTCTATTACCACAAGCAATGATCTAGTCGCTTATGAATTAGCCGACTCACCTGGAAGGACATTTTATCAAAACGCCGGAAGTACAACTAGAAAAGGGGTGGAATTTTTGATAAAACATCAATTCAACAAAAGATTTCAAGCTCAAATCACCTACAACTATGCCAACTTTAAGTATCAAGACTTTGAACAAAATGGTGAAAATTATAGTGGAAATAACCTTCCTGGTCTCCCCTCAGATTTTGGGATACTTTACCTTTCTTATCACTGGGAAAATAAATTTCAAGTCAATTATACTAAAACCTATCGTGGGGACCTTTTCGCAGATAATAGCAATGAACACCAAGTAGATCAATTTTTTAGAGACGACGTAAGTCTTCGACTTCCACTAAAAAAATAGGGCAAAAAACATCCTTAATAATGGGTTGTACTAACCTATTCAACACACTATACAGCGATAATATTCGCATTAATGCCTTCGGGAATCGGTATTTTGAAGCCGCTCCCACAAGAGAAATTTACGCTAGTCTTCAATGGCAATTTTAAAGTCTAATAACTTTAAAGTCTGTTCTTCTATTGGCCTGATGTTCCTCTTCACTTAATTGAAAACAAGGACTTTTTGTTATCCAAGTTTTGATGGATTGTTGGGTGAGTTGTTCTTGAACTGTTTGAAGGCTTTCAAAACGATCTGACTCTGCAACGATCACTCTTGTTAGTGCACCTTGCGAAATTTTTCTTGCTTGAATTCCAGATGCTTTAAGCAATGCGATTAAACGGCCTGTATTCTCTTGCTCATTATAAGAACCGGCCACTAGTTGATAATCTTTTCCCCCAGCACTATTTACTTCTTCTTCACCATATCCTTTTCCATAAATACGTTCTGGCTTTTCAATGCGTGCTTGCACATAATCTATTATTGCTTGTGTTCTTCGCTGAGATAAAGCCAAATTATAGGAGGCACTTCCACGACAATCTGTATAAGAACTTACTTCAATTTCAAGGCTAGGATTTTTTTGTAATACCTCAACCACTTTGTCTACTCGATCGAGGTACTGTTCTAAAATATTACTTTTATCTAGATTGTAAAAAATAGAAGCAAAAGTCGCTGCAAGTTCTTGATTGAGTTCACCAGAATCTACCGCCACTCTTTCTAATTGTACCCATATATTATCAGAATAACCTTTTACTGTTTTTAGGCGATAGGCAAAAGAATCTTTTTGGGCTATTGGTTGATTATTTTTATATAGGAAAGAGCCATTTCTATTGAGAAAAATCGATCCGTTTTGAGGTGGGATAGTAGGGATGGCTTCTTTTTGTAAAAGCCGTTGTAAGGGGTCTTTATCCTGAAGCATTTTGATATCATTGTTTAAAACCCCTCTATTCGCCACAATTAAAGTATCTGATGGAACATAGATATAATGATCTGTTATACCAGTAATTTCTGGCATAAATGGGAACGTATATAAATCGTCTGCTCCTTTTCCACCTTCGCGATCAGAGGCAAAATATCCTATTTCAAGGTCTTCTCCTATTCCAAAAGAAAAATCATCTTCTTTTGTGTTGAAGTCTTTCCCTAAAATAAAAGTTTCCCAACGCTTTTCAATCACATGTTCAGTTAAAAACACGTCTAACTTCCCTATTCCTTCTCGACCATTAGACGAAAAGAATAGCTGTGTTTCACTAAAGGCATAGGGAAAAACCTCATCTCCTTCTGTATTAATATCTGGACCAAGGTTAATGGGGTCAGAAAAACGTCCATTTTCAATATCAACATAATATAAATCCATACCCCCAAAGCCCTCTGGACGGTCGCTAGCAAAGAACAAACGTTTTCCATTAGGAGAAATGGCAGGATGTAAAGTGGAATAACCTTGCCTATTAAAAGGAAGCGGAAGGGCGATTTTACTTTGATTAATCTCTGTCTTTTTGATAAAATAAATGTTAAGATGCACCTTTTTCTTCTTATCATATTTGCTATCAGAGCGGGTAAAATAGAAACGATCACTGCTGGCATCATAGGTCCCTGGCCCTTCTTGAAAAAAAGTATTTAAGGTGTTGGGTAAAGGTGGGCCTGGAAGCAGTGAAGAAGGACTGGTCGTATAGGTTGCTTGATAGAAATTATAAATAGGTAAATCAGATTTGACCCGCCTTAAAGCGCGTTTTTGCTCTTTGGTTTTTTCTTGATCACTTAAATAAAATACGCTCCCGTTAGGGTTTTTATCCATAAAGATTAACCCAAATTCGTTGTTTGCGCTGTTTCCCTTTACACCACTAATAGTGTAAATTGATGCCCCAAATCGTTGTTTGTATAACAAACTATCTTGATCGAACAAAGCAGGAGTTGACCATGGAAGTTTATAGGCTTTTGTTCTGTATTCATCTGCGAGACGCTGTTCTTCCATTAATAAATCAGCATAACGATAATAATCTTGCACGCTTGCCTCCTCTGAATTAGCTACTGGGCCGTAAGTCACTTTTGCTTTAACTTCTTGTCGGGTGGCTAAATAAGCTTGTGCAAGGTTGCGTTGTTGTTCTAATCTTAATTCCTTTTGGGTGTTTTCAAAAAAGTTGATTGCTTTTTCATATTCACCATTGATGAAATAATAATCTCCCCAAGTATCTTCTTCTTGATTTGAGGTCGTTTTTTGCCCTATAAGACTGTTAGAAGCAAAGAAAAATAATACCATAAAAAAGAAGAACTGTTTCATGCTTAAAAGAATCTAGGTGAACGTAAGATAGTCTGAGATTTTGTTGTTAAGTCGAAGCGCAAAAAGACTTCGTGAGTCGTTGCATTTAACCCATTATTAATGATCGAAGAGGGAAAACCATAAGAGTACCCCAAACTGAAGTTTTTCCCTAAATGGATTCCTAGAAGGGCACTTGTTCCAGTTCCAGCAAAAGAACGAAAGGTATCTTCATTAAAATTATTCCTTATTTGCCCCCCTATCCAAAAAGTTTGATTGAATATCGCCATCACAGATAAATCATAGCCTGCAACACTCTTGGTTTGTTTTAAAAGCATACTGGGTTTCAACATGAAATTCTCTGAAAACTCGATTAAACCCCCACTGATCAAATAAAAGTGCCTTTCAAGTTGATAGGCCTCATGGGCGATCATTTGAGGAATGGCCGCGCCTAAATAAAATTTTGGAGTATAATAGTAAAATCCAAAACCCACATTGGGTAATAATTTCCTGTCTTGATCCAGAATAAATGCTTGATCATTTGGGGTAAAAGTATTGATCATGTCTGGATTTAAAACATAATTCAACACTCCCGCTTTAAGTCCTACTGCAAGTCGATGATCATTTCGGTTTAAACGCAAATGATATGCTAAATCTATATTAAATGAAGTATTACTTATTGGCCCAATCTTATCGTTAATAACACTTAAACCAAAACCTATATTTTTAGTTGATACAGGGCCGCTATAGGATAAGGTTTGGGTTAAGGGTGCACCTTCTATCCCAGTCCATTGAGAGCGTAAAACTGAGGTAAAATTCGCTACTCCACGTGCGCCCACATAGCCTGGATTAATGGCTTGATGATTGTACATATAATGACTAAAGCTGGACTCTTGTTGTCCACTGACCATCCAGGTCAAACTACTCAAGAATAAAAATAAAAATAGCTTCTTCATTAGTTTGTTCTGCGTTTTATATAGACGAATCCTGTTAAAGGCGGTTGTCCATCATTAAATTCTAACAGGTAGAAATAAGTCCCTTCTGGAAGGTTATTCCCACTAGAAATAAAGGAAGACACATTAGAGGTTCCCTCCCAGTCATTGTTGTACTGGGTCGTTTCATATACTTTAGTTTCCCATCGATTAAAGACACTTAATCGATAAGCAATTGATCCATTTAACCCTTGTATTTCCCATGTATCATTTACCCCATCACCGTCGGGAGAAAAACCATTGGGAATAATTATTTGTGCAGAACCAAGGGTAACGATACCTGAAATTAAAATTGGCTGACAGATAAAGGCAAGATTTTCTACCGTTAAGCGATATTGTTTTCCTGCATAAGAAGGATCAGGGTTATTCCACTGCAATTGACGGGTGTTACTTCCTTGAATTACTGTATTATCCATCACGTCCTCCCACAGGGGTAAGGCCCGTGTTCCATTATTTTCTTGCCATTGATAAGCTGTAATAGAAGGAGAATTTACAGAGGCAGACACTTGCATAGTTGGCGCGAAACTGATTCGCTCAACAGGCTGAAGCTGCCATGCTAATGGGGCCGTTATTTCTTGGAAATCAAAAATTCCGTTGGCATTTTCATCATTAGGGTTTTGATAGCCTCCTTCTCCCACAACTCTACCTTGCGCATCGACATTTACTGGACTGCTCCCTAAAATTCCGTCTTGGTCGGTATCTTCTCCTCCAGCCTCAATAACATCAAAGCAATTGTCTCCATCTGCATCTAAATCAAGAAGATCTGGGATTCCATCAAAATCGGTATCGACAAATCCTTCATCGCTGTCTAAAATACCGTCATTATCATCATCTAAATCGAGTGTATTGGGGACTTGATCATTATCACAATCTCCTAACTCTAAGGGGGGAAGGGTGATACTTTGGAATAGATAGCTACAAGGATCCTCTGGATTTGTGTTATCGCTAAGCTCTTGATCATTTTCCACACCATCACCGTCGCGATCTGTGTCGCAAAGATCTCCTATCCCATCCCCGTCAAAATCAAGTTGATCTTCATTTGGGATTAAAGGACAATTATCTACTTGATCAAATATCCCATCCCCATCGCTATCGGCATCATTATCTAAATTCAATACATTAATAACTTCTGCTGTTAAGCTACAGTAAAAACTATCACAACTGGTCGCATCCACTGTTAGGAAAACGTTAGACCATATATCTCCATCGATCAAATTGTCGTCTACTCCTTTGATCTGTAACACTTGAGGGGTATTCCAATTTGAAGGTGTAAACAACAGTTGTGTGGGTGAAACACTTAGTTCGGTCGTGTCAGATAAGCTTATTAAAATCGTCGTTGTGGCTGCAATACTTGTTTGTAAGGAAACCGTCATAAGACTAGTAGAAGCATTTTCTGATACTGGAGAAGGAGCATTAATTGTTAAACCTGCATTGTCATTGTCATTGTTATACAAAGCGACATCTGCAATATTCGATGCTGTCATACCATTATAGGGCAGATCTGTACTAGTGGGATTGCCCGTAATTAAAAGAACATTTCTTCTCCCATCGATTATATTGTCGTCTACCCCAGTCAAAACAACTTGGTTCAATTGAGGCTGATCCCAATTCGCCGGAGAGATTGTTATACTAGAAATGGAGAGCAAAAGCTCGTCTGTTTCTCCAGAAAGAGAGAGGGGTATCGTTACATCTGCAGTGGGTTGCGAGAGTAACTCGAATGTTAAGGTTATGGTTCCGCCAGATTCTGTCGCAGTAAAATTATTATCGATTGCACTAATCACTATTCCTGGAGCATCATCGTCTTGATTCATGACGACAAAGTCTTCTATCTCGACTGAGGCAATAGCCCCAAAGTTGACATCGGTAGAACTAACATTTTCTGTCACAATGGTTACGGTTTGGCTTCCATCAGAAAAAGGAGGGCTGTCATTAATTCCATCGACTAAGATAAGTTGAGGAATGTTCCAATTCGCTGGGTTAAACTGCACAATACTTTGCTGTGGGAGGGCCTCTGCAGGATTAGTCGAACGCAATTCAAAACTTACATCTACTGTAGGAATGGCAGTTAATTGAACAGAAAAACTTGCCGTGTCCCCTGCTTCACTAGAGAGATTATCTATCGGGGTCAAAGTAATACTTGCAACATCGTTGTCTGCATTTGTTACTGAGATGGTCTGTGAAGCTACGGCTAAAAATCCAGCATCAGAACTTGGATTAATCATTGCCGTAATACTCACGGTTTGACTCCCGTCGATTAAGAAATCATCGATTGCTTGTAAGGTAATCGTTTGTGTTGTATTCCAGCTTAGCGGATTAAACAAATAAGCTGAGGTATTTGCTACAATTACTTCTCCTGTATCACTTGAACTAAAATCAATTGTTACTGCAGTTAGTGACTGGACATTCAAACTTACTCCATAGGTGATGGTAGGGGTTGCACCTTCTGTTAAGCTCCCTAATATTGGAGATAAACTAAAGCCAGCAATATCGTTATCTAATGTGGCTACGGTTAGGGTTTGAGAAGCAAGACTGTTAAAAGCTGTAGCAGGCGATGCTGTATTTACAGCAATACTTATCGTACTACTTACTGTACCGTCTAAAATGATATCTTCTACACTGGTCAAAGAGACTGTTTGGGTAACATTCCAATTGGTATCATCAAAAACAAGCGAGCTAGTTGTAGTATTAACTTGAGATTCTGTGGGATCTAATGTGGTAATGTCTATGATAACAAATTCTGACGGATTGGGGCGTGCGTCAAGAACTACGGTAAAGCTAACCGTACTTGAATTTCCCTCTTCTAGATCTCCTCCATAAAGCGGACTTACTGTAAAGTCAGCAATTTCGTTATCTTGGTTCGCTACTGCAATAGTTTGTGCAGTAACACTGCTCACATAGGAAGCGTCTGAAGTAGAGTCGATACTAAAAGTAACAGAAGTATTAATTGTTCCATCAATCAAAAAGTCGTCTAATGAACTAAATACTAGCGTTTGGGTCGCGTTCCAGTTAGCATTAGTAAAGGTTACACTGGTGGTGGACAGTGATATTTCATCTGTTGGCGAGGTGGTGATGCTTAAAATAACATCACTTATGGGTCGTGCATTTAAGACTATTGTCAAACTAGCAGTTTGTGTCGCTGCTTCAGTTAAATTTCCTATTATACTCGAAAGGGTAAAGCCAGGGATATCATTATCATTATTTTTAACCGTCACCGTTTGTGAGGCTAAGCCTGTAAAGGCTGGATCAGAACTTCCATTAACAGAAGCGGTTATAGAAACGGTTTGTGTTCCATCGACTAACAATTCGTCCACAGAGGTTAAAGATACTGTTTGAGCCACATTCCAATTGGAAGGAGTAAAGGTCAAGCTGGCTGTTGCAATGGTAACTTCTGTAGTATCTAGACTTTGTAAATCAACGATAATATTGGTTAAAGGAGCAGCAGTCAACACCACACTAACTTGTGCTGTTTGGCTATTGCCTTCGGCCAAAGTTCCCGAAACTGTACTCAAAGCAAATCCAGCTACTTCGTCGTCTAATATACTCATGACATAGTTCACTGGGGTGATTGCATAACAGTCGTCTGAAGCTGCAGCATCTAGTGCTATTCTAAAGGTTTCATTTTGGTCTCCATCTGCAATAAGGTCATCCACAGTGGTAATGGTTCCTGTTTGCACTACATTCCAATTAGACGGTGTAAAGGTGATTGATGCAGGGAAAACTGTCATTTGAGCAGTATCAGTAGAAGTTAGATCATAAACTACATTTCCTGTGGGTTGATCTTCTAATACAATAGAGAAGGTGCTCGTATCACTTCCCTCAGTCAATGTGGCAAGTGTATTGGTTGAGATAAAGCTTCCATAAACCAAATCAACAATTACTTGCAATCTGTTTTCACTTTCTCTGTATGTCAAGGCGGTAGGATCAGATAAACTTGCCGCTTCTACATAATACACTCCCCCATCAGCAACATCTGTTGTATCTGGAAGGAAATTCCCCCCAGAAGCTGCATCAAACCATACCAAATTAAAGGAATTACTGTTGATATCAGTTCTTGGGTTTACCCCTGCAGGACGACTTCCGCTAATAGCTAAATCAAATAGTTTTGGTGAACCTGTCGCACAGATAGATTGTGTTGTTACCCCAGAAACTTCATTCAAAGCAGTTGGCATTAAAATCTCATCGGCCATACAAATTGAATTATTATCAAATCGAACAGCGTGCTCATTTTGTTTCCCTCCTGTTGAAGCAGTAAAGCCCCAATAGGCAATATTTGCTCCAATTACTGCCTGTAAATCAATTACTTTAGAATCACTATATACAGTTCTATCGCTATGGGTGAAAACATAAGAAAGTGTATTTGTCATGGGGGCCCATTGAATAACAAAATTATGCCAGGTATTGTCTTCCACATTTTTGATTTCAACAACATCTGCAGACCCTTCTTGATTAGCCCCTGTATTTCCATCTTCTACAAAACCGATATGGTCTGCCCCACTAGTGGGGTCAGGAGAATTTTTATACGTATCAATTTCAATGGCATAAGATGGATCAATGGGGGAGCCTCCACCATAGCCCAGTCCCCCTCCTGTGGATCCTTGTCCTGTATCTAGGTTTTGAAGGATAAAGGCTAAACCATCTGCTCCTAACGCATCTTTATCGCCTAAATAAACATCTACATCGATGGTAAATTCAACCCTTAAATCAAGTTTTCTTTGATACCAAATAGAACCGTTTACCGCTCCAGAATCAGTTGTAACAACATAGACCCCTCCAGAGGAATAAGAAGAATCGTTATTATCGATAAATTCAGCGGTAATAAAATCTCTCCTATCGCAAGACTCTGGATCATCGTCTTGATTTCTCACCTGTCTTACTTGATCACTTAGTGGGTCAAATAAATCGTCTGAATTTGGATCATCGATGCTAAAAGTAATATTGATTGTTTTATCTCCATCGCGAACAGCTTCATCTACCCCAGACACTACAATGGTTTGGGTAACATTCCAATTGGTAGGGGTAAAGACAAGGGTGGTAGTCGATAAACCTACTTCTGCTGTATCAGCATTGGCAACAAGAATGGTCACGTTGGTGCTAGGTTTCCGATCAAGTGTTACAAAGATAGAAGCGGTTACTGTACCAGATTCGTTTACTGTAATCAGACTGTTAGGGCTCACACTGTAGCCAGCCTCTCTTGGATCGATATAATCCACAATTCCGTCTCTATCACTGTCATTTACGCTTCCCTCTATAGTATCGCTATATCCATCTTCATCAGAATCCAGATCTAAGTAATTAGGAGTTCCATCACCATCGGTATCAACTATCCCTTCAATGGTATCTGAAATAGTATCACTATCTGAATCTAGATCGAGGTAATTGGGCAAACCATCTCCATCGGTATCGACGATACCTTCTGTTTGGTCTGGAATCCCATCCCCATCTGAGTCAAGGTCTAAAAAGTCAAAAATACCGTCTGCGTCGGTGTCACTGGCAGTTTCAGTCGCATCTGGTATAGTGTCTCCATCGCTATCTAAATCATAGCTGTTTTGTATCCCATCGCCGTCTGTATCAAGGGTACACGCATTCGCGGGGCGATCAAAAGAAATTCGATCTAATAAATTCCCTGATGTTCCCCCAGAGGTGGCTTCAAAAAGGAATACGGTAGAAACTTGTCCAGTCGGAACAAAATAGACCCCAGAATAATCACGCCATGCTGTTCTGGTCGCTGTTTGTGTCTCTAAAACTACATTTGTAGTAATGGAAATCCCTGCTTGTATTTGAATTTCTTCTACACCAGTTCCTCTAGCAAAATGGCTTACTGACCATATCATATAAGTCCCAGGTGTGGTAGAGATGGTTTGAAAAAGTCCAGCGGTTTGATTCGCATTTATCTCTGCAAAACGATTACCTTCTCTTGCGTTATAAGTGATACTTGAAAGCACGCGTCCATCACACCAAATTTCCATCATATCGTCTGTTGCAGTGGTTTCCCAACCATCAATCAAACTCTCATTAAAGATGCCGTTACAGCCATTCATTCCGTCTTCAAAACCTCCGTTGACTAAGCCACCATTGATAAAGCCACATTCAATACTATCTAAGATTCCATCGTTATCATCATCTGGATCAAAGTGGTCTGCAATACCGTCTCCATCATTATCTTCAAAAACATAAGGGTCTGTTCCTACAGTGACTTCATCTCCATTATTAAGACCATCACTGTCGCAATCAGCTTCAATCCATTGAGCATTTAATCCTGGATCACTTGGCTGAGGAGAACAAGGACCAACCACAGTTAGCGTAGCACTATTTTGGCTTGAAAAACAAACATTATCTTGGTGTATTATTAATAAGCGATATACTTTCCCATCTAAACCATTCACATCAGATATGGTTAAAGCACTACTAGTTGCCCCTGCATAAATACCTCCATTTGAAATATTGAACCCATCTTCTTGCCATTGGTACAAAAATCCAGCACTAGCGTCAAAACCAGAAGAATAGTTGGGTGTTCCATCTGGATTAAAAATTACTGTACTTGAGGCAGATGCAGAAGAAATAGTAAAGTTAGTGCTAGTACCTGCAAAAACTGTCTGATCGATCAAGGCACTAGGATCTACCGCAACTGTAGTCGCCATTTGATAGCTTGATAAAGCGGAGCTAACCACAGATGACATTGGAGTTGTAGTATAGGCATTTGCCGTTACTCCAGCGGCGATGACTAGTCCATTAGCATTTACCCCTCCATTGGTTCGTGTGGGGGTATCTACACCATAAATTCCACTATCTCCCCCATCAGCGCTTCTATCGCCATAGGCTTCGTTAGCATCTGAACACCCATCATTGTCTGAATCAAAATCTTGTTCGTCTACTACTCCATCTAAATCAGAATCACTACACATAGAAAAAACAAATTGTCCAGTGTTTGGGCTAACCGTAGTCAAATTGAGATAATTTACCCTCATTTGTGTGATGGGCAGATTGCTATAAACATCAAACTCTGCAAAAGTAGATCCCGTTCCTGTTCCAGACACCGTGAAAGAATTTCCCGAAGCTTGAACATTTGCGTTAGAAGAAGATAGAACGACCCACTCAAATTCTGCAGGTACGCCCACTGCGACAAATTGAAATTGATCGGCTGTAGTAATATTTGAAGCTCCAATACTACTATCTGCGCCAAAACGAATTTTAGTGGCTGACCCAAGGGTCATTGTTGTAGTAAATGAATCACCCACATTTGCTGGGGCGTCATCTTGAAAACGTATCAAGCTCCCTCCATTCCTTGATGAAATAGAGACCAATCCGTCTGTCCCGACCACTTGAACTGGAGCATCTATGGTAATTGAGGTGGTTAAAATATCTCCATTTAAAAATTTATCAAAAACTACAGGAGTATCCCCAGGGGCTAAGCCTGCTCCTGAAATGGCAGAAAAATCTATAAAAGTAATAGGACATTCGACCGTATCTAAAATCCCATTATTATTATCATCTAGGTCAAGGTAGTCTAAGACTTCGTCGCCGTCACAATCGCCTACCGGTCCTGGACATTGGGCGCTTATTATCTGCGCAAAGAACAGAAAAAACAGAAAATAAAAATTCCTTTTAATGATAATTATAGTTAATAATTTGTATACAAATTATTAACGTATGTCTGTTAGAAATTATTGTATTAATAAGGCTTAAGAAGAAGAGGAATGATCACTCACTATTTTCCAAACTGAATCAATTTTTCTAAATAGCAAGGTGAAGTAACCCGTGGGCTGATCATTTTCCCTTGTGAGGGTGTACTTCCCAATCAATTGTATGGTGTTTTCATCCCATTGTTGGGTGTGCAGAATATCAAAATGCAACTGTCCCATACTTGCTTTATCGGGATAGCCTTTTTTATAATTTTCCAGGGTGTTTTGATAACCATAAGTAGGTCCATTTTTACCTACAAAAACGAGTTCAGCATTGTTCCAGTAACCTTCCATAAAGCCTTCAATATCCCCTTTGTTCCAATAAAATTCTTGAGCTTTCATTATTTCACTAAGAGCTTTTTCAGCTTTAGAATCTAATGCCACTTGCGCAAAAACACTGCTGCTAAAGAATAAAATAACTCCACTAATAGTCCTATATAATTTCATATTTCTCTACCTTAAAGATGTGACTTTGAAATTAATAAATGATTTTTAAAGCCTTTAATAAAAATTCAAAACTTTGATTTTGAAATCCTGCCTGTCCCTCAATTAATCCTGCAGATTGTCGTGTGTTCCACTACAGAGAGATTCCCGCCATCGAACGCGATATTCCAGTTGAAAAAATGGTGGCAGCAGCAAACACCACAGCACGTCGTATTGATGGGCGGTATAAACTCATTACCCGTCAAGTTGAAAGTCGTCCAGCCCAAACCCGTGAACAAGCCATCCCTGCCAAAACCCAAACGATACAACGTCGCGTTTTAGTCAAAGATGAAACCACAAGAAAAATCTCAATCCCTGCCGTCTATAAAGACGTAACTAAAAAAGTGTTGGTCAAAAAAGGAGGAATGAACGCCTGGAGAGAAGTCCCTTGTACCATCCCAGAAAGAGGGAAGGTTTTACCCATTCACTATGCTCTGGGGAGTGCAGCACTTAATGCTAGCGCAAAACGGATTATTGACCGATATGTCCTCAAAGTATTAGAGAATGATTTAAACGCCATTGTAGAAATAGGTTCGCATACCGATGCTCAAGGAAGCGATCAATTCAATTTGACCTTATCAGAAAATCGAGCTAAAAATGTAGTCGAATACTTGATTTCTAAAGGAGTGGACTCCTCGAGATTAATTGGCGTGGGTTATGGTGAAACCAAACTACTCAATAGCTGCACCAATGGTGTGAGTTGTAGCGATCAACAACATTTGACCAATCGCCGCACAGAATTTAAAGTCTTCTAATTTAGATTAACCCAAAGGCCTTCTTCGTTCTTTTCGACCTTAGTAAGGCCTTTTTTGCTTAAGCCTTTCAAAGAAACATCCCATTTTTTATTGCTTAATCCCGCTTGTTCTTTTAGTGTTGCTAGAAGAATAGGATTGGATTTTTTGAGTAAACCGTGGATGATTTTTTCTTCCTCTGTCAATTCAACATCTTTTTTCTCTGGTCGCATTTGCGGGAAGAAAAGTACTTCTTGAATTGAGCTATTGTTGGTCATTAACATGACCAAACGGTCGATTCCAATTCCAATTCCAGAGGTAGGAGGCATTCCGTATTCTAGCGAACGCAAAAAGTCTTGATCGATAAACATGGCTTCATCGTCTCCCTTTTCGCTCAATTTTAATTGATCTTCAAAACGCTCTCTTTGATCGATAGGGTCATTTAACTCAGAATAAGCATTGGCGAGTTCTTTTCCATTCACCATTAATTCAAAGCGTTCTGTTAGGCGTTTGTTGTCCCGGTGTTCCTTTGTTAAAGGACTCATCTCTTTTGGATAATCGGTAATAAAGGTGGGTTGGATATAGTGATGCTCACATTTCTCCCCAAATATTTCATCGATTAATTTCCCTACGCCCATGGTTTCGTCTACTTCCAAACCTAGGTCTTTTGCGGTAGCGCGTAATGCTTCTTCTCCCATCTCAGACACATCCACTCCTGTATGAATCTTAATGGCTTCTAAAATCGGCACACGAGGATAAGGTGCTTTAAAGTCTATGGTGTTATCTCCCACTGTAACCGCAGAAGAACCATTCGATTCTATAGCGACCTTTTCTAATAAGGCTTCAGTGGTTTCCATCATCCAGAAATAGTCTTTATAAGCGACATAGAGTTCCATTACGGTAAACTCTGGATTGTGGGTTCTGTCCATCCCTTCGTTTCTAAAGTCTTTCGAAAACTCATACACCCCATCAAAACCTCCTACAATCAATCTTTTTAGATAAAGCTCGTTCGCAATACGCAAGTATAAAGGAATGTCTAGTGCGTTGTGGTGGGTTATAAATGGGCGGGCAGAAGCACCTCCAGGAATAGGCTGTAAAATAGGTGTCTCTACTTCCAGGTATTCTCTTTCGTTAAAGAACGAACGAATACTATTGGTGATTTTTGTTCGCTTGATAAAGGTGTCTTTTACCTTTGGATTAACGATTAAATCAACATAACGTTGACGGTAGCGCAATTCTGGATCGTTAAATTCGTCGTAAACATTTCCATCTGCATCTGTTTTAGGTAAAGGTAACGGACGCAAGGTTTTATTTAGAACAGAAAAGTTGGTCACTTGCACTGTTTGCTCACCGACCTTAGTGGTAAATAAGGTTCCTTCAATCCCTATAATATCCCCTATGTCTAAGAGTTTTTTATAGACCTCATTATAAAGGGTCTTGTCTTCTCCTGTACAGATTTCATCTCTATTAAAATAAACTTGAATACGGCCTTTACTGTCTTGTAATTCTGCAAAACTGGCTTTACCTTGAATACGGCGGGACATTAAACGACCTGCGATGACCACTTTTTTGCCTTCGGCAAAAGTATTTTTTATATCTGCTGAAGTGTGATCAACCGGATACAGTGGGGCAGGATAGGGATCTATCCCTAATGCTCTTAATTTTGCTAATTTCTCTCTTCGAATAATTTCCTGCTCGCTCAAACCGGCCATAGTGTAAAAATTTTAGCAAAGATAAGGAGTCTGCTACAATTGAAAGTTGTTAAATTAGCCTAGTAAAATATTTTTTTGTCCATGAGTCTTTTTCGCGTTTTATTATCGATACTCTTTCCGCCTTTGGCTGTGTTAGATCAGGGCTGCGGTTCTATTGTGATTGTCTTTCTGCTTACGCTTTGTGGCTGGGTGCCAGGAACCATCGCAGCTTTGGTTATCCTCAATAATACCAACCAGTTTTGAATCAAAAAAGCAACAAACAGGTCACAGTAATTGACCTAGGCAGGCAGTCCTATAAACCCACTTGGGATTTGCAAGAACAGCAGTTGCAGAAAATTGTCACCTTAAAAAAGAGCAATAGAGCTGCTGCGGTTGCTGTGCCTACCCCTAATTTTTTTTATTGGGTAGAGCATCCTCCCGTAATTACTTTAGGGAAGAGCGGTTTGCCTAAGCACTTATTGCTAAACGAACAACAACTCACCGAAAAAGGGATTGAATTTTTCACCACCAATCGCGGGGGGGATATCACCTTTCACGGGCCGGGGCAGTTAGTCGGCTATCCCATTTTGGACCTAGAAAACTTTTTTACCGACATTCACAAATACCTTAGACTACTCGAAGAAGCCATTATTTTGACTTTAAAAGAATATGGCCTTGCGGCCAAAAGGAGCGCGGGGGAAACTGGCGTTTGGTTCGATGTGGGAACACCTTTTGCCCGTAAAATTTGTGCCATGGGCGTCAAAGCAAGTCGCTGGGTAACCATGCATGGCTTTGCCTTAAATGTCAATACAGACTTGGGGTACTTTGATTATATTGTTCCCTGTGGGATTCAAGGGAAAGCGGTCACTTCTTTAGCAGCTGAATTAAAACGCGAGATCCCTTTGGATGAGGTAAAGGCAAAAATTCTAGTACACCTAAGTGAACTTTTTGAAGCAGAGCTGGTCGCTAATTAATCTCGTAGATCAATAGATCTTTATTTTCACCCTGTACAACAAACTCTAAAGCCTTGTCTTTATCTGCATTGCTTAAATCTATGGCAGAAACTCCATAAACTGGGAAGCCACTCACGGCTTTGCCATCACTGTAATAGAGATAGACTTTTTGCGCTTCGACATCTGTTACACTCACATAAACAATATTGTTGAGGTAAAAGATTTGCGGGACGCTATATTGTCCATAAGGCAGCGTCACAGGAATCCCTTTTATGGTTAAAATATTGTTGGTCAATGTGACCAAAGATTTTGTGGTCGCTGTAATTTCATGCGTAGCTTCTAAACCTAGATTTGTGGTGATGACATTTCCTTTGGGATCAATTTGAATTAAATTTCCTGCTTGATCTGTGGTAGTAAAGGTTTTTAAATAAGCATAAATAGCTTGATTCGACGCTTTAAATTCTTCCTTGATTTTTACGCGGCTCTGCCCGGTTCTGCTCAGGATGTTAATCTTTCCGCTTTCCTCTTTGATCAAAATGTAATCTTTGTTCCCTATGCGAATATGTTTAGGCTGTGCACTAATGGCCGAAGCACTTTTGGTAAACTTAAAACCATTGACCTTTTTGCCTTTGTTGTCTAACATCAAAACGTTTTGGTCTTGTGCCAGAACAAAGCGATAATTTCTACTTTGATCATAATCAAAAATAGCCAAAGGCTGTGCTGTACTATTGGTTTTGATTTTTTTGTTGAAGGGCGGGACGACCTTTCCGTTACGATCTAAAATGTAAAAACGCTCTGCTGTTCTAAAGGCCATTTGTAGGCGGCCGTTTTTGTATAAATCGACCTGTTGTATATCCCCAATGATTTTTCTCTCCAGTTGCTTTTTCCAAAAAAGTGTTCCCGTATTAGAGTACAGATAAAGAATGTTTTGTTCGTCTTGAACGGCAATATCTCTCTCTTTAGTTCGGTGGTTTTTGAGCCACTGCGGTTTTGTGGAAACTGTATTTTTTAAAGAGATCAAAGCGACATTAGTCGTAGTCTTGTCATTCTGTTTGATTTCGTTTTGAGAAAGTCGATAATGCAAATGCATATAATCGTTTTCAACTACGCCTTGAAATGCAATATAGGGGATTTTGTCGCTTTCTATGGCTTTCCAAAACGTCTTCTCTGAGAATTGCTTTTTTATAGCTGCGGTATTACCAATCCATAATAGATTGCTTTTGTCAGAAAGCGTTTCTTCCGCGAAGCGTTGAAAAGCTAAAGATTTCTCTAATGTTTTTTCGTCTTTATACGCAGCGATTAATGTTTTGATGCCCGCTTCACTTTCTGCAAAGAACAAGAAGTCATCGATTTTAGCCACCCATTCTGCGTTGACTTGTTCCCCTAAGCTCATCACCAATAAACTCAACTCTCTCGACAAAGAAGTTTTGTAATAAGGAATGTCGCGATATTTTTTCTGCTGACTTTCTGGGATAAAGTTAGCCTCTGCAGTGGCTTCGTTACTCAAATGAAAAATCAACGCAATGTCATTTTTCAATTGGACTATGCCTAATTCATCGATGCCTTTTAGTGCAGTGAGATCGGTCGTTAATGTGGCGAGGTTGAGAAAGCGCACCCATTTTTTAAACTTGTCTTCTAATAGTTGAATATTGTCTAAGGTCATTAAAAATACCGAAGTCATTTGTACAGGGATCGCCTGAGAGATTAGGGTTTTCTTTGGTTCACTAGATTGTAATAAGCCTATTGGATCCCCAATAGAATCGATTACTTGAACTAAACCATCTACCTCAAAGGCATTTGCTGTAATGTTGAGGTCTAGACTTGCCCAGTTTTGGCCAACTTTTGGAAACAATGGCAGTTGACCAATCACTTCCTTAATCAAGCCTTCTTCTTGTCCTTTGACATGAATGTTTACTGGGGCACTATTATCGGCTGTTTTTACGATATCGTAAAAAGAAGGGTCGTTAATTCCTCTAGCCTTTTGTTGGTAATTGCGAATACAATTCTCTAAAACAATCTTAGTATCAGCATGTAAAGTAAAACCATCAATAAAAGCAGTGTAAAGAGTGATTTCGTTTTCTTGGGTTAGGTAAATGGCTTCCCCGCTGTATTCTTCTTTGGGGTAAGAGAGATAGGTGCTGTCAAGAGGCGCTTTATAAACAATACTTAAGGCCTTTTCATTTTTGCCGTAAGGCGTAAGATTAAAAATTTTTGGTGAAGTCGCCTGCTTGTCAAAGGCGATCATTTTTTTAGAAAGCTCTGGGAGGCTTTCTGGTAGGTGTTTTAATACAGGATTATTCTTAAGCGCATTTGAAACTTCGTTTGGGTTGTTGAGTTGAATCGTTAAGGAGGTGTTTTGCGGAATCCAATCTACTAGATTTGAGTTCTTCTGTTGTGTCGTTTCACAGGCGTAAAATAAAAAGACACATAAGAATGATTTAATTGCGAATCGAAGAAGTAGTTGGAAATTCATAGGATGTGTTATGGGTGCAAAATTAAGAAACTCAAAAATCAATTTCTAGTTGTTCTGGAAGTAATCGAAAAGTTTTTCTGTGATGAGGGCTCGCGCCCGTATTTCTTATTCCATCTCTGTGGGATTTAGTAGGATAGCCCTTGTTTGTTTTCCAGTGATATTGTGGGTAGTCAAGATCTAAAGCCATCATTACATCATCCCGATAGGTTTTTGCTAAAACAGAGGCCGCCGCAATATTTAAGTATCGACCATCTCCTTTAATGATACATTCGTGGGGAATGTCTTTATATTGATGAAAACGGTTCCCGTCTACGGCGATAAATTCAGGTAAAGTAGAAAGACCACTAATGGCTTTATGCATCGCTTTGATCGAAGCATTTAAGATATTGATTGCTTCAATTTCTTGCACGCTACAATGTGCAACGGCAAAGGCAAGGGCTTCTGTTTCAATAATGGGACGCAGTGCATAGCGCTGTTTTTTAGTCAACTTTTTTGAGTCGTTCAACAAAGGGTGCGAAAAATCTTTAGGTAAAATAACTGCTGCTGCAGTAACAGGTCCCGCTAAACAACCTCTCCCGGCTTCGTCTGTACCGGCTTCTACAAATTGGGTGAGTTGTGTAGGGAGTTGCTTCATTGAATAAATCGCTTGATGTTGATGGTCGATGACCAAAAATAAATTCAAACATCTATTCAAATTTAGTTATAACTTCGCACAAAACATATTATCCATGCCACAACGGTATTTTTTCCTCCTTTTTTTATTTGGCTTGCAAAGCCTCTTATCCCAAGAGCTAACAGAAAAGAACCCTCTTGACGAGGCGACTACTATCATTGAGACCTCCACGCTAGAAAAAACAATACAAACCCAAGACACCCTAGCAGTTAAAAAGGATAGCCTTGCTCCAAAAAAAGGATTGATTATCGAAGAACTGGAAGAAGTTGTTGCAGATACTGCGACTATTGATATGTATGAAATCTATCAGCAAGGAAAACGAACGGTTTATGTCGATACCACTTTAACGATTCAAAAAGAATACAAGTTTAACTTCTTGCGTGAAGATTACTTTGAGTTACTGCCTTTTGTCAATTTAGGCTCTGCCTTTAACCGTTTAGGGCATGACTTTACAGAAACCTCTTTACAGCCGCAGATGGGAGCCCGGTCAAAACACTATGGTTATTTTGAAATTGAAGACGTAAAGTATTACCATGTCCCTACACCTTTGACTGAATTGTTCTTTAGAACCACCATGGAACAAGGACAGATGACAGATGCGACGATCAGTGTCAATACCAGTCCGCAGTTTAATTTTGCATTCGCTTTTCGCGGTATGCGATCTTTAGGGAAATACCTCAATCAACGCTCTGCCAATACCGCTTTTCGATGGTCGATGACCTATCAAAGTTTGAACGAACGCTATAAGGCAAAAATGCACTATGTCAATCAAAACCATGAAAACCAAGAAAACGGTGGTATAACCGAAGAAGGTATTCCCCTCTTTGAAACCGGAGATCCAGACTTTCTTGAGCGCCCTGTTTTAGAAGTAAAACTATCGACAGCATTAAATAACCTTAAAGGGAAAAGATCTTTTTTCGAACACAACTATGCTTTAGTTCATGCAAAAGACAGTACGGGCTCGTCCTGGACCGTGGGGCAACAAATCATGAATGAGTCTAAATTCTATCGTTATGAGGATCCACAAAACGCTGCTTACTTTGGTCAAAGAGAAGCTGGAGTCTCGGTTCTTGATGAGGTACAATGGGCGATTTTAAAAAACAGATTCCAAACAGAGTACGACAATCCTTTATTAGGAAAGCTTACCGCTGGACTAGAGATTTCTGCCATTGACTACAATATTCTTTTACCCCAAGATGATTCAGAAGAGGGGAGTGTACCAGAGGAAGATGCTAATGAAGCCTTACCCTTGAATTTGGAGGCAAACCAAACTTTTCTCAACGCAGACTATGCCTTTTTATGGCGTGGCTTTGATTTTACTGCTCACTTTAATAAAACCTTATTTAGTGAACGTTTAAGTGATGAAATCAGTCTTCAGGCTAAAATCACCTTAGCAAACGATGTTTTCTTTCAGGCGAAAGCCAGTTTTATCAATAAGAGTCCCAACTTTAATTTTATCCGTTACAGAAGCGCCTACACCAATTACAATTGGTACAATGATGATTTAGCCAACGAAAAAATCACCAGTCTCTCAGCGACTTTATCTCATCCTCTATGGGGTGCATTATCTGGCTTTGTTCAGCGCTTAGACAATTACACCTATTACAATCAAGTTTTTCCAGAACAGACGGAAGAAACACTACTCCCACAAACCCTTTTGGCTGAGGTCGTCCAAGCCCCAGAAACCATCACCTATCTAAAGGCGCGTTACAGTTCGCACTACAGCCTTTGGAAATTTGGTTTAACGACTACCGCGCAATATCAAAAAGTAATGTTGGCAGACAATTCGTCTAGTCCTCCTATTAACGTTCCAGAATGGAATGTAAGAACCACCCTAAGTTTTAGTTCTCATTTATTTAAGAAGGCCTTGTATATGCAAACTGGAATCACGGGGCATTATTTTACGAATTATTATGCCGACCAATATAATCCTCTCTTAGGCGACTTTATGCGACAGGATCGTCAAGAGATCGGGAATTTTCCACGGTTAGATGTCTTCTTTAATGGGAAAATCCAGCAAACCCGTATCTATTTCAAGTACGAACATGCAAATGCTTCCTTAACAGGATACGATTATTACAGCGCAGTAGGATATCCCTATCGAGACAGTATCATACGATTTGGATTAATTTGGAATTTTTTTCAGTAGCATAATTGACTGTTAAGCAAGTGTTTATTTTACATCAAAAAAAAACTTCAAATAATTTTACTCACTAGTGTTGTGGGTGGAGAAAAAGCGTTTTATATTTGCACCCGCTAAGGGGTAATAGCTTTGGCAAACGATCTTTGAAAAAATAGAAAATGACAGCGTGTATCAAATATACATGAAGAACAAAACCATTTTGAGACCTTTCAATTTACTTTAGTTGTAGACAAATTAAAACAAACTACAACGAAGAGTTTGATCCTGGCTCAGGATGAACGCTAGCGGCAGGCCTAACACATGCAAGTCGAGGGGTAACAGGGGGTGCTTGCACTCTGCTGACGACCGGCGCACGGGTGCGTAACGCGTATGCAACCTACCTTCTACAGGGGGATAGCCCAGAGAAATTTGGAATAATACCCCATACGATCTTTACTTGGCATCGAGTAAAGAAGAAAACTTCGGTGGTAGAAGATGGGCATGCGTCCTATTAGTTAGTTGGTGAGGTAACGGCTCACCAAGACATCGATAGGTAGGGGCCCTGAGAGGGGGATCCCCCACACTGGTACTGAGACACGGACCAGACTCCTACGGGAGGCAGCAGTGAGGAATATTGGACAATGGAGGCAACTCTGATCCAGCCATGCCGCGTGCAGGAAGACTGCCCTATGGGTTGTAAACTGCTTTTATACAGGAAGAAACTGCGCTACGTGTAGCGTACTGACGGTACTGTAAGAATAAGGATCGGCTAACTCCGTGCCAGCAGCCGCGGTAATACGGAGGATCCAAGCGTTATCCGGAATCATTGGGTTTAAAGGGTCCGTAGGTGGTCCATTAAGTCAGAGGTGAAAGCCTATCGCTCAACGATAGAACTGCCTTTGATACTGATAGACTTGAGTTATTGTGAAGTAGTTAGAATATGTAGTGTAGCGGTGAAATGCATAGATATTACATAGAATACCGATTGCGAAGGCAGATTACTAACAATACACTGACACTGAGGGACGAAAGCGTGGGTAGCGAACAGGATTAGATACCCTGGTAGTCCACGCCGTAAACGATGGTCACTAGCTGTTTGACTAACATTGGTTAGTTGAGTGGCTAAGCGAAAGTGATAAGTGACCCACCTGGGGAGTACGCTCGCAAGAGTGAAACTCAAAGGAATTGACGGGGGCCCGCACAAGCGGTGGAGCATGTGGTTTAATTCGATGATACGCGAGGAACCTTACCAGGGCTTAAATGTACGTTGCATGATTTAGAGATAGATCTTTCTTCGGACTACGTACAAGGTGCTGCATGGTTGTCGTCAGCTCGTGCCGTGAGGTGTCAGGTTAAGTCCTATAACGAGCGCAACCCCTATCGTTAGTTGCCAACAGGTTAAGCTGGGAACTCTAACGAGACTGCCGGTGCAAACCGCGAGGAAGGTGGGGATGACGTCAAATCATCACGGCCCTTACGTCCTGGGCCACACACGTGCTACAATGGCCGGTACAGAGAGCAGCCACTCCGCGAGGAGGAGCGAATCTATAAAACCGGTCTCAGTTCGGATCGCAGTCTGCAACTCGACTGCGTGAAGCTGGAATCGCTAGTAATCGGATATCAGCCATGATCCGGTGAATACGTTCCCGGGCCTTGTACACACCGCCCGTCAAACCATGGAAGCTGGGGGTGCCTGAAGTCTGTGACCGCAAGGAGCAGCCTAGGGTAAAACTGGTGACTGGGGTTAAGTCGTAACAAGGTAGCCGTACCGGAAGGTGCGGCTGGAACACCTCCTTTCTAGAGAAAGACGACTAAGGTAAATTATTTAAGAAAGCTTAAAACTCGTTTTGTTCGGCTGTCATTTTTTTTATTATACTATAACAAACCTAAGTAGGAAGTAGAGTCTCGTAGCTCAGCTGGTTAGAGCGCTACACTGATAATGTAGAGGTCGGCAGTTCGAGTCTGCCCGAGACTACTTTTTTTTGTTTAGGGGGGTTTATAGAAAAGGAAATTCTAGA
>CALSLW010000001.1:577500-980000 GCA_943787295.1 uncultured Flavobacteriaceae bacterium | reverse complement strand
GTGACCAAAGGAGAGGTAGAGCGTTCGCTTTGGCTGAAAGCCATTAGATAACAAAGTCTCTGTCGCTTCGAGTATACCTATTACACCTATTTTATTGTCGATCGTTCCTCTTCCCCACAGGGTGTCGTTCACGATTTTTCCTTCAAAAGGAGGTTGTTTCCAGTCGGTTAAATTTTCTGCAATCACGGGCACCACATCGAGATGCGCCATCAAGATCACCGGTTTTAAACTGGGGTCGCTTCCGGTCCATTTGTACAAATGGCTAAAGTGGTTAAAGCGCTTTTTCTCTAGGAGAGAATCGGCCAGAGGGAAGCTGGTTTTTAAAAAATCATTGAATTGAAAAAAGGCCAAAGAATCAAAATCACGCTCCTTTTCTGGGGAAATGGTTTGCAGGGTCACAGCTTTCGCGAAGCGACCCACCACTTGTTCTCCCACCGGGTTTAAGGCGACTGCAGCCACCTTGATTTGCTGGGATTTAAACTGCAGGGTTTTGTAGCCCATAAAGAGGCCTAAGAGGACGAGCCCTAAAAGGAGCGTTTGAAGGATTCTTTTCATGCTTTTATTGTCTTAGATAGCGATAACGTCTGCGCAATAAATTGGCAGTTTGATCAAATAACGGACGCGTAAACGAATAGAACAAGTCCTGTGGGGGTGGTGGTAATAGTTCTTTTTCTTGGGTTAAGACAAGCTCCTCTTTAGTCAAGGCTCTTTTGTCTCCTTGATAGGTCGCCCAGTCGTTTTTCCAGACGGTTGTGCTGGGGAATTTTTGTTGGAAAAGGATGCTTTGGGTGTTGGGATCAACGATGGCGATATTCAATAACCCTCCGCTTTCAATGGTTTTTTCATAGCGTTGCAAGTCGGCTTTTACTTCGCCATAAACTGCGTATTTCTTCCCTAGGCTATCGGTGACTTCTCCTACTTTGACACTATCGCGCACCAGACTTTCACGGATCTCTTTGACATAGGTCTGCCCGATATAGTAATCATCAAAAGAAAGATCGACCACTTGATCCGGCACTTGCTGTTGCTCGACCAATTGCTCTACTGGGGCAAAGACCGCAAAGAAGTAATTTAAGTCATTCATCGCTTGGGTAAGTTGTTGCAAGAAAAAAGCAGTGTTGAGTTCAAGGCCTTTACTGCTTACGGGAATACGCGACACGCCAATCACTTCGGTTCCTTGTGTTCTGGCATCATTTAACATAAGGTCGATATTGCCATAATTGTTCTGGTAGACTTTTGCTTGTGCAAAATGGCGGTAGGCCAGACGGCCCCCTTCTTTTTCTTTGGTGGCGAGCGCTTTTTGTCCTTCTTCGACATAGACTTGTGCTCCTGCGGTTAAGGCTTCGTTTAATTCATTTTGAAAGTCCACCGGACTCACCACGGCAAGACAACCGGGGCACTGCAATAAATCGGTGTATAATTGTTGCATTTTGCGGTATTGCGCAATCACAGCATCCCATTTAAAACGGTCTGTGCTTTGCTGCTGCTGCTTGATTTTTTGTTCAGATACTTGTACGGCATACCCATAAGCCGCTTTAAGAATGGCTTTTTGTTTGCTGTTGTCGGGCTTCTTTCTCAGCTTTTTAATGCTTAAGGCCACGGCCTTTTCATAGTTTCCTTTTTCAAATTGTTGCTTAGAGGAGCTACAAGCAGTAAGGAAAAATAAAGCGATAAATGCTGTAATAATTAATTTTTTTAACATGAAGAAATGCTTCTGGGTGATGGATTTACAAATATCTTGCTAAATTTAATCAAAAATAACACCAATGGAAGCTTTAGATCAAATAATGGAAGCCCTCTTTACCCCATATCGCGAAAGAGTTCCAGATGTAGGGAAGATTGTCAACGCCATGCAGGCCAAAGAGATGATCGCGCAGGAGAACGAGATTGAAAACGATCATGTCGCCTTTAGAACCTTGGGCGTCCCACATTTAGGCTTAGCCTCTTTTGAAAAGATTTTTTTACATTATGGTTACACCAAAATGGAGCCTTACTTTTTTGCTAAGAAAAAGCTAGACGCCTATTGGTATGCGCCTCCGCACCCTAAGTATCCCCGTATTTTTATCAGTGAGTTAAGGGTGCGAGATTTGTCTGAGGCTAGCCAAAAGATCATCGGAAAATTCACCCAGTCCATTACAAGTGACCCCGTCGATGCCTTAGATCTAGACAATGCCGCGCAGGTGGGGGAGTTCTTTCATCGGCCGTTATGGGATTTGCCTACGGCCAAAGAATACGAAGCCCTTGCCAGCGAAAGTGAATATGCCGCCTGGGTGATTTACAACCGCTATTATCTCAACCATTATACTATTAGCGTTCACGCTTTATCAAACTACAATACCCTAGAAAAGTTCAATACTTTTTTAGAGGAAATAGGAGTGGTGTTAAACACCGCTGGCGGAAAAATCAAAGTAAGCCCAGACGGTTTATTGCGCCAGTCCAGCTCTGTCGCTAAAATGATAGCAGCTACTTTTGCCTGTGGCACCACCCAAGAAATCCCGGGGAGCTATGTCGAATTTGCCGAGCGACTCCCGCTGGCGAAATTCCAACATTTACCTAAAGCAGAAATAAAACGCGAACACCGCCGCGAAGGCTTTGAAGCTGGTAATGCCGATAAGATTTTTGAAAGTACCTTTAGAGAACAGACCCAGAAGAACGCTTAATTATTCTACTGCCGCGGGGTACATTTTGACAGCAGTATCCTTGCGCAACATTTCTGCAAAAGTATAGGCGGCTGTACCAATGATCTGATTCATATTCTCCACCTCCATCTTTTCTGCTTCGTCTCCCGCCTTGTGATAGAAGTCATAATTTTGGAAATCAAAAGTAGAAAGGGTTTGTGCTGGGACTTTAAAGGCCTTGTAAAAGGCATAGTTGTCGGAACGTTTAAAAAGGTTGAGTTCTTTTGCCTGCGGAAGAAAGCGTACAAAGTCGTTGGAAATATGATTCATCTCTTTTTCCATATTGGATAATTTAAAGCCGGTCATATAGACTTGGTTCGCTCCTGTGGTCAAAGTGATACCCAGCATTTCAAAATTCACCATATAGGCCAGGTTGACCTTTTCTTCTTTTAATCTTTCGGCGAGATGATAGGCGCCTTTTAGTCCTTTTTCTTCATCTGCAAAAAGGGCTACTAAGATATTTTGCTCCCATTGATGTTTCGCTAAAAAAGCAGCGATTTGTATAACTGCGGTGGAGCCGGTAGCATTGTCATTAGCGCCATTGTAGAGATTATCCCCTTCATTTTCTTGGATACCGATATGATCCAAATGCGCCCCAATCAAGATCGTTTTCTTCCCCGGAACATATTTGCCTATGCTTCCCACAACATTATAAGAGACTAGACTATCGGTCACTAAAGAATCACGATAAGCGGGATAAAAAGGCTGAATGTTGTGTTGCTCAAAATAGTTAGCGACAAAATCAGCGGCTTTGTAATAGCCTCCACTTTTAGTGTCTCTTCCTTTCATTTCGTCACTAGCAAGGGTGAATAAAATCGCTTTGGTTTCTTTATGGCTAATTTGCTCGCGCACTTTCGCTTGGTCAAATTGACGCTGGGCGATAAGTTGTACAGTAATGAAACAGCTTAAAAGAAGGAGTGCGTTTTTCATGGGTGCGTTTTTAATTTTGGTGATCAATATAATACAAATCTGCGACGACCTCTTGAAAAAGGACCCGCTTTTCTTTTTTTATTCCCAGGCGTTTAGCCACTGCAATTGAGGGGGTGTTACTGGGGGCGATTAGTGCGACCAACTTTTGGCAATAGCCTTCTTCAAAGGCGACTGCTTTACATTTTAATGCCGCTTCTGTGGCATAGCCTTTTTGCCAGTAGTCGGGTAGGAGAGAGTAGGCCACTTCCAGTTCAATCTTATTGTCGATTTGCTGGGTGAGTAAACCTGCATGACCAATTAGCGTTTGGGTATCTTTAAGGATCAGCGCGTTCATCCCACCCCAATTATGCTTATAGCGATGCCATTGCTTCTCATACCATTGATGGGCATATTCTTCGGCAGTTAGATTTCCCATGGGCCAGTGTTGCATGGCTGCTTTACTTTTAAAAAAGGGGAGCCAAGTCTCAAAATCGGTTTCGGCGATGGGCCTAAAAAGCAATCGGTCACTTTCTTGATGGGAGAGCAAATAACGCATGCTTAATTTAGTCGATTGTGCGAATACTGTTTTCGTCTAAACTCAAGACACTCCAACCGTTTTGGAAATTCACTTCTCCATTAACTTCAACGGTTTTGGCGATATGATCAATAATCGCCTCTTGTCCAGCTGCTGTGGTGGCGTCGAGTAAATAAAAAGCATTACCACTTTCATTTTCTACTTTGAGTACGGGGGGGATACCATTTTCGATACAAGCTTTTGAACAGCGTTTGTGATAGTAGCCGTCTCTTATTTCTTGCTGAGTGTACCAGCACTTTGCATTGATGATTTCCCCTTGCAGTTGCATGGTTTTTTTAGCCGTGCGTTGTATGGGATAAGTATAGCCTCTTTCAATGGCGAGTAGTGCATCTACCCCTTGAGAGAGTTCAATCAAGGTTTTGTTGTCTGTCGTATATAAGGTACCCTTTAAGCGGATACTTTTCCCGTTTAATGCGCCGTGTTGCTTCTCTAACTGCTGAAAGATTTCTTGTGCCCCAGATTTCCCCGGGCCCACGATCAAGGCATTTTGGGTTACTCCTTCTGGAATATAATATTCATCAAAAACCATCATGGGGAAGGGTTGATCAAAATACATCCCTTCAAATTCAGTTAATAAAGAAGTTTCATAGCTGTGGTCATTCATGCGGTGTTTGACTTCATGAATAACTAAGGCGATAAGACCTAAAAGAATAATAAGCCCAAGGCTTTTTTTGTTTAGTGGAAGGAAAGAAGACGATTTTGACACTTGGGTTGATGTTGTTTGGCTTTGTAGCTTCTAAATTAAATATTTCCGTTTAATTGCCTCTTTTAAGCGAAAGAAATTATTGGAGTTTTCCCGCGACATAGCCTCCGCTCCAAGCTGCCTGAAAGTTATAGCCTCCAGTGATGGCATCGATATCTAAGACTTCCCCAGCAAAATATAGGCCTTTGGCTTTTTTGCTTTCCATGGTTTTCATGTTGATGTCTTGAAGGCTAATACCACCGCAGGTCACAAATTCTTCTTTAAAGGTAGTTTTGCCTTCTACCGCATAGCTATCATTGGTCAAGAGGTCAATCAAGCGATGGAAGTTCTTTTGGCCTACTTCGTTCCATCTTCGGTTTTGGGGGAGTTTGATTTTTTGCAAGAGGTAAACCCAAAGGCGGTTAGGGATGTCAAAAGGATTTAGTTTTCCAATCTGCTTCTGTGGATTAGCCTTAGCGATTTGTTCTAGGGTACGCAATAATTCTTGCGGTGATGCTTCTAGCCATTGCACCCTTATACTAAAACGATAATCGCGTTCTGCTAATACTCTTGCTCCCATAGAAGAGGCTTTTAAAATTGCGGGACCACTCATGCCCCAATGAGTGATTAACAAAGGACCTTCGGTTTTGATCTTGCTTCCGGTGATATGCACTTTAGCCTTTTTTGCGACTACTCCCATAAGCTGGGTAATGTCTTCCTTTGGCATATTAAAGGTGAATAAAGAGGGGACAGGGGGGATGATGCTGTGGTTTAAATTCGCTAACCAATCAAAACCTTTTGCTTTTGGGCTACCTCCAGTGGTAACAATCACTGCATCGCATTGTGTGCTCTCATTTTTAAATTGAAGGGTCCATTGTTCCTCTTCACAACTAATTTTTTCTACCCCCGAATTGAGTTGTCGTTCGACCCCCATGTTATCGCAAGCAGATTCCAAACAATCAATGATGGTCTGGGAGTCATCTGTAATGGGAAACATGCGGCCGTCCTTTTCGGTTTTTAAAGTAACGCCTCTTGCGTTAAACCATGCGATGGTGTCTTTGGGTTGGAAGCTGTGAAAGATCGACTTGAGTTGTTTTCCGCCCCGGGGATAGGCCTGTATTAGAGTGGCGATATCGGTGCAGTCGTGGGTGACATTGCAACGTCCCCCGCCAGAGACCTTTACTTTTGAAAGGACTTTACTGCTTTTTTCATACAGTGTAATCTGCGCAGAAGGGTGATGTTCGGCCACCGATAAAGCGGCAAAAAATCCTGCGGCGCCACCGCCAATAATGGCTACTTTTTTGATCTCCTTCATGAGATCCAAAGATAGGTTGTATTTTTAGGCTATGAAACAATTAAGTATCCTTCTCTTTTTTTGTGCCTTCTTTGGTTTTGCACAAAAGCAAGCCCAAGAAAGATCCATACTTTTCTTGTCGCCTAAACAAGTAGTTCAATTAGATTACCCCAACTTTAAAGGTTATGTGGTGAAAATATGGAACAAGAGTAAATTTGATTTGGGCGTATCGGCTCGATTAGAGAAAAATGACTCTTTGCAGAAGGGTTTTGGCTTAGCCAAAGGTGCTAACGCTACTTTAGCGATCGAAGAAGATATGTATTTACAGTTTGAAAACAGATTCCTAGCTCCCTTAAAAGTAGAGTACATCGTTTTTAAGGGAAAACCCGGAAAAAAGAAAGTGGGACCCCCCACCCCGCAACGCGGTTTTTATTTGGTGAATACTACAGTGCAATCCCTTCCTTTAAAAATTCCTGGGATCATGAACCCCAATCTGAGTCCTTATTCAAAAAGTGGAGTTGATTTGCCCATAGGACAAAAAATCTACCTTAAAACCCCAGGTAAAGACTTGTTAATATTTACGGTAACAGATACTATCTCAAAAGGGGCACGCATTAATGTCGCCGATCTAATTGATCGCGCCTTGAATCCAGAAAATTAAGCAAAAAAAACCCCTCTTAAAAAGAGGGGAAGTTTAATTCAAGGATGGTTATTCCTCTATACAGCGACTAAGTCTCCTGCAGTATTCTTCTGTGGTAAAGTAGAGTGACCCATCAAATGCTTATCGATTTGATGCGCAGCTTCGCGGCCTTCAGAAATTGCCCAAACGATTAAAGACTGTCCTCTTCTAACATCCCCAGCAGTAAAGATATTAGGCTTTACTGTTTGATAATTGTTTTCTCCTTTTACGTTGCCACGGGCATCATAGGTAAGGCCAAATTGTTCTGGTACAGTTAATTCTGGTCCTGTAAATCCAAGGGCTAAAAGTGCTAATTCACACGGCCATTCTTTTTCACTTCCTTCTCTTTCGATCAGTTGTGGACGTTCCCCTGGAATTTTTTTCCATTGTACTTCTACTGTTTTTAACGCCTTGAGATTCCCTTTTCCGTCGCCAATAAATTCTTTGGTTAGGATCGACCACTCACGGTGACTTCCCTCTTCGTGAGAAGAAGAAGTTTTGAGTTTGAATGGCCAATATGGCCAAGGGTTTTCATCTGTTCTGCTATCCGCAGGTTTAGGCATGATTTCAAAGTTCGTAACGCTTTTTGCACCATGACGATTTGAGGTCCCAATACAGTCAGATCCTGTATCTCCACCTCCGATAACAATAACATTCTTGTCTGTTGCTAAATACTTTTCCGCTCTCTCGTGTTGCCCATCAACTGCTTTGTTGTTGTGCGGTAAGAAATCCATGGCTTGAACTACGCCATTTAGATCTGCTCCAGGAATAGGGAGTTGTCTTCTAACGGTAGCCCCCATACAAAGTACAACAGCGTCAAAGTCCTCTTCTAATTGGCTTGCTTGTATGTCTTTCCCAATTTCTGTGTTAATCACAAATTCGATACCCTCTGCTTCAAGAATGGCTAATCGCCGATCGATGACGTCCTTTTCCATTTTAAAGTCTGGAATGCCATAGCGTAACAATCCACCGATTTTATTGTCTCTTTCATAAACCGTCACTTTGTGACCTGCACGGTTCAATTGTTGTGCTGCCGCTAGTCCAGCAGGACCAGAACCTACAACTGCTACAGATTTCCCGGTGCGCTGCACGGGGGGTTGAGCTTTGATCCAGCCTTCAGAAAAACCGCGTTCAACGATATACTTTTCGATTAATTCAATCGAAACAGGAGGATTGACAATTCCCAATACACAAGCTTCTTCGCATGGTGCAGGACACAAACGTCCTGTGAATTCTGGGAAGTTATTGGTAGAATGAAGAATGTTTAATGCCTTCTCCCATTCGTTCTTATATACCGCATCATTAAAGTCTGGAATTAAATTTCCTAACGGACAACCACTGTGACAAAAAGGAACTCCACAGTCCATGCAACGTCCACCTTGTTCTTGTAATTGTTCTGTTTTAGGCGCAAGGGTAAATTCCTTGTAATTTTCGATACGTTTTTTTGGGTCAATCGCTTCTTCTTTGATGCGATCATACTCCATAAATCCTCTTAATTTTCCCATGAGATTAAGCGTTTTGTTCTTGTTCTTTTTGTGCAGCAAGCATAGCTAATGCTTTCTTATAATCTGTTGGCATTACCTTGATAAATTTCTTTGAACTACCTGGCCAGTCTTTTAATATTGAAGCAGCTTTACTACTTGATGTATAATCTTTGTGATTATTTAAAAGTCCGTGGACAGTGTCGCGATCTTGATCAGTCAGGTCTTCTAATTCAATCATTTCAAGGTTGAATTTCTTTTCGTCAAAAGTGCCATCTGGGCTAAAGAGATAAGCAATACCTCCACTCATACCAGCGGCAAAGTTACGTCCAGTTTCTCCTAAAATTACTGCGATACCACCGGTCATGTATTCGCAACCGTGATCTCCGATTCCTTCAACTACTGCAGTTGCTCCAGAGTTTCTTACACAGAAGCGCTCTCCAGCAATCCCGTTGATGTAAGCTTCTCCAGTTACCGCACCATAGAGGGCAACATTCCCCACAATGATGTTTTCGTCTGCTTTGAAGGTAGCTGTTTTAGGTACTTCTGCGATTAATTTCCCTCCAGATAAACCTTTTCCAAAGTAATCGTTACAAGTCCCGGAGACCTTCATATAAAGTCCTTTAGCGGCAAATGCCCCAAAACTTTGTCCTGCCGTTCCAGTGAATTTCAAACTTAGGGTGTCTTCTGGAAGACCATTTGCCCCGTGAATTTTTGAAATCTCATTTGATAGAATAGCACCAACAGTACGATCAGTGTTCTTGATGTTGAATTCTAGGTGTTGCTCTTCTTTGCGGTAGATTGCTGGGTGAGCTGCCTTGACAATATCAAAATCAAGTACGTTGTCAAGTCCGTGATCTTGTTTTTGGGTGTTGTGTAATTTTACTTTAGGTCCAACTTCTGGCTTGTAAAGAATCTTAGAAACATCAATACCTTGCGCTTTAAAGTGATCGACCGCTTTCTTCATATTGATTTTCTGCGATTGACCTACCATTTCTTCAACGGTTCTAAAGCCTAAGCTTGCCATGATCTTACGCAGTTCTTCTGCTACGAAATACATAAAGTTAATGACGTGTTCTGGCTTTCCTTTAAAGTTCTTGCGCAATTCTGGATCTTGTGTTGCGATCCCTACTGGGCAGGTGTTCAAGTGACAAGCACGCATCATAATACATCCTGAAGCAACTAGGGGTGCAGTAGAGAATCCAAATTCTTCTGCTCCTAATAAACAAGCAATGGCAACATCACGTCCCGTTTTCATTTGTCCATCACATTCTAGGACGATACGGTTACGTAAGTCATTCATGACTAAGGTTTGTTGTGCTTCGGCAATTCCTAATTCCCAAGGTAATCCTGCGTGCTTCAATGAAGTAAGCGGAGATGCTCCTGTACCACCGTCAAATCCAGAAATTAGTACAACATCTGCTTTGGCTTTAGCCACACCAGCAGCAATAGTTCCTACTCCTACCTCTGACACTAACTTTACATTAACTCGAGCTTCGCGATTGGCGTTTTTCAAGTCATAAATAAGCTGTGCTAAATCCTCGATAGAATAAATATCGTGGTGAGGTGGAGGAGAAATCAAGCCTACATAAGGAGTTGAATTTCTAACTGAGGCGATATAAGGATTAACCTTTGGTCCAGGAAGTTGTCCTCCTTCTCCAGGTTTGGCACCTTGTGCCATTTTAATTTGTATTTCTTTAGCCGAAGAAAGGTAGTGACTCGACACCCCAAAGCGTCCAGAAGCAACTTGCTTGATAGCAGAGTTACGCCAGTTACCATTGTTGTCTGGCTGGAAACGTTGTGGATCTTCTCCACCTTCTCCAGAGTTACTCTTTCCACCGATACGGTTCATGGCGATGGCCAAGTTCTCGTGCGCTTCTGCAGAGATCGACCCTAAAGACATGGCTCCCGTTTTAAAACGCTTGACAATTTCTGTCCATGGTTCTACTTCATCAAGCGGAATAGGATCGAAGCTTGAGAATTCAAATAAGCCACGAATGGTCATGAGTTTTTCTGACTGCTCGTTGATCATATTTGAGTAAACCTCATAGCTTTCCCATTTGTTTTGCTTTACGGCTTGTTGCAGTTTAGCAATAGTAGTTGGGTTGAGCATATGGGCTTCTCCATCTCTTCTCCAGCGGTATTCTCCTCCGATTTCTAGATTTAGACCAGCTAGACCTTCTTTGGTAAATGCTTTGTTGTAACGACGTGAAATTTCACGTTCGATCTCATATAGTCCTACTCCTTCAATTCTTGTTGCGGTATCACAAAAGAATTGATCGACTAATTTTTCACTTAGCCCTAGTGCTTCAAAGATTTGTGCACCGCGGTAAGAGTGTAAAGTTGAGATCCCAATTTTATTCATCACTTTAACAATCCCTTTAGCGATAGCCTTATTGAAATTCTCGATAGCAGTTGGTGCGTCGATTCCTTTTAGTTCACCACTCTCGGCTTGTTGCTCGATAATCTCGTTCACCATATATGGGTTAATCGCACTTGCTCCATAACCAAAGAGACAAGAGAAATGGTGTGGTTCACGTGGTTCTGCAGATTCGATAACGATCCCAAAGTTAGAACGCTTCTTTAATCTTTTTAAGGCATTGTGCGTGTGCGCACAAGCCAAAAGCATAGGGATAGGCGCAAAGAAATTTGACACCCCTCTATCTGATAAGATTACGATGTTCGCCCCCTTGTCCACTTCTTTTTCAATGCTTTTAACCATTTGGTCAAGTGCGGCTTCAAGACCATTCATCCCTTTGTGTACCTCATAAAGAGTAGGGATTGCGATAGCTTTAAAGTCGGGGTGATCAATGTGTTTGATCTTGTCTAAATCCTCGTTTGAAATAACAGGATTTTGAATGCTTAACTTTTTGGCGTGAGCCGAAGTAATATCAAAAATATTTAAATCCCCTCCTAAGCTCAAAGAAGTATCAGTAACGATCTCTTCTCTAATCCCATCTAATGGTGGGTTAGTTACCTGTGCAAATAATTGTTTGAAGTAGTTGTAGAGTAACTGTGGGCGTTCAGATAATACCGCTAATGGCGTATCTGTTCCCATAGAACCAATCGCTTCTTTCCCTTGAAGACTCATGGGTAATATGATGGTTTTAAAATCTTCTTGAGTATACCCAAAAACACGCAGTCGTGTTTCGTAATCTTCTGATTCTACTTCTAAATGGTTTCCTGTGTAAGGAACTTTTGCTAGTGGCAACAAGTTTTCGTCTAACCATTCTTGGTAAGGACGTTCATTGACTACTTGAGATTTGATTTCTTGATCTTCAATAATGCGACCTTCGTCCATGTTTACAAGGAACATACGTCCTGGTTCAAGGCGACCGTGTTTTACTACATTAGCAGGATCGATATCAAGGACTCCAGCTTCTGAAGACATCACAACATAACCATCTTTTGTTACGGTATAACGCGATGGTCTTAATCCATTTCTATCGAGTAAAGCTCCAATGTATTTTCCGTCGGTAAAAGGAATCGATGCAGGACCATCCCATGGCTCCATAATACAAGCATTGTATTGATAGAATGCTTTTTTAGCAGGATCCATTGAGTTGTGCTTTTCCCATGCTTCTGGCACCATCATCATCATAACTTCCGGTAAAGAACGACCGGTTGCGAGAAGTAGTTCAACTACCATATCCATAGAAGAAGAATCAGATTTTCCTTTTAGAATAACAGGAAGAATTTCTTTGATATCATCACCAATCAAGTCACTTTTGAAGAGCTCTTCTCGCGCTTGCATACGGCTGTAGTTCCCTCTAAAGGTGTTGATCTCCCCATTGTGACACATATATCTAAAAGGCTGCGCTAAATCCCAAGTAGGGAAGGTGTTAGTAGAGAAACGCTGGTGTACTAATGCCAAACGTGTTACTACTAATGGATCTGATAAATCGGTATAATAAGGTTCGATGTCTTCTGGGACAAGTAAACCTTTATAGATTAATGTATGGGTAGAAAGAGAAGGGAAGTAGAAGTATTTCGCTTCAGATAATTTTGACTCATAAATGGTGTGTTCTGCTTTTTTACGGGCAATAAAAAGCTTTACATTAAATTCGTGGTCGCTGATTGCATCATCGCCTTTCCCGACAAATACTTGCGCGATATAAGGTTCTGTTTGAGAAGCAATTCTTCCAGTAACACTTTTGTTTACTGGAACCTTTCTCCAACCTAAGATCGCAAGACCTTGCTCTTTTATTGCATTTTCAAAAACCTCGATGCAGTAGGCGCGCTGGTTGTCTTTTTGCGGTAAAAAGGTCATCCCTACGGCATATTGATGTAGTTCAGGAAGTTCGAAATTCACATTTTTTACCAGAAAGTTGTGTGGTATTTCAATCAAGATTCCGGCACCATCTCCTGTTTTTCCGTCAGAACTAACTGCCCCACGATGTTCTAATTTGACAAGAATATCAAGCGCTTTCCCAATGATGTCATTGGTCTTCTTTCCTTCTAGGCTACAGATAAACCCTGCTCCACAATTATCATGCTCAAAATCAGGCGAATAAAGCCCTTGTTTTTCTGGTAACATACTGTCTAGGTTTTTTTTAAGAGCATCAAATTTAATATTTAAGCGCGGGTGAAGTAGTTTAGATCAAGTGAAATTTCGTGATTTTTAAGACTTTTGAGTTAAATGTATCGTTTTTTTAAAAATTCTCAATTCCAGCTTATATCATTTGACATAAATGTAATTTTCAGTATATTTTTGTTGAAATATAGTATCAAAAAGTGGATTTGCTTGAAAAAACTGTTTTAGGGGTAATGTCGGGAACTTCGCTTGATGGAGTTGATCTGGCAATGATCCACTTTAAATACAATGGGGAATGGGATTTTTCCATTTTAAATGCTACTACAATTCCCTATCCAGAAGAATGGCTTGAACGTTTAAAAGATTGCGTGGATTTGTCCAAAAAAGATTTGGCTACATTAGATCATGAGTACACCCTTTATCTCGCTAAAATTATTGACCATTTTCTAGCAGAACAGACCCAGCTTCCCGAATTTATAAGCTCTCATGGACATACGATTTTGCATCAACCAGAGAATGGTGTTACCTATCAGATAGGGAATTTGGCTTTGCTTGCAAAGACTACTGGTCATAAGGTTATATGTGACTTTAGGGTAGCTGATGTTGCGCTAGGAGGCCAAGGCGCCCCTTTAGTACCAGGAGGTGAAGTGCATTTATTTAGCGAATACAATGCTTGTGTTAATTTAGGAGGCTTTGCCAATATTACTCTATTAAATAGCGACCAAGTTGTCGCATTTGATATTTGTCCCGTTAATATCGTGATGAACGCATTAGTTCAGCCTTTGGGATTAGCATTTGATAACAACGGGGATCTTGCTAAAAGCGGACAATTGATTTTTAAATTATTGGACAAACTCAATCGATTAGAGTTTTATCAATCTACTTTTCCAAAGTCTCTAGGCATTGAGTGGGTGAAAGCGCAAATCAATCCTTTGCTAATAGAGTTTAAAGACTCTTCTCTCGCCGATATTTTATATACTTTTTGTCATCATATTGCCGATCAAATTGCAAGACAGCTCCCTTCCGAAGGTCTTGTGCTGTTTAGTGGTGGTGGCTGCTACAATACTTTTTTGATTAGCTTAATAAAGGCCAAAGCCAAAGCAGAAATAGTCCTACCTTCAAAAGAACTTATCGAATATAAGGAGGCAATGATTTTTGGTTTTTTAGGGGTATTAAAAGAATTGAACCTAAACAATTGTTTGGCAAGCGTGACTGGAGCTGAATTTGATCATGCTTCTGGGGAGATATTTTCCCCCTAGTATAGGTCATATTCTTAAGAAATGTCTATTTTCGTTTTGCTTAATGATGTCCCGATAGGGGGACAAGAAAAACAAAACATGGAAGTACTATTAATTTCGATTTTCGTGCTAGGTTATCTAGCTATTACCCTAGAGCATAATCTTAAAGTAGATAAACTCATCCCCGCACTAGCCATGATGGCTTTGTTGTGGGCGATTATTTCTCTTGCCCATTTACCTGTTTTTGAGGTAGATACAGCTTTAAAGCAATTGGTTCCTTCTCATATTGCAGAAATTTTGTTGCACCATTTAGGAAAAACAGCAGAGATTATCATCTTCCTTTTAGGGGCAATGACAATTGTTGAAATTATTGATTATTTCAATGGATTTGCGACCATTAAATCCTTTATCAAAACAAAATCTAAAAAATCATTATTGTGGATATTTGCTGTTTTAGCCTTTATACTTTCTGCTATAATTGATAACCTTACTGCAACAATTGTGTTGATCACGATTCTACAAAAAGTAATTACAGATCGAGATGTTCGTATCTGGTTTGCCGGTCTAATTATTGTAGCAGCAAATGCAGGGGGTGCATGGTCACCCATCGGAGATGTAACCACAACGATGTTGTGGATTGGGAACAAAGTAACCACAGGAAAATTAATTGCTTATCTATTGATTCCTTCTATTGTTTGCGTTATTGTACCCGTCTTTATTGCCTCTTTATTGCCGGCATTTAAAGGGAATATACCCGCAGTAGAAAATGAAAAAGAAGAAGAACCTACTCACCCTAAAGGTGCAGCGATGTTGTATTTAGGACTTTCTGCCATTGTGTTTGTTCCAGTTTTTAAAACGATTACGCATTTACCACCTTATGTAGGGATGATGTTCTCTTTAGCTATTGTAGCGACTTTTGCAGAAATCTTTAGTGCTACAAAAATTAATATTACTTCGATCGATGATGATCACGACGAAGCAGCACACCACAGTCCAGTACACAAATCTCTTTCTAAGATTGAGTTGCCCAGTATCCTTTTCTTTTTAGGGATTTTATTAGCTGTTGCAGCTTTAGAGTCATTAGGAATGTTGTTCCAATTTGCCGAAGGCTTAAATACCGCTATTCCAAATACTGATATCGTGATCATGTTGTTAGGAATTGGTTCTGCAGTCATCGATAATGTACCTCTAGTTGCGGCATCAATGGGAATGTTCTCTCAAGTGACAGATGATCCATTATGGCATTTTATCGCCTTTTCTGCTGGGACAGGAGGAAGTATGTTAATCATAGGATCTGCTGCTGGAGTAGTGGCAATGGGAATGGAAAAAATTGACTTTTTCTGGTACCTCAAAAAGATTTCATGGTTAGCTTTCCTAGGTTTCTTTGCAGGTTCAATTACCTTTATGTTATTACGCGGATATATCGCCTAGGGTATATACTTTATTCGGTTTTCATGCGTTCATTATAAAAAGAATCATATGACCTGGATAAACTATATATCATTGTTTCAAGAAAGTCCAATAAGGACAGAAAAAACCCTTTCGTTAGTTGCATTAATTCGCGATGGAGGTTTAGGGGGGCAAATTATCATTGGCCTACTTTTTCTCTTGTTGCTTATTGCTATTTACATTTATTTTGAACGTTGGTTTGCTATTCGTGCAGCCAGTAAGATTGACAAGAATTTTATGGAGCAAATCAAGCTTTATGTCGGTCAAGGAAAAATCGAAGCTGCACAAGCCCTTTGTCTAAAGGAAGATCTTCCGGTAGCGCGTTTAATTGGAAAAGGAATTTCAAGAATTGGTCGACCATTAGAAGATATTAATACCACCATTGAAAATGCTGGTCGATTAGAAGTCTATAAGCTAGAGAAGAATGTTAGCGTACTAGCGACCATAGCAGGAGCAGCTCCTATGATTGGATTTTTAGGGACAGTAATAGGGATGATCTTATCCATCTTTGAAATCTCTAATGCAGGTGGAAACATCGATATGAAACTTTTATCTGACGGACTTTATACCGCTATGACGACAACCGTTGCTGGATTAATTGTGGGAATTGTAGGTTATATCACTTATAATCACCTTGTGGTAAAGACCAATAAAGTGGTCTATCAAATGGAGGCAACTTCTTTTGCCTTTTTAGATTTATTAAACGAACCAGCTGTATAAATGAATTTACGCGGTCGAAATAAAATTACGCCAGAATTCAACATGTCTTCCATGACAGACGTTGTTTTTCTATTGTTGATCTTTTTTATGATAGCCTCAACTCTAGCAAAGCAATTAGATACAATTGAAGTTAAGTTGCCTCAAGCAAAAGGAAAAACAGAAAATAGACAGTCCGTTGCGGTAACCATTAACGAGAACAATCGCTTTTTTATCGATGGAAAGCGAACTGCTAAAACGGCCATACAGGCAGAACTACTGGCAACACTAAGCGCTCAAGACGAAAAAGTGATTGTGCTTAGGGCACAAAAAAGTGTATCCATTGACGAGGTAGTCTATGTAATGAACATTGCGAATCAAAATGCCATTAAAGTTGTTTTGGCGGTAGATGCTCAATAGCATGAAATATTTGAAAACACCACACGAAAAGAAGTCAGCAGTTTTAACCACTATCATTGCGGTTTTATTGCTATTGCTTTTTTCTTTGATGGGCTTAAAATATTTCGATCCACCCATTAGCTATGGGATGGAAGTTAATTTTGGCACATCAAATCAAGGGAGTGGAAAAGTTCAACCCACTAAAACTGTTGCGAGTCAGCCAAAACAAGTGCAGCAATCCACCCCAAAACAAGTTCCTCCTCCTGCAGAAAAGAGTACGGCGAAAGTGTTGACACAAAAAGAAGCCTCTATTCCTGTAGTTAAAAAACAACCCAAAACGACCCCCAAGAAAAATACTCCTAAAAAAACGCCACCGAAGAAAAAAGTAGAGCAACCAAAAGTCGAACCTACTCCGCCAACTCCCCCAAAACCTAAAGTATCCGATGCTACTAAAAACATCTTGTCAAATGTATTGAACGCTAAAAAGGTAGAAGGAACGCAACAAAAAGGAGAGGGAGACGACAATACGCCAGGGGATAAAGGAAAACTAAAAGCTAATCCCTATGCGAGTAGTTATTACAATACCGCGGGATTAGGTGGCAACGGAAAAGGCTATGGTCTAAACGGTCGAAATTTACAATCTAATGGAGCCGTTACCCAAGAGTGTAATGAAGAGGGAACAGTGGTCGTGCGTATTGCTGTAAATCAACAAGGACAGGTCATCGCTGCAGAGCCAGGGGTTAAAGGATCTACTAATGTGCATCCGTGCTTATTAGTCCCAGCAAAGAAAACCGCTCTCTTACACAAATGGTTTCCAGATACGAATGCCCCTAATACGCAAATTGGTTTTGTGGTGATTAACTTTAAATTAAGCGAATAGTGCAAACCTATGACGAGGTCACCCAGTGGCTCTTTTCTCAAACTCCCGTTTTCCAAAATCAAGGTGCGGCAGCCTATAAACCAGGCTTGGCCAAAATGGAAGCCTTTGTCGCTTATTTAAATCACCCAGAAAAAGAGTTGCCTACTGTACATGTTGCTGGTACAAATGGGAAAGGATCTACCTCGCATATTATCGCCGCTGTTTTACAAGAAATGGGCTATAAAGTGGGACTCTATACTTCGCCACATCTTTTGGATTTTTCAGAACGTATTCGCGTGAATGGACAAGTGATTTCACAAGAGTTTGTGATCGATTTTGTGCAACAACACAAGACTTATTTTTTAGCAAAACAATTGTCTTTTTTTGAGATCACAGTCGGGATGGCCTTTGCCTATTTTGCCCATCAAGAGGTCGACTATGCCGTGATTGAAGTAGGTTTAGGCGGGCGACTAGATGCCACAAATGTGATTCAACCGCTGCTGTCTGTCATTACCAATATAGGGTTTGATCACACAGAATTTTTGGGCACTTCTCTAGCGCAAATCGCTTATGAGAAAGCGGGGATCATTAAAACAGATATTCCAGTGGTGATTGGCGAAACTATAGCAGAAACCCTTCCGGTTTTTAAGGCACAAGCGAAGGAAATGAATGCTCCTATACATTTCGCAGAAGAAACCCTAGTCCCAAAGATTCTACTAGATCTTTTGGGTAGCTATCAAAAGAAGAATAAACGCACTGCTTACAAGGCACTCAAAGTGCTGTTAGAAGTAGATCAATTACCTAAAAATGCCTTAGATGGCTTTGCCAAAGTGACAAAAAACACCGGCTTAAGAGGTCGATGGGAAATCATTGATCAGCAACCAGAGATCGTCGCTGATGTCAGCCATAATGCAGAAGGATTTAGAACCGTTGTTCATCAGTTAAAGAAGAAAAAACTTGATAGTGAATTACATTTCGTTTTAGGTTTTGTAAAGGGAAAACAGTTGGACACCATTTTTTCTATGCTTCCTATAAACGCGCAGTATTATTTTTGTGCTCCCTCAATAGAGCGTGCATTAGCTGTGAGTGAAGTGATTGAAGTCGCAGAAAAATACAAGCTTAATACAAGGATTTTTACTACCCCTGAACAGGCCCTTCAAGCCGCTAAGCGATCGGCAACATCTATGGATTTAATTTATGTAGGAGGAAGTACATTTGTTGTTGCAGAAATTCTCTCCTAGTTTTTTATTTTATAATTTATCAATAGATTAAATAGTCTTTAATAAGTTTTACTTTTCCATAAAAAAAAGAGCCATAAGTCAGGATGACTTATGGCTCTTTTGAATTTAATCAATTTTCACTTAGTTGAAAATCTAATTCTGATCTGCTTCGTTGATGTTTGGATTAGCATCAATTTCAGCTTGTGGGATTTTCCAGATCCAATCCTCGTTTACAGAAGGTTTAGCCTGTGTAAATCCGTCTTGATACAGTACTAGAGAAGCACCAGTACCTGTAAGGTCAATCGCTTGATCCCAGCGGATGTGGTCAGTATAACTGAATCCTTCTCCAAATAATTCAACATAACGTTGAAATTTTAATTGTTCAAGCAACTGCTCTTTTGTAGTAAAGCTAGCTGCGTTATATGCTGTATCGCGAGATTCACCAAATTGTTGTAATAGAGTTCTTGCTCCACCTAAATCATTTAGCATAATTTTCGCTTCAATTTCATTTAGATACATTTCAGAAGAACGCATATAGATTACATCATCTGGATCTATTGTTCCTGGATTTGCCTGAAGAAACTTCACATGCATATAAGGATGCGTGTTGTGTCTACTTGTCATTCCATACTGGGCAATGATTGCCGCTTTTGCAGCTGTAAATTCTTCTTGACTATCATAATTAGGGTCAGATGCAGCACTTCCACCTGTATCATTCGAAGCAGATGAGTTTGTGTTCGGTGCGTCTGGAAGAGCCATATGTCTTCTGAAATCTGTCGCAGGAATTTGGTTATAAATCAATTTATTCACAAGCTTTGGATTACCTCTATTTTGACTTCCGTTAAAGGTTGGACAAATCAAATAAAAGTAAGATCTGTAATAAGTTGTTTCAGTATCAATTACCCTACCACCCCAAATTACTTCAGGTAAATCAGTAGTATTAAATCCACTAAGCCATTGCGATTCATTTAATAAGTTAAATCCGTCACGAGCTAGTGCAGCTGCAGAGGCAGCAGTAGACCAATCTCCCTTAGAAAGGGCAACTCTAGATTTAATACCATAAGCTGCATTAATTGATAAATGCGATTTATTATCTGGTGCAGAAGCATTTTGAAAAAAGGAAATTGCTTGATTAATATCTGCCTCTATTTGATTATAAATCTCTTCTACAGTAGATCTAGGTGCACTTGTGTATGGAGCTTCAGTAGAAGTTAGTAATGGCACACCTGGGTCGGTTGAAGGATTACCTATAATATATCCCTTAGCATAATGTGTTATTAATTTATGGTATGCCCATGCTCTGTACGCATATGCTTGTCCCAACACATTACTTATTTCTGGACTAATCGCTAAACCAAGTTCTTCTACCTGGTTTATGATGGCATTAGAACTTGCAATAAAGTGATACCTTTGATACCATAATTGATCTACTGTCAATGAATTAGCATCAGTATGATTTAACCATTGTAAATCAGATCTCATCCATCCATTTGCTCTTGCACTATGGATTAATGCTCCAGTAATAACATCATCTAATGGGATCCAATAGTGTTCACCCGCTCTTGATGAAGATCCTCCAGTTAACGGAGATTGTGCATACATTTGCCTGTGAAGTCCATTTAATACAAGATTTAAGTTCGATGCGGATGCGAGTGCATCAGCAGACGAAATAGAATCTGTAGGTTTCGTGTCCAAGAATTCTTTTGAACATGCAGCTACTGTCAATATGCTTATTAACAATACCATTGAGTTTATTTTTCTTAACATAATTTTATAATTATTTTTCATGTTTATTAAAATGTTAAATTAAGTCCAACAGAGAATATTCTACCTGGATTATAGTCATTACCGCTAGGAGTACCACCTAAATTATACTGAGGGTTTAGACCTTGCCTAGCAGAGCTTACAAAAAGATTTTCACCTGAAGCAAATACACGTAATCTATCTACTTGAAGTCCTTCTCTAGCAATAACGTCAGTCAGATCATATGATAAACTTAGGTTTCTTAGTGCTACAAAAGAAGCATCAGTCAAAAATCTAGACGATTGACCTACAGTTTGATTGGGATTACCACTCTCAAGTCTTGGGAATTCAGTGACTTGACCAGGAGTTCTCCATGCTTTTAATTGATCGGTGTGTATTGATCTACCATATGTACCTGGATGCATCATTGCAGAGTATCCATAATCAAGAATTTCTCCACCTTGAGAAAAAGTAATCATAACACTTAGACTTAAATCTTTGTATCTAAGACTATTTTGAACCGAACCAATAAAATCAGGTACTGCACTTGTACCTGTGTAAGCACGACCTGCATCTTGATAGTCATTTGTTGTTTGTTGAGATCCATCAGAGTTTAATACAGGAATTCGTGCAGTACCATCATCGTTATCCTCGAACATATAGTAAAGTGCATCACCATTTGCTGGATCAACCCCTGCAGAATGAAAAATATAATAATCATAAATTGACTTACCTACATCCCATCTTTTACTTCCGCTGGTAAAAGGTGTCGGAAGTTCTGTGATTTCATTTTTGAGTGTAGAACCTTGAAGTGTTAAGTCCCATGAGAAATCGACAGTATCGATCATATGCCCAGTCAAACTAAATTCAAACCCAGAGTTAGTTAAAGCTCCAACGTTATCAGGTTTTTCAACTAAACCATTAGAAGGTGCAATAGGTAAATTATATAAAAGGTCATTAGACACTTTTTCATAATATTCTATAGTACCGTCTAGAAAACGATTAAACATACTGAATTCAATGGCAGCATCCCAACTTACAATATTTTCCCATGTAAGGGCGTTATTTCCAAGTGTATCCCAGTACAAAGCAGGTGCACCTGCATTAGAGTAAACAGCATATAATGGTTTAGAAACATAGAAGTTTCCTAGATTATCATTTCCAACTTCACCATAAGATGCTCTTAGTTTTAAGTTGTCTACAAAAGAAACAGAATCCATAAAGGCTTCTTTATGGATCAGCCAAGAAGCTCCCACAGAATAAAAATCACCCCATCTTACATCTTCATCAAATACAGAGGATCCATCGCGACGTGCAGATGCACTGATGAAATACTTTTCGTTAAAGTTGTAGTTAAGTCTCCCAAAATACCCTTCAGTTCTTTTATCTGAAGTATATCCTCCTAGAGAAGACACTACAGAAAAGTTAGCAAACTCATAAATACCTGTAGCAGTTTGGGTATTTGCCAATCCATTGTTTTGAGAGTAGTTTCTATCAAAACTTTCATGTCCTAGCGTGATGTCAAAGTTGTGAACATCGTTGAATGACTTCGTATAGTTTAAGACTTGACTAAAGTTTTCAACAACTCTGCGAAATCTTCTTTCTCCGTATCTACCTGTAGGTGCACCATCACCTATTCTTTCATTTTCATAACTTTTATTAATACCGTCTTGAATATCTTGACCATAAGTTAATTTCAGATTTAAATCAGGCATAATGGTAAATTCTGCAAATAGACGTGCCCCGACGTTGTTGTTTCTGTCTAATTCGTCATTATAGATAGCTTCTGCAAGTGCATTTCTTCCTAAGCTATAAGGTCTAGCCTGAATTCCAAATGCTGGATTCCCTTCACCGTCGTCATAGATTAAGTTTCCAGCAGCATCTCTAATTGAACTTCCTTCTGCATTAACTAAAGCAATAGGGTAGATAGATCCTATGTTTTTAGCAAAACCAAAAGGATTAACAATACTTGAAGAACCAGCTCCAGTTGGGCCATTAGTTTCAGCTAGGGTTAAGTTTACATTAGCTCCTAATGTTAACCACGATTTTGGTGTTAGTGTAGCATTAAGTCGAGTGGTTAATCTGTTGTAATCACTTTCAATTACGTAACCCTTTTCGTCTAAGTATGAAGCTGAAAAGAAAATTTGACTTTTTTCTGTTCCTGATGTAACATTGACGCTGTAGTTGTTGCGAATACCTTGTCGCTCCAAAGCATCAAACCAATCTAACCCCTGATAAATAATATTTGCGTTTGGATTAATTCTACCATTTGTATCAACAATTTGGTCATTTGCAACATCAAAAGGATTATATCCAAGGCGATTAAAAATAGTAGCAGATGCTTCTGTTGCCGTTTCAGCGGGGGTACCACTTAAGGTGTTTCTGTATGCCTCCCAGAAAAGTTCATAATATTGTTTTGGATTTGCAGCGCTATACTGGTCAAATGCATTGTTGATTACCCCAGATTGCACAGATACACTAACTTTCATTGGGGTATCTTTAAAACCTTGTTTTGTAGTAATCATTACAACACCATTTGCAGCTCTCGAACCATATAAAGCAGTTGAAGCAGCATCCTTTAAAACTGTAATAGATTTAATGTCATCTTGGTTTAAACTTGCTAAATCTCCTTCAAATTGAATTCCGTCAAGTATGTATAACGGTCGAGTGGATCCATTCAAGGAACCTACACCACGTATAACAATACCAGGAGAAGACCCCGGCTGACCTGATGCTGCAATTGTTTGAATTCCAGAAGTTGAACCTTCGAGTGCAGCAATGGGAGAAGTCACAGACCTCAACTCGATGTCTTGCGCAGAAACAACATCTGCAGAACCTGTAAATGATTCTCGTGTTGTAATACCAAAAGAAGTTACGATCACTTCGTCTAGAGCTCCATCTGAACTAAGTAAAACATCGATTTGGTCTTCATTTCCAACTGTGATAAATTGATCTGCATATCCAACATAGCTAAAAACTAAAACATCACCTGTGTTAGCTGTTATAGTATATATGCCGTCAAAATCTGTTGAAACTCCGTTAGAACTGTTTTCTATAATTACTGTTGCTCCAGGAAGAGGGACTCCCTCATCATCAGTGACTGTACCAGAAATTGATAACTGCCCTAAACTCAAATTTAACACCATCAGCATTAATGATGTCAAGTAAAATGTTAGTTTGTTTTTCATATTTTTGTATATATAGTTAAGTAATAAATTTAACATTATTTTAATAAAAATCAAGTGTTTCTTATTGAAAATCATTTTAATTATTTTTTTAAATAATTGCACAATTAATCAATGGACAATAATAATTTTATTTTCAATTTTCAATCAAGTTGATTTTTCGCTTAAATTTCCATTGAAGGCTTTGTATTCAAAAAAAGTCCATTATATTTGCACCCGCAAGGGCGCTTAGCTCAGTTGGTTCAGAGCACCTCGTTTACACCGAGGGGGTCGGGGGTTCGAATCCCTCAGCGCCCACCACAAAAAAAACCTCACTTTTTAGTGAGGTTTTTTTATTGAAGTCTGTTGTATAAGATTCCATCTCATTTTAAAGTTCGTTCATAATAGGGCTAATCTTGCGGTAAAGTAAAGAGGTCTTCAACCTTACATTTCAGGTTTTTTGCAATTTTCAAGGCTAAAACGGTCGAGGGGATATAAATTCCGTTTTCAATTGCATTGATGCTTTTTCTTGATACTTCAGCGTGAAGCGATAATTCTTGCTGGGTTAGACCAGAAGATTTTCTACGTTCTTCAAGATTATTTAATAGCTTCTTATGATGTTTCCCCAAAACTATTTTTTTTCGTATTTCTCCACCGCATCTGTTAATTCCTTTCCGGTATTTGGGTAGAGGTATCCAGCGATTAAAGTGCCAATTCCTATTGTGCCGATTAAAAGTCCTACTCCCTCAAGAATAAAGCCAATGACGATGTAACCAAAGAGGTAAAGGCCAATACCGACAAAAATTGTAATCACTCCATTCCGGCGGTAATCGATTGGAGCTTTTTTTCTTTCTTCAAAAATATTCAATAACTCTTCTAATTTAGCTGGGTCATCTAAGTTTTTTGAAATTTCTAATACAGTTTCTCTTTTGCCTTTTCCTTCAAAATAAAGCCAGACAAAGACGGCAATTGGGATAATAAGTCCTGTTAACATGCCTAAGATTGGGATAATAAGTTGTTGATCCATTGTTTAATTAATTTAATATAACACAAACTTACCATAATTTCCCGAATGTAACCTAAAAGTTACATTTATTTTAAAAAAGTACAGTTGGGAGATAGGAAGCAGTTTTTTTTATTCCCATAATTTTTTTCTATATTTCTGCCTCTACTAATGTTTATAACCACTCAACCTATTGCTCATGAATGATAACGTGAAAAATGCGCGTGACTACTGGCGGGAAAACCTTAGATGTTTACTGTTATTATTGTCCATTTGGTTTTTAGTATCCTATGGAGCGGGGATTTTATTTCGAGAGCTATTAGATGAAATTCAAATCGCCGGTTTCCCTTTAGGGTTTTGGTTTGCACAACAAGGGTCTATTTATGTCTTTGTCCTCTTAATCTTTGTCTATGTTTATTGGATGAATCAACTCGACAAGAAATACGGTTATGATGAGAGAGAATAATCAAGCACTATAATTTATGACAGTACAAACATGGACCTATCTTTTGGTGGGGATAACTTTCGCAGTTTATATAGGAATAGCCATATGGTCTCGCGCCGGCTCGACCAAAGAGTTTTATGTTGCCGGTGGGGGTGTTTCTCCACTAGCAAACGGGATGGCAACTGCCGCCGATTGGATGTCTGCGGCCTCGTTTATCTCCATGGCGGGTTTGATCTCTTTTATGGGGTTTGATGGCTCTGTTTATCTAATGGGATGGACGGGAGGCTATGTGCTTTTGGCGCTTTTATTAGCCCCCTATCTTAGAAAATTTGGCAAGTTTACTGTCCCTGATTTTATCGGAGAACGTTACTATTCAAAGACCGCAAGAATCGTCGCTGTGTTTTGCGCGTTGTTAGTCTCTTTTACCTATGTCGCAGGACAAATGAGGGGAGTAGGTGTGGTTTTTTCTAGATTTCTAGAGGTAGACATCAATACTGGTGTAATTATCGGGATGATCATTGTTTTGTTTTATGCTGTTTTAGGCGGGATGAAGGGGATTACTTATACCCAAGTTGCCCAATATTGTGTCTTGATTTTTGCCTTTATGGTGCCCGCAATTTTTATTTCGATCCAAATGACAGGGAACCCTATCCCACAGTTGGGAATGGGATCAAAGGGGACAGACGGGCTGTACTTGCTTGAAAAATTAAATGGCTTGTCTACTCAGCTAGGTTTCGCAGAATATACCAAAGGGACAAAATCTACCTTAGATGTTTTTGCGATTACTGCTGCATTGATGGTTGGTACAGCTGGACTGCCGCATGTAATCGTTCGTTTTTTTACCGTAAAGCGTGTGCGTGATGCAAGGAAATCTGCTGGTTTAGCCTTGTTGTTTATTGCCATTTTATACACTACTGCTCCTGCGATAGCGGTTTTTGCCAGAACAAATCTAATCAATACGGTGAGTAACAAGCCTTATTCGAATATGCCAGCATGGTTTTCGAATTGGGAGAAAACAGGTTTGTTAAAGTTTGAGGATAAAAATGATGATGGTTTGATTCAATATGTTGCTCCTCCTGAAATAAATGAATTGACCGTTGATCGCGATATTATGGTTTTGGCCAATCCTGAGATAGCGAATTTGCCAGCATGGGTAATCGCCCTTGTCGCTGCAGGAAGTTTAGCGGCTGCGTTGTCGACTGCTGCAGGTTTACTACTGGTGATTTCTGCTTCTGTCTCACACGATTTAATTAAAAATGTATTCAATCCAAAGATTACCGAAAAGCAAGAGTTAATCGCTGCACGTCTATCTGCCGTGGGAGCGGTGAGTGTTGCGGGTTATTTTGGGATCAATCCTCCAGGTTTTGTCGCTGCGGTTGTGGCTTTGGCCTTTGGCCTAGCAGCAGCATCTATCTTTCCTGCGATCATCATGGGAATTTTTTATAAAAAGATGAATAAAGAAGGTGCAATTACAGGAATGATTGTAGGGATTTGTTTGATGCTGTTTTATATGCTCAAGTTTAAGTTTGGTGTTTTTGACGGGGGCAAGGCAGCTATTGCCGGTCTTAAAGCACAATGGTGGTTTGGGATTTCTCCAGAGGGTTTTGGGAGTGTTGCAATGCTCGTCAACTTTGTGGTGGCTTTGATCGTTAACAGCTTTACTGCGCCAGTACCAGAAGAGGTGCAAGAAATCGTTGAGAACATTCGAATCCCAAGTGGGGCAGGAGATGCCTCTCACTAATTTAATGCTACTTTTTTTATAAGATTTAGTGCAAAAAAAAGGCGCGTAAAACGCGCCTGTATTGGGATAGAAAGAAGCTTATAAAGCTTTGATCATTTTAGTGATTTTAGTTTTTTCTTCTTTTGCTAATTCTGCGTCTACTAAGATACGTCCACTGTACTCATCAGTAATGATTTTTTGACGAGAAGCAATTTCCATTTGCACTTGAGGTGGAATGGTGAAGAAAGATCCTCCAGAAGCGCCACGTTCTACCGCTACAACTGCTAATCCATTCTTTACATTTGAACGAATCCTTTTATATGCTTTGATCAAGCGCTCTTCTATTTTAGCTTCGAATTTTCCTGATTGCTCCATTAAAAGAGTTTCTTCTTTTTCAGTCTCTTTCATGATCTCATCTAATTCACTCTTCTTTGCATCAAGGTGCTTTTGCTTATCTGCGATTTGCGCATTAAGCGTCTCGATGGTTTCTTTTTTGAGTTCTGTTTTAACTTTTAGTTCTTTAATCTTCTTTTCAGCTAATTCAATTTCGAGTTTTTGAAATTCCTCTTCTTTTACGATAGAATTGTACTCTCTGTTGTTACGAACATTATTGAGTTTATCTGCGTATTTAGTGATTAACTCTTTCGCCTCTTCGATACCGTTTTTAAATTCTTTGATAGAAGTGTCAAACTCAGCCAGGTCACTGTTGAGTTTTTCTAATTTCACGGTCATGCCTTGAATTTCGCTTTCAAGGTCTTCAACTTCTAAGGGAAGTTCTCCACGAACATTTCTGATTTCGTCGATTCTAGAATCAATTATTTGTAAATCAAAAAGCGCTCTTAGCTTTTCTTCTACGGAGATTTCTTTTTTTTTGGCCATAATTTAGAAATACTTAACAGGGTTGGTATTCACTTCTGATAAAGTGAAGGCAAAATTAGGGATTTTTTTTGTAAGATACTCGAGGATTATCCTTTTTGTGAACTGCTCTGTTTCATAGTGTCCTGCATCAACCAACAAGAGCGTGTTTTCTCCTCTAAAAAAGTCATGGTATTTTAAGTCTGCTGTTATTAGAGCGTCTGCTCCTTGGGCTTTGGCAGCATCGATAGAAAAACTACCAGAGCCTCCTAAAACAGCGACAGTTTTAATTTCTTTGAGATGGGTTTCACTATGGCGTATATAGGCAACACTAAGGGCTTGTTTAACATGAATTAAAAAGTCATTTAATGGAAGGGGTTTTTTAAGTTGACCGATACTCCCTAGACCAACATCGGGATGTTGATTTTCAATGGCGACTAATTCATAGGCAACCGTCTCATATGGGTGGGTGTTAATCAAGGCTTTGAGCACTTTGTTTTTGGTGTGTTTTGGAACGATGACACTTAATTGTGTTTCTTTTAGCTTAGTCAAAATATTTTGATCTCCTATGGCTGGAGTACTTTCCTCGTTGGGTAAAAATTGTCCTTCCCCGTGAATATAAAAACTGCATTGGCTGTAGTCGCCGATACTTCCAGCGCCTGCTTCATGTAAGGCTGCTAGTACATTTTCTTTTTCATTTAAAGGAACATAAGTGGTGAGATGAAAGAGACTGTTCTTTTGAGGGATTAAAATATATTGTTGTTGGAGGTCTAGTAATTCCCCTAAACGATAACTTATGCCCTTTTTATGGTTGTCTAAAGCGGTATGTAGTGCATAGATAGCAATCTTGTTTTCTATGGCTTTAAGTACGGTCTTCTCAACATAGTTTTTTCCAGTAATTGAGGTTAAACCTTTAAAGATGATAGGGTGAAAGCAAATGATCAGATTGCAATTTGAAGCAATGGCTTCTTCTACTACTGCGACGGTAACATCGTGGGTGATGAGCGCCCCACTGCAAATTCTGTTTTTGTCCCCTACTAAAAGGCCAACATTATCAAAATCCTCTGCATAGCTAAGAGGGGTCCATTCTTCAAGGGTTTGAATGATGTGTTCTATTTTCATTAAGTTCTTTTTCTAGTAGTCAAAAATTTCTTTACATAAGTGTATCTTTACGAAGATAAGCATATAATCACAATGAATATTTTTCGGTTCCTACTCTTTCCTTTTGCGATCATTTATATGTTCTTAACAAGCCTTAGGAACGTATTTTTTTCTTTGGGTATTTTTAAAGAGAGAAAATACGATGTTCCCGTTTTAGGAATAGGTAATCTCTCTACAGGAGGTACAGGTAAATCTGTTGCTATTAACTATTTTATTGCACATTTTAAATCTAGATTTACAGTGAATGTTTTAAGTAGAGGCTATGGTCGTACTTCAAAAGGATTTCAAATAGGGGAGGTAGAATCAACCGCTAATCAGCTGGGCGATGAGCCATTAATGTTTTTAAAGCAGTATCCAGAAATAAGGGTTGGAGTGAGTAATAGTAGAAGGATAGGGATGAAAAACTTACTCGAATTACCCTTGTTAGACAAGCCGCCTGTTTATCTATGGGATGATTGTTTTCAACACAGATGGGTCAAACCTTCTTGTATGTTGTTATTGACCAGCTTTGACAAACCCTTTACCAAAGATTATATTTTGCCAGTCGGCAACTTGAGAGAACTATCTGAGGGCATTTCACGTGCAGATGCCATCATTGTTACTAAATGTCCTAAAGACATTACTCAAGCACAGAAAAATGCCTTTAAAGAGCGCATACAATTAAAACGTCATCAAAGTTTGTTTTTTTCTAAGATTCGTTATGCTGAATATATTGTTAATAGCGAACGCAGGATGTCACTAGGCATCTTAGAAAAAATTTCTTTTGTCGTGGTAACGGGGATTGCCGATCCCAAACAACTATTAGATTTTTTGAAAAGTAAATTCTTAAACTATGAGCATTTAAAGTATGGAGATCATCATATTTTTAGCGATAGAGATATCGAAAATATCAAAGTAAAAAGTAATGGGCGTATGGTTTTAACTACCCAGAAGGATTATATGCGCTTGTACCAAAAGTTTAATTCAGATTTACTTTTTTACTTACCTATAAAAATGGAAATACTAGATGGGCAACATGAAGCTTTAAATGCCTTAGTGGAAGAAAAGCTAGGGATAAATTAGTGAATATGCTTGTGCGCTTTGTAAGAAGAGCGAACAAGTGCACCACTTTCTACATGTCTAAATCCTAGGTCTTTCCCGATGGCTTCATATTTACCAAATTGATCTGGCGTAATAAATTCTTTTACGCCTAGATGTTTTTTACTGGGTTGAAGGTATTGTCCAATAGTAACCACATCAACTGCTGCAGCGCGTAGATCGTGAAGCGTTTGAATCACTTCTTCTTCTTTTTCGCCCAGACCTAACATGATCCCAGATTTAGTTCGATTAATCCCTTGATCTTTGAGGTATTTCAACACTGCCATACTCTGGTCGTATTTTGCTTGTATACGAACCTCTCTGGTCAGTCTTCTTACAGTTTCAATATTGTGCGAAACGACTTCAGGGTGAACCGCTATAATACGGTCTAGATTGCGTTCGTTTCCTTGAAAATCTGGAATAAGGGTTTCTAGTGTAGTGGTAGGGTTCATACGTCTAATTGCATTGACGGTTTCTCCCCATATAATCGAGCCGCCGTCTTTTAAATCATCTCTATCTACAGAGGTGATCACTGCATGTTTGATTTGCATAAGTTTGATCGAACGGGCAACTTTTTCGGGTTCTTCCCAGTCTACTGTATCTGGTCTTCCTGTTTTAACACCACAAAAACCACAAGAACGGGTGCAAACATTCCCTAAGATCATAAAAGTTGCTGTGCCCTCTCCCCAACATTCGCCCATATTAGGGCAGCTTCCAGAGGTGCAAATAGTATGCAAGTCGTATTTATCAACTAATCCACGTAATTCAGTGTATTTCTTTCCCGTTGGAAGTTTTACCCTTAACCATTTAGGTTTTTTGGTAATCGGTTGTGTTTTAGTTTCAGTCGACATAATACATTCTTACGGTACAAATATACAACCTAAACGGCAAGAAATAGAAAGCTAATCGCAAAAAGGATCAAGAAAATCAATCCGATTATACTCAATAAAATCAATCCTTTGCCTGGACGATGTTCCACAGGCATATGGTCACTATTCACTAATTTTAAATTGAGATAAGCATAAAAGGGGGCTGTGATAAAAGACAGAATGGTGGCAATTTCTACAAGGGTTCCCATTTCACTTAAAAGGAAGCTGAAAATACCAATGGTACCAAGTGCCAATACCGTTATCCAAAACTTGTAATTCAAATAATTTGCCCTAGAAAACAAGTGTCTACTGGTCTTTTCCATCGCTCTAGGAGAGGCATCAAGCGTGGTCAAAGTTGTGCTAAACATAGCGGTAAAGGCCGCAATGGCGATAAAGATATAAACAGAATCTCCCAGAGTAAGCGTATATAAATCAATCAATTGTTTTGCGAAAACACCCCCAGAATTCGAAAAACTTGTTCCAGAACCATACATCACAAATGTGCCTAGACCCATAAAGCAAACTCCTAGTAAGACAGTAATCACATAGCCAATATTATAATCAAGAAGTCCTTCTTTAACACTGATTTTATCGGCTTTATTTTTTTCTATTGTCCACAATGATTGCCAGATAGAAATATCTAAGGGGGCAGGCATCCAGCCCATAAAGGCAGCGAGAAATAGAATGGAGGATCCTTGTGGTAGGTGTTGTGATAAGGAGATGTTGTTTTCATTTTGGCCTGCGGCCAAAAAAACAGCAATCACCGTGCTAAAAGTCAAAATGACAATAATCCATTTGATGATTTTATCCAGAATAGTAAAATTTCCTCTCCATAAAATAAGTAGGCAGATCATGGTGATTAAAATGGTCCAGACCACTAAATCTGGTGTAAAGCCAAATAAAATGGAGGCTAGAGAGGCAGTCACTATAGTCACTGCAGTCTGAATGGTAAACATCGTCCCTAAACTAAGAAAAAAGTAAATCCATAAATAGGTTTTTCCCAGATGAGCATAACCATCTAACAAGCTTTTATTGGTAGCTAAAGCATAACGCGAGCCAAATTGAAAAAAGGGGTATTTAAATAGATTTGATAAAACTAAAGCCCATAAAAGTCCCCACCCAAAATCTGCTCCTGCACGTGTTGATTGTACTAGATGCGAAACCCCAATTGCTGCCCCGGCGAATAATAATCCAGGACCTAACTTTTTTAATGATTCAATCATTGTTCGCTTAATTTTTCGGCTAAAACTTTTTTTGCTCTAAGGAGAGTTACTTTAACGGTATTGATAGGAAGTGCTGTTTTTTTAGCAATTTCTTTATAAGACTGTTCCTCAAAATAGCGCAATCTTAGAATCCTTGCATATAAGGGTTTTAGTACTTTTATTTTTTCAATAAGTGCTTTGAGATTTTGATTGATAATCAATAAATCTTCTGGAGACGGGTTGTCGTCAGAAAGGCTTTTGATGTGTTTTTTATCGATAGAAGTAAGCGCTAACTTTCCTTTGATATTAGTGCTCCTATGATGATCAATTTGCAAGTTTTTTGAAATGCTAATAAGCCAGGTTTTAAAGGTGTATTCCTTTTTAAAAGTGGCAATTTTATCAAAAGCCTTTGCAAGAGTTTTTAATGCGAGCTCTTCTGCGAGTGCATCGTCTTGTAATTGTTTTAATAAATACCCATAGACATACTCCCAGTGTGCATCGAATAAGACAGCAAAAGCTTTTTGGTTGTTTTGTTTCGCTAACTCAATAGCCTGCTCAATTTCTTTGGTATCCATCGAAACGAAGATACTCAAAAAATTGTAGCCTTAAAATATTAAGATTGTTGTAAATCAGGGTTCTTACACTCTTGTTCTTCGGGAAGTTTTCCGCAGAAACCACAGGCTTCACCTTCTTTGTTTAAAAAGGGGCTTTGACTGGCGCATGTACCTGCAAATTTCCCGTCTTTTTTTACAATGATTTTAATCGCTATACCAGCGAATGCTAAACCTAACAAGACGATACTTATGAGTGCTAATTTCATGTGACAAAAATAAGATTTTCTGTTTATACTCCCTAAGAATATTTGATTTCGTTAAGATAACCACTTATTACATGGTATAACCACTTTTACCATCAAGCCTAACCACCTTTTACATCTTAAAAGGTGTTGATTAAAGATTTAACGAATTTTAAGCTTTCATCTACTATATAAAATCTGTTTATGAATTCTAAACCCATTTTCACCACCCCTCCCTCCACTCAACTTTTACCCAAAGAATACGCTGTAATTCGCCCTTATATGTTAGGCTTAAGCGATCAAACTTTAATGCAATTATTACAGATAGATCAATTTGAAATCAAAAGTATCTGGATTCAATTGTTTAAAAAGTATGAGCGAAATAACAGCTATGTATTAATTCGGAAAATAATTCAATTAGGTTTGATAGAAGTAGACAACTACCTCCCAGAAACCGTAAAGACATCTACCTTAGATTTTATTAATCTCCACCGTGATCAATTTCCCTTAGAATCGTCAAAAAGCGAAGAAGACAAGTGGATGTATTATCACTTCCTGTTAAAATATTACAGTTTTTTAGAGCGCTATGAAAAGGAATAAAAAAAATCCCACCGAAGCGGGATTAAAGATTTTTAAATCTACGGCATAAAGCCTTATTGTGATAAGATTGAAGCACAAACTAAAAGAAAATAAGTTTAAATGTCAAAAAAGTTAGGATTATTTGTTGATACGACTTCTATCAATTGGTCTATTGTTGATCTTTCAACATTCGATTTAATTGACGTGGGCGTTAGGGTTTTTCCTGCTGGATGTGAAAATTTTGGCTCTGGCAAAAGGGAGCTGTCAAAAAAACACGGAAGACGTTTAGTTCGATTACGTCGCATTCGATATGCCAGAATTAGAACCCGAAAAATTTATCTTTTGCGTATTTTGATTCAAAATCAAATGTGCCCCATGACTTTGAAGGAACTAGATCAATGGAAGAAAACAAAAAAGTTTGTTTCTAAATCCATGGACAATTGGTTCGCACTAAATCCATATCATTTAAGAGAACAAGGCTTGCATGAGAAACTGAGTTTAGAAGAATTCGGTCGAATATTTTATCAAATCGCTTGTCATCGCGGCTATCGTTTCGGAGAAAGGAATTTAAAGTTAACCGAGAGTGTGCTTAGTAGAGGAAATCCTGCTGAAAGAAAGATTGGGTATTTACAAACTCAGAAGGAAATAGGAAAAGGAACCCTTGGGGAACACTTAAGTTCTATTTATCCAGCCCATAATAATTCTTATAAAGCAACAAAGACTAGAATTCGAAATCGCATTTGCACACTCGAAATGTATTTTGAAGAAATTCATCTTTTGTGGAAAATGCAATCGCAGTTTTATCATTCTTTGACCGAAGAGTTGCGCAATCAATTAATAGGAGATCCTCAAGATGTAGATCCTCAAGGAGCTTTGTTTTATCAGCGGCCTTTAAAATCTCAAAAGCACAGGGTAGGCAATTGTTTATATGAACCCAAAAAGACCCGTTGTTGTGTCTCTTCTCTCATATATCAGGAAGTGGAAGCCTGGAAATGGGCGAATTCTATCAAGCTCAATAATGCTCCCCTCAATCTCAAAGATACCCGTAAAGTTGTTCATTATTTCTTGACACATTACCGATTTAAATTTGATGAAATCAAATCTCTATTGCAACTCAACCATTCTGAAAACTTTAATTACAAGGCAGATGATGCCTTTAAAGGATCTTTTATTAATGCCGAATTGTCAAGGGAGAAATACTTTGGGAAAGAATGGTTTGATTTTGATCAAAAGACAAAAGAGGATATTTTTCACGCTTTGTACTTTTTTAATAGTAGTTTAAGATTACAAGATACTGCCGAGCAAAAATTTGGTTTAAACTCTTATGCTGCGCAAAAGTTTTCAAAGATTAGTATTGATAAAAGTTATGCCCCAATTTCAAAAATGGCCTCAAGTAAGATACTTTACTTTTTAAAACAAGGCTATCCTTATAAGATTGCTGTTTATTTAGCCGGTATAAGAAACGCACTTAAAACAAAGTGGGACGATTTAAGTGATGTACAGCGAAGCGAAATCATTCAGGTGTCCTTAAATCTTCATCGAGATTCTTCTCAGCAAGAGTTGATCTCTAAACTAATTGAAGTTTTTCAAAGTATGTTTAGATTAGAAGGATTCGATCCAAAAAAACTTTATGGTTTCTCGCCCAACTTAACTCAAAAACCAAAAGCAAATAAAATACCCTTGACCAGAGAGGTAAACAACCAAATTCAACAATTAAAAAACTCAACCTTGATTCAAAGTACTTTTGAATTGAGAAAAGTAATTAATGCATTAATTGACAAATACGGCACTTTTGATGAGGTCGCTTGCGAACTTTCAGTCGATTTAAAGGTAAATCGAATGCAGCGCTATATTTTTAGATTAGATCGAAGAAGAATAACTGAAAACAACAAGCGATATATAGAAAAATTGAAGCCCCTAGGAGTAGACCTTATTCCAATGCACGTTTTAAAATACAGTTTATGGGAAGAGTGCAAACACACCTGTCCTTACACTGGAAATGAGATTCCATTAGAAATGTTATTTACTTCTCATGTTCAAATAGTTTATATCCATCCATGGTCCAGATCATTAAATGACAACAGTCTTAATAAAACCCTATGTTTTACCTCACTTGCTGAACAATTGAACGAAAGAACTCCTTTTGAATATTTTGATGAAGAGAAAAGTGAAGAGTGGGAAAAGGTTAAAACCAGGGCAGCGAAAATATTTTCAAATACTCATCACCATCCCACTAGTTATAAAAAATTTAAGCGATTTATTAAAAAATATAACTATCGCGATGTCATCAAAAAGCAGTTTAACGACCAGCATCAATTAAGCCGTAGCCTTGGAGAATTAATAGGTTTTGTCACACCAAAGGTGAAAATGATTCCAGGTAATGTCACACAACATTTAATCGATGAATGCTTATTGATGAGTATTTTTCCAGATCGTAAATGTGTAAATGATTATCGTTTAAACATTTTAAAAGCCTATGTAAATGCCTATTGTGAAAAGGGGCACATCAGTTTTTTGTCCCAGCGAAATAAATATAAACGACAGCTAAAAAAGACCAAGATTCCTGTACCAAACGAACAATATTTATCTCAAATCGAAGAGAAATTGATGGGAGTATTAGTTTCTCATAGAAAATCTTCTAAAGCCATTTCAAAACGTTCTTTTTGGCACAAAGACATCAACAATAAAGTCAAAGTAAAGGCAGTTTCTGTCAGAGGAATGCTACACAAAGATTCTTTATACGGTAAGCGAACACCTCCTATGCTAACAGAATCAATGCACATTAGGCGACCTTTAACTTCTCTTAGAGTAGTTTCTCAAATAGAAAAAATAGTAGATCCAGTAATTCGCAAGAAGGCACAAGAAAGTATTGTAAATCTTAAAAATAATAAAGGAGTGCTTCCTGTGGGATTATTTGTTGAAGAGGGACCAGACGGTTTCCCCCTTTCTAAAATTCATTTAGACAATCACAAGGGCGGTGACCCAGTCCCTATTTTCAAAGTGAGAATGAGAGAAGGATTTTCGAATTCAATTCAATTAAAAGAAAATGAAAATCGATTTGCCATCCCTAGAAATAATCATCATATCATGATATTGATCGATGGAGAAGGAGAATTTAAAGAAGAAGTAGTGACTTTTTGGCAAGCCATACAAAGATACAGAAAAAACCTGCCTATTTACAGAGCATTAGAAGCTGGCGAGGAAGAGGTAGTGACTTATTTACACATCAATGATATGTATTTATTAGGGATTGATAATGTGGTAGAAAACCTTCATTTAATTCCTAAATATATTTTGAGAAAACACCTCTATCGCGTTCAAAAACTATCGAGTAAATACTATGAATTTAGACAAGCGAATAAATATATTAATCCCAGTTTTGACTATCCAGAGTATATTAGAATAAACAATTTTGGAAGTAAAAAAACAGGTTGGCTCACCTATAATCCAGTCAAAGTAAAAATAAGTTTAACCGGAGATATCTCTTTAATGAATGTATAAATGATTTAAAAAGAAGACTTTCTTTTCGTGTAAAAAATAATGCTGTTGTCTTGATAAGCAATCGCATTCCTAACCCATTACAATTTCATAAATAAATATAGTGTTGTGGTTTGATTGAAGGTAATGAAAAGAAAGCTTCTTTTATTTTTAAAAGATCGCCGAAGAATAGATTTTCAAAAAGTAAAAGAAAAAGATCAAGGCAACCGAAAATTTTAAAAATACGCCAGTTAAAAATCCAATTAAAGAACCAAAAGCCGCTTTTAGGGCTTGACGTTTAGTTGTTTTATTGAGAAGCTCTCCAGAAAAAGCGCCAATAAAAGAACCTAAAATAATTCCTATAGGTCCCATAAGGATTAACCCAATAACAAGGCCAATAGTAGATCCCATGACTCCTTTTTTTGATCCTCCAAATTTTTTTGTTCCTATGGCTGGAATGATGTAGTCTAATAAGAATACGCCTAGTGCAACACAAAAAGTTGTAATTAAGAAAGTGTTGTTTTCTGCTATTCGATCACTTTGATGTAATAAAAAAAGTCCCAACCAGCCTGTTAATGGCCCCGGTAGAACAGGTAAAAAACTCCCTGCGATCCCTAGTAGGGCAAAAAAAAGACCAGCGATTTCAAAAAATAATGTCATATCGAAGTATTAGCAAATGTTTAATTTTAATGGAAAGTAAAAAAAATCGTAATTTTAAGCATTGTTATTTTAAACAAACTTAACACCAATTCTGATGAAATCAATTTTTGCACCCCTTTCCCTTTTTTTAATTGCAAGTCTATTTATTAGCTGCGAGTACTTTTCTACCACAACCCACACACCTAAACAAATCAAGCAAGCTTCAGAATGGTCAGAAAAAGATCAATTGCCTGGCTTTGAAAGTTGTCAAGATGCCCCTGAAGAAGATCGCTTTTTATGTTTTAAAAATACCATTTCCTCTGCAGTTTACGATGCTTTGAATGAAGAAACACTGATTGCAAATCAAATCTTAGACGAAGAAATTGTGCTTATCATTGCAATCGATAAAGAAGGGGTTATCTCTTTAAAAGAGATTGACAATGGTTCAACAGTCTTAGATGCTCTTCCAGAACTTTCTGCCGTTATAGAAACAGCCATTGACGGTTTACCTAGCGCGATACCTGCAACAAAAACAAATGTTGAGGTGGCCGTAGATACAGAAATTAAATTACCTATTCGCATTACTGCCTCAGTTCTATAAGATGGCAGAACGCATCATACTCGGGATCGATCCTGGAACCACTATCATGGGATTTGGTCTAATTAAAGTTGAGAAAAATCAAATGCATTTTCTTCAGCTTAACGAGTTGCAACTGTCTAAATACAGCGACCATTATGTCAAGTTAAAATTGATTTATGATCGCACCATCGAATTAATCGAAACATTTCATCCAGACGAGATTGCCATCGAAGCGCCCTTTTTTGGTAAAAATGTGCAGTCGATGTTAAAGTTGGGTAGGGCACAAGGGGTTGCTATGGCGGCAGGACTCTCAAGAGATATTCCCATAACAGAATATTCCCCTAAAAAAATTAAAATGGCCATTACAGGAAATGGGAACGCGAGTAAGGAACAGGTGGCAAAAATGTTACAAAGCTTACTGCGCTTTAAAGAACTCCCTAAAAATTTAGACTCAACAGATGGTCTTGCCGCAGCAGTCTGTCATTTTTTTAATGCAGGAAAAGGAGGAGATCAAAAAAAGTATACCGGCTGGAAAGCCTTTGTCTCTCAAAACCCTGGGAAGGTAAAATAAAATGGCAGCGATATATTTCCATATCCCCTTCTGTAAGCAAGCCTGTCATTATTGCAACTTTCATTTTTCTACTTCTTTAAAATATCGAGCATCGATGTTAAAAGCGATGATAGAAGAAGTGGCTTTGCGTCAAAATGAATTAGCTGACGCTCCTCTGGACAGTATTTATTTTGGAGGGGGAACCCCTTCTTTACTTCAGCCAGAAGAAATTGCTCAATTGATTGATGCAGCAGCAAAAGTCTTTCGCTTTTCCCCCACGATTGAAATCACTTTAGAAATGAATCCAGATGATTATGTTGAAGGCTATTTTGAGGCTATTAAAGCCAAAGGGGTCAATCGATTAAGTGTAGGGATTCAATCTTTTTTTGAGGAGGAACTCAAACAAATGAATCGCGCCCACAATGCGCAAGAAGCATATGTTGTTCTTGAAGCGGTAAAAAAGCATTTTGATAATTTCTCCCTTGATTTAATTTATGGGATGCCAGGAAGTAGTCTAGAAACTTGGCAAAAAAATATCGACATTGCCCTTTCTTTTTCTCCTCCACACATCTCTAGTTACGCACTAACGGTAGAAGAAAAAACAGCCTTAGCTTATCAGGTAGAAAAAAATCAAGTTGAACTTTTACCAGAAGAGCTTGTCGCACAGCAGTTTGATCGCTTAGTTGACTGTTTAACAGACGCTGGTTTTGATCACTATGAGCTGTCTAACTTTGGCTTGCCTCATTATCACTCTGTGAACAATTCTGCCTATTGGCAAGGGAAACCTTATTTAGGAATTGGTCCATCGGCGCATAGTTTTTATGCCAATCAACGCAGTTGGAATGTTGCCAATAATAAAAAATACATCAACGGGATTGAAGCAAAACAGCCTTTGATCGAAAGAGAAGAATTGTCTACAATCGATCAATACAATGAGTTTGTCATGACGGGTTTACGAACCGAAAAAGGGGTAGCGCTTCAGGATATTAAGATCAAATTTGGCGAGAAATTCGCCCAATTATTCGAGCAGCAAGTCGAAAAGCACTTAACCCATCAGCATCTTTTTTGGGATGGGGATACCGTTAAGGTAACCCAAAAGGCAAAATTTTTAGTTGATGGGATCGCTTCAGATCTATTTTTGTTAAACCTAGAATAGTCCTATTTTGACAAGGCGGTAAAGTTGCTGTAAAATAGCGGGATGGTTTCAATGCCTTTGTAAAAGTTAAATAAACCAAAGTGCTCATTAGGAGAATGAATCGCATCTGAATCGAGTCCAAAGCCCATTAAAACACTTTTTACACCTAATATTTTTTCAAACAAGGGAACAATAGGAATGCTCCCACCATCTCTTTGCGGGAAAGGTTCGACCCCAAAGGTTGAAGCATAAGCCTTATGAGCAGCTTGATAGCCTATATTGTCGATAGGGGTTACATAGGGTTCGCCGCCGTGGTGTGTGATTACCTCTACCTTTACACTCTTTGGCGCGATAGCGCGAAAATGATGTTCAAATAATTGGCCTATCTCCTCCCAGTCTTGATTTGGGACTAAGCGCATGGAGATTTTTGCATGAGCAGCGCTAGGGATGACTGTTTTAGCTCCCTCACCGGTGTACCCTCCCCAGATACCATTGACATCAAGGGTAGGGCGAATGGACTGTCTTTCACTGGTGGTGTAGCCTTCTTCTCCGTGGATATCGGCTAAATCAATTGAAGCGATATATTCTTTTAGGTCAAAAGGGGCTTTGGCCATTTCCATGCGTTCCTCTTCATTTACGGTAACGACTTTGTCATAGAAACCAGGGATGGTGATTTTGTTTTGATCGTCTTGTAATTGTGCGATCATTTGAGTTAAAATATTGATGGGATTCGCAACCGCACCACCATATAGTCCAGAGTGTAAGTCACGGTTAGGCCCTGTAACCTTTACTTCCATATAACTTAATCCTCTTAATCCTGTGGTAATAGAAGGTTGACTGTTGCTAATCATGCCTGTATCAGAAATTAAAATGACATCACATTTTAATTGTTCTTTATGTTCCCGTACAAAAGCTTCTAGGTTATCGCTACCTACTTCTTCTTCCCCTTCAATCATAAACTTAACATTACAGGTCAATTCATCGTTTTGCATCATCCATTCAAAGGCTTTAATGTGCATGTACATTTGCCCTTTATCGTCACAGGCTCCACGTGCAAAAATAGCCCCTTCGGGGTGAATGGGTGTTGTTTTTATTACTGGTTCAAAAGCAGGACTATCCCATAAATCTAATGGATCTGGTGGTTGTACATCATAGTGTCCATAAACAAGAATAGTAGGGAGATTAGGGTCGATCATTTTTTCTCCGTAAACGATAGGGTAACCCGCAGTAGGAACAATCTTAATCTCTTCTGCCCCAGCTTTTGTCAATGCATCTGCCACCCACTGCGCGGCTTGATTGACTTGATCTGCATAAGCAGAGTCGGCACTAATTGATGGAATTTTTAGAAATTCGATAAGTTCATTAAGGTACTGTTCTTTTTCTGATGCGGTGAGTTTTACCATGTTATCGTTGCTGTTGTTTTATTTTCACAAAGATTTATGTTTTTATGGAACTAAAAAATAAAATTTATAAAAACTTACCTATATTTGTGCCCGTCTAAACCACGCGGGTGTGGTGAAATTGGTAGACACGCTAGATTTAGGATCTAGTGCTTCACGGCGTGGGGGTTCGAGTCCCTTCACCCGCACTTAAAACCTCTATAGCTTTAGTTATAGAGGTTTTTTTTAAATTGATTCATGGCTTATTCAAAACGTCAATACATTCGTTTCTTTATCATCTCCATTGCAGTGGGCGGTATGGTTCTTCGCTCTTGGGAGACAATAAAAGTGTTGTATACAAATTTATTTACTCCTTAGATATGAGAGAAGAGATGATTCGTGGGAAAGAAGCTTTTGGCGGTTGCTTGTTTACCGGCTGTGCATGTTTCTTTATAGGAACAATACTTTTGGTAATTTTTGTCTTTAGGGATATGATTTTTTAGACCCTAAATTCTTCTAATTTAATGTCATCTAATCCATGGCGATCAAAAGGATATTCCATATCGTCTTGTATGTTGTACAAAGAAATTAAGATAAACTCACTTAGTAAAACAACAAAATAAGTTAACCACTCTGGGTTTTCTAATCCAATTTTATTGATGATTGTTGGGGTGTAAATCATGGGGAAGATGTAAATAAAGACCTTACAATAGGCTTTTAGACTAATCGGAGTTCTATGGGTGTGGATTGCCATACAATTGGTAGCGCCTTCCTGTACTTTTTGTAAAAACCCAAAGACTTTACCTTTTGTGCTGTTTGAAATAGTTTCTGGGTGAGCTTCCATAAAATCAATTATTTGACTATAAGCTTCATTGAGCTTGTTTTGTTCTATGTCAGTTCCATCTAGGTGATCAATTAAACGATCAGCGATTTTTTTGCTTAATTGGATTCCTTCTTTTTTTTCTTCTTGTGACATTTTAGCACTTCCCAGAAAAGTATAACGAATCCCGATTAATGCACTTTTTACTTTGCTAAGATGTTCAAGGGCTTTTTCTCTTCTTCTAAAGGCGCCACGAATAGCAAATACTAAGGGAAAAATGATAGCAATACTAATTAAAGTTAAGTCAATGTTATAGGTGATTTCAAAATTGTAACAGACGTAAGGAACAATGATTGAAATGATTACAGTGTAGAGTGTACGTTGGTTGATTATTGAGAAATACTGATTCACTTTGGATATTATTTTTACCTTTATAGATATTATTAACTATATATATTGCAATATATGAAACAATTCACAATCCTATTCTTTTGTGCCTCTATAATGTTTGCACAGGAAACAGAGAATGCTCTTTTTTCCACCAAAGATATCTTAGAAACAAAAATTGCTTTTTCACCAAAAATGATTCGAAAAAGTAATAACGATACGATTTATTTCGATACTCCCTTGATGTTCAAAACAGCTGGAGAGTGGAAAGAAATGGAAATAGGTATTCGTGCGCGTGGAAATTTTAGACGTTCAACTTGTTACTATCCACCCATTAAAGTTGATTTAAAGAAAAAGAAAGCAAAAGAAACCATCTTTGAAGGACAAAAGAAGCTAAAGTTAGTATTGCCTTGTTTAAAGCAGAGTGATAAAAATGACAATATCCTTAAAGAATTATTGGTCTACAAGTTATTTGAATTGGTTACACCTTATCATTTCAAAACAAAAAGATTGACGATTGAGTTTACAGATCAAGGGAAGAAAAATAAGGCAGTCGAAACCATTAATGGTTTCTTTATTGAAGATGACAAGAAAGTAGCAAAACGTGTAGAAGGAAAAGTTTTTGAGCGTTATATCCACCCTTTGGCAATGGATAGTGATGCTTCTATTCGCAATGCTTTATTCCAGTATATGATAGGGAATACAGACTTTTCTACCGCATACCAGCACAATGGTAAATTGCTTTTTGTGGGAAAAAAAATAGTGCCACTTCCATATGATTTTGATATGTCAGGGTTTATTAATCCCAGTTATGCTGTGGTAAATCAAACACTAGGAATTAGTAATATTCGCGAAAGAAAATACCGTGGTTTCAAAAGAGATGAAGACGACTTCCAGGAAGTGAGAGAAGATTTTATTGCTCAAAAGCAAGCCATGTATGATCTAATGAAATCATATGAAGTAGATTTTGATAGTTCAGAAGAATTTAATGAGGCTTTTGCTTATGTTGAAAGCTTCTTTGACATTATCGAAGATGATAATGAATTTAAGAAAAACGTATTAGACGCTGCGAGAACAAAATAGTTTTCCTTCTATCCAGATTATTTCTTAGAGAGCACCGCTAGCATTTTATCAAATATAGCGGTGTTTTCATAGATACCCCCGAAAGTTTCTTCACCTACTCCCATGGCAAAAACAGGAACCATACTAGCCGTATGACCACCGGTAACAAAACCTCCTTTTGGATTAAAGTTCTTTATATTTCCAGATGAAATACCTAATCCTCCAGTTTCATGATCTGCAGTTACGATCAATAAAGTATTGGGGTTTTCTTTTACAAAAGCGACTGCTTTCCCTATTGCATCATCAAAATCTTTATATTCTGTAATGATATAACGCAAATCATTGGCATGACCTCCCCAATCAATCTGTGAACCTTCTACCATTAAGAAAAACGGACTTTCTTTTTCGGTAAGTTTATTAAACATACTACTTATGCCGTCTTTTAATTCAGGTGTTCTTCCTTCAACGATTCTTACTGGTTCGTCATCGTTTGTGAAATAACCTACCTTAGCGCTAGTTGATTTATTAAATGCATTTAGGCTTGTGGTAAATTTCCAACCCTCCATTTCCTTTAAGAGGTTACGTCCATCTTTACGTCGGTCAAAGTGTTTTTTTCCACCGCCTATAAAAAAGTCAACGTCACTATTACTCATTTGAAAAGCGATGTCCTCATACTGTCTTCTTGAAACGACATTAGCATAGAAAGATGCTGGGGTAGCATGAACTATACTTGAGGTTGCAATTAAACCTGTTTTATAGCCTTTCTTCTTGCTTAAAGTCAAGATAGATGCTTTGTTTTTGTTATCGGCACCAATCCCAATTACTCCATTATAGGTTTTTACACCACAAGCCATTGCAGTTCCACTTGCGGCAGAATCCGTTACAAGCGAGTTTGAAGAGTGGGTTTTAGCTAAACCTATTACTTCGAATGACTCAAGATGAGTTTTATTACCATTTGCATACATGCCTGCTGTTATTTGAGCAAGACCAGTACCATCACCAATCATTAAAATAATATTTGGTGAATTCTCTTGGGCTTTACCGAATAAAAGCCCTCCAAGGAAAACAAGCGAAAGTAAGTGTAATCGCATAAAATTTAGTTTGTGTCTAAAATTACAATTTAATGCTTAACAATGCATTTGTTTAATAGAAGAAATTCTATGTTGCTTTATACATGAATCATCTTGTTTGACAACAGTGCTTATCACTTAAAATAAAGTAAAAGCTTTTAATCCTCGAAAAATATGGAGCTGTACTTTGGCTTTGGCTTCATTGTATTGTTTCAATACTTGAATGGGTTAGAAATGATTTTTGTAAGTTTGCTAGTCATTATTTAAGATCAATCAAAGCGGCTAAATAGGTTTTTTCTGGGATAACTTTTTGAATAAAATAGAGGAATAAGTCAATCTTGGCTTATCAAAAATATTGTATATGAGTGATGAGAATATAAGTATTGATTTAGTTTATTTATGGGTAGATGGGAATGATCCTAAATGGTTGGAAAAGAAGCAGCGATTTATGGATAAGAAAATAAATACTGTAGGTCGCTATGTAGATAATCAAGAGCTAAAGTATTCTTTGCGTTCGGTTGAAAAACACCTTCCATGGATTCGAAAAATATTTATTGTTACAGACGAGCAAACCCCCTTATTTTTAAATACTGATCAGCAAAAAATCCAAATAGTTGATCATACTGAGATAATGCCAAAGGATATTCTCCCTTCATTTAATTCAAATATAATAGAGCAATTTTTGTACAAAATTCCAGGCTTATCAGAGCATTTTATTTATGCTAACGATGATATGTTTGTTAATGCAGATTTGGATCCCTCTTTTTTCTTTAAGGAAGGGAAACCCATCATGAGAGTGATGTATGATCCCTTTACCAGGTATAAAAACAATCTTAAAAGAGCTCTTAATATAAAGATTAACCCATATCGGTTAGCCATCGAAAACGCTTACAAGCTATTTTATAAAAAGTTTGATGTTATTTATCCCATAAAAGATCACCATAACATTAGCGCTTACTTGAAAAGTGATTACAAAGCTGTTGTTGAAGATTTATTTAAAGAAGAAATTCAAGCTACTCATATTAATCGTTTTAGGGATAAAACAGACATCCAAAGGATGTTGATTAATTATTATGGCATTGCCAATAAGACTGGGATTTTAAAATATGTTAAGCGAAAAGAATCCAGTCGTATCAAAGTTCACAAAACAAATTATCAAGCATTCATAGACAAGTATAAGCCACAATTATTCTGCTTGAACGACTCTGAACACGCAAATGATGGTCACAGGGCACAGATTGAACCTTTCTTAAAAAAGGTCTTTCCTGTGAAATCTAAATTTGAAAAATAGGAATGAAAATAGATCCTTTGGATTAGATTTCAAAAGAGGATTTTTCTGGAAGAATTGCTTCAAAGGAACTTTTTATTTTCTCCATAGTTTGTTCATAGTTTCTTATGTGCACATTATCGTTTAAGCAAACTAGAGAATAGGTTTGTTCTCGAACAGCTTTTATGGCTTTTCTAGACTTGATCATTAGCGGAAACATTTTAGCATCCTTCATAGGTGTTGAAAGGGACAAAGTTTGAGCTACAGATTTGCCAGGTTCTAAATAATTCTGGTGTGTAATCTTCATTGCTGCGAAATCGATGATGAGACATTTCTGTGAGTTCTGCTTCGCAATTTGCCCAAACATCTTCAAAAGTGCTTTTTAAATAGGGTTGAGCATTATGAGGTGTTCTTAAGGTGATAAACTTATTGTAAAACTTTAATAAATAATTTAATCTGCCTCGACTTCCATAAGAAGGCTCGTACCATTTCCATGCATCTCGCTTAAAAACTTCTCTTTTATCAAAGTGTTTATTGATTAGTCTGATGTTGTTTTTAAGCATTTTTTCGAATTGGGATATGCCTGTGTTTTTACGAAAAGCTGCGATGTCTTTAGGTAGTCCATTCTCAAAAAAACGTGTTGGGCTAAGGTGATTTGTGATAAAAAAATCATCGTTGAAATACACAAACTGCTCTGATAAATCAGGAATTTTGTGCATGTATATTTCAATTAAATTAGAATTAAAAACAGGCAAGTATTCTTCAGGGATATAATCTTTATGACTCACCATATTTAACTTTGGATGGTCGATATTAAGCCATTCTGGTTTTTGACCAGAGGTTACAAAATGAACTTTTCTTACCCAAGGAGCAAATAAATCTACACCACGGAACCAGTATTTTAAAAAGCCATAGTCTCTAAAACGAGCTTCAGATTTTTCATTTACTGAATTGTCAATTTTATCTGAATACTTATAAAATTCCTCTTTCCATTTTGGGTCATCCATGTCAACCCATGTTACTACGAAATCAATTTCCATGTGCTAACATTTTTATTTCTTCATTTGTTTTTTATCATAATCAAATATTCACAGATGGAGATGTCTGTTAACAAGTTTGATTTTCCTGCTTAGGTTGACAAATTTATAAAATTGCTTTCAAGCGATTTTAAATTTTAGTTTTTTTCTGCTGTAATAATTTGGCCTGCGGGATAGATGACTGTTTAGATTTAAGCAATCGCTAAGTCACTTTCTTCTAAATTTTTCTTGCTAAAATAAAAGCACTTCACATTTAATTGTTGATCAAAATACATCAACTTAAGATAGTTCAAAAGCAATTCTCTTTTTTTAACTTTGTCAAAAATGTATTCATGGAACCCATCCGTATGGTTGACCTTAAAGGTCAGTATACATTCATTGCAGCTGAAGTAAAAGCTGCTTTGGATGAAGTAATTGAAAGCACAGCCTTTATTAACGGTCCAGCTGTAAAAGAATTTCAAGCAAATCTAGAAGAATATCTCGGCGTTAAACACGTGATTCCTTGTGCCAATGGAACAGATGCTCTTCAAATTGCCTTGATGGGGTTAAAACTTGAACCGGGGGACGAAATTATTACCACAGATTTTACTTTTGCAGCAACTGTTGAGGTAATCTCTCTATTGCGCTTAAAGCCCGTTTTAGTTGATGTGGATCCAAAGACCTTTAATATTGATCCCAAAGCTGTAGAAGCGGCCATCACACCAAAGACAAAAGCCATTATTCCGGTCCATTTATTTGGGCAAACAGCAGATATGGAAACCATAAACACCATTGCAGAAAAGCACAACCTTTTTGTGGTCGAAGACAATGCGCAAGGAATAGGTGCAACCTACACCTATAAAGATGGTCGAAAAGTAAAAACAGGTGGATTGAGCCATGTTGCAGCAACTTCTTTTTTTCCATCAAAAAACTTAGGGGCTTATGGTGATGGAGGGGCCATTTTCACAAATGATGATGACCTCGCTCACTACATTAGAGGAATTGTAAATCACGGTATGTACGAGCGTTATTACCACGATGTTGTAGGGGTAAACTCGCGTTTAGATGCCATGCAAGCGGCAATCTTAAATGTCAAATTGAAGTACCTTGACTATTACAACGAAAGAAGAAAAGAAGCAGCGATTCGCTACACCGCTTTACTTCAAGATCATCCTAATATTATTACACCTTATAGAGAAGCAGCGTGTTCTTCGCATGTTTTTCATCAATATACTTTACGCATTATCAATCACGATCGCGACGGATTAGTTAAATACCTTAACGAAAATGATATTCCTTGCGGAGTGTACTACCCTGTGCCTTTACACCGTCAAAAAGCCTATATAGATCCTGCGGTCTCTGAAGAAGACTTCCCTGTAACAAATCAGTTGGTGAAAGAAGTGATTTCTTTGCCTATGCACTCAGAGTTAAGTGTGGATCAAATTGAACATGTCGCTAGTAAGATATTAGCTTATTTAGGCTAGTGGCAAAGAAAAGTCACAATCTCATTTAGTACCTTTTGGGTACCTAATATTTTATAGTGTCCAGTTCCAGTGATTTCAACAAGTCTAGCGGCAGGCCATTTATTTGCCACTTCTCGGGATTTTTCTACCGGAAGGACACGGTCGTTGACATCGTGTAATAGAAGCGCTTTCTCTACTGAAGATTTTTGTGCGTAATCCTCGACATTAATTTCATCCACTTTAATATCGTGTTCAGACTCAATCTTTGTGATTAAACGACTAACAACGATATAAGGTAGTCCTAGATAGTTGGCAATTTCTTCTAAGCGCTCTCTAAATTTATTGGGCACTGTAATACCGACGTAGCGTTCAATTTTTAAGGCGGGATTTTTCCCCAGCGCGATGATAGAAGCTACGCTTCCAAAAGAGTGACTTATTAATTGAGAGGGCTCATGTTTTTGAATCAAAGTAGCGACTAATTCTGTAAATTCAAATGAACTTGTTTTTCCTTTGCTACTCGCTCCATGCGAGGGACCATCAAAGGCAATAATGGTGTAGTCCTCTTGAAGTAACCGTTCTATGATATAGGCAAAATTCCCTGCATTTCCTTCCCATCCATGTACCAGTAAAATCTTTTTTTTACCCTTTCCCCATTGATACATTTGGATTTCAAAGTCATTAAACATCAATCGACTTTTTTCGGCCTTACTTAAAATATCTTTTTCATGGGGTCTTATTTTGAATTGCATTGGACTGACTAAATAAGCAAATGCTTTATCCACAAAGAAATTAGGAAATATGTAGGCAAAAAGCCAAATGATTTTTCGTTTCAAGACTGTTTTTATTTTGCGCGTAAAAGTACATTAGAAAAACACTACCTTGACTCAAAAATTTTACAATTATGAAAAAAATATTAGTCCTTTGTTGCGTCCTTTTTTCGACTGGATTAATTGCACAGAAAACCTATTTACACTGCGGAAGTGTGTTTGACAGTAAGTCAGGGAAAATCAAAAAAGAATTGACGATTGTCGTTGAAGGTGAAAAAATCAATAAAATACTCAATGGCTATATAACCCCAGAAGAAGGGGCAGTAGCTGTTGACCTAAAAGATAAAACAGTCTATCCTGGGTTTATTGACATGCACGTTCATATTGAAAGTGAAAGCAGTCCGTCTCGTTATCTAGATCGCTATCGACTAAACGACGCCGATGTTGCCTTTGACGCCGCTAGATTTGCACACCGAACTTTACAGGCAGGATTTACTGCTGTTCGCGATTTAGGAGGATCTGGTGTGAATATCGCTTTGCGCAATGCGATTGCTGCTGGCAAAGTTCCTGGGCCCCGCGTTTACACCGCTGGGAAAACCATCTCTTCTACTGGGGGACATGGCGATCCTACAAACGGGAATAGTGCGGCGCTTCAAGGGGACCCTGGGCCTAAAGAAGGCGTAGTTAATTCTCCTGCAGATGCAAGAAAAGCAGTGAGACAGCGCTATAAAAATGGGGCAGATTGGATTAAAATAACCGCAACAGGAGGAGTGCTAAGCGTTGCAAAAAGCGGACAAAACCCTCAATTCACCGAAGAAGAAATTCGTGCGATAACCAGTACAGCAAAAGATTATGGCATGAAAGTAGCCGCTCATGCACATGGAGATGAAGGCATGTATCGCGCGGTAGCCAATGGTGTGAAAACAATCGAGCATGGGACTTTGATTAAAGCACCCACCATGAAGTTAATGATAGAAAAACAAGCTTATTTGGTTCCTACCATAAGCGCTGGGAAATATGTCGCAGAGAAAGCAAAAATACCGGGTTTTTATCCAGCGATTATAGTTCCTAAAGCGATTGCGATTGGAGCTCAAATCCAGAAAACATTTGCAAATGCCTATAAGATGGGAGTGCCCATCGCTTTTGGGACAGATTCTGGGGTGTCGCCACATGGTGATAATGCAAAAGAATTTGGCTTTATGACAGAAGTCGGTATGCCAGCTAGCGAAGCATTACAAGCTGCAACAATTGTCAATGCGATGCTTTTAGACGAAGAAGAGACACTAGGTCAAATTGCAGTTGGATTTTATGCAGATATTGTCGCTTCTAACGAAAATGCATTAGAAGAGATTTCCACACTTGAAAACATCACTTTTGTGATGAAAAACGGGAAAATTTACAAGCAGTAATTATAGCACTACAAGTAAATTAATCGATCGTTCCAGAATTTGTTTCTGCAGAACGGTCGATTTTTTTAACCAGCCCCTGTAGTACCTTTCCTGGGCCAACTTCTGTAAAGTGAGTTGCTCCATCTGCTAAAAGTTGTTGAACACTTTGTGTCCATTTAACGGGAGCAGTTAGCTGTGCGATTAAATTAGTTTTGATTTCTGTGGCGTCTGTTATTCCTTTTGCAACAACATTTTGATAGACAGGGCAAATAGGCGAAACAATGTTTGTTGCTTCGATTGCAGCGGCTAATTTAGTTTTTGCAGGTTCCATTAATGGAGAGTGGAATGCTCCCCCAACGGGTAGAGGTAAAGCGCGTCTTGCACCAGCTTCTTTTAGTGCTTCACAAGCACTTTCAATGGCGCTTTTTTCTCCAGAGATAACCAATTGTCCAGGGCAGTTGTAGTTTGCTGCCACGACAATTCCTTCGGTTTTTGCACAAATATCTTCAATGACTTGATCTTCTAAACCTAGTACAGCTGCCATTGTTCCAGGGATTTCGTCACAGGCTTCTTGCATCGCAAGTGCACGTTGATGAACTAATTTCAAGCCGTCTTCAAAGGATAAGGCTTTTGCAGCTACTAAGGCCGAAAATTCTCCTAAAGAGTGCCCCGCAACAGCTTTTGGCTGAAAGCCATCGCCCATCAATTCACTAAGAATAACAGAGTGTAAGAAAATAGCGGGTTGGGTAACTTGTGTTTGTTTTAAGGCTTCGGCATCCTCGCCAAACATGATATCTTTGATGTTAAAGCCTAGGATTTTGTTCGCTTGTTCAAAACGTTCTTTGGCAACATCTGATGCCTCGTAAAGCTCTTTCCCCATCCCTGGAAATTGAGCGCCTTGTCCTGGAAATATATAAACTTGCATGCTTATTTTTTTTCGAATGTTATGTAAGAATAGTTGTAGGCTTGTTCTTCGCTAGCTTTGATTTCTTCACGAGCGATTTCTTTCCATTGATTTAGATCAATCTCTGGAAAAAACACATCTGCCTCAAAATTGTGGTGGACCCTTGTTAACTCGATACGGTCACAGTAGGGCATAAAAAGGCGATAAATTTCTCCTCCTCCAATGATAAAGGGTTGAGGGTCTTCTTTCACTAAGGCCAGAGCATCTTCTATGCTGTGTACCACTGTAGCTCCCTCTGGTTGATAGTCTCTTTTATTGGTCAAAACAATGTTGGTGCGATTGGGCAATGCTTTAGGCATTGACTCAAAAGTTTTTCGCCCCATGATAATAGCATGTCCAGAAGTCAATCGCTTAAAGCGCTTTAGGTCATCAGAAATATGCCAGATTAAATCATTGTCTTTCCCTAAGGCATTGTTTTCTGCAGCAGCAGCGATCATTGTGAGTAAAGGGGTTTTTGCCATGGGTATCGTTTCTTGTAGAATTTCTTCTTCTTTTTCATAAAGAAGCCCTTCATTTTTTTGTTTTATAATCTGCGGAGTCAAGGTATAAATATCGTTATGTAAGGGCAAAAATAAAGGTAATTATTCTATCAAAAACACTTTTTCTAAAAACTTATTTTAATGAAAAACATGTACATTTAGTTAAAACAAAATATGCGCGATCATTTTCCCGTTTTAGAAAGTTGTCTGTATTTCAATACGGCTTATACTGCACCACTTTCTTCCTCATTATCAAAGTGGCGCGCTAAGGACGATCTTACCTATTTAGAAAACGGTGATACGTATAAAACCATCACAGAAAAAAAGTATTTTGAAGAGGCAGAAACTACTTTAGCGCAGTTTGCTGGGGCAGAAAAGGCAACGACATTTATTACGGCAAATTTTTCTTCGGCTTTTCAAAACTTCTTGATACATCTCCCGCGGGACCATCATTTTCTAGTGTTAGAGGATGAATATCCTTCGCTTACTGGGATTGTTGATGATTTAGGTTTTACCTCAAAAAAACTTCCTGTTTCTGCATCTGTTGAAGAGGCGGTTTGGGAAGAGCTACATAATAATTCTTACGCTGTTTTGACCTTAAGTGCGGTTCAATATACCTCTGGCTTGTATTTTGATTTTGATGCTTTATCGAGAATAAAAAAAGCTTTTCCGTCACTTATTATCTTGATTGATGGGACGCAATTTCTTGGTGCTGAGGTTTTTTCGCTTCGCGAAAGCCCTGTCGATGCTATCTTTGGGAGTACCTATAAATGGCTTCTTGCAGGTCATGGAACTGGCTATGCAATGTTAAAACCCAGTTTGCTTTCCCATTTAAATATTTCAGAAGAAAAACTTGCCGCGACCTATGACCGGGGACAGCTTTCTGTCAAATCTGTAGGGAGTTTAGTCTTTTCTTTAAAGCAAATTATAGCGGCAGATTTTCCAAAGTTAATCCAGTATAAAAAGCAGCTGTCAACAAGGATGTTTGAGGAATTAAAAAACCGGGGACTTTTATCTGAAGAAATTGCCCAAAGATCTTTGCATTCTTCTATCTACAATCTTCAAATAAATGAGTTTGTTTATCGTGGTTTACTTGAAAAAAATGTGCGTTGCATTAAAAGAGGTGAAGGAGTGAGGGTTGCTGTACATCATTACAACACTCAAGAGGATATCACTACTTTCTTTAAAATAATCGATGCACTGCTTTAAATAGCAACACTTCCCTTAATAAGAGGGTGCGGATCATAATCGATTAGTTCAAAATCATCATAAGTGAAAGCAAAAAGATCTTTAATCTCCGGATTCATTTTCATGGTAGGCAGTGATTTTGGGGTTCGGCTTAATTGTAATTCAATCTGCTCTTTGTGATTAGAATAAATATGTGCGTCGCCAAGGGTATGAACGAAATCTCCCGCTTCTAAATCACAAACTTGTGCCATCATAATCGTCAATAAAGCATAAGAGGCAATATTGAAAGGCACGCCTAAAAACACATCTGCACTGCGTTGATAGAGTTGGCAGGATAATTTACCATCTGCCACATAAAATTGAAAGAAAGCATGGCAGGGGGGGAGTGCCGCCTTGTTATTCGCAACATTTTCGGCAAAGCTTACACTGGTATCTGGTAAAACACTAGGGTTCCATGCAGAAACAAGCATACGACGACTGTCGGGATTTGTTTTAATGGTATCGATCACTTCTTTGATTTGATCTAAACCTTCACTATTCCAGTTGCGCCACTGGTGTCCATAAACTGGTCCCAAGTTGCCTTCTTCATCTGCCCATTCGTTCCAGATTCTTACCCCATTTTCTTTTAAGTAAGCAATATTAGTATCTCCTTTTAAAAACCATAATAGCTCGTGAATGATAGATTTTAGGTGCAGTTTTTTAGTTGTCACCATGGGAAATCCCTTTGATAAATCAAAGCGCATTTGGTAACCAAAGACACTTTGGGTACCTGTACCCGTGCGATCTGTTTTTGTAATACCGTTCGCTTTTATGTGTCGAATAAGGTCGAGATACTGTTGCATTGTGGACTGTTTGTTTCAAAAATAATTACTTCCGCTTTCCAAAAAGAAAGCAAAACAAAATAGTTATTCAAAAATGTGGTTAATAAACTCTATTATTCGTCTAGTTCACCGCGTTTACTGAGTTCATCTCTTACTTTAGCGGCAGCTTCATAATCTTCTTTTTTCACTAAAGAGGCCAGTAGTTTCTTTAACTCATTTGTTTCGACCTTAGGCAAATCATTGATCATACTTTTTTGAGGATTCTGCTCTTGGATAAAGTTTTTGATCCAATCTTCATCTGTTTTTCCAGTTCCCTTATTCTCTCCCTTTCCTTCTGTATAGCCTGCTTTTGCTAGGATGTTTTCATAAGTAAAAATGGGCGCATGAAAGCGAATTGCAAGTGATACAGCGTCAGAGGTTCGGGCGTCAATTATTTCTTCTATTTCATCTCTTTCGCAAATTAGGCTAGAATAAAACACACCATCTACTAATTTGTGAATGATGATTTGCTTGACCACAATTTTATAGCGCTCAAAGCACTGTGCCATTAAATCATGGGTGATAGGGCGGGGAGGATTAATTTCTTTTTCAAGACCTATAGCGATGGATTGGGCTTCAAATGCGCCTATGATAACCGGGAGGTTTCTATTTCCTTCCACCTCTTTTAAAATTAGGGCATAAGCACCACTTTGTGCTTGACTATAAGATATTCCTTTAATTACTAATTCAACTAGAACCATAGTTAGCTTGACATTCTATTTGCAAAGAAAACGAATTTCGCAGAAAGACTTTCTTTTTCTTCCTAAAAAACCCAGCGAATTATATGATATAAATTAAACTCATATGCTTCTAAAATCTTAAATTTGCGAACATATTAGAATTTGCATGAAAACAATACAGTTTAGAGAAGCAATTGCTCAAGCAATGACAGAAGAAATGAGAAGAGACGAAAGTATCTATCTCATGGGAGAAGAAGTTGCAGAATACAATGGTGCTTACAAAGCATCAAAAGGGATGTTAGACGAATTTGGTGAAAAGCGAGTGATCGATACGCCTATTTCAGAGTTAGGATTTGCCGGTATCGGTGTGGGTTCTACTATGACAGGAAATCGACCTATTATCGAGTTTATGACCTTTAACTTTGCTTTAGTAGGGATTGATCAAATCATCAACAATGCTGCAAAGATAAGACAGATGTCTGGAGGGCAATTCCCATGTCCAATTGTTTTTAGAGGCCCTACAGCTTCTGCAGGCCAATTAGCCGCTACCCACTCTCAAGCTTTTGAGAGCTGGTATGCAAACTGTCCTGGACTTAAAGTTATAGTGCCTTCTAATCCTTATGATGCCAAAGGCTTGTTAAAAGCAGCCATTCGTGACGAAGATCCTGTAATCTTTATGGAGTCTGAACAAATGTATGGCGATAAGGGAGAAGTGCCAGAAGATGAATATATCTTACCCATTGGTGTAGCAGACATCAAACGAAAAGGAACTGACGTAACTATTGTTTCATTTGGTAAAATCATCAAAGAAGCTTACAAAGCTGCAGATATACTAGCTAAAGAAGGAATTGAGTGTGAAGTGATTGATTTACGTACAGTGCGTCCTATGGATCACGATGCCATTATGGAGTCGGTAAAGAAAACAAACCGTTTAGTGATTCTTGAAGAAGCTTGGCCATTTGGTAACGTGGCCACAGAGATAACCTACCAAGTACAAAGTCAACTTTTTGATTATTTAGACGCGCCAATTGAGAAAATCAATACTGCAGATACACCTGCTCCATTCTCACCAGTTCTTTTAGAAGAATGGCTTCCTAATAGTGAAGATGTCATTAAAGCTGTAAAAAAAGTGATGTACAAATAAGAAATCATTGAGATTTTCAACTTTTCGAAACTTTTTCGTTAGTTTCGCGTAGTTTTTTAAAAGACAAAATTTATTTATGGAAGCAAATATTATTTATATCCCACTGTTAATGTCAGTTGTAGGCCTTGCTTATATGCTGGTTCGTGCTAGTTGGGTAAGAAAACAAAATGCAGGAAGTGAACGAATGGTAGAAATTTCTACCGCAATCAAAGAAGGAGCATTAGCTTTTTTGAATGCTGAATACAGATTACTGTTTGTTTTTGTTGTCATTGCATCAATTGCGTTATATGGAGTATCCATCTTAGTTGATACAACAAGCTGGATGATAGTGCCTGCTTTTATCTTAGGAGCAGTTTTTTCTGCTTTCGCAGGAAATATCGGAATGAGAATTGCTACAGAAGCTAATGCTAGAACTGCTGAAGCAGCAAAGACGAGTTTACCTAAAGCACTTCAAGTATCTTTTGGCGGTGGAACCGTTATGGGCTTAGGTGTGGCAGGATTAGCTGTTTTAGGTCTTACCTTATTATTTATGTTCTTTGATGGGCAGTTTATGGGGCAAGAGGGTTCTTTCTATGACAATATGACTATTGTTCTTGAAACCTTAGCTGGTTTCTCTCTAGGAGCAGAGTCAATTGCATTATTCGCACGTGTAGGTGGTGGTATTTACACTAAAGCTGCCGATGTAGGAGCGGATCTTGTAGGGAAAGTTGAAGCAGGAATTCCAGAAGATGACCCTAGAAACCCAGCAACTATTGCTGATAATGTAGGCGATAATGTAGGAGATGTCGCTGGTATGGGAGCAGATTTATTTGGATCTTATGTCGCTACCGTTCTTGCTGCAATGGTGTTAGGAAACTATGTCATTCGCGATATGTCTGCTAATGGTCAATATACAGATGCGTTCAACAATATGGGGCCTATTTTACTTCCTGTAGTAACTGCAGGTGTTGGAATCTTGGCGTCGATTATTGGAACTCTATTCGTAAAAATATCAGATAACAACGCTAAAGAAGCAAAAGTGCAAGCAGCACTCGATCTAGGTAACTGGGCATCGATTATTATCACTTTAATTGCCAGTTATTTCTTAATTGATTGGATGTTACCAGAGACATTGACCATGAATTTCTTTGGAGAGGGAAATAAAGCAATTCCGTCATTAAATGTTTTTTGGGCAGCCTGTATCGGTCTTGCGGTAGGAGCATTAATTTCTATGGTGACTGCTTACTACACAAGTTTAGGTAAAAAACCAGTATTAGATATTGTACAAAATAGTTCAACGGGAGCAGCAACAAACATTATTGCAGGATTAGCTGTTGGGATGAAGTCTACTCTAATGTCTGTAATTTTATTTGCAGCAGCTATCTTTGGTTCTTACGAATTAGCTGGATTTTATGGTGTTGCTCTTGCAGCCTCTGCTATGATGGCCACTACGGCAATGCAATTAGCGATAGATGCATTTGGTCCTATTGCAGATAATGCAGGAGGTGTAGCAGAAATGAGTGAATTAGATCCAGAGGTACGTGAAAGAACAGATATATTAGATTCAGTAGGAAATACAACTGCAGCAGTAGGAAAAGGTTTTGCCATTGCCTCTGCCGCCTTGACAGCATTAGCATTATTTGCAGCCTATGTAACCTTTACAGGTATTGATGGTATCAATATATTTAAGGCAGATGTTTTAGCCATGTTGTTTATAGGAGGGATGATCCCAGTGGTCTTTTCTGCCTTAGCAATGGAATCAGTTGGTAAAGCAGCCATGGAAATGGTGGAAGAGGTTCGTCGCCAGTTTAGAGAGATCCCCGGAATTATGGAAGGGAAAGCAACTCCAGAGTATGCTAAATGTGTAGATATTTCTACAAAAGCGGCTTTAAAAGAGATGTTACTACCTGGTTTAATCACGATTATCACGCCAATTTTCATTGGTCTTGTATTTGGTGCAGAACCTTTAGGAGGCTATATGGCCGGAGTATGTGTTAGCGGTGTAATGTGGGCGATCTTCCAAAACAACGCTGGTGGTGCATGGGACAACGCTAAGAAATCTTTTGAAGCTGGAGTTGAAATCAACGGTGAAATGACCTTTAAAGGGTCAGAAGCGCATAAAGCAGCCGTTACTGGAGATACTGTGGGAGATCCTTTCAAGGATACTTCTGGACCTTCTATGAATATTTTGATTAAATTAACCTGTCTTGTAGGCCTTGTGATTGCTCCATTGTTAGGGTCACATGCAGCGCCACAGACAGAGATTGTTAAAGAAAAAGTTCGCAAAGAAATTCGCGTTGAAGTCAATGCAGATGATCAAGGTCAAATGGAAGCTATCGTTAAAACCTCTACAACTGAAAATGGAGAAACTGTTGTTGAAGAAAAAGTAATCTCTGGAACAGAGGAAGAGATCATAGCTGCTGTTGAAGAATTGAAAGATGTTAAGATTAATATCAATAAAGAAGAGGAGTAAAAATTGCTCTTACTACAATAAAAAAAGCCGATCATTTGATCCGCTTTTTTTATGTTTAAAATAGACCGTTTATTTCTGCGTCTATCATCTCTATGATTTTTCCCAGATCTTCTGGCTTATCGACAAAGTTGAGATCATCAACATCGATGATGAGTAATTTCCCCTTGTCATAATTGTGTATCCACGCCTCATAGCGTTCGTTTAATCTGCTTAAGTAATCAATACTAATAGAGTTTTCGTACTCTCTCCCACGGCGATGAATTTGATCTACTAAATTAGGGATACTGCTGCGCAAATAAATCATTAAATCTGGAGCAGTAACTAAATCTTCCATCAGATTGAATAAGCCCTGATAATTTTCAAAATCACGTTTTGTCAAAAGTCCCATCGCATGAAGGTTTGGCGCGAATATGTGAGCGTCCTCATAAATTGTTCTGTCTTGGATGATTTTTTTTCCACCTTTTTTGATCTCTAAAAGTTGCCCAAAACGACTATTGAGAAAGAAAATCTGAAGGTTGAAAGACCAGCGCTCCATCTCGTGATAAAAATCATCTAGATAGGGGTTTTTGAGAACCTCTTCATAATGAGCGTCCCAGCGGTAATGTTTTGCAAGTAGTTTAGTCAAGGTTGTTTTTCCGGCACCAATGTTACCGGCTATGGCAATATGCATGTTTGTTGATTTTATGGTTACTACTTTACGGCTAATAAAAATAGGCTCTTTTTTTGGAAGATAAAAGTATTTTGACCGTTGCAAGTATAAAAGATGTGCGGTTATTTTTTTTTGAGTAATAAAAAAAAGAAATATATTTGCATCATTAATAAATGAGGAAGGATTTGACTGATTGCACACCTCGAAAAAAAAATGCTAAAACAGAATTGCTTTCCTTAAGTGAAGTAATCTTCAAAGTCCTTCCTGAAAGCAAATTAAAATGGCCTATTTTTTTACCTCAGAATCTGTAAGTGAAGGACACCCAGATAAAGTAGCAGATCAAATTAGCGATGCATTAATCGATAATTTTCTCGCTTTTGATCCAGATAGTAAAGTTGCTTGTGAAACACTTGTAACTACGGGACAAACCGTCTTAGCGGGAGAAGTTAAAAGTGCTACATATCTCGATGTACAAAAAATTGCACGGGATACCATCAATAAAATTGGGTATACCAAAGGAGAATATCAGTTTTCTGGAGATTCTTGTGGAGTGATTTCCTTAATTCATGAGCAGTCTCAAGATATCAATCAAGGGGTGGATAAAGCAGATAAAAAATCACAAGGAGCAGGAGATCAAGGCATCATGTTTGGCTATGCCTCAAATGAGACAGATAACTATATGCCCCTAGCATTAGATTTATCTCATAAACTATTAATAGAGTTAGCAGCCATTAGAAGAGAAAATAAGGAAATTACTTATTTGCGTCCCGATGCTAAATCCCAAGTTACCCTTGAATATGATGATAATGATACGCCTATACGGATAGACACTATTGTTATTTCTACCCAGCACGACCCTTTTGATGAAAACGACGAGCGCATGCTTGCTAAGATTAAGCATGATATTATTTCCATATTAATCCCCCGCGTAAAAGCACAGTTGCCAGAACGCTCACAAGTTTTATTTGACGAGAATATCACTTATCATATCAATCCAACCGGAAAGTTTGTAATTGGCGGGCCTCACGGAGATACAGGTTTAACAGGGCGTAAAATTATTGTTGATACTTATGGTGGAAAAGGGGGGCACGGTGGTGGTGCCTTTAGCGGGAAAGATCCCAGTAAAGTTGACCGCAGTGCAGCCTATGCTGCACGACATATTGCGAAAAATCTTGTTGCTGCGGGAATTTCAGATGAATTGTTAGTGCAATTGAGTTATGCGATTGGTGTAGCAGAGCCTACTTCTATTGCTGTAAATACTTATGGAAAATCAAATATTGCTTTAACAGATGGTGAGATTGCAGAAAAAATCAAAAGTATTTTTGACTTAACACCTTATGGTATTGAGCAAAGATTAAAATTGAGAACCCCTATTTATTCAGAAACAGCGGCATATGGACACATGGGAAGAACCCCAGAAACCATAACAAAAACATTTACCTCTCCTTATAGTGGAACAAAAGAAGTTGAGGTGGAGTTGTTCACTTGGGAAAAATTAGATCAAGTAGAAGCTGTTAAAACAGCATTTAATTTATAAAAAATGCAAAAAACCATTGTCCATAACGAATTGCAAAAACTTCGCTTAACAAACGGGCAGGTGTTGAGTTACCAGCATTTTGGGCAAGATTATCTCTCTGCACCTGTGATTGTGATTAATCACCCGCTAACCGCTAATTCTTGTGTTACTGGACTAGAAGGCTGGTGGAATGACTTGATTGGAAAAAATAAAACGATAGACACGAATGTCTACGCAGTCATTTGTTTTAATATACCAGGCAATGGTTATGACGGTTATTTTATTGAAGACCATAAACATTGGCATACTGGGACAATAGCAGGTTATTTTATCGCAGGACTTCGCCAAATTGGAATTAAAAAAGTACATACGCTTATTGGAGGATCCATTGGCGCAGGAATTGCCTGGGAAATGGTCACTTTAAGTCCCAATTTTATTCAAAAAATGATTCCGATAGGGGGAGATTGGAAATCTTCTGATTGGATGATTGCCAATACCTACATACAAGAACAAATCTTAGCCAGTAGTCCCAGACCGATCGAAATTGCCAGAATGCATGCCATGATGTGTTACAGAACGCCACAGTCCTTTAAATTAAGGTTTAACAGAACGATCAATAAAGAGCTAGGGATCTTTAATGTTGAATCCTGGTTGATGTATCATGGTGATAAACTCAAAGAGCGTTTCTCTCTTAAGGCATACAAGACCATGAATCATTTATTGGGTAGTATTGATATCACTCGAAATGGAAAGTCTTTTGAAGAAAATATTCAAAATATACAGTCTGAGATTCACATTATTTCCATTGATAGTGATCTCTTTTTTCCATTAAGCGAAGACTTAGAAACAGTAGAATTAGCCCAAAAAGCAGGGGTAAAAATAAAGCACCATGTGATTGAATCAGAATTTGGTCACGATGCCTTTTTGATGGAACCAAAGAAAGTAAAAGTCATTTTAGAAAATATTTTGAACCAATAAAAGCAAGCCCATGAAAGTTAGCTTAGAAAGAATTAACAAAGATTATTTATTTGAAGTTCGCAACGAAGCGGGACGCTCTGTCATTTTAGACAACAAGTCAAAAAATGAAGGTGTAGTCGCTGGGATTAGCCCCATGGAATTAGTCCTTATGGGAGTTGCGGGCTGTAGTAGCATTGATATAGTTGCCATTTTAGGAAAGCAAAAGATCAATCCAGATAGTTTGCGAATGGAAGTCCATGGTTTACGAGAAGAAGGAGCCGTTCCTGCCTTGTTTCACACCATAGAAATCACCATTCATTTAGAAGGCAAAGACATTACGCCAGAAAAGGCAAACCGCGCTGCAAAACTTTCTTATGAGAAGTATTGTTCTGTTTCAAAAATGATCGATACCGTCGCCGATATTCAATTCTCAATTATTCTAAACGGCAAAGCAGTATGAGTCATAAACTAGAAACTAAGGCTATTCGCACCCAGATGGAGCGCTCTCAATTTTCAGAGCACTCTACTCCCATGCACCTTACCTCCAGTTTTGTTTTTGAAGATGCCGAAGAAATGCGTGCCGCTTTCGCAGAAGAAAAACAACGTAATATTTACAGTCGTTTTACTAATCCTAATACTTCAGAGCTAGTCGCAAAAGTTGCCGATATGGAAGGTGCCGAAGATGGCGTTTCTTATGCTACAGGGATGGGTGCAGTCTTTGGGACGTTTGCCGCTTTACTCGATAGCGGGGATCATATTGTTTCTGCACGTTCTGTATTTGGATCAACGCACAGTACTTTTACAAAGTTTTTACCAAAGTGGAACATCAAGACCTCTTATTTTGATATTGCTAAACCAGAACAGGCCGAAGCTTTAATACAGCCTAATACAAAGATCATCTATGCAGAAACTCCTACTAACCCTGGGGTAGACATTATAGACCTCGCTTTTTTAGGGGAGCTTGCCAAAAAGCATAATTTGATCCTAGTGATTGATAATTGTTTTGCCACCCCATATTTACAGCAACCCATCAAATTTGGCGCAGATCTAGTGATACATTCTGCAACTAAATTGATCGATGGTCAAGGAAGAGTTTTAGGTGGCGTTACTGTGGGAAGAAAAGACTTAATTCGAGAACTTTATCTCTTTGCTCGTAATACGGGTTCTGCATTATCTCCCTTTAACGCATGGGTTTTATCAAAAAGTATGGAAACCCTACCAGTTAGGGTAGATCGCCATTGTCAATCTGCTATAACCGTAGCAGAATTTTTAGAAAGTCACCCTAAAATCAACTGGGTAAAGTATCCCTTTTTAAAATCTCATCCGCAATATGAATTAGCGAAAAAGCAAATGAGTCAAGGAGGGAGCATTATAGCCTTTGAAGTAAAAGGAGGATTGAGTGCCGGGAGAAATTTCTTTGATAACATTAAGCTATTGTCGCTTTCTTCTAATCTAGGGGATTCGCGAACTATTGTTACGCATCCAGCCTCAACTACACACAGTAAGCTGACACTTCAAGACCGAGAAGCAGTTGGGATTACAGACGGGATGGTGCGTTTGTCTATTGGACTAGAACACCCAGAAGATATTCAAAACGATTTGGCGCAAGCCTTAGAAAAAATATAAATGACCGAGATTGAAAAAGTTTTAGCGGAAAAAATCTTAGTTCTTGACGGCGCCATGGGAACCATGTTGCAAGCCTATAAATTCGAGGAAGAAGATTTTCGTGGAGATCGATTTAAAGATCATCCTTCTCCTCTAAAAGGGAACAATGATTTGTTGTCCATTACTCAGCCAGAGGCAATCAAGGCGGTACATCGTAAATACTTTGAAGTAGGAGCAGACATAGTCGAAACCAATACATTTTCTTCTACCTCTATTGGGATGGCAGACTATGCCATGGAAGATTTAGTGTATGAACTCAATGTTCAATCTGCTCGACTTGCAAGAGAAGTGGCAGATGAGTTTACAAAAGCAAATCCACACAAGCCTCGTTTTGTAGCTGGGTCAATTGGACCGACAAACAGAACAGCAAGCATGTCTCCAGATGTGAATGACCCCGGGTTTCGCGCAGTGACTTTTGACGATTTAGTCGAAGCCTATAGCGAACAAGTAAAAGGATTAGTTGAAGGGGGGTCAGATGTTTTATTAGTAGAAACGATTTTTGATACACTCAATGCAAAAGCGGCCCTTTATGCCATAGATGTTTTAAAAGAAGAAAACAATTGGGATATTCCAGTCATGGTGAGTGGTACCATTACCGATGCCAGCGGAAGAACCCTTTCTGGACAAACAGTAGAAGCTTTTGCTGTTTCGGTTTCCCACATCCCTTTATTAAGTGTAGGGTTCAATTGCGCTTTAGGAGCAGATCAATTACTGCCTTATTTACGTCGTTTATCAAATACTACAGATGTATTAGTCTCTGCTCACCCTAATGCAGGATTGCCTAATGCCTTTGGAGCCTATGATCAAACCCCAGAAGAAATGCGGGATTTGATTAAAAAGTACCTAGACGAAAGCCTAGTGAATATCATCGGCGGATGCTGTGGTTCAACCCCAGAGCATATCCAATTGATTGCAGAGGTGGCCCAAGATTATACTCCTCGTAAAGTCTCAACAACCGTATAATGAAAGCGCGTTATTTAAAACTTTCTGGTCTTGAGCCTTTGGTGGTAACACCTGAATCTAACTTTGTCAATGTAGGAGAGCGAACAAATGTCACTGGCTCACGACGCTTTTTAAGGTTAATCGAGCAAAACGATTATAATACCGCCGTTGAAATTGCCCGCGACCAAGTAGAAGGAGGCGCACAGATTCTAGATGTCAATATGGACGAAGGGATGATTGATGGCGTTAAAGCCATGACAAAATTCCTTAATCTATTAGCAGCAGAGCCAGATATTTCTCGAATTCCTATTATGATCGACTCTTCTAAGTGGGAGATTATTGAAGCTGGTCTAAAAGTCGTTCAAGGAAAATGTGTGGTGAATTCAATTAGTTTAAAAGAGGGAGAAGAAAACTTTATTAGGCAAGCCAAAATCATTCGCCGTTATGGCGCTGCTGTAATTGTAATGGCCTTTGACGAAGATGGACAAGCAGACACCTTAGATCGTCGCATTGAGATTTGTGCGCGCTCTTACAAGGTTTTAGTCGAGCAGCTTAATTTTCCACCAGAAGATATCATCTTTGACCCTAATGTATTTCCTGTAGCTACAGGAATGGAAGAACATAAACTCAATGCACTAGACTTTTTCAAATCGGCAAAATGGATTCGTGAAAATTTGCCACATGCGCATGTAAGTGGGGGAGTGAGTAATGTATCTTTCTCTTTTAGAGGAAACAATCTTGTTCGCGAGGCGATGCATTCGGCCTTTTTATACCACGCCATTCAGCACGGGATGAATATGGGGATCGTCAATCCTACCATGTTAGAAATTTATGACGAAATCCCAAAGGATTTACTCGAACATGTAGAAGATGTTCTCCTCAACAGAAGAGAAGATGCAACAGAGCGATTGTTAGATCTAGCTGAAACTTTGATTAATAATCAAAAGGATAAGAAAGTTGAGGTAAAGGCTTGGCGTAGTGATGCGCTACAAGACCGAATTACCCATTCCTTAGTCAAAGGGATTGATGAGTTTATTGAGGAAGATGTAGAAGAAGCCCGTCTCGCTTCAGAAAAGCCCATTCACGTCATTGAAGGACACTTAATGACAGGAATGAATGTAGTGGGAGATCTCTTCGGATCTGGAAAAATGTTTTTACCACAAGTGGTTAAATCTGCTCGAGTAATGAAAAAGGCTGTGGCCTATTTATTACCCTATATAGAAGCCGAAAAAGATGGGAAGCAACAAGCTGCCGGGAAGATATTAATGGCGACAGTTAAAGGGGACGTTCACGATATTGGGAAAAATATCGTGGGGGTTGTACTGGCTTGTAATAATTATGAAATCATCGATTTAGGGGTTATGGTTCCGCCAGAAAAAATCATTGAAACTGCGAAGCAGGAGCAAATAGATATCATCGGTTTATCTGGGTTGATCACTCCCTCTCTAGACGAGATGATTTATATCGCACAAGAGTTAAAGCGTCAAGAATTAAATATTCCTTTATTGATTGGTGGTGCAACTACTTCAAAAGCCCATACCGCAGTCAAGATTGCGCCAGAATTAGAAACTTCTGTTGTGCATGTTAACGATGCCTCAAGAGCAGTTACCGTTGTGGGGAGTTTGTTGAATAAAGAAAATGCGCCAGTTTACAAAGCGCAAATTCGTGAAGAATACGATAAGTTTAGAGCGAAGTTTTTAGACCGTCAAGAAACCAAAGAACACATTCCTTTAAGTCTTGCACGCGAGTGTAAGTTAGCATTAGACTGGGAATGCTTTACACCATTTGCACCTCAGCAATTAGGGGTACAGGTCATTGAATATCAAGATTTAGATGCTTTGGTGCCCTATATTGATTGGAGTCCTTTCTTTCGATCATGGGACTTGCACGGGCATTATCCCGCCATTTTAAATGACGAAATAGTAGGAGAGCAAGCAACAGAATTATTTGCCGACGCACAAGTGCTCTTGACAGAAATCCTCGATAAAAAATTATTGACTGCCAAAGCCGTTTTTGGGCTTTTCGCTGCTAATACTGTGGAAGAAGATGATATAGAAGTTTATGCCGATCAAGATCGGAAAAAGACTTTGGGGAAATTCCTCAGCCTTCGTCAACAATTAAAAAAGCGACCAGGAAAACCGAATATTGCTTTGGCCGATTTTATCGCGCCTAAAGCCACTGGATTAAATGATCATATCGGTGCATTTTGCGTTACAGCTGGGTTTGGAACTGCAGAAATTGCTAAGCAATATGAAGACAATAATGACGATTATAATGCCATTATGATCAAGGCCCTTGCCGATCGTTTTGCTGAAGCTTTTGCAGAATACCTTCACCGCGAAGTGAGAGTCAAACACTGGGGATATGCTGCCCAAGAAAGTTTAAATAATGAGGCCTTAATCAAGGAGCAATACAAAGGAATTCGCCCTGCACCGGGCTATCCCGCTTGTCCAGACCACTTAGAGAAAAACACTATTTGGAATTTACTCCAAGTGGAAGAGCGCATCGGGGTAACCCTTACCGAAAGCCTAGCCATGTGGCCAGCTGCATCGGTTTCGGGTTATTATTTTGCCCATCCAGAAGCCCAGTATTTTGGCGTCGGTAAGATTACACAAGACCAACTAGAGAGCTATGCTCAAAGAAAGAATATCACCCTACAAGAAGCCGAAAAATGGCTTCGTCCCAACTTAAAATAAGACACAGTGAAAGTAACGGAACACATTGCTAAAGCAAAAAATCAAACGCAATTTACCTTTGAGATTCTTCCGCCCTTGAAAGGACAAAATATTCAATCCATCTATGATTCAATCGATCCATTGATGGAGTTTAAACCACCTTTTATCGACGTGACCTATCATCGCGAGGAGTATGTGTACAAAGAATTAGCAGGTGGATTATTAAAAAAGCATGTAATACGCAAGCGCCCAGGAACTGTAGGGATTTGTGCCGCGATACAGCACAAGTACAACGTAGATGCAATTCCCCATATTTTATGTGGAGGTTTCACCAAAGAGGATACCGAAAACTTCTTGATCGATCTCGACTTTTTAGGCATCGATAATGTCGTGGCCTTACGTGGGGATGCCGTTAAAAGCGAAGTGTATTTTAGTGCGAATAAAGATGGGCACGCTTATGCTAATGAGTTAGTTGGGCAAATAACTGACTTAAATCAAGGGAAATATTTGGACGAAGAAATTCAGAATACCTCCAATACAGACTTCTGTATCGGGGTATCGGGTTATCCAGAGAAACATATGGAAGCCCCAAGCTTAGAAAGTGATCTACACTTTTTAAAGAAAAAAATCGCCGCTGGAGCAGATTATATTGTTACCCAAATGTTTTTTGACAATCAAAAGTTTTTTGAGTTTCAGGACAAATGCAAAGAAGCTGGCATCAATGTGCCTATTATCCCGGGATTAAAACCCCTAGCGACTAAAAAGCAATTGAACGCTTTACCGCATCGTTTTCACGTCGATCTTCCGGACGATTTAATTCGCGCTGTGATTGATTGTAAAGACAATAAAGCCGTTCGCCAAGTAGGGGTAGAGTGGTGCATTCAACAAAGTCAAGAATTAAAAGACGCAGGAGTTCCTTTCTTGCATTATTATTCGATGGGGAAATCAGATAATATCAAGGCAATTGCTGAGGCGATTTTTTAAACAGTTAGCTGGTTAAACAGTTCCGCTAAATTTTCATTCTTTTGATTGAGGGAGAGAATCTTTAATTGATTATCGTGGGCAAAGTCAAAGACTTTTGGACGAATGTCCTCTTGACCATTGCAATACAATTCGTACTGAAAGTCAAAGGTATTGACGGCCTTGGTGATGCCTTCAATTTTACTTAAGGCTTCGGTTTCGATGCGGTAATCAAATTCCACTTGGATAATTTGTTGTTGGCCTTTTCTAAGGCTGTCTAGGCTTTGGTCTGCGACGACTTTTCCTTGTCGTATAATGATAACGCGATCGCAAACACTTTCTACTTCTGATAGTATGTGGGTGGAAAATAAGACAATTTTCTCTTCGCCCAGTTGACGAATGAGTTTTCTAATCTCAATCAATTGATTGGGATCTAAGCCGGTGGTGGGTTCGTCGAGAATTAGAATTTCTGGATCGTGAAGCAGGGCTGCTGCGAGTCCTACCCGTTGTTGATACCCTTTTGAGAGGGTGTTGATCTTTCTTTTCTTTAACTCGTTTAGCCCAACTTTGTCAATGACTTGATCAAAGGGGGCATTTTTAATGTGGTATAAGCCTGCTATAAATTGGAGATATTCTAGTACGTACAAATCAGGATAAAGCGGGTTATTTTCAGGTAAATAACCCGTGACCTGCTGTATGCTTTTGATGTCTTTACGCAGGTCTTTTTCTCCGTAGAGAATTTCCCCTTCCCAGTCTTTTAAGTAACCGGTCAATATTTTCATGAGGGTAGATTTCCCTGCCCCATTTGGGCCTAACAAGCCCACAACTTCCCCTGCTTTTAATTCAAAGGAGACTCCTTTTAAGGCAGTCACTGCGGGATAGCTTTTGGCAATATTGTGAAGTTGTAACACGGCGTACTTTTTTGCTAAAGATAAAACTTTACATTCTTTTGTGCATCCATTTTGGCATGTTCGAAAAAATAAAAGCGATCAATGCCCAGCGTTTGGTTACATACACCACCGCTTTTTTACGTTGAAGTGCTTTATAGATTTGTTTAGCGGCTTTTTCTTTTGGCGCCATCCAGAAGATACCACTTCCTTGTACCATATCGGTATCCACAAAACCGGGACGAATATCCGTTGTATGGATAGGGAGTTTTAGTTTATAAAAGCGTTGCCTTACCCCTTCAAAATAATTTGATTGGTAAGCCTTAGTCGCGTTGTAAGAAGGGGTTAAACGTCCCCCTCTACGACTAGCAACAGAGGAAATATTGGCCAAATGGCCATGGCCTTGTGCTTCAAAAAAATGCACGCCCCAATTCACCATTTTAGTAAAGGCAATCACATTAAGTTGATTGGTGGCATTTTCAATTGAATAATCTAAGGCTTTGTTGAGTACGCCCATTCCTGCCGAAATAACAAAGAGATCTAAGCCTCCTAATACAGTTACAAGACTGTCGAGTTCTTTTTCTGCATCGGGGTGGGTTGCATCAGAAACCATGGGGAAGATCGCCTCAGGGTAGAGGGTCTTGATCTCATCCAGCATTTCGCCTCTGCGTCCTGTGATGCCTACTTTGTAGCCTCGCTGAGCTAAAACAATGGCGAGGGCTTTTCCAATTCCGGAGCTTGCTCCTACAATAATCGCTTTCTTTGACATGTTTATAGATTTAGGTGAGTATCGTCACAAAAAGGTCCTTTTTTTGTGGCTTTGCAGTTGCACAGACGTACTTCGCCCGTTCTTTTTGCGGTAAACTTTAAAGGTTTGACTTTACTACCGTGATGGGAACCATCACAAAAGGGTTGTTGGCTACTTTTGCCACAGGCACACCATAGGTAGTTTTCTCCTTTAGTTAAGGATACTGTTAAAGCGTCATTTGTTGCTGTTTTGTGGTGTTGAAAATCTTTATGCCAGTCGCTCTCCTTATCTTTTGATTTGATAAAAGGGTAGAAGTAGCCGGCGGTCCAGTCGTCTTCGGTTTTCTTTTGCAAGCCGTATTCTTGTGGGTAAGCAGTTTGGAACTTTGCTGTTCCAAAGAATTGATCCCATAAGCTAAACATGTTTCCAAAGTTCGCATTGGGGTCACTCGAATTATCGAGCATAGAAGTCCCATGATGCGCATGATGAAAAGAAGGCGTAATGATAATCCGCTCGATAACTTTAATAAAAGGAGTTAAAAAGGCGTATTTATAAAAAGGCGCATCCCATTTGATTCGACTGTGTGAACTGATGATAATGGCTTGTTTAATCACGAGTCCTAGCGCGACAGCTTTGGCACCGCCTGCAAAAACGATAAAGCCCACCCACCAGATATTTGGCATCATGATATAGTACAATAGGGCATTGCGATAAGACACAAAATAGCCCATTTCTTCCGCTTGATGGTGACTGCGATGCAGCTTCCATAAAAAGGGGTACTCATGCGCAGAGCGATGATACCAATACTGCAAAAGATCATCTATAAGGAGGTATCCAAAGAAGACGGTAACAAAAGAAAGACCAGAGAGTAAGTTTGCACTTGCAGGATAAAAAGTATTCCCCAATAAAAACACTGTGGTAACTATAGCGGGTTTTATTCCAGCAGAAAGAAAGAAGAAGCTAAAAACTTCTTGTAACCAGTCTCCTTTTTTACGTTTTGAATTGCGCAGGTATCCTGCAAAAGATTCGATTAAGCCAAAGCCGATTAAAATCCCCAATACTAAATACACATCAAAGTTTTCGATGGCGAGGAGTTGTTGTAGTAGTGTCTTCATTTATTCTTCGTCGTTCGCTCTAAAGCTGGGAGTGATTCTTGCGTTTGTTTTTTGTTCAAAGCCATAGGCAATTTCAATCAAAGTAGGCTCGCTCCACGCTCGCCCAAAGAACGATAATCCAACGGGTAAACCATGGATGTCTCCCATTGGGACGGTGATATTAGGGTAGCCTGCCCAGGCCGCTGGGGAAGAACTTCCCACATGATAATTGTCTCCGTTAAGCCAGTCTGTACTCCAGGCGGGACTTCCAGTAGGGGCAACGATGGCATCTAAATCGTGTTCATCCATAACGCGATCAATCCCTTCTTTTTGACTCATGCGTCGAAGATTCGCTAAAGCGGTTTGATAAGCCTCACTTGCTAAGTCTTCTTTTTCATTCGCCATTTTCAAATAGGCTTGATTGTAATATTTTAATTCGATTGAATCTGCTTCGTTAAAGGCGATTAGTTCGTCTAAGTTTTTGATGGGCGCATTCTCGCCCAAAGCAGCAAAGTAAGCATTGAGCCCCTCTTTGTATTCGTGTAGCATAACCTGAAAAGAATTCCCTCCTGTCGCTCTAGGAGCAATATTGTCTATTTCAATTACTGCAGCTCCTGCTGCTTCAAGCGTTCGAATCGATTGACGCACTAAGCTATCCACTTCGGCATTTTGACCTAAGGGCGCAGTATAAAGTGCAATGCGTTTTCCCGCTACCCCTTCTTTCTTTAAAAACGGAGTGTAATCGTTTAAGGCAACTCTGCCTTCTGCAAGGGTTTTACTGTCTTGATCGTCTATAGCGGTAAGGGCACCTAAAGCGATGGTCGCATCAGTTAATGTTCTTGCCATAGGACCAGCGGTATCTTGGGTAAAAGAAATCGGGATAATCCCAGAACGACTAATCAAGCCCACTGTGGGTTTAATTCCCACAATTCCGTTGGCATTAGAAGGGCATACAATCGATCCATTGGTTTCTGTTCCTATGGCTAAAACCGTAAGGTTAGCAGAAACGGCTACCCCAGATCCAGAACTCGAGCCACAGGGATTGCGCGTGAGAACATAAGGGTTTTTGGTTTGTCCATTCAGGCCACTCCAACCACTAGAAGAGTTTTGCCCTCTAAAGTTAGCCCATTCGCTTAGGTTGGCTTTCGCCAAAATAACTGCGCCAGCAGCTCGCAATTGCTGTGCAAGTGGACTGTCTTGTAAAGGTTTAGAAGCTTTTAATGCCCTTGATCCGGCGGTGGTGTACATTTGATCATGGGTGTTGATGTTGTCTTTTAATACGATGGGAATTCCGTGTAATGGTCCACGGGATTGTCCGTTAGCTAATTCTTCATCGAGTACTTTGGCGATGGCAATCGCCTCTGGATTAATTTGTAAAATCGAGCGAAGTGTAGGCCCGTTTTTATCGATCTGCTCAATGCGATCTAAATATGCTTGGGTTACCGCTTTAATAGAAAAGTCTCCTTGCATATATCCAGTAGATAAATCACTAATGGTCGTTTCGATAAAGCGAAAGTCGTTGAGGTCTTTTTCGACCCTTTTATCCACATTTATGCAGGCAATAAACAAAAGAGGTAAAAGAAATATAGTTTGTCGTAACATTTTGATTCAAGTTTGTTTGTTTTGTATGTAAATTACTTCTTTTTCTAAAAAAAATGGAGCAAAAATTTGTTTTTGTCTAATGTGGGCTTAGATTTGCACTGTTAATGAAACAGATGAACAATAGGTTTTTTTATTACAACAATTTTTTTTACTTCTATACAGAAGCAGGAGGGACTTTGTAGTACACTAACATTACAATATAAATAAAGTCCTGACAAATGTTCGGGACTTTTTTTTTGGAATATAAATGGAAACTAAAATCGCAATTCAGGGAATTAAAGGCTCTTTTCATCATGCCGTGGCAATGGACTACTTTCATGATGATGTTTATTTAAAAGAGTGTCTTAGTTTTGACGCTGTTGTTGAGGCTCTTCTCTCTGGAGAAGTCAAGCAAGCTATAATGGCTTTAGAGAATTCTATTGCTGGATCCATTATCCCTAATTATGCCTTAATCGACCACAACAATCTTAGTATAGTAGGAGAATACAATTTAACCATTCATCATACTTTGATGGCTTTGTCGGGGCAAACCATTGATGACCTTCAAGAGGTGCATTCTCACCCTATGGCCTTGTTGCAGTGCAAGGAGTTTTTTCGAAATTATCCCCATATTAAATTGATTGAAGCCTCTGATACTGCTAATGTTGCCAAAATGATCGCAGAAGAGCAACGCCAGGGAATTGCTGCCATCGCTCCAAAAGCCGCTGCCCAAATTTATGGCCTCACAGTTTTAGCCGAATCAATCCAAACCATCAAAAACAACATCACTCGTTTTGTGGTGGTCCAAAAAAAGAATGGCAGTTTAGCCCAAGACCAAATCAATAAGGCTTCTTTGAAATTTATTTTAGATCACCAAAGAGGGAGTTTAGCGGCAGTACTCAACGTAATGAGCGATTGCTTGTTGAACTTGACAAAAATACAGTCGCTTCCTGTGATTGAAATCCCGGGGAAATACGCCTTTTTTGTCGATGTGACTTTTGACACCTTTGAGCAATACGAAAAAGCACGCCAGATTTTAAAAATCATGGCCTTAGAATTTAAAATATTAGGCGAATACGCCGACGTTAAGAAATGAAAGTAAGTACAGCAACACGATTGGAAAGCGTAAAAGAATACTACTTTTCAAAGAAGTTACGCGAAGTGGCAGCTCTAGTTCAGGCAGGGAAACCTGTGTTGAATATGGGGATAGGGAGTCCTGATCTTCCTCCGCATCCTTCTGTTGTTGAGGCACTTAAAGAGGCAATGGCCCATCCGCGGGCCAATATGTATCAAAGCTATCAGGGTCTTCCAGAATTACGCGAAGCGATTGCTCATTTTTACAAGCGTAATTATGAGGTTGTACTAGATCCTTCTTCGGAAGTACTTCCTTTAATGGGATCTAAAGAAGGAATTATGCATATCTCCATGGCCTTTCTCAATAAAGGCGATGAGGTGTTGATTCCTAATCCGGGTTACCCTACTTACAACGCTGTGACGCAACTAGTCGAGGCTACTCCAGTTTTTTATGACTTAAAAGCTGAAAATAATTGGCAACCAGATTTTGATGCACTAGAAGCCCTTGACACTTCTAAAATCAAATTAATGTGGTTGAATTATCCCCATATGCCTACTGGGGCAGATGTAGATCATACCACCCTGAAAAAATTGATTCAATGGGCCGCAAAAGAAGAGATTTTGTTGATCAATGATAATCCCTATAGTTTTATCTTAAACGATGATCCCCAAAGTATTTTGTCCCTTCCTGGAGCAAAAGACGTTGCTATGGAATTAAATTCCTTGAGTAAGTCCTTTAATATGGCCGGCTGGCGGGTTGGAATGTTATCGGGGAATGCTGAAAATATTCAAGCCGTTTTAAAGGTGAAAAGCAATATGGATTCGGGAATGTTTTATGGTATTCAGCAAGGGGCGATTGCTGCTTTAAATGCACCCAACTCCTGGTTTGTAGAACTGAATGCTACCTATAAAAAACGCAGAAAATTAGTCGAGGAATTAGCTACATTAATGAATGCCACCTTTGATCCTAACAGTGTGGGAATGTTTGTTTGGGCGAAGTTAAATGACCCTTCTGTCGCTGCAGAAAAATACATTGATCAAATCCTCTATGAGAAGGATATCTTTATCACCCCAGGAACTATTTTTGGAACACAGGGAGAAGGCTATATTCGCTTTTCACTTTGCGTGAATGAAGATCAAATATCTACCGCTATAAACCGAATGAAAGCATGAAAATATACGTCATCGGTATCGGTTTGATCGGGGGTTCTATGGCCTTAGAGCTGAAACAGTTGTTTGACGATTGCACCATTATAGGCGTTGATCAAAGTGAGACTCATCTGGAGGAAGCACTATCTTTAGGGATCATCGATGAAAAAGGAGGTCTGGACACTTTAGCAGAAGCAGATCGTGTGATCTTGAGTATTCCAGTAAAAGAATGTCTTCGTTTATTACCTAGTATTTTAGATCAATTGAATAATGACGCTTTGTTGTTTGATGTAGGTTCTACCAAAGAACAGTTGTGTAAGGTGGTAGAAAACCACCCCAAACGCGATCAATACCTCGCAGCTCACCCTATTGCGGGGACAGAGTTTTCTGGACCAAAGGCAGCCCATATAGGATTGTTTAAAGGGAAACCACAAATCTTATGTGAAGCAAAAAAAACCCGTGCCGATTTATTGACTTGGTCAAAAACCACCTTTCGCCAAATGGGCATGTACTTGCGTTTTATGGGGCCAAAAGAGCACGACCGGCACATGGCCTGTGTTTCTCACTTATCTCATGTAAGCTCTTTTATGTTAGGGAAAACGGTCCTCGAGCAAGAAACCAATGAGCAAAACATTTTTGACCTTGCAGGCAGTGGATTTGAATCTACCGTCCGTTTGGCAAAAAGTTCCCCAGATATGTGGGCGCCCATCTTTGAGCAGAATAAAGAAAATGTATTGGAAATTCTTTCTGCTTACATTAAAAATTTAGAAGCTTTCAAAAGCAAATTAGCAGCAGATGCTATCGATGATTTACACCAACAAATGAAACATACCAACCAATTAACAACCATCTTAAACGGAATAAAACACAATAATTAGATATGGAGAATACACCAGCAATGCGCGAATGGTTAAACGACTTTGGTCTTTCGCACCCTTTAGTAATCGGTGGACCTTGTAGTGCCGAAACTGAAGAACAAGTCATGAAAATTGCTCATGAACTAAAAGATACAGATGTAACGGTTTACCGTGCAGGTATCTGGAAACCTAGAACCCGTCCTGGCAATTTTGAAGGAGTAGGAGCAATTGGTCTAAAATGGCTACAACGTGTAAAAGAAGAAACAGGTTTATTAACGGCTACTGAGGTAGCGAATAAAGACCACGTAAAACTTGCTTTAGAACACGATATCGATATCTTATGGATCGGTGCACGTTCTACGGTAAGCCCTTTTATCGTGCAAGAAATTGCTGATGCATTAGAAGGAACAGATAAAATTGTTTTGGTTAAAAATCCCGTTAACCCAGATGTAGCTTTATGGCTAGGTGGGGTTGAACGTTTATACACTGCAAACATTAAAAACCTAGGTTTAATTCACCGTGGATTCTCTGCTTATGGAAAGTCTAAGTACAGAAATAATCCAGAATGGCAAATTGCTGTTGAAGTTCAAAATCGCTTTCCTGATCTCCCTTTAATCTGTGACCCATCTCACATTACTGGGAAACGCGATATGATTTTTGATACTTGCCAAATGGCCCTTGATTTAAACTTTGACGGTTTAATGATCGAAAGCCACTGGGATCCAGATAATGCATGGAGCGATGCTGCACAGCAAGTTACCCCTAATGCTTTAGTTCAAATTATGAAAGATTTAAAAATCAGAGAAGCTACAACAGATGAGGAAACTTATCAAGCTGAATTGCAGAACCTTCGTGCTCAAATCGATGTAGCTGATCAAGCGATTTTAGACACCTTAGGCAAGCGTATGAAAGTTGCCGAAGCAATCGGGGAATTAAAGAAGACCAATAATGTTGCAGTACTTCAAAACAAGCGCTGGAATGAAATCCTTGGAAAAATGGTTTTAGAAGGAGAGAGCCGTGGATTGTCAGAAGAGTTTGTTCTTCGAATGTTTAAGGCAATTCACCAAGAGTCGATTAATCATCAAGAACAAATCGTCAACAGATAAACAAAAAAACCGCCACAAGGCGGTTTTTTTATATATATTGTTATAATTAAATACAACATTATGCCCTTTTCAAACCTAAATTTAATGCGCCAGTCAAGAACAGATTTGGCACCCCACTGGGGCCTCGGGGTTCTGGTAGCCTTTGTCTATGTAATTATTGTGGGAGTTCCTTCCAGTATCTTTCCAGATGGGGAAGGTGTAATCAGCTTATTATTATCAGGTCCGCTCTCTGTAGGCTTAGCCTATTTTTCGTTTTCTGTGATAAGAGGAGAAACACCCCATTTTTTCCAGTTATTTGATGGCTTTAAAGTTTTTGGGAAAAGCTTTTTAGCGAACCTTTGCTACACAATATTGGTCTTTGTTGGGATCGTTTTATTGATTATTCCAGGGATAGTAGTTGGGATTGCACTTTCCATGACTTTTTATATCATGGCAGATCGACCTGAATTATCTTTTAGTGAGTGTTTAAACGAAAGTTGGAACTTGACTTCAGGGTATCGTATTAAATTGTTAGGCCTTACTTTGCGATTTATCCCATGGTATATACTAGGTCTATTATGCTTAGGAGTAGGAGTGCTTATCGTAATTCCGTGGCACTTTGTTTCTTGTGCACGATTTTATGAAGAATTAAAAAAGGAAAAATCTAATCAGTAAAGTAGATTACTTTCTTTTTTTCGAGCGATTGTTTCGAGAATAATTTCGCTTTTTTGGTCCTGCTTTGACAGGTTTTTTAACAGAGGCCTCTTCTATGGCGTCGTGGTCTTCCATAAATGGATGATTTTCTAAGCGAGGTATTTTTTGTTTGATGAGTTGCTCAATATCTTTGAGGTAAGGGCGTTCTTCTGCCATGCAAAAGGAAAGCGCAATCCCGCTGGCATTAGCTCGACCTGTTCTACCAATGCGGTGGACATAAGTTTCTGCAACATTGGGAAGATCAAAATTAATCACAAGTGATAGTTCGTCAATATCTATTCCTCTGGCTGCGATATCTGTAGCTACAAGGACATTTAGTTTTCCCATTTTAAAATCCCCCAATGCTTTCTGTCTCATATTTTGAGATTTATTACCGTGAATAGCCGCTGATCGAATTCCAGATTGTTCTAGTTTTTTTACAATCTTATTTGCTCCGTGTTTGGTACGGGAAAACACAAGGACAGATTCGTTTTTACGCTCTTCAAGTAAGTGAACTAATAGTTTTGACTTATTGCCTTTGTTTACAAAATAAATGCCTTGCTCTACCTTTTCCGCAGTTGCTTGTTCTGGTTTGATGGTAACACGTTCAAATTTACCCAACATTTTTTTAGACAGTTCGACGATTGTTTTTGGCATGGTGGCCGAAAAGAAAAGCGATTGTCTTTTTTTAGGGAGATGAGCAATTATTTTTTTGACATCATGAATAAAGCCCATGTCCAGCATTTGATCTGCTTCGTCTAACACCACATGTTCCAAATCTTTAAAAGTGATATGACCTTGACTCATTAAATCCAATAATCGTCCTGGGGTTGCAATTAATATGTCAACACCATTACGCAAGTTTTTCACTTGTTGGGCTTGTTTAACCCCACCGAAAATGACGGCGTTTCTAAGGTTGGTGAACTGGCTGTAGGCGGTAAAGTTTTCGGCAATTTGAATGGCGAGCTCACGTGTTGGAGTGACTACTAGGGCTTTTATTTTACGTCTTCCTTTTCCGTTGGATTTGTTTTTGCACAAATGGTTTAAAATGGGAATACCAAAGGCAGCAGTTTTTCCTGTTCCAGTTTGTGCAACGCCCAACAAATCATGCCCTTTTAATAAAATTGGGATGGCTTTTTCTTGGATAGGAGTAGGCTGGGTATAGCCTTGTTTTTCAAGTGCTTTTAGTATGGGTGCCGCTAGGGCGAGATCGTTAAATTTCATGTAGTTGTATAACTTTGCTAAAGTACGCTTATATTTTGACCTATAGGGAATAAAAAAAACCGCCCAAAGGCGGTTTTCTTAAATCAATATTAATTGTTTTAGGCTAATGCTTTCGCAATTCGCGCAATTGCTTCTTTAATGTTCTCTACAGAGGCAGCATAAGAAATACGGATACAATCTCCATTTCCAAAGGCGTCGCCTGTTACCGTCGCCACGTGAGCTTCTTCTAATAAATAGAGCGCGAAGTCAGAGGCATCATTAATGGTTTTTCCTTTCATTGTTTTACCAAAATAATAAGAAACATCTGGAAATACATAAAACGCTCCTTCTGGCTCATTCATACGAAAACCTGGAATGGCAGAAAGTAATTCTATAATCAATTTTCGGCGACTTTGGAACTCATCTACCATGTATTGAATATTGCTTACCGGTGCCTCAAGGGCAGTAATGGTTGCACGTTGCGCGATACAATTTGCTCCAGAAGTAATCTGGCCCTGCATTTTGTTACAGGCTTTAGCAATCCATGCAGGTGCTCCTATATATCCTATTCTCCATCCCGTCATGGCAAAAGCTTTTGCAACTCCGTTAACGGTGATCGTGCGGTCATATAATTCTGGAATAGCAGCAATGCTAAAGTGCGGTGTTCCATAATTAATATGCTCATAAATCTCATCAGACATAATATAAATGTCAGGATGTTTTTCAAGTACTTTTCCTAATGCACGGTACTCTTCCTCTGTGTAGATTGTTCCACTCGGGTTATTAGGCGAGTTAAACATGATGAGTTTAGTCTTAGGCGTAATGGCTGCTTCAAGTTGCTCTGGGGTAATCTTGAAATCATTGTCAATACTGGTAGGGATAATGGTTGATTTTGCTTCTGCCAGGGTAGCAATAGCAGAATAACTTACCCAATAAGGTGCTGGGAGTAGAACTTCGTCCCCAGGGTTGAGTAATACCATACACACATTAGCAATCGATTGTTTAGCTCCCGTAGAAACTACAATCTGGTTTGCGGCATATTCTAGCCCATTATCTCTTTTAAATTTAGTGGTGATGGCTTGTTTTAAATCAGCATATCCATCGACAGGAGAGTATGCGTTATAGTTGTCATTTACTGCTTGAATAGCAGCATCTTTAATAAATTCAGGAGTATTGAAATCTGGTTCTCCCAGACTTAATCCAATAACGTCAATTCCTTCATTTTTTAATTCTCTGGCTTTTGCAGCCATGGCAAGGGTAGCTGAAACAGGTAGACTGTTGATTCGTGCCGAAAGTGCCTCCATAATAATAGTCGTTTATGCGGGTTGAACCCCCATCTTTTTTAAATGTTTGAAGTGCGAAAATAAGGCACTTCTAGTAGTTTTATACTCGTTGTAAGGTAAATTAAACTCCTTTGCCGTTTTTTTCACAATTTTTGCAATATCTGTGTAATGGATATGACTAATATGAGGAAAAATGTGGTGTTCAATTTGGTGGTTTAAACCACCTGTAAACCAATTTACAAACCTGTTTTTAGTAGAAAAATTCACCGTGGTTAGTAATTGATGAATTGCCCAGGTATTTTTCATATTCCCAGTTTCTTTATCGGGTAAGGGCATTTGGGCATCCTCAATAACGTGAGCTAGTTGAAAGGTTAGGCTTAAAATAAGTCCAGCAGTATAATGCATAATAAAGAAGCCTAAAAGAATTTGCCACCATGGCATTTTCATGACCAGCATAGGGACGATGATCCATATCCCAGAATACATGATTTTTGTTCCGATTAAAATCATCCATTGGCGCATTGGTTGGAGTTTTTTACGATAAGTAAGTTTCTTTTTTAAGTAGCGTCTAATTTGTTGAAAATCAGACGTAAGTACCCAATTGAAAGTCAATAAACCATAGATAAAAACTGCGTAATAGTGTTGAAAGCGATGAAAAGAAAACCAATCACTGTGCTTTGAAAAACGAATAATTCTTCCTGCTTCTAAATCTTCATCATGCCCATGAATATTCGTGTAGGTATGATGTAAAATATTGTGTTGTACTTTCCAGTTATGTACATTACCGGCGAGCAAATAGATGCTTGCTCCCATGGTTTTATTAATCCAATCGTATTTTGAAAATGAACCATGATTCCCGTCGTGCATGACGTTCATACCCACTCCAGCCATACCAACACCCATGATAATTGCCAGGATGAGTTTAATCCAAATGTTGAGATCACTCAATAGAATGAGAAAGTAAGGCGCGACTAATAATGAAAACATAATCTTGGTTTTAAGGTACAATTGCCAATTTCCAGTTTTTAGTGCTTTGCGTTTTTTAAAATAATAATTGACACGTTTGTTTAAAGTTTGAAAAAATTTCTTTGGGTCTTTACGTGAAAATCTTAGGGGTTTGTTGTTCGATTGCTTTTCCATAGCAGATAAGAATGTATCTTTGAATGTTTTATTAAAACTACAAATTTTGACTCTTATACCGCACTATTTTCCATCTCTTTCTAAACATCAATATCAACAATTTGATAAATTGGAAGCATTATATAAAGAATGGAATGCACAAATCAATGTAATTTCTCGAAAAGATATTGATGCGCTATATGAAAAACATGTCTTACATTCTTTAGGGATAGCTAAGGTACAGTCGTTTAAATCGGGGTCAAGGGTTTTAGATGTAGGTACGGGGGGTGGTTTCCCTGGGATACCTTTAGCGATACTTTATCCAAAGGTTGATTTTTATTTAATCGATTCTATCGGTAAAAAAATAAAAGTGGTGCAGGCTGTCGCCGAAGCTTTACACTTGAAAAATGTTGAAGCAAGACATCAAAGGGCACAAGAATTCAAACAACCCGTAGATTTTATTGTGAGTAGGGCGGTAACTAAAATGGAAGATTTTGTTCCATGGGTTAAAAAAAACGTTAAAAACAAGGGGAGTCATAAGTTAAACAACGGCATCCTTTATCTAAAAGGTGGAGACCTTAGCGAGGAACTCGCTAACTTCCCAGCAGTGCAAGAATTTCCGCTTTCTGACTACTACAAAGAAGAATTTTTTGACACTAAAAAAGTAGTCTACCTTCCTTTAAAAAGTTAAAAAGCTCTTTGTTATCCCCTTTGGCATATTGCTTGTAGCAGTTTGTTTCTAAATCTTACTGTGATGTATCGAATTGTAATTGTCTATTGTTTTATTTTTTGTGTGATGGGCTTCGCCCAAAATCGCACTCAACCTGCAACTCAAGCACAAGAGTTGGGGAAAGTCTCTTGGTATAGAGATTTTGATCAAGCCATTGCGCTTTCGCAAAAGCAAAACAAGCCAATTTTTGTCTTATTTCAAGAAGTCCCCGGCTGTTTAACCTGCAGGAATTATGGAAAGGGAGTATTGAGTAGTCCTGTTATTATTAAAACCATAGAGACGCATTTTATCCCTTTAGCGATCTTTAATAATAAACCAGGAAAAGACAATGCCATACTCAAGCGATATGGGGAGCCCAGCTGGAACAATCCCGTGGTGCGCATCGTTGATGCAAAGGGCGAAAATTTGATTCGGCGTATTGCAGGAGATTATTCAAAATCCCGGGTAGCACAAGAAATGTTAGGGGTTTTAGAAAAGCAACAAAAAGTAGTCTCTTCAGACTTGCGAAATCTCGCAAGCGGCTTGCGTTATTGAGTTTTCCTTTTAGCTTTGATCTTCTCCAGCTTTTTTTGAATTCGTTTCAATTCTTCTTCTAAATGCTGCTCGATAATAGAATCATTTTTTGCCCTAAAGTGATGCATTTTAATGCGGGCATGTGACCTTAAACTGTCTAAGTCCATATCCATATCATCTAGTTTTAAATAGAACCCATTGTCTTCAAAATCATCCATCCAGATATGGAAGTTTTTGTCTTTAAAAACTTGATCAATTTTATGGGAAATTGAATCTGAAAGAAAGACCCCCATTTTAGTACCTATGTGATCTAGTCCGTTTAAAAGGCTGTCGAGATCTTCTTGATTAAAATTAAAACTATAGTTTGAAGTGACCCATTTATTTTGTTTTGTTCTAATGGAATCATAACGGATAAGGTTGCCGTTTTTGTCGTATTCTTTTGTGACTTTATACTGTACATCTGCCTGTTGTGCAAGCACAAAAAAGCAACAACTAAAGAAAAGGATAAGGGTTAGAAAGTAGGTTTTCATAAAAAACTGTTTTTTTGGGTTACCTTAAAAGTACACCCTTAAAAAACAGTCTCTTATGATTTTAACAAAATTTTATTCTCCTAAAAAAGGATAGCGATAATCTGTGGGCGTTAATAAAGGCTCTTTGATTAAACGTGGGGAAACCCATCTTAATAGGTTGAGTTTTGATCCTGCCTTGTCGTTCGTTCCTGATGCTCTCGCTCCGCCAAAGGGTTGTTGCCCCACCACTGCTCCAGTTGGCTTGTCGTTGATGTAGAAATTTCCTGCACTATTTTCTAGCGCATCTAGTGCAATCTCTGCAGCATAACGGTCTTTTGAGAAAATCGCTCCAGTTAGGGCATAGTCAGAGGTTTGATCAACAAGTTTTAAAGTGTCTTCATAGTCCTTGTCCTCATAAATATAAACCGTTACAACAGGCCCAAAAAGTTCTCTAGTCATGGTGTCATAGTGAGGGTTTGTCGTCACTAATACCGTTGGTTCGACAAAGTACCCTTTACTGTCATCGCAGTTTCCACCGTGTAAGATTGTTACTTCATCAGATTGTTTTGCTTGGTCAATGGCTTCTTTTAATCGGTTAAATGCAGCTTGATGAATTACAGCAGTAACAAAGTTGTTAGTGTCTTCTGGCGATCCCATTGTGATACTTTTAAGATCGCTTAGTACGCGATCTAATATGGTTTGTGCATTTGATTTTGGTAAATACACCCTTGAAGCGGCAGAACATTTTTGCCCCTGGAATTCAAAGGCACCACGAACAATACCCGTAGCAACTTCTTCTGCAGCGGCGCTGGGATGAGCAACGATAAAGTCTTTTCCACCAGTTTCTCCTACAATTCTAGGGTAGGTTTTGTATTGGTGAATATTTTGACCAATTTTTTGCCAAATATTCTTAAAGATAAAGGTGGATCCAGTAAAGTGAATCCCAGCAAAATCTGGAGAAGCAAGTACGATATCTGTGATCATAGCTGGATCACCCATTACCATATTGATTACCCCAGGAGGTAAGCCTGCTTCTTCAAAAACTTCCATGATAACATGGGCTGATAGGATTTGATGATCACTGGGTTTCCATACGATGGTATTTCCCATGATGGCAGGTGCCGCAGATAGATTTCCGGCGATAGCCGTAAAATTAAAAGGGCTAATGGCATAGATAAAACCTTCCAATGGACGGTAGCTTAATCTATTCCAGACTCCATCACCAGAATAAGGTTGTTCGTTGTAAATCTCTTCGGCAAATTGAACATTAAAACGCAAAAAGTCGATGAATTCACAGGCCGCATCTATCTCTGCTTGGTGAATTGTTTTTGATTGCGCTAGCATGGTGGAAGCATTAATCTTAGTGCGGTATGGTCCTGCTAATAAATCTGCGGCTCTTAAAAAAATGGTCGCCCTGTGTTGAAACGATAGTTTGCTCCAGGCATTTCTTGCACTTAATGCACTTTTGATAGCTTTTTCAACTTCTTTTTTTTCGGCTAAATGATAAGACCCTAATACATGCTGATGGTCATGTGGTGGTCGCATCTCTGCGGTATTTCCTGTCCGGATTTTTTCTCCGTTAATGGTCAAGGGAACCTCAGTGTTTTGGTGGTATAAATCTCTATATGTTTTTAGCACTGCTTTTACGTCATCACTGCCCGGGTAATAAGGGCGTAGAGGCTCGTTGAGCGCCTCAGGGCTTCTTGGAAAACTATTTTGCATGATTCTTTTTTTTTCAAATAAAGAAAAATTAAATCAATTTAATGCAAAAGTGGCTGCTAATTTAAAGGTGGGGATTTCAACTTCAAATTCCTGAGCAGAAGAGAAGTTAACCATGGTGTAGAATCCACTCATCGCTCCTATGGGGGAGGTAATCAGACAATTGGATTGATAGGTGTGGATGTCACCAGATTTCAAAATCGGTTTTTTCCCGATTACGCCTGCTCCTTCAACAAAGTGGGGACGGCGATTAGATTCCATTATTTTCCAATTTCGATTGATTAATTGAACAACATCTTTGCTTTGATTTTCAATGCGAACAGTATAACGAAAGGCGTGGTTGAGGGTATTTTTTTTCAAAAAAGCCCCTTCGTACTTTGTTAGTACTGAAATTTTGATTCCTTTTGTGACTTGCTGAAACATAATTATTTCCTTAACTAATAACAAGTTAAGGAAAAATTAAATACAAATACAAAGCTTTAAGTTATAATAAATTTTTGAGGTAAAAATTTAACGTTCTAGTGCAAAAGATTGTGCTTGTCCAATGCCGATTAAAGCGTCGTATAGATCTCCGATTCCGCGGTGATAAACCAAAACAGTGTAAAGATTTTCTGTTTGAGAATAACTCCCAGAAATGCTGTTTTTTAAAGTGTTACCATCGATTACTTCTAGGTATTTATAGTTGTAGAAGCCTTGTTTTAAAAGGAGGATACCTTCATAGATTTCAAGGCTGGGATTGTATACCATTTTGTTTTCATCGGTTAAGGCGTAATTGTTGAACTTGCCATAGATGTAAATTTCTTCTTCTTTTAAGGAGTATTGTTTGGCGAGGCTAAAGTAAACTTCGGTATAATCTGCTTCAATATTGGGGTCGCCACCTTGAAGGGTTTGGATTAAGAAATTTCCATTAATATCTGGATAGTAGGTATAGGGAAAATCTTTTCTAGGGGCATCTGTATAGAGGTAGTGTTCGTATAATTCGCCTTTGTTGACATAGCTAATATTAGGGGTGACAGAACGTAAATCTTTTGTATCAAAATTGAGGTATTCGTTACCGCCTTCAAATTGAGTAGCTTCTTCATAGCGGTAAACCAAACTGTTGCCACTATTGTATTGCGGTACTGGAGCGAGAATACTGCTATTCCATTGATCGTTTTGTAGTAAGACTACCTTGAGGTCATTTTGAGGATTTCTAATCGAAAAAAGCGGATTGATGGTGAATTGTAAGTTTTGATGACTTAACAAGCGTTCCACTTTTTGTGTAGGGTAAACGCCCAGTTGTACTTGTGCTTTTTCTTCATAAATCATGAATTTTCTAGCAAACATTAACTCATCATAACTATTGTAAATTTCAATCATATAATTTCCTGAAATCCTAAAGCGAGTATCGTTTGTAGGGAGGGTAAGTGCATAATTGTTATAGGTCTGTAAGGTACCATAAGAACTATTGAAGTTTTCGATACGTTGGTTGTCAAAACCTTCGAGATATTGGTTTTGAATCAAGTCACTAGGAGTCCAGTCGTGATTAAAATGTTTAATGCGATAGTAGTAGTCGTTGTCTTGTGCTAGCAGGTCATCGAAGTAAAGTGTAAAAGATTCGTTACGTCTAATAAGGGGGATTTGTTGCAGTTGATCTGCTCTAGAAAAATAGATGGATTTTATAAAGTCAACTTTTGTTGATTCTTTGACAATTTGACCAACCGCTGATAGACTAAAACCAAATAGTAGGGCAAATAGAGTTAACTGCTTCATATAACAAAGATAAAGAAAACTTTAGCGGTACAATTTTTAAGCCACCGCTTATAATCTAAAGCTTAAACAACTTATTAAGAATGTTTATAAATAGCAAAAATTCATTTGATGAGCGTTTTTTGAAGCAAGTTTAAATTGCTAAATTTGCATGAATTTTAGAATTTAACGATATACAAATGTCCAAAGACATAAGAATTCGAAAAGGTTTTAACTTAAACCTTGATGGTGAGGCCGATAAGATATTGGTTGACATTCACCCCTCCAAAACATTTGCACTTAAACCAGGTGATTTCTTTTCTACTACGCCAAAACTTCTTGTCAAAGAAGGGGCTAAGGTAGAGAAAGGAACTCCCTTGTTTTTTGCCAAAGAAAATCCACGTGTTCACTTTGTGTCTCCCGTTAGCGGTGAGGTAACAGCGATTGTTCGTGGAGCAAAAAGAAAAATTCTTGAGGTAGTTGTTACCCAAGATGATGCAGCTGCTGCAGTAAAACACGAAATCCCTGAGTTAAATGCACTTGATCAAGAGCAAATAAAAGAGATTTTGTTGAAAGCTGGAGCATGGCCTTTTATCACGCAACGTCCTTATGGAATAATTGCTAGTCCAGAAGATACACCTAAAGCGATATTTGTTTCGACTTACACTTCTGCGCCATTAGATGTTGACTATGATTTTCTTTTGAAAAACAACAAAGTAGAATTCCAGAAGGGAATAGATGTTTTGGCGAAGCTAACAGAAAACCTTACCCTTACTGCAGATGCTAGCTTTAAAGGCTTTTTTGAGAAAATTGACAATGCTAATATTGTTGGTGTAAGCGGTTTGCATCCTGCTGGAAATGTAGGAGTGCAAATTCACCATCTCGCGCCCATCAATGCAGGAGAGCGTGTTTGGGTAGTAAACCCAGAAGATGTAGTTAACATTGGGGCATTATTTACTACGGGAGAATTTTCTGCGCAAAGAACAGTGGCCCTTGTGGGTTCTTCTGTTGGTAATCCACAATATTACAAAGCAACCATAGGAGCGTCTATAGCAGCGCTATTAGAAGGAGCAAAAATTGATAATGCTCAACCTAATCGCTATATCAATGGAGACGTTTTGTCAGGAACTGCGACTGCTCCAGATAATTACTTAGGGTATTACAACAATTTGTTTTCTATTATTCCAGAAGGAAATCACTACCGCATGTTTGGTTGGTTGCCTTTTGTGGATAATAACATTCCTAGTATGTCAAAGACATCTTTGTCATGGCTTTTTGGAAAGCGCAAAGCAAAAGTAAATACAAACCTCAATGGAGAAGAGCGTGCACTAGTTGTAACTGGGGAGATGGAAAAGGTATTACCGATGGATATCTATCCTATGCAATTGATAAAAGCTTGTATGGTTGAAGATATCGAGCGCATGGAAGCTTTAGGAATCTATGAGGTTGTTCCTCAAGATTTTGCTTTAGTGGATTATTCTAGTACTTCTAAAATTGAAGCACAGGATATTATTAAACAGGGAATTGAATTAATGATAAAAGAAGAAGGATAAAAAAGAGCGTATGAATTTTTTAAGAAAAACCCTAGACAACATTAAGAAGCCTTTTGGTAAAGGCGAAAAGTACGAGCGTTTTGCGCCTGCAATTAATGCTTTTGATACTTTCTTATTTGTACCGAATCACACAACCCATAAAGGAGCACACGTTCGTGATGCAGTAGATTTAAAGCGAACCATGGTTACTGTAATCATCGCTTTATTACCTGCTTTGGTATATGGTATTTACAATACAGGTTACCAATACTTTATTCAAACAGGAGAGGCTTTTACCTTTTTAGATGCCTTTATCCACGGAGCATGGAAAATCGTTCCTATGATTGCTGTATCTTATATTGTAGGATTAACCATTGAATTTATTTTTGCGATTTATCGCGGTCACGAAGTAAACGAAGGTTACTTAGTCACTGGGCTATTGATCCCGATGATCATGCCAGTTGATATTCCGTTATGGATGGTCGCTATTTCAGTTGCTTTTGCTGTTTTAATTGCAAAAGAGTCTTTTGGAGGAACAGGAATGAATATTCTTAACCCGGCTTTAACGGCAAGAGCTTTTGCATTCTTTGCTTATCCAACTTATATGTCTGGAAACAAAGTATGGGTTTCTGAGGCGTCAAGCGTTGATGCTATTTCAGGAGAAACAATCTTAGGGAGCCTTGCTGCCGGAAACGAAGTAAGCTACTCTTTCTTTGAAATGTTCCAAGGGGCTATCCCTGGATCTATCGCCGAAACTTCTACCCTTTGGGTAGCTGTTGGAGCCTTTATTCTTATTGCTACCGGGGTAGGGAGCTGGAGAATTATCGCAGGTGGAATCGGAGGAGCAGCTGTAATGGGCTTCTTGTTTAACCTTTGGGGAGCAAATGCTTTAATGAGTTTCGATTGGATGAATCACCTAGTAGTAGGAGGTTTTGCTTTTGGTATTGTCTTTATGGCTACAGATCCAGTATCTGCTGCACAAACAAATAGAGGGAAATGGATTTATGGAATTTTGGTAGGAATCTTCTGTATTCTTATCCGCGTCTTTAATCCTGCTTATCCAGAAGGAGTGATGTTAGCGATTCTTTTAATGAACGTCTTCGCACCAACCATCGATCATTATGTAATCGAGGCAAATATCAACCGTAGAAAAAAACGTTGGGCAACTGCTCAAATTAAAACTGCTTAATCATGAATAGAGACAGTAACGCATATACTTTCCTTTTTGCGACCTTAATGGTTTTTGTAGTGGCTTCTTCTTTAGCCTTTACTGCAACTTCTTTAAAGGATAAGCAAAACGAAAACGTAAGAAAAGAAAAGATGCAAAACATCTTATCGACTATCGGTATCTCAACCGATCGCGATAAGGCAGAAGGTTTGTACAATCAATACATTAAACAAGAATTAGCTTTAATCACAGATGGTTCAAACGACGAAACGGTGAATGCCTTTAAAGTCGAAATGGCTACTGAGACCAAAAAGCCTTTAGAGCAACAACGTTTTCCGTTGTACATCGCAGAAGTAGAAGAAGCTAAATACTATATCGTACCCTTGCGTGGTGCAGGACTTTGGGACGCCATCTGGGGATATATTGCTCTAGAAGACGATATGACGACCATTAAAGGAGCGGTTTTTGATCACAAAGGGGAAACGGCTGGATTAGGAGCAGAAATTACCCAAGAATGGTTTCAAGATCGTTTTGTAGGAGAGAAAATATTTAACTCCGAAGGACAATTAGTAGGAATCAATGTTTCCAAAACGAATAATGATCCTAAGGGTCTAGATAAAGACGATCACGAAGTTGACGCTATCTCTGGTGCGACCATTACAGGTGACGGTGTAACAGATATGATCAGTGAGCGTTTAGCCCACTATACAGCATACTTTAAAAATAATGTTCCTGTTGAAACTCCTGTAATTGAAGAAACACAAATGGAAGAAGTGTTAGACGCTAACGCGGAAGAAAATACAGTTGCATACCAAAATTAAACTCATGGCGAAGGAAAACCAACCCACCCAAAAACCCACTTTATTCTTCGTGAATAAAGAAAAAGAACCTTTGTTCTCTAAAAAGAATCGAGCGCTTCTTTCTGATCCTATGGATGACAACAACCCCATTACTGTTCAAGTATTAGGGATCTGTTCTGCTCTTGCGATCACAGTACAATTAAAACCAGCAATCGTGATGAGTATTTCGGTAATGGCGGTAATGGCAGCATCCAATGTGATTATCTCTTTATTGAGAAACCTTATCCCTAACCGTATCCGTATTATCGTTCAGTTAGTGGTAGTAGCAGCAATGGTAGTCCTTGTTGACCAAGTATTAAAAGCCTTTGCTTATGATGTTTACAAAGAATTATCCATCTTTATTGGATTGATTATTACCAACTGTATCGTGATGGGACGTCTAGAAGCCTTTGCCCTAGGAAATGGCGTATGGAAATCTTTCCTCGATGGAATTGGAAACGCAGCTGGATATGGTTTTATCTTAATCGCTGTTGCTTTCTTTAGAGAATTATTAGGTTCTGGAAAGTTAATGGGAATTCAAGTAATTCCAGATGTGGCTTATGCAATGGGCTATGAAAATAACGGTTTGATGTTGTTATCTCCCATGGCATTAATCACAGTAGGAATATTTATTTGGATACAACGTGCCCGTAACCGTAAACTCATCGAAAAAAACTAAATCATGGAAGCATACGTTAATTTATTTGTCAAGAGCATCTTTATTGAAAATATGATTTTCGCCTATTTTTTAGGGATGTGTTCTTATCTAGCGGTTTCTAAGACAGTAAAAACCGCTGTAGGTTTAGGAGCAGCTGTGATCTTTGTACTTTCTATCACTGTGCCGATTAACTTTTTATTAGATACTTATTTATTGAAGCCGGGCGCTTTAGCTTGGTTAGGAGCAGAATACGCAGAATTAGATTTAAGCTTTTTAAGTTTTATCATGTTTATCGCAGTAATTGCTTCTATGGTACAATTGGTTGAGATGATTGTAGAGAAATTTGCACCAGCTTTATATGGTGCTTTAGGGATTTTCTTACCCTTAATTGCAGTAAACTGTGCCATCTTAGGAGGCTCACTCTTTATGCAGCAAAAAGATTTTGCAGGAGTAGGCGAGTCTGCAGTCTACGGATTTGGTTCAGGAATTGGTTGGTTTTTAGCCATTATCGCTATTGCAGCGATTCGCGAAAAAATCACCTATTCAAACGTTCCCGCTCCTTTGCGTGGACTAGGAATAACCTTTATTATTACAGGTTTAATGGCGATTGGATTTATGAGTTTTATGGGAATTAAATTATAAGCAAAAAATGGATTATACTATTGTTATAGCGAGTGTCGTTGTCTTTTTAAGCATCATCTTTGTGCTGGTGGGTATGTTGTTAGGCGCTAAAGCCAAACTAATGCCTTCTGGACCTGTTTCATTGCTTATCAATGGCGAGAACGACGTTGAGGTTTCTTCAGGAAGCACTTTATTAAACACATTAGGGAACAACAAGATTTTTTTACCATCTGCCTGTGGTGGAGGGGGAACTTGTATCCAATGTAGATGTCAAGTTTTAGAAGGAGGAGGAGAAATTCTTCCGACAGAAAAGCCTCACTTCTCTAGAAAAGAAATTGCCGAAGGATGGCGTTTAGGATGCCAAGTAAAGGTAAAAGAGAACATGGTGATCCAAGTGCCTGAAGAGGTGTTTGGGATCAAAAAATGGGAAGCAACTGTTGTGCGTAACTGGAACGTGGCTTCTTTTATTAAAGAATTTGTTGTTGAATTACCAGAAGAAATGGATTACAAAGCGGGTGGATACATCCAAATTGAAATTCCAGAATGTGAGGTAAAATTCGAAGACATGGATATCTCTGCTCACCCAGAAGAGCACCCAGGAGAGCCAGATAAATTTAAACTAGAGTGGGATAAGTTTAACCTTTGGCCGTTGGCCATGAAAAACCCAGAGTCTGTTGAACGTGCTTACTCTATGGCTTCTTACCCTGCAGAAGGAAGAGAAGTAATGTTAAATGTTCGTATTGCTACCCCGCCATGGGATCGCGCAAAGAATGGATGGATGGATGTTAACCCAGGGGTTGCATCTTCTTATATATTCTCTAAAAAAGCAGGAGATAAGGTAACCATCTCAGGTCCATTTGGAGAGTTCTTTATCAACGAGTCTGAAGCAGAAATGCTTTATGTAGGAGGGGGAGCTGGAATGGCACCCATGCGTTCTCACTTATATGAACTCTTCCGTACTTTAAAAACAGGACGTAAAGTTACTTTCTGGTATGGAGGTCGTTCAAAAAGAGAATTATTCTACTTAGAGCACTTTAGAGCCTTAGAAAGAGATTTCCCTAACTTTAATTTTTATGTTGCTTTGTCTGAACCATCAGAAGAAGATAACTGGAAAGTAAAAGATGGTCTTGACGGTGAAGGAGACGGATTTAAAGGTTTTGTTCACCAAGTGGTGATCGATAACTATTTATCAACGCACGAATCTCCTGAAGACATCGAAGTATATTTTTGTGGACCGCCATTGATGAATCAAGCGGTTGAAAAAATGGCCGATGATTTTGGTGTGCCGCCAGAGAATGTTCGTTTCGACGACTTCGGAGGATAATAGTAACAAAAAGGTGGCCAATTGGTCACCTTTTTTTTATTTTGCATTATGTTAAACGAACAACAATTACACAACACTGCCATGGAAGTAGTGGGCAAGAAATTAGAAGAAGACGGCTTTGAATTTATGACCGTTAATTCTGAATTGAAGAAAGACCCACAGTTCGTTTGTCTCAAAGATAAAAAGCTTCATTTTGTAATTGTACGTGCGATTCAATATCCTGATAATCCCATTCAATACGATGGGATTTTGATGGAGAAAGTACGCGCTCATGCAGAAAAGTTTGAAGCAAGAGCTTATTTTGCAGGAGTGGGTTTAGCCCATGCAGATGATTATGAACTTCCTTTAACACAAGAAGCCCCCTTTGCCATTAATTATCAAGGACTACAAGAAATTACATTACATGGATAAAAGAATATTTATAGCCCTAGTTTTTCTCTGGGTAGGCTGTGATACTACGCCAGAATTAGTACGTCATAGCGGCTATGCTTTAGGAACCAGTTATGGAGCGCAATACCATGAAATCGATGCAGATTACGAAACCGTTCAAGCAGGGATAGACTCTATTTTTTATGTGGTTAATAAATCGTTATCTACCTATTTACCCGATTCTGATATTAGTAAAATTAATCGAGGAGATAGTCTTTTAGTCATCGATCAACATTTTAAAACAGTATTCGATAAATCCAATTTACTGTGGTATAAAACCCAAGGCTATTTTGATCCCACTGTTGGCGCCTGGGTAAACGCCTATGGTTTTGGGCCAGAAAAACCTTTAGCAGAGATTTCTCCTGCACAAAGAGACAGTATTATGGAGGTTACTGGGTGGGCAAGAATACAATTAATCGACAACCGTATTATAAAGGACAATCCAGCCATTTACATTGATTTTAATGCGATCGCAAAAGGGTACACCGTCGATCTAGTTGCGCACTACCTGTCCAGTTTAGGCAGTGAAAATCATTTAGTAGAAATAGGAGGCGAACTCGTCGCCAAAGGAATTAATCCTACTTCTGGAGAACAATGGAAAGTTGGAATCGATCATCCGCAGCAAACAGAAGAACGCGCTCTGCAAGCAGTGCTATCTATTGAAGATCAAGCCTTAGCGACTTCTGGAAATTACCGCAAGTATCGTGTTGATGAAAAAACAGGTCAAATATATGTCCATTCGATCAATCCCTTAAACGGAAAACCTGTTCGTTCAAAAGTTTTAAGTGCTTCAGTGAAAGCGCCAGATTGTATGACGGCAGATGCATACGCAACCAGTTTAATGGTCATGCCTTTTGAAAGAGGAAAAGCAATGATAGAGGCAGACCCTAGTCTTTCGGCCTATTGGATTTTAGCTAAAGGTACAGGGACAGAAGAAGTCGCTTCTTCTCGCTGGTAATTATTTTACTGCTACAGGGATACACTCTTGCTTCGGTAAGGCATATTGATCCCGTTCATTAGAAGATATTTCTTGAAGAAAGTTAACTCCTTCAGTTTTAAATCCAGCTCGCGCTAGTCTTTTGTAGTAATCTTTTCCATAAACTCTAACATGATCATATTGTCCAAAGATTTTGGTGCGTTCTGTAGAATCAGTTATGCTATCGTCTTCAAAAGTTGCTTCGGCATTTTCATTTAAGGGCACTTGCGCAATTAATGTTCCTCCTTTTTTCAATACCCTATAAAGTTCTTCCATTGCCTTAAGGTCGTCTGGGATATGCTCTAATACATGATTGCAAAGAATAAGGTCATAGCTGTTATCTTCAAAAGGTAAAGCGCAAATATCAGCCTTTATATCAGCAAGAGGTGAGTGCAGGTCTGTTGTGGTGTAGTTCCAGTGATCAAATTGTTTGAATTTGTTGTAAAATACTTGTTCTGGTGCAACATGCAAGACGTTTAATTTATCTTCAAGGAAAGTGGTTTTACGTTGAAGATATAACCAGAGAAAGCGGTGTCGTTCTAAGGATAGGGTTCCTGGGCACAAAGCATTTGGTCTCAATTTATCATAGCCATAGGGCAGAAAAGCTCGGTAGGAACTCCCGTCAATGGGATCGGTAAAGCGATCGCCTTTATAAAATGCCTTTATAAAAGGACGAAAAATTAAACTCAGTTGAATTAAGAAAGGTCGCGGTAAAAAGTTGAGCAACCATTTCATGCCGAAAGTGGTTTAGCGCGAAAGGGTATTTCCTCGTCACTTTCAATGCCTAAAGCGTCATAGATGTACTGAAAGGTAGAAAGTAATTCTGGTTTGCCATCGACTAAAGCGACATTGTGTTCAAAATGAGCAGAGGGTTGCCCGTCGGCGGTTAAAATAGTCCACCCGTCTTTGAGTTGTTTGATACGATGTGTACCGCCGTTTATCATGGGTTCAATTGCTAATACCATGCCGTCAACAAATTTCTTTCCACGACCGCGTCGTCCATAATTTGGGACCTCTGGTCCCTCATGCATGGTAGTCCCTAATCCATGTCCTACTAGTTCACGTACTACACCATAACCTTCTTTCTCGCAATAGTGTTGAATGGCATACCCTAAATCCCCAATACGGTTCCCTGCGCGAAAAGCGTCAATCCCAGCATAAAGCGATTCTTTAGTGATGCGTAATAATTTTTCTGTCGCTGGATCAATTTCGCCTACGGCAAAAGTGTAAGCATGATCTCCATAAAAACCATTTTTGAGCGCCCCGCAGTCGATGGAAATGATCTCTCCTTCTTGTAATGGGTCGTTGTTTGGAATCCCGTGCACCACTTGGGTGTTTGGGCTCATACAAAGGGTGTTTGGGAAATCATAGAGTCCTAGAAATCCAGGCTCTGCACCCAGATCTCTTATAAACGCTTCTGCCATGGTATCTAAGGCAAGGGTGCTTATCCCCGGTTTGATTTCTCCTGCGAGCATGCCCAGGGTTTTAGACACAATTAATGCACTCTCGCGCATTAATTCAATTTCTTCTACTGTTTTTAATATGATGGCACTCATTGGGCATAAGCGTTTTTATATTCCTTGCCACTTAAAATGTCAAGCATATCTTGTTCTAATGTATTGATCGGAAATTCGACAATGCGATTCATTTCTTTGTTCCCATCAAAGAATATCAAAGCGGGAACATAGGCCAAGTTGTAGGCTTTTTCTAAGTCCGCTTTGGTTTTTTTATCTTCATCAACAGCGATAATTTCCATCTCAGCAGTATTGTAGCCCGCTTCATTGAGAATTTTCATCATCCCTGGGACTTCTCGTTGACTATCTTCACACCAGGTTCCCATGATAAGTACTACAGTTTTGTTTTGTAACAAGGGTTTAATTTGTGCTAAACGTTCTGCATTGACCCGATATAAGTCATATTCTTTATCGAACCAGGCTGCACTGTATTGGGTCATCTGGGCATAGGAAATCTTTCCAACTAAAATTTCATTCCCATCCCAGTCTTTCCCTAAAAGGGAATCAGGGATAGCTACTACTACTTCTTCTTGTACTTGAGTAGTTTTCTTTTTAGCGGATTGATTACACCCTATGGTAATTGATAAAGCAATAAATAAAATGAATTGTCGCATCTCGCTAAAGTAATGAATTTTGTGTCATAGCAGCCGGTTGATCGACCTCCATCAAATCTAAAATTGTTGGAGCAATATCTCCTAAGACCCCAGACTTTATGGTGCGTTTTTCATTTTCTACTAAAATCACTGGAACTGGATTTGTGGTATGCGCTGTGTGCGGGCTACCGTCTTCGTTGATCATGGTTTCACAGTTTCCGTGATCTGCGATGACTAAAACAGAATAGTCTTTTGCTAAGGCAGCTTCAATAATTGCTTGAGTACATTCGTCTACTGTTTCACACGCTTTCACAGCGGCTTGTAAATCTCCTGTATGCCCTACCATATCTGGGTTAGCAAAGTTTAAACAGATAAAGTCTGCGGTTTCTTTTTGTATTTCTGGGATGATCGCGTCGCGAATTTCATAGGCGCTCATCTCTGGTTGTAGGTCATAGGTTGCTACCTTTGGCGAAGGGCATAAAATGCGTTCCTCGCCTTCAAATGGGGCTTCTTGTCCCCCGTTGAAAAAGAAAGTAACGTGAGGATATTTTTCTGTTTCGGCGATGCGAATTTGAATCTTTCCTGCTTTTGATAAGGTTTCCCCTAGCGTATCTTTAATATTGTCTTTGTCAAAAATTACTTTGATGTTGTTAAAGTTTTTATCGTAATTCGTCAAGGTAACATAGTATAAATCTAGCGGCTCTGTCGCTTGGTCTGGGAAAGTTTTTTGTGATAGCATCTGTGTTAATTCACGTCCACGATCTGTTCTAAAATTAAAGAATAAAACAACATCTCCAGTTTTGATTCTTCCTTCTTTATTAGCTGCAACTAGTGGTTCGATAAATTCATCTGTGGTACCCTCTTGATAAGATGTATTTAGCGAAGCTGCAAAATCATTTGTTTCACTTCCGGTGCCATGGACCAAAAGATCATAAGCTCTTTTAACACGCTCCCATCTTTGATCGCGATCCATAGCAAAATAACGCCCAATGACTGAAGCGATTTTCCCTGTGGTTTGTTGCATGTGTTGCTCTATAGTCTCGATAAAACCAGCCCCAGATTGTTGATCGACATCGCGACCATCTGAAAAAGCATGTAGATATACGTCCTTGATGTCTTCTGCTTTAAAAACATCTAAAAAGCCTTTGATATGATTGATATGAGCGTGAACTCCCCCATCTGACAAAAGCCCTAGCAGGTGAATGGGTTTGTCGTTTGCCTTTGCATAAGCAATGACTTCTTTTAAAACATTTTCTTCTTTAAGGGTATCTTCTTGTAAGGCTAAATTGATTTTTGCTAAATCTTGATATACAATGCGACCCGCTCCTAGATTCATGTGTCCTACTTCGCTGTTCCCCATTTGGCCTTCTGGAAGGCCTACATGCATCCCGTCGGTATAGAGATCATTATGAGAGAAGTTTTCGTATAAACTATCAATAAAAGGAGTCTTTGCTTGATCTACTGCTGACACCACTGGATTAGGGGCTTTTCCCCATCCGTCGAGAATCATTAACATTGTTTTTTTAGCCATTCAATTTGTTTTATGCAAAGATAGTAAATGGCAGAAGATTCTTGGCGTTTTCAGCAAATCTAAGCTATCTTTAAGCCAGCTAAATCGTTTGCATTGCAAGAAGGAATTGTTTATCGTTCAACTGGAAGTTGGTATTGGGTCAAAAGTACCCAAGGAGACTTTTATGATTGTCGCATTAAAGGTAAGTTTCGCTTAAAAGGAATCAAGCATACTAACCCCATTGCAGTAGGGGATAAGGTTAAGTTTAGCTGCTATGAAGAAGGAGATTTGATTAAAGGGACCATTGAAGAAATTCTTCCGCGGGACAATTATATCGTGCGTCGATCGGTGAATCTTTCTAAACAAACCCATATCATCGCTTCTAATATCGACCAAGCTTTATTGCTCATTACTTTAAATAATCCTCCTACTTTTTTTGCTTTTATTGATCGCTTTTTGATTACGGCGCAAGCCTATGAGATTCCAGTCGTATTAGTGTTTAATAAAATGGATACCTATACCGAAGATGAATTAGCCGAGATCACTTACATGAAAAGTATTTATGAGGCCTTAAACTTGCCTTGTTATGAAATCTCTTGTTTTGACGAAGACGATATCAAAGAAATAGCTGCTTTAATGAAAGGGAAGGTTTCCATGTTTTCTGGCCACAGTGGGGTAGGGAAGTCTACCTTGCTCAATGCCCTTTCTCCTAATTTGAATTTGCGTACCGCAGAAATCTCTGCCCAACACCAGCAAGGACAACACACCACCACTTATGCCGAGATGTTTGATTTGACAGAAGAGGTACGCATTATAGACACTCCGGGGATTAAAGGTTTTGGCGTAGTCGACATGGCTCCGGAAGAATTAGGAAATTATTTCACCGAGTTTTATGCCATTAAAGGCCAGTGTAAGTTTAACAATTGCTTGCATGTCGACGAGCCTCATTGTGCCATTAAAGCTGGGGTAGATGACGAAAGTATTGCTCCCTCTCGTTATGAGAGTTATTTGCAATTATTAGAACAAGATACTCCTTATAGAAATTAATTATGCGTGTAGTGATTCAACGGGTAACACAAGCATCGGTTACTGTAGAAAAAGAAATTGTGGGTCAAATCGGGCAAGGACTGCTGGTTCTATTAGGAATCGAAGCAGCAGACACCACCGAAGACCTCGATTGGTTACTCAACAAAACCTTGAATTTGCGCATCTTTAATGATCTCGAAGGGGTGATGAACAAATCTCTTTTAGAAACTGGAGGAGATCTGCTTGTGATTAGTCAATTTACTTTAATGGCTGCGACAAAAAAAGGCAACCGCCCTTCTTATATTCGTGCGGCAAAACACGATCACGCCATTCCTATATATGAGGCTTTTTGTCAAAAAGCCGAAGCGCTTATCGGCAAAACAGTGGCCAAAGGAATCTTTGGCGCAGACATGAAAGTTGCCTTGTTGAACGATGGTCCAGTTACCATACAAATCGATTCAAAAAACCGAGAATAATTAAAGAATGTTCACTTCGGCTTCTAGGTCGATATCGAAATTTTCTTTTACAGTAGCTTGAATTTCTATGGCTAAAGCCAAAATTTCCTGCCCAGTAGCAGCGCCATAATTGACTAAAACTAGGGCTTGTTTCGCATGGACACCGGCGTCGCCAATTCTTTTTCCCTTAAAACCTAATTGATCGATTAGCCAACCTGCGGGAACTTTTACCTCCCCATTTTCTTGAGGATATGAGGGAAGGCTTGGGTGTGTCAATAATAATTGGTCGTATTGAGTTTTGGTAATGACAGGGTTTTTAAAAAAGCTTCCACTATTGCCTAATTCAGCAGGATTGGGAAGTTTGCTTTGGCGAATGCCTATCAACGCATTAGCGATATTTTGAGGGGTTGTTTCTTGATCGCCTAGCGCTTCTTTGATTGCTCCATAACTAATGTTGATTTGATGTGCTTTCTTAGTCAATCTAAATCGCACTGCGGTTATCACGTACTGTCCTTTTCCTTCGGTTTTAAAATAAGAAGAGCGATAGCCAAATTGAGCTTCTTTTTTCGAAAATGAACGTTCGCTTAAATCGTTTCGATCAAGGGCAGTACAGTTCTCAAAAACATCTTTTAATTCTACTCCATAGGCTCCGATGTTTTGAATGGGTGATGTGCCTACATTTCCTGGGATCAAGGAGAGATTTTCTAATCCACCATAACCTTGTTCTAGGGTCCAGCAAACAAAGTCATGCCAGTTTTCGCCCGCCATAGCTTCTACTAAAACGGTTTTATCGTCTTCTTGAATAACGTTAATTCCTTTAAGCGCAATATGGATGCATAAACCCTTGATGGGCTGGGTCAACAAAAGGTTACTGCCTCCGCCTAAAATGAACTTTTGCTCAAACGACTTTAGGCTTAATGCTTCTTTGAGTTGGATTTGAGAGCTTACTGCGACAAAGTTTTCTGCGCTTTGTTCTATGCCAAAAGTATTGAATGCTTTTAAAGAATACTGCGTGTGTAATTTCATGGATAACTACTTGTAGGCAAGTTAGTAAATCCCTATGAATTGGCGTAAGCAACAAGTGCTCTTTCTAAGATTTGTGCGGCTCTTTTTAACTTCTCTTGGTTGAGAACAAAGCCGATACGCACTTCTTTTTTTCCGTAGCCGGGAGTAGAATAAAAGCCAGCGGCTGGGGCAAACATTACCGTTTCATTTTGATATGAGAAATCTGTTAAGAGCCATTTGGAAAAATCCTCGGCATCATCAACGGGCAGTTCTGCCATGCAATAAAAAGCCCCGGTAGGATTAGAAACTCTTACGCCGTCGATCTGTTCAAATGCTTTGATCAAGGTCTCTTTTCTAGTGGTATATTCTTCGACAACATTTTCTAAATAAGAAGCAGGAGCTTTTAAGGCAGCTTCGCTTGCCATCAATGCATAGGTGGCAGGGGATAAACGTAAATGAGCAAATTTTAAGGATGTCGCTAATAGGTCTTTATTTCGACTTACCATTGCACCTACTCTTGCGCCACACATACTGTAGCGTTTAGAGACAGAATCGATCATTATCGCGTGCTGTTCCAATCCTTTCAATTGAAGCACTGAAAAGTGCTTCATACTTGAATCATGAATAAACTCACGGTAAACTTCATCCACAATAAAAAAGAGGTCGTGTTTTAAGGCGAGTTGCCCTAAAGCGGTAATTTCTTCTTCGGTATATAAATAGCCTGTTGGGTTACTGGGATTACACAGTAATATGGCACGTGTTTTTTCGCTTACATTAGTTTCAATCTCTGCGAGTTCAGGTAGTTTAAATTGATCTTCAAATAAGGAAACTACAGGAACGACATTTACACTAGCGGCAGCGGCAAAGCCATTGTAGTTTGCGTAAAAAGGCTCTGGTATAATGATTTCATCTCCGGCGTCACAGATAGAGTTTAAGGTAAACGCTAACGCTTCACTCGCTCCAGTGGTGACAATGATTTCTTGAGGTGATAAATCAATCTGATGTTGCTTATAATAGTTAGTTAGTGCCTTTCTATAGCTTAACGATCCTTCTGATGAGCCATAGGGGAGTAAGTCAAGCGGATTGTTTTTGACAACCTCCATGGCTTCTTTTGGCGCACTAATATCTGGTTGCCCGATATTGAGATGGTGAACATGTATGCCTTTTGCTTTTGCAGCATCAGCAAAATGCACCAATTTACGGATGGGTGATTCTGGTAAATCTTTTCCTTTTTGTGAGATCAATGGCATGGTTGCGGTAAATCAGCTGCAAATATCTTAAAAAAAAACAGGACTTGTTTTTATGGAACGAATTTTGTTGTGATTTAACAAATTATTTCCTTTTTGTTCAAATAGAAAGAGAGGATATGCCTTAAATCACTATTATGCTGATAAGATTTTTATTCTTAATGTTCTATCTGTGTAATTACTTCTCATTTGCACAGGCAGAATTGGTCTTTCCTGAAGGGGCTAAAGGTAAGATTCCTTTTGAATGGAAATCGAATTTGATTATCATTCCAATTAATATTCAGGGTGTTGAGCTTAATTTTTTAGTCGATACAGGTGTGGGACATACCCTTATTTTTGATAACCATAAAGCGCAGCAATTAGGGTTTAATCAAGATCAACCCTATTTGCTTCGTGGACTAGGGAATCAACCGGCACTAGAAGCATACAGAGTAAAAATAGATCAATTGTCAATTGGTGATTTTTACTTGAAGAAACTTACCGCTCTGGTCCTTCCAGAAAGCAAATTTATTTTGAGCAAACGGGTAGGAACCCATATCGACGGGATTATAGGTCATGATTTGTTTGAACACTATGCTGTTTTGATCGATTATCCTCGAAAGTATCTAAAAATCAATCCAGTAAAAACACAAAAGCGCTGGAAAAAAAAGAGAATAACGTCTTTTCCGATACATTTTTATAAGCGAAAACCTTATGTAGAACTTACTATTCCGCAATTAGAGCAAGCTGCAATAAGTGGAAATTTTTTAATAGATACGGGCTTGAGCGATGCGCTTTGGCTTTTTTCAAAAGAACTTGATTTTGAAAAAACACCTCCTGTGTTTGATGATTTTTTAGGGACCGGGATTAATGGTGATGTTTATGGGGAACGAGGAAAAATCCCCTCTTTGGTTTTAGGTAAAACCATCTTAAATGAGATTAAGGTCGCTTATCCTTCACCAAAAACATTTGCAACTCTGTCGTTAGAGAAAAACCGTTTGGGAAGTTTAGGAGCAGAGTTATTAAGTCGCTTTAAGGTGCTGATTGATTATCCCAATAAGCAACTTATGCTAAAACCAACAATTAAAACATCTGACCCCTTTTATTATAACCTTTCTGGAATCGAATTAGCTTATGAGGGGATTCAAATGGTAAAACAGCGCTTACCTTCGGTAGAACGAAAAGGCAATACAGGAAATAATGGGATTGAAATACTTTTGCAAGAGCGGTATCGATTGTTTTTTCATCCAGCTTTAAAAGTCACTTATGTAAGACCTCAATCTCCTGCACAACGTTCTGGTGTAAGAGCTGGAGATATTTTGATGCAAATCAATGGAAAAAAAATCCATCATATGTCTTTAGAGAAAGTGCTAGACATTCTGCAAAAGGAACCTGGGGAAAAGATTAAACTGACCATGAATAGAGAGGACCATTTACAAAAATTCACCTTTCACTTGCAGTCAATTTTTTCTGCTATTAATCCCTCAGTAGAGCAAACTGTAAATACGGATAATAAAAAAGCGAATACCCCTTGAAGTATTCGCTTAGATGATGTAGGGGAATTAATGCTATAAAACAGTTCCTTTGATTTTTAAGGAAACAATAGGAGTGCTCTCTGCATTTGAATTGACCGTGATGGTTTTTCTAATGGGGCCAACACGATTGGTGTCATATTTTACTTGGATTTCTCCTTTATCCCCAGGTTCAATAGGTGTCTCGGGTTTTTTAGGGATGGTACATCCACAAGAAGAATAAACTTTTGAAATCACTAGCGGTTGATTTCCAGAATTGATAAACTCAAAGGTGCGTACCCCGTCGCTTCCTTTTTTAATTTCGCCATAATCAACTACTTGAGAGGTGAATTCTATTGCTGGTCCAGTTGTCTGTGCTTGTAAGTTTAGGGCTAAAGACAATGTAAATACTAGTAAAAGTGTTCTCATAATTATTGCTTTATTGGTTTCAATATACAATTTTTTGTCCTTTTTTCTTCTCTTGAATAGAAAGTCAATCGTTTTCTTTCGTTTTCAGATTAGTAGGATTATTTTTGTTACTTATTACAAAAATCAGACCATTCATGGCCATTCCTTCAAAATTTAACGCTTCCCTCGTAGAAGAAAAGTGGTACGCTTACTGGATGGAGCAAAAGTATTTTGCTTCTACCCCAGACGAGCGTGAATCCTATTCGATTGTTATCCCACCACCTAATGTTACGGGAGTCTTGCACATGGGGCATATGTTGAATAATTCTTTACAAGATATTCTGATTCGACGTGCGCGCATGAAAGGTCTTAATGCTTGTTGGGTTCCTGGAACAGATCACGCCTCTATAGCAACAGAAGCTAAAGTGGTCGCTAGATTGAAGGAGCAAGGCATTGATAAAAATGATTTGTCAAGAGAAGAATTCCTCAAGCACGCTTGGGAATGGACCGACGAATTCGGTGGAGTCATTTTGCAACAACTTAAAAAATTAGGTTGTTCTTGCGATTGGGACCGTACTAAATTCACCCTAGATTCAGATATGTACGAGTCTGTGATTAAAGTGTTTGTTGATTTATTCAATAAGGGCTTAATTTACCGTGGTTATCGCATGGTTAACTGGGATCCAGAAGCACAAACCACCCTTTCTGACGAAGAGGTGATTTTTGTTGAAAAGCCAGGATTTCTCTACCACATCGCTTATGCCGTTGAAGCAAGCGATGAAAAAGTTATCATTGCAACTACTCGTCCAGAAACCTTATTAGGGGACACGGCGGTTTGTATTCACCCAGAAGATGAACGTTACACCCACTTAAAAGGGAAACGAGTGATTGTTCCTATTGCGAACAGATCGATTCCGATTATTGAAGACGAGTATGTCGATCGCGAATTTGGGACTGGTTGTTTAAAAGTTACCCCAGCGCACGATATCAATGATAAAGCTCTGGGCGAAAAGCACCAGCTTGAGGTAATCGATATCTTTAATGCAGATGCTACGCTGAATAGTTTTGGCTTAGCCTATGAAGGCAAAGATCGCTTTGTTGTACGCAAAGAAATCGCCAAAGAATTAGACGCTTCTGGCGCTTTAGTAAAGCAAGAGCCTTATAACCACAATGTGGGAACTTCTGAAAGAACAAAAGCAGTCATCGAGCCACGCTTGTCAGATCAGTGGTTTTTAAAGATGGAAGATTTAGCTAAACCTGCCATTGATGCAGTGTTAAATTCAGATGAAGTAAATCTGGTTCCATCTAAATTTAATAATACTTATCGCCATTGGATGGAGAACATCCGCGATTGGAATATTTCTCGTCAATTGTGGTGGGGACAACAAATTCCAGCCTACTATTTTGGTGACGCAAAAGAAGATTTTGTCGTAGCAGAAACTCCCGAGGAAGCTTTGGCGTTAGCCCAAAAAAAATCAGGAAATGATGCTTTAAGTAGTGAGGACTTGCGACAAGACGCAGATGTTTTGGACACTTGGTTTTCGTCATGGCTATGGCCCATCTCTGTTTTTGATGGGATTCGCCACCCAGAGAATGATGAAATTAATTATTACTACCCCACACAAGATTTGGTCACCGGACCTGATATTTTGTTCTTCTGGGTAGCGCGCATGATTATCTCTGGTTATGAGTATAGAAAAGAGCAACCTTTCTCTAATGTCTATTTAACTGGTTTAGTTCGAGATGAAAAAGGACGAAAAATGTCAAAGCAATTAGGGAATTCTCCCGATGCCTTAAAGTTAATCGAAGACTATGGTGCAGATGCGGTTCGTGTAGGTTTGATGTTGAGTGCTGCCGCTGGAAACGATTTGTTATTTGACGAAAATTTATGCCAGCAAGGAAAGAACTTTGCCAATAAAATATGGAATGCCTATCGCTTGATTGATGGCTGGGAAGTAGAAGATAAGGCTTCGCCAAACGCTCAAAACGCCGAGGCCCTAGACTGGTATGAGAATAAGTTTAACGCGACCTTAAGCACGATTGAAGATCACTTTGAAAAGTACCGTATTTCTGATGCGTTAATGGCGGTTTATAAACTATTGTGGGATGACTTCTGCTCTTGGTTACTCGAAGCAGTCAAACCAGCCTATGGCTCACCAATTGATGTGGCTAGTTTAAAACGCATCAAAGTTTTATTTGAAAATAATCTAAAGTTGATGCATCCCTTTATGCCTTTCTTGACCGAAGAATTATGGCAGCATATGGGAGAACGCTCAAAAGAAGAAGCTTTGATGATTTCTGCTTGGCCAAAAGTTGGTAAAGTAGATCAAGCTTCCTTAGACGCCTTTGAATTAGCGACCAAGATTGTGAGTGGTGTTCGCAACTTTAGAAAAGAACGCAATATCTCTCATAAAGAAGCTTTACAGCTTTATGTAGTCGCAAATGCAGACCAGGTTAGCTATCATGCTTTGATCAAAAAAATGGCAGGAGTAGAAGAGATTCACTGGGTAGAAAAAGCACCAGAAGAATCAGGAGCAAGTTTCCGTGTGGATACCTTTGAATGTTTTATTCCATTAGCAGGTAATGTTGATGCAGCGGCAGAAAAAGCCAAACTTGAAGAAGAGCTTAAATATGCCAAAGGCTTCTTGCAATCTGTTAGAAAGAAACTCGAAAACGAACGTTTTGTGAGCAATGCTCCAGACAAAGTGATCGAAATGGAGCGTAAAAAAGAAGCAGACGCTCTAGAAAAGATTAGTGTAATTGAGAAAAGCCTTGCTACGCTTTAATTAAGCTGGTGTTATTTCTTTGAAATAATGGTTTCCCCACCTCGAACTACTTGATCGAGAACAACATCAACTGGAGTGCCTACGGGCAAGAAAAGGTCAACACGAGAGCCAAATTTAATGAATCCAGCATCTTCTCCTTGAACCGCTTTATCGCCTACTTCTGCATAGTTCACAATACGACGGGCAACAGCACCAGCAATTTGGCGGTATAAAATTTCCCCAAACTGTTCGTTTTCAACAACAATCGTTGTTCTTTCGTTGAGTTCTGAAGACTTTGGATGCCATGCCACCAAATATTTCCCAGGGTGATATTTACTAAAATTCACTGTTCCACTCATAGGGTAACGGGTGACGTGAACATTGATAGGAGACATAAAAATCGACACCTGTAAGCGTTGATCTTTAAAGTATTCTTTTTCAAAAACTTCTTCTACGATCACGACCTTTCCATCTACAGGAGAGAGCAGGTGATTTTCATTTAGAACTGTGTTACGGCTGGGGTTTCTGAAAAACTGTAATACTAAAACAAGAATAACCAAAGCTGTAGCTTGAAGGCAGTATTTGGCAATTTGATTGCCTACAAAGTATTCTGCTACTAAGGCGATTGCAGCACAGATCAAAAATGTGTTGATAATAATGATATAGCCTTCTTTATGAAACATAATTAGATAATTTTTAAGAATAAATAATAAAAAGGTGCAGTAAAGATAACACTATCCATGCGGTCATAAAAACCGCCATGACCAGGGAGTAAAGTGCCGCTGTCTTTTACATTTGCCCTTCTTTTAAAATAGGATTGAATAAAATCACCTAGGGTAGCAAGGGCGGGAAGTAATAAAGCTATGCCCCACCAATAGTTTCCATAAATGGAGAAATTATTTTCTAAAAAATACAGTAAAATTATTGTGGCGACTGCTCCCCCAACATAACCTTCCCAAGATTTTTTTGGTGAGATTGCGGGTAATAACTTTGTTTTCCCTATTCTAGAACCCACTATGTAGGCAAAAGAATTATTGACCCAGATAGCGAGGTAAAAGAATAAAAGATAATAGGGTTCTCCTGGGTCGTTAAGTCCTAGAAGCTTTGGGATAAAAACGCTAGATCCCGCTATATAAAACAAGATTAAAGCAGTTTTACTTCCTTTCGAAAAATCAACTTGTCTGTTAGTCAAACAAAAAAAGCATATGATTGTATTTACTGTTAAGGAAGCGATGAGAATTCCGTTAAAAAAAACAGTTGGAAGAAGCGAGAGATAAGTGGCTAAAAATAATGCAGCTAAAACAAAAGGAACAACGATACTTTTAAATTTTATGAGTCGTTGAAACTCCCAAAGGGCTAAACCTGCAAAAACAATAATTAGACAGTAAAAAGAGAGGGGAGAGCTAAACATTGTAATGGTCAATAATGCCACATATAGTATGCCCGAGATCGCTCTGGTGGTCAATTCTTTCATTCGTTAACTTCCTGTACTAGCAAATATAAATGTTTTGCATTACCCCCATAAGAGAGAAAATCATTTTCTTTTGTAGGATCAAATGCATTGAGGGTGGTGATATTAGAAGGAAGATTGTTTTTGTATTTTTGATTGATTGAGGACATAGCCTCGCTTACATCGTTTTTAAAGTCATTGCTGGTAGCAATAATGATAAGGTTTTGCGGTAAATCGCTTAATTTCTTTTCTTGAATTTGACGATTACAGATTAATATTGCTCCTTTATTGGCAATTAAATACTCACAATGCATTACGAATGCTTTTGGTTGATTGGTATTGTTTTCCAGTTTAAAAAAAGAAGAAAGCACACTATTTTGTCCAATAATGTCTTCTGATGACCAACCGTTTTCTTGTAGAATTTGCTGAAAGTAAAAAAAAGTACTCTGAGCGTCTTCACAATAGACAAACTTACCACCGCGCTGAGTAAAGTTATAGGCAAATTTAATTTCTTTAGATTGGCTTTTTTCTGGTAGATATTGACTTTGATCCTTCTTTTTTTGAGGCTTGTTTTTCCCGAAAAGTTGATCAAAAATCCCCACTTATTACGCTTCTTCTGTTGCTTCCTCTTCTGTATGCTCTTCTTCGGTTGTCTTTTTATCGTAAGGACGTTCCCCTAGGATACTGACTAAATCATCTTTAAATATGACTTCTTTTTCGAGAAGTCGATTCGCTAATTCTGTCAATTTATCTTGATTTTGATTGACTAAATCACAAGCGCGTTCATATTGTTTTTCAACAATTTTAGAAATCTCTTTATCGATTTTCTGTGCAGTTTCCTCAGAATAAGGTTTTGAAAAACTATAGTCAGATTGCCCACTAGAGTCATAGTAAGTGATGTTTCCAATCTCATCATTTAATCCATAAACAGTGACCATTGCTTTAGCTTGACGGGTAACTTTTTCTAAATCGCTTAGGGCTCCTGTAGAGATTTTGTCAAAGATGACTTTCTCTGCAGCTCTACCGCCTAGTGTAGCACACATTTCGTCTAGCATTTGTTCTGTTCGAACGATCATTCGTTCTTCTGGTAAATACCACGCCGCACCCAGCGATTGCCCACGGGGTACAATCGTAACTTTCACTAATGGAGCGGCGTATTCTAATAGCCAACTCACCATAGCATGACCAGCTTCGTGGAAAGCAATGGTTTTCTTTTCTTCTGGGGTGATGATTTTATTTTTCTTTTCAAGTCCACCTACTATACGATCAACTGCATCAAGAAAGTCTTGTTTTCCTACAGATTTTTTATTTTTTCTAGCGGCAATTAAGGCAGCTTCATTACAAACATTGGCGATGTCTGCTCCAGAGAAACCAGGGGTCTGTTTTGACAGTAAGTCAACGTCTAGTGTTTTTGTAGTCTTTAAAGGTTTTAAGTGCACTTTAAAGATTTCTTTACGCTCGCGTACATCAGGAAGGTCAACATAGATTTGACGATCAAATCGACCTGCGCGCATCAAGGCTTTATCAAGAACATCTGCACGGTTAGTAGCCGCTAGAATGATTACGTTAGTACTGGTCCCAAAACCATCCATTTCTGTCAATAGCTGGTTTAGGGTGTTTTCGCGTTCATCATTCGACCCCGTCATATTGTTTTTTCCTCTCGCTCTTCCTATCGCATCAATTTCATCGATAAAAATAATTGCAGGGGATTTGTCCTTTGCTTGCTTAAACAGATCTCGAACACGAGAAGCACCAACGCCCACAAACATTTCAACAAAATCTGATCCAGAAAGAGAGAAGAAGGGGACTTTGGCTTCGCCTGCAACAGCTTTAGCCAATAATGTTTTTCCTGTTCCAGGTTGTCCTACTAATAAGGCTCCTTTTGGGATTTTACCTCCCAGTACCGTATATTTTTGAGGGTTTTTAAGAAAGTCTACAATTTCTTGTACTTCTTCTTTTGCGCCTTCTAAACCAGCAACATCTTTAAAAGTTATCGTTACGTCAGTTTTTTCATCAAAAAGTTTAGCTTTTGATTTCCCGATATTAAAGATTTGTCCACCAGCACCACCGCCACCGTTTCCAGACATACGTCTCATGATGAATATCCAAACGGCTACAATGACAATAATGGGGAGAAAGCTTAAGATGACATCAAAGAATTTATTTTCAATGGTGACAAACTCATAACTAAATTCAACGTTGTTAGCCTTAGCGCGTTCTAATCTTTCTTGGAATAATTTTAAGTCACCAAATTCAAATGAATAATGAGGCCCCTTATCATTGACCTTTCCTAAAAAGTTTTCTTTTTTCAGCGCTTTATGATCTGATTTTTCAAGCGCGCTAGGTTTTAAAAAGATTATCGCAGTTTTTTCGTTTTGAATCAAGACACGATCAACATCACCATTATTGAGATAGCGTTCAAAAGCAGAGGTGTTTGTCTTTCCTTCAGATTGTAAGTTTCCATCACCAAAAAAGCTTAGACTCAACAATAGAACGATGACTATTCCATAGAGCCAATAAGGATTAATTTTTGGAGTATTTTGTTTTTTCTTATTCGTCATTTTTTAATAATTAGAGGCAATGGGAGTTGTTTCAGCGTCTCCCCATAATTCTTCAATATTGTAGAATTCACGGGTTGGTTTTTGAAATACATGAACCACTACATTAATATAATCCATTAGGACCCACTCGGCATTATCTTGACCTTCTGTGTGGTAGGGTTTTTCTTTAAGGGCTTTACTGACAATTTTCTGGATAGATTGAACAATGGCGGCAACGTGGGTGTTTGATGTGCCAGAGCAGACGACAAAGTAATCACATACAGTGTTGTCAAGTGATCTTAAATCTAGTAATTTGATGTCCAATCCTTTTACTTCTTCTACGCCCAAAATAATTTGTGCGATAAGGTTGTCAGCGGCGTTCGAAGTTTTTGTCATTAATATTTTTAGTTTTCACAAATTTATTACTTTCTTAGAGACAATACGGTAACAAATGTCATATTTCAAAATAAACAAAATTGATGCCATTGACTCCACTAATATGGCCCTTAAACGGCAATACCATGAATCTAAAATAATGCATGGAGAACTTTTGTGGGCATTAGACCAGCAAAAAGGGAAGGGGCAAAGGGAGAATCAATGGGTCTCTGAGCCAAACAAGAATCTCACTTTCTCATTTTTTTTATCTCCAGAAAAATTGAGTTTACCCACTGTTTTTGTGCTTAATTGCTGGGTCGCTTTAGCGGTGAGGAGTGCTTTGATTTCTTTTGGAATTCCTGCTGTCAGCATAAAATGGCCAAACGACATTTTGTCAGAGAATAAAAAAATATGTGGTCTCCTAATCGAAAACCTTTATCGTGGGAGTAAATACAATGGTAGTATTGTGGGGATTGGTTTAAATGTGAATCAATTAGATTTCCCAGATTTAAAGCGAGCCAGTTCTATGCATTTAGCCATAGGGAGATCATTTGAGATTGAAGAAGTCTTACTCAAAATTTTAGCAGATCTCAGCTTTTATTTGACTTCGGGGATTACTGTTTCAGATAGTTTTAGCGCTTTTAATAAAACGCTCTTTTGTCTGGGTGAAAAAAGAAGTTTTATAGCAGATGGTCAAGCTTTTCAGGCCACTGTTGATTCGGTGAATGAACAGGGGGAATTAGTCTTGAAAACAGCGGATGGTCAATTCAGGACTTTTCAACACAAAACAGTAGAGTGGGTGTATTAAGATGTCCAGTTAGCGGGGTCTTTTCTCCATAACGAGAGTGCAGTTAATTGCTTGTCTGTGATGGCTTTTTCTTGATTCGCAAATTGTAATAAGTGATCGTAATCACTCAAGGTGTGTAATTGAATATTCTCTTTGCTAAAGTTTTCTTCAGCGACATTAAAGCCATAAGAGAATAAGGCTAGCATCCCTAAAACCTGAAATTTTTGTTGTTTAATCGCCCTAACTGCATTTAGACTACTTTTTCCAGTACTGATTAAATCTTCGATTACTACAATAGGTTTACCCTCAGGAGCGTGTCCTTCGATTTGATTTTGACGTCCGTGTTTTTTAGGTTCTGGCCGAACATAGATAAACGGCAAGTTTAATTTTTCAGCGACTAGCATCCCAATGCCAATTGCCCCTGTAGCAACTCCTGCGATAGTCACATCTGTCCCATAAAGTTTTTCTACTTGTTGTGCTAAATTGATGGCTAAAAAATCCCTAACTTCAGGATAAGATAGCGCTAGACGGTTATCGCAGTAGATAGGAGATTTCCATCCACTCGCCCATGTAAATGGGTTTTCAGGATTCAATTTTATTGCATTAATTTGTAAAAGTTGTTGCGCTGTTGCAGCTGCCGTTTGTTTACTATAAATCATACACAAATGTATAAAGTATTTTTTAATCAAAAGCCAATCATTTTAACGACTTCATTAGTTGAACAAACCCAAGAAAGTCCCGTCTTTTTTTTGAAATTCGCCCATAAAAAAAGTATTATAGCTGCGCTTAAGTCAAAGAAAGTAAAGCAGTTGTATCTCTATCACGCTAAAGAAGAGAAGATGTGGCAATTGTTTTATAACCTTTTTAAAGTAATTGAAGCCGCAGGCGGAATAGTGCAACACAGGCAAACTAAAAAGTTTTTGTTTATCTATCGCAATAATAAATGGGATATTCCAAAGGGTAGAATAGAGCAAGATGAATCTGTTCGCTCTGCTGCGATGAGAGAAGTTGAAGAGGAAACAGGGGCAGAAAATCTAAGTATTACAAAATCGCTTTCCACTACTTTACATATGTTTCATCGCAATGGAAAATACCGTTTAAAAAAAACCTATTGGTATGCGATGGAAACTGATTTTGAAGCTGCATTGCTACCACAAGTAGAGGAAGGAATCCAAAAAGCAGTATGGATTGATAAAAAAGATGTTCCTGACTTATTTGAGAACGCTTATGCTAACATTAAATTTTTGTGGGAAAAAGCAGGGCTATAAACGTACAGCAGCTGGAACCATCGAAGAGTAATCTCCTTTAAAGTGAATCACCTCTCTCACTGTACTGCTACTGATAAATGAGGTTTCGGCAGAGGTGAGCAAAAACACCGTCTCAATATTAGATAAACGACGATTTACCTGAGTAATGGTTTTTTCAAATTCAAAGTCTGCAGGATTGCGCAAGCCTCTTAAAATAAAGTTTGCTTCAATTTCTTCGCAATAATCAACGGTTAGCCCCTCATAGGTGTCCACCTTGATTTTTGGTTCATCAGCAAATGTTGCTTCAATAAATGCCTTGCGTTGGCCGAGCGAAAACATGTATTTTTTGGTTGAATTGACCCCTATCGCAATAATCAATTCGTCAAACAATGGAAGCGAACGACGAATAATATCAACATGACCCATGGTGATAGGGTCAAAAGAACCAGGAAAAATAGCGCGTTTCATATGTTAAATTTAGGCTTTTTTAGCTAAGCTATTATCGATTACTTCTGTAATTAATTCATTCAAGGAAATTCCAGCTGCTTCTGCTTGTTGCGGAATAATGCTTTGAAGAGTCATTCCAGGGATAGTATTAATCTCTAATAGATGGGGGATTCCGTCTTGAAAAATAAATTCGGAACGAGTGATTCCTTTTAGGCCAAGGGTAGTATAAAGATTTTTTGCCATTTTATTGGCTTTAGCTTCCCAGGCTTCAGGAAGATTGGCTGGAGTTATCTCTTGAGATTTTCCCTCGTATTTTGCTTCATAATCAAAGAAATCATTTTCACTAATGATTTCTGTAATTGGGAGAACAAGCACCTCATTTTTCCATTCTAAAACCCCTACCGTAATCTCTCGTCCTTCCAGTGCAGCCTCAATCAAGACCTCTTCGTCTTCTTTAAATGCACCTGCTAATGCAGCGGGTAATTCTTGTTCATTCATCACTTTGTACACCCCAAAGCTGCTTCCTGCACGATTGGCTTTTACAAAACAAGGAAAGCCTACTGCGGTGCTAACTTTTTCTGCGGTGATATCTTCTCCTTTATTGACATTTAAACGTTTTGCTGATAGAAATCCATGCGCATTGGCCACCTTTAAGCACGCTCTTTTGTCATAGGTGAGTGCTGCCATTTTTGCATCACAACTGGTATGGGCAATATTTCTTTCTTCAAGATAAGCGGCTAACTCTCCATTTTCTCCTGGTGCGCCGTGAATCATATTCACCACACAGTCAAAAGCCATGCTTCGCCCTTCTTTATTAAAGTGAAAACTTTCTTGATCCAAAGGATATGTTTCCCCTTTAGAATCTACAACTGTCCACTGTGACGCATTAATGTCTATTTGATAATAGTCATGCTCCCCGTCTTTTAGTGCATCAAAAACAACTTGACCACTTTTTTTTGAAATAGCGTGTTCTGAGGTGTATCCACCACTAGCAACTCCAATGATTTTCTTCATGCCATAAAAATAGCAATCGTTTTGTAAAGGAGCGACCTTTATCTCTATCAATCACAAAGGGTTTCTTATCTTTACGCCAGAATTTAAGAAATGAATTATTTACGTTTTTTGTTTAGCAAAGTATTTCTAAGGCAATTGGGTATTGCTTTTATTGCCAGCTGTTTATTGCTTGTAGGGGTTTATTACGGGCTTGATAAAATAACAGAGAACAACAAACATATTGAGGTGCCAGATTTTGAAACCCTTTCGATACAAGAGATTCCAGAAATAGTGGAACGTTTTGAACTGCGTTATGAAGTCTTAGATTCGGCAAAATTCAATCCCAATTATCCTCCTTATGCAGTAATCGAGCAAAGCCCAAAAGCAGGATCAGCGGTAAAACGCGGAAGAAAAATTTATTTTACTTTAAACCCTTCTGGGTACCGTAAACTAAAAGTGCCAAATGTAATTCAAATCACAAAGCGAAATGCCGAAACACGCCTAACGGCAGTAGGCTTTAGCTTAGGAGAAATTTCTTACAGAGATAATATTGGAAGAGATATGGTCCTAGAAATGCGATATAACGGAGAAAAAATTCAACCAGGTATGGTGTTGCCAAAAACATCAAAAATAGATCTAGTTTTAGGAAATGGAAAACGATAACTACCCCGAAGATGACTTTCGCGAAGAAAGTTTGCACGAACATTTTTCTTTTACAGCAGATAAAGGGCAAGAGCCTTTAAGGGTAGATAAATATTTGATGAATCGCATTGAAAATGCGACCCGAAATAAAATCCAAAACGCTGCAAAAGAAGGAAGTATTTTTGTCAATGACACTGCGGTTAAATCAAACTATAAGGTCAAAGGCGGGGATGTAGTTCGGGTATTATTTGGGCATCCTCCACATGAAAATTTATTGGTGCCAGAAGATTTACCCCTAGAGGTAGTCTATGAAGACGATACCGTTATTGTGATCAATAAAGCAGCAGGAATGGTGGTCCACCCTGGACACGGAAACTATTCTGGGACACTAATCAATGCATTGCTTTTTCACTTTGATAACCTGCCAAATAATGCCGATGAAAGACCCGGTTTAGTGCATCGTATTGACAAAGATACCAGCGGTCTTCTAGTGATTGCAAAAACAGAGCAAGCGCTCACCCATTTATCAAAACAGTTTTTTGATAAATCTTCTGAACGCAAATACCTTGCTTTAGTATGGGGAAGCCCCAAAGAAGACGAAGGAACGGTCGAAGGGCATATCGGTCGTCACCCTAAAAACAGGTTACAAATGATGGTTTTTCCTGAGGGAGATGCAGGTAAACCAGCGGTCACTCACTATAAAGTAGTTGAACGTTTTGGCTATGTTACTCTTTTAGAATGTCAATTAGAAACAGGGCGTACCCATCAAATTCGTGCCCACATGAAGCATATAGGACATACCTTGTTTAACGACGAGCGGTATGGAGGAAATGCCATTTTAAAAGGAACCCACTTTAGTAAGTACAAACAGTTTGTCGAAAACTGTTTTAAGTTGATTCCACGCCAAGCATTACACGCTAAAACCTTAGGCTTTGAGCATCCTAAAACAGGAAAGTGGATGCAGTTTGATTCTGAAATTCCGCAAGATTTAGTCAAGACCCTTAGCAAATGGCGAAACTATGCCCAGCATAAGCAGTTGTAATTCATCCATCAAGGATTGTAATGCCACAGGGTTGCGCAAGTGAAAAAACCCACTTATTTTTGATAAAAAGCACGATGTATGAAAATGATTGTCTCGCCTGCAAAGTCCCTCAATTTTGAAGCGAAATTACCTACCGCTCAATTTACCGAAGCGCGTTTTTTGCCGGAGGCAGAGCGAATCAATAAGCTGTTGAAGAAAAAGTCGACTAAAGCCTTGGGGAAACTTATGGGAATTTCAGAGAATCTATCCCAACTCAATTGGCAGCGCAATCAAGATTTTCAATTGCCTTTTAGTCTAGAAAACGCCCGTCCAGCCGTCTACGCTTTTGATGGAGACGTTTATACTGGTTTAGACGCCTATAGCCTTTCGGCAGATAAAATCCCTGTTTTACAATCACAGCTACGTATCCTTTCTGGTTTATACGGTTTACTCAATCCATTAGATTTAATCCAGCCTTATCGTTTAGAAATGGGGACTAAAATGCCGGTAGGGGTAAAGAAAAACCTGCCTGCTTTTTGGAAAGATAAAGTCACCCAAACCCTCAATGAAGAAATGAAAGAGGGGGAGGTCTTACTCAATTTAGCCAGCAACGAATACTTTGCTGCAATCGATACAAAAACCCTTAATGCAGCGATCATCACGCCACAATTTAAAGACTTTAAAAACGGGCAACTTAAGATGATTTCATTCTTTGCAAAGAAAGCCCGTGGAATGATGGCCCGTTATGTTATTGATACAGCAGCAAATGATTTAGCTGACATCAAAGGCTTCACCATAGGTGGCTATCAATACAGCGAAGAACATACCGATAAAGCTTCTCAGCCGGTTTTTATCCGCTAGCCTTAGCTTCTTGTTCTTTCCGTTTGTTGCGTTTGGTTTTTCGGCGTACGCCAAAAGTCTTGTTGACGATTTTCCCGCGACGGGTTTTTTTGTCTCCTTTTCCCATAAGTAGTAGTTTTGGTGGAATTAAAACTAATTGTTTTTAACTAAGCTGCCAAATGTTTCACCACACACATCCCTATCCACCCTATATTTTAACAGATACAACACGTTTAATCATTGGTACCTTACCTCCACCGCGATTTTCAACAGGAGATCTAAACGATGAAGATGTGGATTTTTGTTATGGGAGCAGTAATGGCTTGTTGTGGAAAGTATGGGATTGTATTTATAATCTGGGCTTAGTCTATGAAAACACCCACTTTGCGATTGAACAGCGCAAGGCGTTTTTACAGCGAGAAAAAATAGGGGTATGTGATATTGTAGGGGCAGCCTATCGGGATAAGATAGACGCTTCAGATTTAGGAATGCAACAGCCAGAATTAAGAGATGTATTGGGGATTTTAAAAAAGTATCCCACAGTAAACACCTTGATTTTTACGGGAGGCAATAGCAAGAATGGCCCCGAATATTTCTTTCGGAAATTAGTAAAAAAAGAAGGGGTAAGTTTAGAAGTGCTCGACAGTAATGTCCCTAGAAAACACCAATTTTACTGGGCAGGGAGAACCATTACAACCTATAGTTTAACTGCACCTTCTGGTACAGCTAATCGCGCGATTGGGAGTATGGAGGTTTACAAAGAAAATAAAGCCAAAGACCCAAACTATACTACTTTTGATTTTCGTGTAGAGCAGTATGGAAGTGTTTTTAATCCCGAATAGTTTTTACAAACTCTTCAATCTGATCAACCCCTTTTTCTGTTAAAAACTTGATAAAGGCAGAGCCAATGATCGCCCCGCGAGAAGCTGCAGTCGCTGCATCATACGTCTCAGCATTACTGATTCCAAAACCGACTACTGTTGGGGTATTTAATCCCATGGCTGCGATGCGTTGGAAGTACTCTGTTTGGGTGTTCCCAAAGGTGCTTTTTGCGCCCGTTACACTGGCACTACTCACCATATAGATAAATCCATTAGAGACTTCATCTATATAGCGAATGCGCTCTTCTGGGGTTTGTGGCGTGATTAAAAACATATTGTACAAACCGTGTTTGTCAAATAAAGCCTTATAGTCTTCGTGATAGACATCTACCGGTAAATCTGGAATGATTAACCCATCGATCCCAATGGCTTCACAGCGTTGACAAAACTTTTCAATCCCATATTGCATCATAGGATTAAAATAGCCCATCAATACGAGCGGAATGTCAATGTGCTCTCTGATGTTTTCCAACTGCGTAAACAGTTTTTCTGTCGTCATTCCATTGCGTAAAGCCTGAGTTGAACTTTCTTGAATGGTAGGACCATCTGCTAAGGGGTCTGAAAAAGGCAGGCCTATTTCAACCATGTCGACACCAGCGGCTTGTAAATTTTTTAAGATAGGAACAGTGTCCTCAAGGCTAGGATAACCTGCAGAAAAATAGATGGACAAGAGTTTTTTGTCCTCTTGGAATTTTTGATCGATTCGATTCATTATAACTTAAAATAGTCAATATAGGTATCCAAGTCTTTGTCTCCACGACCTGAACAATTAAATACAATTACTTCTTCTGGGTCAAACTTACGCACGTCAAGTGCGGCAAAAGCATGGGCCGTTTCAATGGCGGGAATAATCCCTTCCATTTGAGAAAGGGTCAAGCCCCAGTCCATCGCTTCTTGATCTGGGATCGAAATAAATTCTGCGCGTTTAGAGCGGAATAAATGCGCGTGCATGGGACCCACACCCGGATAATCTAATCCAGCCGAAATAGAATAAGGCTCGGTGATTTGTCCGTCTGGAGTTTGCATTAATAAAGTTTTACTCCCGTGAATAATCCCTTCTTTCCCAAGGGCAGAAGTCGCGGCACTTTCGCCAGAGTCAATGCCTTTTCCTGCTGCTTCAACAGCGATAATATTCACTCGCTCATCGTTGAGGTAGTGGTAATACAGACCAGCGGCATTACTTCCTCCGCCCACGCATGCGATCACATGGTCGGGATAATCACGGCCTTCTAATTCCTGCAATTGCCATTTTGTTTCTTCACTAATTACCGATTGAAAACGGGCCACCATATCTGGATAAGGGTGTGGTCCTACCACAGACCCAATGATATAATGCGTATCTACCGGGTTATTGATCCAGTCGCGAATAGCTTCGTTTGTGGCATCTTTTAAGGTTTTACTACCCGATTGGGCTGGTCGAACTTTGGCGCCTAGCATTTTCATACGAGCAACGTTTGGTGCTTGTCGTTCAATGTCTAATTCCCCCATATAGACGATACATTCAATGCCCATCAAGGCACAAACGGTGGCGGTAGCCACTCCGTGTTGCCCTGCACCAGTTTCTGCGATAATGCGGTTTTTCCCTAGGCGTTTTGCCAATAAGATCTGCCCTATGGTATTGTTGACTTTATGCGCACCGGTGTGGCAAAGATCTTCTCTTTTGAGATAGATTTTAGTATTGTATCGCTCTGATAAACGCTTTGCGAAATACAAGGGAGTAGGTCGCCCTACGTATTCCTTGAGTAAGTCGTCAAACTCTTTTTTAAAGTCGGGTTCTGCAGAAATTTTTAAATAACTTTCGCGCAACTCGGCTACATTGGGGTACAACATTTCAGGTATATAAGCTCCGCCAAAGTCGCCGTAATATCCTTTTTCATCTACATTATAGTTCATACAATTTGTTTTTAAATTGTGTTATGTCTTTAATTTTTTTGAGCCCAGGAGCGAGTTCAAATTTACTATTTACATCAATAGCATACAGGGGTAAATCTGTATTTAATAATTCTTTAATCTCCTGTGTGTTTTCTAACCCAATTCCGCCACTTAAAAAGAAGGGTTTTTGGGAAGGATATTCCTTTAAAAGACTCCAGTCAAAGGTGTAGCCGTTTCCACCGGGTAAGGCGCCTTTGGTATCAAACAAAAAGAAATCACAACTGTTTTCATAGGCTTCAAGAATACTAAAATCAAAAGCGTCTTTTACAGAAAAAGCTTTGATGACTTCTACCCCAAAACCTTGAACCAATTGACAATAACTAGGCGTTTCTTCACCGTGTAATTGTATTGCTTGCAATTGATGCGTGCTAATACTGCTTTGAATATAGTCTACCGATGCATCGACAAAAACCCCTGTTTTTTTGATGCTTTTGTCTAAAACGGGTGTCGCTTCGCTTACATAACGACTTGACGGTGCCCAGAAAATAAAGCCCATATAATCGGGTTGCAAGGCGCTAAGCGCTGCAATATTATCGGGTTCTCGCATGCCGCAGACTTTTAATTTCATGCTTCTAATTGTTGGATAAAATCCTGTGCTGCTGCACCGGGATCGTTTGTTTTCATAAAGTTTTCGCCCACTAAAAAACCTTGGTAACCATAGGTCATTAAGTCTTTGATCGCGTTTACATCGCTTATTCCGCTTTCAGAAACTTTTACAAATTCTGCGGGGATTTTCTCAGCTAAAGTTCTACTTGTATCCAGCGAAACTTCAAAGGTTTTGAGATTGCGATTATTGACTCCTAGCATGTCTAAAGTAGGCATGATGGATTTTTGTAATTCATCGAGATTGTGTACCTCAAGTAAAACGTCTAGTCCTAGACTTTTAGCAGCGGTAGAGAGTTGTTGTATTTCGGCGCGGCTCAAGACTGCGGCGATCAATAAGATCACATCTGCGCCATGGGCTTTGGCTTCAATCAATTGATATTCGTCAATGATGAATTCTTTGCGCAAAAGCGGAAAATCGGTAGCAGCTCTCGCCAAAGTTAAATCGTCTAGCGATCCCCCAAAATACTTCCCGTCTGTCAAAACTGACATTCCACAGACTCCTGCGCTTTCATAGCCGCTGGCAACAGCAGCAACAGAAAGGAAGCTGTTGATGTTTTGTTTTGAAGGGGAACGGCGTTTATGTTCTGCGATAATCCCAGAGGCACTTGTTCTAAGGCGTTCCGCCAAAGGGTTTGCTGGGCGATCGAATAGCGGAGAAGCTTCCCAGTAGGCGGTAGGGAATAGCTGCTTTCGCTGGGCAACTTCGATTCTTTTATCGGCAACAATACGGTCTAAGATGCTCATGCTTTACTTAAATTTTGAAGTTGAGTTAAGGCCTCGAAAGCTTTTCCAGAAAGCAGGGACTCTTTGGCTTTTTCAAAGCCTTCCATTGGAGATAAATCTAATGCAGTGGCGATGGCCATTCCGGCGTTGGCACAAACAACTTCTTGCTGCGCCTGAGTGCTTTTGTTTTGGATTACATTCATAAAAATCTTTGCCGAAGAATCCACATTATCTCCGCCAGCAATTTGGCTTGCCTCCAAGGGTAAAACCCCAAAGTCTTGTGGTGTTAAAACACGTTCGCTGTTTTTGCTAAAGGCCTTTGTAGGGCCAGTGAGCGAAATTTCGTCATAGCCATCTAAAGCATAGAGTATGGTGAAGTTTGTGTCTGTCTTTTGAAAAAGGTAGTGGTACAAACGCGCTAATTCTAGATTAAAAACCCCGGTCAATTGATTCCTTGGGAAAGCGGGATTGACTAGTGGACCTAACATATTAAAGAAAGTCTTTACGCCTAATTCACGTCTTACCGGCGCTACGTTTTTCATGGCAGGGTGGAAGAGGGGTGCGTGCAGAATACAAATCCCAGCCTGATCCACACAGCGTTTTAAAAAGTTTGGGTCATTTGAAAATTTAACCCCTAAGGCTTCTAAAACATTACTCGATCCACAACCTGAAGAAACGCCATAATTCCCATGTTTTGTTACTTTTATCCCCGCTCCAGCTGTGACAAAAGAAGATAAGGTTGAGATGTTAAAAGTGTCTTTTCCGTCTCCCCCTGTACCGCAAAGGTCGATGGTGTCAAATTCACTTAAATCGATGGCAATACACAATTCGAGTAGTGCCGCGCGGAAGCCCTCGAGTTCTTCTAAGCTAATGCTGCGCATCATATAAATGGTGAGGAAAGAAGCGATTTGAGCAGGGTTGTATTGACCATCGGCGATGTTGATAATCATTTGCCGCGCTTCTTCCTTGCTTAGTTGTTGGTGTTGTATGAGTCTGTTGAGTATGGCTTTCATGCTTAACTATTGATCCAGTTATCTAATATTTTTTTTCCGTGTGGGGTGAGTACAGATTCAGGGTGATATTGCACCGCACAAACATCATAAGTCTTATGACGCAAGGACATTAACTGTCCTTCTTCGTCTACAGAAGTCGCGATAAGCTCTTCTGGTAAAGGAGTTTCTACCACCCAAGAATGATATCGTCCAATGTCAAAAACATCAGGGAGGTCTTTGAATAAAACATCTTCTTTAATGACTTTTACTGGGGTAGCAATCCCGTGATAGACCTTATCTAAGTTGATGAGGCTAGCGCCAAAAACTTCTCCGATGGCTTGTTGACCTAAACAGATTCCTAAGATTTTTTTAGAAGGGGCATAACGCTCAATTGCAGCTTTAAGTAAGCCAGATTCGTCTGGAATACCTGGACCTGGGGAGAGGAGGAGTAGCGGGTAATCTTCTAGTTCGTCCAACTCAAATTGATCGTTTCTTTTTACGGTTACTTCACAATCCAGTTCTTCGAGATAGTGAACTAGATTATAGGTAAATGAATCATAATTATCGATGACAAATACTTTCTTCATAATTATACGTCTTCAGCTAATGTTAATGCTTTGTCTAAAGCACCTAATTTGTTATATACTTCTTGCAACTCATTCTCTGGGACAGAGTCTGCCACTATTCCAGCCCCAGCTTGATAGTGTAGTTGGTGGTTTTTGCTTAAAAAAGAACGGATGATAATGGCATGATTAAAATTGCCATGGAAGTCCATATATCCTATTGCACCCCCGTAAAAATTTCTTTGGGTGGTTTCATAGCGATCAATCAATTGCAAGGCGTTGTGTTTAGGCGCGCCACTTAGTGTACCCGCGGGGAATGTGTCTGCCACCACCCGGAAGGTTTTAGCTGCTTTTTTCATGGTACAGCTCACTTTCGAGACCAAGTGAATCACGTGCGAATAAAATTGAATCTCTCTATTTTTTTCTACAACGACTTCAGAGCCATTGCGGCTTAAATCATTGCGCGCGAGATCGACCAGCATCACATGTTCGCTATTTTCTTTTGGGTCTTTAGCTAATTCTCCAGCGGCGAGTGCGTCTTTTTCATCATCACCTGTCCGGCGGAAGGTTCCTGCGATAGGGTGAATTTCGGCTTTGTCATTTTGAACAATGAGTTGTGCTTCGGGCGAGCTTCCAAAAATTTTAAAGTCTCCATAGTCAAAGAAAAACAAATAGGGAGAAGGGTTAATCGAACGCAGGGTGCGATACACATTAAATTCGTCCCCTTTAAATCCTTGAGAAAAGCGACGGGAGAGAACCAATTGGAAAACATCGCCTCTAAAACAATGTTCTTTTCCTTTTTTGACGAAGTCGATAAATTGATCATCGGTGAGGTTAGAAGTTTTCTCCCCAACTTTTTCAAAACTAAAATGGCTGCTATTTTTTGCATTAAGTAGAATTTCAATTTCGCTTAGATTGTGTTCTCCCTCATAAACATGCGAAAACAAATGCGCCTCATGATTAAAGAGGCTAATGGCAATGATATTTTGATAGACGGCATAATAGATGTCTGGTATGTCGTGCCCAGGTTTGGTTTTATTGAGCTTGACGTTCTCAAAACGATCCACGGCATCATGAGCGATGTAGCCAAAGATACCATTGCTGATAAACTTAAATGGAAAGCGCTCGCTGTCGAATTGTTGTGAAAAGGCGTGAATGCGTTCAGGGATATCCATGCTTGAATCTGCTTGTTCAACGGTCGAACTTCCGTCAGGATATTGCGTACTTAACACCCCGTTTTTTAATTCGATGGAAGCAATGGGGTTACAGCAGATGTAGGAAAAATCATTATTGTTTGCATGATAGTCACTACTCTCTAATAAAAGAGAATGTGGAAAAACATCGCGTATTTTAAGATAGGCACTTACGGGTGTAAGCGTATCTGCGAGTATTTTTTTATGTTCTGTTTTAAGGGCAAATGTTTTCATAAGGTGCCAAAATTAAAAAAGGCCTGTCGTGATGACAAGCCTTTGATATGTTGATACAGCGTGTTTCACGAATAAAGTTAATTTATTCGTTCCACCAATTTGTGCTGTTGTTTCTCGTTTTCATTGAGTCAAATATAATTCAAAAAATTAATGTGTTCAATATTGAAAGGAGAAATTATTTATTGGCGTGTGATCCATCACAAAATCCTTCCGGATTCTCTGAATTACCACAACCACATTTAGGTCGATTTGTTTTCATAAATTAAAATATTAAAGTTACTTCAAGTTCAATGTCATCATAAATTAGTTTATCACCTAGATCATCAAAAAAAGTTTTTGATCTAAATTTCACATTGTATTTTGACCGATCAAAGACCAAATTTGCCGTCGCTGATGTTTCTCCAACAGCTAAATCAAAACTTACAGGATGTGTAATCCCCTTGATAGTTAACTGACCATCGACAATTTGTTTTCCATTTTCTCCTTGTTTAGCTGAGCTGATCTCAAGCTTGGCCGTTGCATGTTGTTCTACTCCGAAGAAATCCTCAGATTTCAGGTGTTTTTCCAAATACTGTTTACTTCCACCTTCAAGATCTTCACAATTGATTGAAGTCATATCAACTATAAATTGTCCACCGCTGGCTAATCCATTGTTTAGTTCAAGACTAGCTTCTTGAAATGAGATGCTTCCATAGTGAGTCTTGGTTGTTATTTCTTTTCCCGTCCATCGAATGCTGCTCTTTTCGATATTAACGTTTTGTTTTTGCGCCTGTAAGGTCATTGAGCAAAAGATAAAGCTCATTATTAAGGCTAGGTTTTGAATTGTTTTTTTCATAGAATTTAAATTTGAATAATTAATGTTAGAATTAAGTAGGTTGTGTTTAGGTAAGTTTTGAGATTAAAGCAATCAATTTTTCTTTTTCATTAGGGCTTATATTTTCAACAAGTTGTGCTTCTTTTAAGGTAAGTTGATTATCAATACTAGTTAATAGGTCTAGTCCTAGTTGTGTAATGGTAATCTCAACTTTGCGTCGATTCTTTTCACAAATACATCTTTCGACTAGTTGCTTTTCAATGAGTTTATCCACCAGTCTTGTGGTGTTACTCATTTTGTGAATCATGTGTTCGTTTAAGGTTGAAAGGTTAGCAGGTTTCCCCTTCTGTCCCCTTAGAATTCGCAATACATTAAATTGAGGTAATGATATCCCAAATGCTTTTGTCAATGCATTTAATTCATCATCCAATCGATTGCCAGCCCTTAATAAGGCTACAACCAAATCTCTGTTATGTTTGTTATCTTTACTTGTCATTACAACTATTGTATATACAAATGTAATATAAATTTTATTACCGACAAGTTTTGACAGAAAAATGATTTGAAGAGTGAACATTTCGAATTAAATTTGAGAAAAAATATCATGACAGAATTACATCAAGACGAATGGAACGAACAAAGATTAGCGGCAGAGAATGCTGTTTTGCTGGATGTTCGCACAGAAGATGAGTTTAATGAGAAACACCTTGTGGGGGCTACTCTAATAGACATTCGTCAACCCCAATCTTTTATGGATGCAGCAAATGAACTTCCAAAAGATAAAGCGTATTTTATCTATTGTCGTTCTGGCGCGAGAAGTGCCCAGGCCTGTCAATTATTAGATCAATTAGGCGTTGCCGAAACCGTTAACCTTAAAGGCGGTATTTTAGCCTGGACTGGAGAAGTCGTCGAGTAATCACAAGCCCCCAAATCGATGAAAGAGGACTTCCTCCACTATGTGTGGAAGTTTCAAAAATTTCTACACAGCCGTATAAAAACTGTCCAAGGAGACTCCTTGCAGGTCATACATGTTGGTTTTCACAATCAACACGACGGGCCAGATTTCTCGAATGCGCAAATTTATATCGCAGACTTAAAATGGGCAGGTTCAGTCGAAATCCATCTAAAGTCTTCAGATTGGTATCGCCACAATCATCATAAAGACGATGCCTATAACAATGTCATTTTACATGTTGTATGGGAGGATGATATCGCAGTTTGCCGCGCAGATGGGAGTCTTTTGCCAACCGTGGTTTTAAAAGAAAACATTCCTGCTTCATTACTCGAAAACCATAAGCGAAAATTCTCTAAAACGACTGATTTTATTCCTTGCGAAGCAAACTTCAATAAAGTTCCTTCTCCACTTTTTCAACTTTGGAAAGAGCGACTTTTTGTTGCGCGACTAGAAGAGAAATCCCAGCGTATTCAAAGCCTTCTTACAGCCACTAAAAATGATTGGGAGGCAGTATTGTTTTTATTGTTGTCGCGCAACTTTGGTTTAAATATTAATGGGGAGGCTTTTTTTGAGATGGCAAAGAGCATCCCCTTTAAAGTCATAAGGAAATTACAGCAAGATGAAAGAGCGCTAGAAGCCTTGTTGCTAGGACAAGCGGGCTTGCTCGCTACTGCAAAATCATCTGTTTATGGTGCAAGTTTATGGGAGGAATTTAAATATTTGCAGCATAAGTTTTCTTTGCCACCTTCTGATGTTGCTGTTCGATTTATGCGATTGCGTCCACAAAACTTTCCCACGATACGCTTGGTACAATTAGCACAGTTATATGTCTCTTCTCAGCAGCTTTTTGCTAAGATATTTGAAGCTAAAACCCTTCGTGTACAATGGATGACTAAGGTGGGGGTTTCGTCATTTTGGAAAACGCATTACACTTTTGACAAAGTCTCTAAGACAAGGGAGAAAAGAATCACATCTGCTTTTGTGGATCTACTTCAGGTAAATACTTTAATACCCTTGTATTTTTGTTATCACAGATCAAAAGGAAAGGATCCAAATGCAAAGGTATTTGATTTAATGCAAGCCATAAAACCAGAGAAGAATGTTATTGTTGAGGGTTTTCAGGCATTAGGGGTAAACGCTAATAATGCCTTAGACACTCAGTCCTTTCTTCACTTAAAAAAAGGATATTGTGAGCTAAAAAAGTGTTTACTTTGCAGTGTGGGGGTACACCTTTTAAATCACCCCGATTAGTTATGGCAAGGAATTTTAGACATTGGTTTGAAAAACATGGTTTTGCAGTTTCTACTCGACTGGCAGACCGTTTAGGGATGAAAGTTAAAAGTGTTCGCTTATTTTTTATCTATGCATCTTTTGCCACTTTAGTGGGGGGATTCGTCATTTACTTAACTTTGGCTTTTTGGTTAAAACTCAAAGATTTAATCTATACCAAGCGCACCTCTGTTTTTGATTTATAATAAATCAATGCAAATCAGAATTTGTTATTAGGGATTATTTTAGGATATTGGTAGCTTAGAAACCAAATAACATCCAAATGCAATTCACTTTTAAACGACTATTATCCATTTTATTTATATTATTTTCTGCGCCCTTATTTGCGCAAGAGCAAGGTCTTGACGATCGAATTAATGAAGCATTTACGCCCATAGCAAACTGGTGGGGTGCTGTAGTTCTTCATAACTTTCCTGGAACAGAAATTCCAACCATTATCTTTCTACTAGTAGGTGGAGCTTTGTTCTTTACTGTATATTTTGGCTTTATTAATGTCAAAAGATTTCCTACTGCAATTAATACAGTAAGAGGGAAATACGATGAAGTTGATGATCACAGTAACGATGGAGAAGAAGGAGAGGTTAGTCATTTTCAAGCCCTTGCCACTGCCGTTTCTGGAACAGTTGGAAATGGAAACATTGCCGGGGTAGCCCTAGCCATTGCGATTGGGGGTCCAGGGGCCACTTTCTGGATGATTCTTTGTGGGTTAATTGGCATGTCGACAAAATTTGTAGAATGTACCTTAGGGGTAAAATACCGCGACGTAGGTGAAGATGGAACTGTTTATGGCGGTCCCATGTACTATCTGACAAAAGGACTAGAAGAAAAAGGTTTTGCCCGTTTAGGGAAAACATTAGCCGTGATTTTTGCTGTGCTATGTATTGGAGCTTCTTTTGGAGGTGGAAATGCAGCGCAATCAAATCAAGCAGCCATGCAACTAGTTGAATCTTTTGGGATGACAGGAGGTAATGCGAGAACAATCATCGGTTTGATCATGATGGTTGTGGTTGGTATTATCATTATAGGTGGAATCAAACGTATTGCTCAAGTAACCGAAAAAGTAGTTCCCTTAATGGCCTTGATGTATATTTTGGCTTGCCTCTATATCATTATTACAAACATCACTTTTGTAGACGATGCATTCGGTATGATTTTTTCTCAAGCATTTAATCCGCAGGCGGGCCTCGGAGGTTTGCTGGGAGTGTTAATTACAGGGTTTAGACGTGCAGCTTTTTCAAATGAAGCTGGAGCAGGTTCTGCTTCTATTGCGCACTCTGCTGTAAAAACAAAATATGCAGCTTCTGAAGGTTTAGTTGCCTTATTAGAGCCTTTTATCGATACCGTTGTCATTTGTACCTTGACTGCTTTAGTCATTATTATCTTTAATGGAGATAGTACAGTATTTCAATATGGCGGCGAAGGCGGAATGGTGATGATCGATGGTCAACCGGCAGAGGGGGCAGCAATTACAGCTGCAGCTTTTGCAAAATACATTTCTTTTTCTGGACCTTTCTTAACCATCGCTGTAGTATTGTTTGCGGTATCTACTATGATTTCTTGGTCTTACTACGGACTGCAGTCTTGGATGTTTGTTTTTGGAAAAAGTAAAATTTCTGACCTTACTTATAAGATCCTTTTCTTGCTCTTTATCGTTATTGGAGCGGCAGGAGATATGTCAGCTGTATGGACATTCTCAGACGCGATGATCTTAGCATTAGTATTCCCTAATATGATAGGGTTGTTCTTCTTGTTCCCAAAGGTGAAAGAAGAATTAAATCGTTATTTAGAGGCGATCGGGACCATAAAATAAAGCATTATGCCTTTTAAAACCGCTATGGGTTTTTCGATTCGACGAAAGACGATAGCGGTTTTTTTTGTGCTTTTATTGCTGGGATTACTGCTGTATAATCGCTCGCTTGAACAGGCTGTTTCTAGGTCAGAAATATTTGCTTTAGACCGTCTATTACAACAAAAGATCGACTCTCTAAAAGCGCTTGAACAGCCCAAAACTATTTATCCCTTTAACCCAAATTTCATTAGCGATCAACGGGGGTACTTTTTGGACTTAAGTCCTCAAGAAATAGATCGCCTGCATGCCTATCGAGAGCAAGGAAAGTGGATCAATTCAGTAGGTGAATTTCAAAAAGTCACTGGGGTTGATACGACTTGGCTAAAAGCATATAGCCCATTTTTTAACTTTCCAGTTCGAGTAAAAAAAGAGCAGAAAAAGTATACGGAAAAATCATTCCCCCCTATTGATTTAAACACTACAACCGCAGATGAATTAAGACAAATTTATGGGATAGGCGAGGTGATGAGTCAACGTATCATTCGCTATCGAGAAAGATTACAAGGCTACGCCAAAGAAACACAACTAGCCGAGGTTTATGGTTTGTCCCCAGAGGTGTTAGTGCGACTTCAATCCAGATGCAGTATCATTACACCGCCTACTTTTGAAAAGATTGCCCTACAAGAAGCTGGCTTGGAGGAGCTTTCAAAGCTGCCTTATCTCTCTTATACGGAAGCCCGAAAAGTAGTTCGCCTAAGAACAGAATTAAAACATTTGTCATTGGTTAATTTACATTCAATCAAAGGTTTTGATAGCTTAAAAATTAAAAGATTAGCCCTATATTTGTTTTAAAAAGCTATGATGGATACACCAACATTGGTTTCTATGCATGAAACTGAATCCTTAAAATTGGTTGCCGACGCTGCAAGAGAATATGCAGAGAAGCATTTGCGCCCTTTTGTGATGGATTGGGATGAATCTCAGCATTTTCCAATTGATGCTATGCGAATCGCAGGCCAATTAGGCTTCTTAGGAGTCATTGTCCCATCTGAATATGGGGGATCGGGTATGAACTATCACGAGTACATCGCTATCATTGAACAAATTTCGATTGTGGATCCTTCTATAGGACTTTCTGTAGCGGCGCATAATTCTTTGTGTACTAATCACATTTATTTGTTTGGAAATGAAGCACAGCGTTGTAAGTGGCTCCCTAAATTAACTTCGGGTGAGCATATTGGTGCCTGGGGCTTGACAGAACACAATACGGGTTCAGATGCAAAAGGGATGAGCACAACTGCCCGTAAAGATGGAGACGATTGGATCTTAAATGGTACCAAAAACTTTATTACCCACGGTAAGAGTGGAGATATCGCTGTTGTCGTTGCTCGAAACGGAGAAAAAGGGGACAACCACGGGATGACCGCTTTTGTTGTGGAAAGAGGAACTCCCGGCTTTACCGCAGGAAAAAAAGAAAATAAACTGGGGATGCGCGCTTCAGAAACCGCAGAAATGGTTTTTGACAACTGCCGTATTCCAGATGAAAATAGATTAGGTGAAGTAGGCGAGGGCTTTATACAATCCATGAAAATCCTCGACGGTGGACGAATATCCATCGGAGCACTTTCCTTAGGTATCGCAAAAGGGGCCTATCAAGCGTCATTAAAATATTCTAAAGAGCGTCATCAATTTGGTCAAGCGATTAGCAAGTTCCAATCGGTTGCCTTTAAGTTAGCCGATATGGCGACAGAGATAGAAGCTTCAGAGCTTTTATTACACAAAGCAGCCAGTGATAAAATGCACGGAAAGAATGTGACCAAAAGCGGGGCAATGGCAAAAATGTATGCCTCTGAAGCCTGCGTTAAAATTGCTAATGAAGCCGTTCAAATTCACGGTGGTTATGGTTTCACCAAAGACTTTCCAGTAGAGAAGTTTTATCGCGATGCAAAGCTGTGTACCATAGGAGAAGGCACAACAGAGATACAGAAATTAGTCATTTCTAGAGATATTTTAAAGAATTAAGAAAAGGTAGTGTCGATTTAACCTAAAGCAGTTATATTTGCACACATTTTAAAAGAGAGGAGGTTACGTTTTATGTTAATAATTCCAATAAAAGAGGGCGAAAACATCGATAGAGCGCTAAAGCGTTTTAAAAGAAAATTCGATAAAACAGGCGGGATGCGTCAATTACGCGCACGCAAACAATTTTTAAAGCCTTCTGTAAAAAACAGAGCTAAGATTCAAAAAGCACAATATATTCAAGGCTTACGCGACGCAGAAATGCAGTAAGCAAATTGTGTTAAATAATTTCAACGTTGTGGTTAAAGTTTTATCTTTAATCACAACGTTTTTTTATGGCTATAGCGAAGTTTATTGATTATGTCGAAAAGGAGAAGAACTATTCTCCACATACCCTTAAAGCCTATCAAAACGACTTAGAACGTTTTGCTGAATATTGTTCTAGAGAACATCAAGAAGATGCCATTGATTTGATTGAATACCCTTTAATTCGCTCGTGGATTGTGCATTTAGGAGAAGCGGGGAATAGCAACCGAACAATCAACCGCAAGATTTCTGTTTTGCGTTCCTACTTCAGTTTTTTAATGCGAATAGAGCAGCGCAAGACGAACCCTTTGAGGAAGCATAAACCGCTCAAAGAAAGTAAAAAAGTCCAGCTGCCTTTTACAGAAAAAGAAATCTCTGAGTTATTAGATGGAGCTCATTTTGAAGACAACCATCAAGGCTTATTAGCTAAAACGATCATAGAAACCCTTTACAGCACTGGGATGCGAAGAACAGAGTTAGTGCATCTTGAAACATCTAGGGTTGATTTTGACAACAATTGTCTGAAAGTTATCGGGAAGCGAAATAAAGAGCGAATTATCCCTGTGATTCCTGCTTTAAAAAAGCAACTGCAATACTTTGATAGTCTTGTAAATACAATGCGTTCTCAAGCCGATAATCCTTATTTCTTTTGCAATAAAAAAGGGCAGAAAATAAGTGATGCGCTTGTATATCAATTAGTAAATGATTACTTTAATAAAGTATCAACTAAGGTGAAACGCAGTCCACATATGTTACGACATAGTTTTGCAACCCATCTTTTGAACCAAGGGGCCGATCTCAACACTGTAAAAGATTTGCTGGGACATGCTTCACTAGCTGCAACTCAAATCTACACACACAGTAGTATGGAGCAAATAAAAACCGTCTATAAAGATGCTCATCCTAGAGGGTATAAAAAATAAGTTTAATCATTAAAATCTTTGTCTTATGAAAATCAATGTACAAGCCACCAACTTTAACGTAGATCAAAAATTAGTCGATTTCACCCAGCGTAAGATTGACAAACTATATCAATTTTATGACAAAATTTTAACGGTTGATGTATTTTTTAAAGTCGAAAACACTACAAATCGCATCAATAAGTTTGCTGAAATCAAGATAGGGATTGTCGGTGAGAGCGTTGTAGTCAAGAAGTTATGTAAAAGCTTTGAAGAGTCAATTGACTTAAGTGTCAAAGCTGCAGAGCGAATGTTAATTCGTCATAAAGAATTACTTAGATCTTAAGAAATATTTTTTCTGCATTTTCTTTGAAACAAAATAAATAAATCAATACATTTGCACCGCTCGAAAGGGTAGTTAAAAGCCGATGTAGCTCAGCTGGCTAGAGCAGCTGATTTGTAATCAGCAGGTCGTGGGTTCGAGTCCCTCCATCGGCTCTTTGTTCTTTATTTTATTTATTGGGGAGATACTCAAGCGGCCAACGAGGACAGACTGTAAATCTGTTGTTTTTTAACTTCGCAGGTTCGAATCCTGCTCTCCCCACACCTTTAAAAACTTTCTTAAGATTGTTTTTATAAAATGCGAGAGTAGCTCAGTTGGTAGAGCGTCAGCCTTCCAAGCTGAATGTCGCCGGTTCGAACCCGGTCTCTCGCTCTAATTAACGCCGACGTAGCTCAGGGGTAGAGCGTTTCCTTGGTAAGGAAGAGGTCGGCAGTTCAAATCTGCTCGTTGGCTCTATACAATATTAGGCTTCCCAAAAGGGTAGCCTTTTTTTTATCCTTATTTCACATTTAATCACTAAGCTTATTCTTATTAGGCAATAGCGTGAGATCTTCGACCTAAATGTATTTTTTTATTAGTGTCATTTTTAACACTTTAAATACAATTAAATCATTTTTTTTCGGTTTATATAAAGTTTACCTTTCATACTGATAAATTTAAACACCCTTGTGTTGAAACTTAGGAAAAGTATTCTTGTTGTTTTTTATTTCTTTTCTCTCTCTGCTTATGGGCAGTTTACAGGGACAAACCAAGTGATTAATAATGGCAAAATGCGTTTTGGAAATGGCACCCAATTTTCCATTAATGCAGCAGGAAATGTTGAACAGCCTTTTTATTTTAGTACAGTTTTAAATAATTGGAGACAATTAACCTATTCTGAATCGGCATTAGTCAATTATCCTTTAGATTCTAGAATAGGAGTAGGAGGAGACGGCACCAATAATTGGAATACTAACGGTGTGCGCGAATATAACCCAACTATGGTGAATCAAGTTTTCGATACAAGTGGTTTTTCTGTTGTTGGCGGTGAAAGTTTTGGCACCATAATAGTCAAAGGAGAGATTACTATAGGGACTGCTCGACTTGAATTAACCAATGCCTATCGTGTAAGACAAGATAAAAATTTTGTTCAAGTATTGACGACCATCAAAAATATAGGCTTGGCACAGGCAACAAATATTCGTTACTGGATAGGAACTAGAGATGATTATGTAGGGGGAACCGATCAACCCACTAAAATAAGAGGGAATTTAAATGATGGAACTTTTGAAGCGATTACCCTAACGACCCAAAGAGCTTCTGCTTTGCGCATTACTACAATTAGTGAAGGGATATTATTCTTTACTACTTCTGCACGTGGAAATAATGTCCATGCAGGCTATAATGCTTCGCAAAATATTTCGACTGATCAAGATCCCGAAACGGCACAAATCACTAGTACTAACGATGGTTCTTACAGTATGTTTGTCAGGATGAATAATCTTGGCATTAACGAATCTGATACCTTTGTTTGGTATTATGCCGCTGCTGCACTTAACGAACTCGATGATATAATTGAAGAAGTTTTTGACTCAAGTGAAGAAACTGATTGGGATACAGATGGAATCTTGAACGAATTTGATAGTTGTCCATATACTGCAGGTGTCTCTGCTTTAGACGGTTGTCCGTGGTCTATTGATTTGGGTAATAATTATAAGTCAAACACTGCTTCTAATTCTGTTATTGTAGCAAACGAAACTTACCATTGTCAGCTTTTTGAAAATAGATTTTTCAATACCGCTTATCATTCTGGAGATGACCCAGAGCCAGAGGTGGGGGATTATATTATTTGGAATAACAAGCACTCTTTCCCTCAATCGTTTATGTTTAATCAAGATGGTTTTGCCTATATGAAAATGCGCAGTTTTAACAAGATTATTGAGGTGCGCAAAACAGATGGATTAATCACAGCCATTTATGCTTGTCCTTAAATTATAAAGTTAATATGAATTTGATTCAACTCAGTTTTAAACAAAATCTATTTGTTATTTGTACCATGAGCTTAACAGTATTCGCTTTTGGTCAAAATAATTTAAAGCAAGAAGAAGTTAACGACAATCTAATTGGAAAAGTTGTTTTTCTGGAAAATGAGATTAGTTTAAGTCAAAATAAAAACACTCTTCAAGATAAGGTAACTTTTTATTTTAGTTATTCTTCTCAAGAGAACTCAGTCCCAAAAAATAAAAAAACAATCGATTTTATGACTTCTCAAGAAGCATTTGAAAGCATATTTAATCAAGCAAAAGAGGTCTTTAAGAGTAAAGTTCCCAAAGAAGTTTCTCTCGATCAAAATGTAAAGATGCGTTTGGAAATGATTACAAACACAGATATTCAGTTTAGATTTTATAAAGGCGGTAATAATCAAGGCGGTTTTTCTGTATCTCCAACTGGCTTGCATCTTTTGTTTGGAAAGGAATGGAATAAAAGCTTATGGTATAATTACTTAGCTGATTAATACATTAAAAAAATATTATTCCTTTTGCGTAGTTTAATTTTAATCTCTGCCTGTTCAAAAACAGTAACTTTAATCTAGAATCTTTTGATTCTGTTGTTCGATAAACTGCTTCGAGCAGTAAAGGAATACCTAACACAGAGATTGTTACTACAATTACCGGTGCAAGCCATTCACTTAATCTTGAAGAAGATTTATTTTATGATTTAAACAAGGACGAATTTGTTCATCTTCTACAAAATTATCGTGCTCAATTTGAACTTGAAAACACCATGGTTTCTGTGATTGTCTTCTTTGATATCTTGATAGATAGAGATAATTATGCCGTTGTTACTTCACTTACTGGTGGGGAGAATGGTCCTATTCCAGTAGAAAATAGAATGACCATCAATATTAATGATGAAATTACAGAGGTTAACGTTGATAGCGCAACGGTAAATTATCCCAATGTTCGTTTTGACAACGGACAATATTCTTTTAACATATCTTTGTAAAAGACTAGGTATATCAATTAAACCCTCTTTGTGGAGGGTTTTTTTATGCTTCAAACTTAAATAAGAGGAGTAGATTCTTTCTAAGATGTACTATCTTTAAATGGTCAAATCAACTTTATGCAAACACCAGAAGGATTAACCAGCCTACTTACATTAAAGCAATTAGATGCCCATCGCTTTGAAGGAGAAAACTATCAAACAGTTTGGCAACGTGTTTATGGGGGACAGGTTTTAGCTCAAGCACTGCATGCCGCACATCAAACAGTTCCTGGAGATCGTTTAGTTCACTCATTACACGGTTATTTTATTTTACCTGGGGATATAAAAACAGCCATTGAATATGAAGTAGAGGCTTTACGCGACGGGGGTAGTTTTACCACTAGACGCGTTACAGCGCTACAAAAGGGAAAAGCTATTTTTGTATTGGCGGCCTCTTTTCAAATACAACAAGAAGCACTTGATAAGCACACACCTTCTCCAGCGGCTGCAGCTCCTGAAGGCTTGCTTTCTGATGTTGATCTTTTAAAGACCGAAGAAGGGATTTCTGATAAAATGAAATTGCATTTATTGGCCCGCAATCCTTTTGCCTTCGAGTTTCGTCCTGAAAAAGAATATTCCCATAAAATTGGGCCTAACGAAAATCGAAATATATGGTTTAAGCTTAAAAAGCAAACAAGTTTGAACCTGCGACAGCAACAAGAGTTTTTAGCTTATGCGGTAGATTATGATCTTTTAGTAATGTCTGTGATAAGTCATTATCAAGATGAATTTGACCAGCCCTTACAGGTAGCCAGTTTAGATCATGCAATGTGGTTTCATCGTTCTTTTGATGTGAATGAATGGCTGTTGTTTTCTATGGATAGCCCTAATGTTTCTGGGGCACGTTGTTTAGGAAAGGGTAGTATTTTTAATCGCAAAGGTAACCTTGTAGCCACTGTGATTCAAGAAGGCCTGGCAAGACCATTTAAATTAGATTGATTCGCCATAGTGCTCTCTTAGTTGACGAATCCAGTGCTCTGGAATCTCTGCTTTTTTGAGCAGTTTAATATTGTAGGCTTTAATGGTGTTGTGGGAAATAGCCACTAGTCTATTTTGAGCTGTGCTATACAAATGCGCTTGACATTGCAAGCGATCACCTTCTAATTTAACGATATCAAAATCTATTCTAACCGTATCTGGGTAAACTACTGGAGTGATATATTTAATATCACTCCAAGCGAGAATGGGGCTAATTTTAGAGAGACCTGCAGTTCCTCCTTTCATCAACTGTTCGAATAGCAAGAGTCGGGTGGATTCTACCCATTTTAAATAAATAATATTATTGACATGTTGCATGGCGTCCATATCTCCCCAGTGAACACGCACCTCAAGAGAGACAATCGGTTTTTTTTGCTCCATTATTTTTGTTTCAGTTGGGCCGCAAAGGCTTGGACTCTTTTTTTGAGTTCAGGATCTTTTCCTGTGGCGACAAATTCGCTAGCCATTTGATCTAAATCGCGATCGACAAGAGCCAGGAGTTGTTTGCGTGCAAGTCGTTTACTTTCGATATAAACCGGCCCATAAACTTTGAGGCATTTTTCAAGGTGCAGTTTAGCTAAGTCTAAGACTTGATCTGCAGGAGCAATAGCTTGCACAATATTTTCTTCTAAAGCTTCTTGCGCAGAAAAGAGCTTGGCGTTTTGTAAGGCTTGAAAAGCTTTTTGTTCCCCTAAAGTATAACACCATAAATCCATCATTAACTCTGGGACAATCATAGAGAGTTTAAACTCGTGCATCCCGATAACGTGCTTTGGTTCTTCGGCCATTATACGATAATCTGCACATAGGGTAAGGATTGTTCCGCCGGCAGGCGCAAATCCTGTAATAGCACAAACAAAGGGTTTAGGATAGCGCACCATGGCTTGTAAAGCTCCGTAATAATCAACCCAAAAGGCATGGGTTTCTGCTTCGCTCATCTGGGCTTGCTCTACTACATCAAGGCCAGCGCTAAAGGCCCCGGTGTGCCCTGTTAAGATCACTCCGTCAACCGATGGGTTAGCTGTAAGAGAAAGAAAACTTTCTTTTAATTCTTTGACCAATTGATGGGAGATGGCATTCACTTTTCCATTGTTTAATTGAACGATGGCAATATTGTTCTCTATAGTAGTAATGAGCATGCTTTTTATTTAAATCAGATTTAATATTCACGAAGATAACACTATATTTAGCACTTCTTTAAAAGAGAAGATTAGTTTTTTTGAAGGATTCATGGAGATAAACACAAACTATTATACCACTCAAAAGATAGCCCGCTATTCCACTTTTGGAACGCTGGGTCCTGCAACAAAATATTTTTGGTTTGCCTTACATGGATCAAAGATGCTTTGCGAGCAGATGTTGTATAAGTTTAAAGCGTTTGACCCTAACGAGCATTTTGTCGTTGCTCCAGAAGCCTTGATTCGGTTTTATGAAAAAGATTTTGGGGGACCTGTTGTCGCTTCATGGATGACTAAGCGAGATCGTCTAGAAGAAATCGAAGACTTTAGTGAATACCTCTCTGGATTATACGCTTCTTTTGTGGCGCAGTTGCCTCCAGATTGTGTTAAGTTGATTCTAGCTTTTTCGCAAGGAGGGACAACATCCTTTAGATGGTTACACGCTAGAGCGGTTGAGGTAGATTATCTTATCCCATACGCTTGCTGGATTCCAGAAGATATTCCGCTGAGTCACGGAAAAACTGATTTATCCAAAGTAAACCTTTTGTTTACTTATGGAACCGAAGATCAATTTTTAACAGAAAAACGCATCGCTATGGTCAATGCAGTAATTGCGCAAAATAACTTGACGGTAACGACATTGCCTTATAAAGGCGATCATCGGGTGAGTAAAGAACAACTTCAAAACATATTTGAACACTATATTAAAAAATAATCATGGCAGAAAAGAGCTATTGGGAAGGATCAGATCACTATTTGTGTGATACAGAATTAGCACAGGCATTTCACATTTCAAGAACCTTAGGGATGCCCCTTTTAATCGAAGGCGAACCGGGAACGGGGAAAACAGAACTCCCCTTGCAGTACGCTAAAGCGCAAGACCTAGAATTGCATGTTTATCCCGCTGGATCAAAAAGTAACATAGAGCAGTTTGTCGCAAAATTTGACCATGTCAAATATTTAAGAGATTCGCAAGTAGAAATCCTCAACGCGCAGAGAGAAGAAAAAGGATTAGCCTCAAAAATGTCTACCGCTGGTCGCGACACAGAATCCTTAGGGGATTATGTTAGTAAAGGCCCTGCGGCCAAAGCGTTTAGTTCGCCTAATTCAGTGTTATTAATTGATGAGATCGATAAAGCGCCACGTGAATTCCCTAATGATTTATTGTACGCGTTAAGTCACCGCAAGTTTGTTATGCCAGAATCTGGAGAAGTAATCGAGGTTTCAGAAGAAGACATGCCAGCCATTGTCATCACTTCAAATCGAGAACAAGAATTGCCCACGGCCTTTAAAGGAAGATGTATCTATCATTACATCCAATTTCCAGAGGCAGATAAAATGCGAGACATCATTCAAAAACACCATCCTAAAGTAAGTGACAAAATTGTCGATACAGCTTTAGATATCTTTTATCAATTGCGAAAAATAGGTTTAGAACGTGCACCAACCACTAGGGAGCTATTGAACTGGTTAAAGTATATCAAAACCTTTAGCTCAAAACAAGCCATTGATAAACTCAATGCGCTGGATGGTTTGGGAACGCTGATTAAAACACAGGCAGACTATGAAAAAGTACAACGCCAATTGGCCCTTGGGGGAGGTCAACCTCCCATGGGAACTTCATTGAATTAAGCAGTATGTTTACGACCCTTCCAGAGCGATTTAAAGCTTTCCACCTCACAGTAGATGTTCGTACACTTTTGCTTTTGCAAAAAGCCATCGATCGCGAATTGGTCAAAACCATTGGTGACTTATATAATGTACTGCGCACCTTTATCGTGAAGAGTCCAGAATTAATGGGACCGTACACTCGTGCCTTTTACGATTACTTTTTATCTATTGATATTCGCAATGGCGAACAATTGCACGATGCCGTTTTACGTTCGCAAACCTTTCAACAGTGGAAGGAGCAAAACACCGGTCGTCTTGAAGAAGATATGACCAGAAAAGAAATGGCGAATCTATTTTTAGATGAGGTGCATATTACCCATTATGATATCCAAAAGGTGATTGATGGAAGAGAGCTTTGGGAAAAAGACAATGGCGATGTAGAAGATCAAGACCGCGAAGGTGATGAAGGCGACGGGGAAAGAAGACCACTAGATAAAATGGCCGACTATTCTGACCTCACTTTAGAAGAGCTAATGGCGCGAATGGAAGAAGTCCTTAAGCAACAAAAACGCGATCACAGCGGCGGGAGTCACTGGGTAGGTACAGGAGGTATTTCTCCTTATGGTAATGGAGGCGCAGCCAAAGATGGTATTCGTGTTGGTGGAAGTGGAGGCGGAAAAATGGCCCGCAAAGTAATGGGAGATGCTAACTTTTTCCCTGTTGATTTAGATGCCATTTTAAATGATAATAATATAGACGCAGCTTTGGCCTCTCTTAAAGGCATCGTAGAAGAATCTGCACAAGAAACATTAGATGTAAAAGAAACCATCGATCGCGGTTTAGAACGAGGAGGGCTATTTCTACCAGAAATTAAAAACGAGACAGACGAGAAATTACAGGTTCTCCTCTTTATAGACAATGGGGGTTATTCGATGCATCCCTACATAAAAGCTGTACAAACTTTGTTTCGTAAAATGAAAACTCGTTTTGCCCACGATCTAGAAACCTATTATTTCCACAACACCATCTATGGTCAAGTTTACAGTGATCCACAACGCAGAAAGCGAATCCCCATTGAACGCATCTTGTCAAAGAGTCCTAATTACCACGTCTTTTTTGTAGGAGATGCTGCTATGGCACCCTATGAATTGAGCAATCAAAGTATGAATACTTATATGGAGATGACGAAGCATTTTTCTAAATGCGCATGGCTCAATCCAGAACCGTTAAAGTTCTGGGAACACACCTTGACCATTCAAATCATCAAAGAATTAATTCCCATGGAATCACTTACGCCCGCTGGAATTGAGAAAGCAGTGCTAAGAATGAATAAGAACAGAAAAAACAAAGGTTAAAGACCCTTAAAAAGATATGCTAGTTCAAGAATATTCTAGGGGTGATTTAAAACGACAAAAAAAACTTTAAAAAGTTTCTAGTTTATAACAAGTTAATCATAAAAATTTATAAATTTGCACCTCTTAAAACACTAAAGAAAAACCTGTATTATGGCTAAAGAAACTTTTGATCGGTCAAAACCCCACTTAAACATTGGAACTATTGGCCACGTTGATCACGGTAAAACTACCCTTACTGCTGCAATTACTAAAGTACTAGCAGACGCTGGTCACTCTGAAGCACGTAGCTTCGACCAGATTGATAACGCTCCTGAAGAAAAAGAGCGTGGTATTACAATTAATACTTCTCACGTAGAGTATCAAACAGAAAATCGTCACTATGCACACGTTGACTGTCCAGGTCACGCCGATTATGTGAAAAACATGGTTACTGGTGCTGCTCAAATGGATGGTGCTATCCTTGTAGTTGCTGCTACAGATGGTCCTATGCCACAAACAAGAGAACACATCTTATTAGGTCGCCAGGTTGGTGTGCCACGTATTGTTGTTTTCTTGAACAAGGCCGATATGGTTGATGATGAAGAATTATTAGAATTAGTTGAAATGGAAGTACGTGAACTACTTTCTTTCTATGACTATGACGGAGATAACACTCCTATTGTTCTTGGTTCTGCTCTTGGAGCATTAAATGGAGAGCAAAAGTGGGTGGACACTGTAATGAACTTAATGACTGAAGTTGATACATGGATCGAGTTACCAAAGCGTGACGTTGATAAAGATGCATTAATGCCTGTTGAAGATGTATTCTCGATCACTGGTCGTGGTACTGTTGCAACTGGTCGTATCGAAACAGGAGTATTTAACTCTGGAGATGCGGTTGATATCATTGGTATGGGTGCTGAAAAGTTAGCTTCTACTGTAACTGGGGTTGAGATGTTTAGAAAAATCTTAGACCGTGGTGAAGCTGGAGATAACGTTGGTATCTTATTAAGAGGTATTGAAAAGACAGATATCAAAAGAGGTATGGTAATCTGTAAGCCAGGTTCTGTAACTCCTCACGCTAAATTTAAAGCTGAGGTATATATCTTAAAAAAAGAAGAAGGTGGTCGTCACACACCATTCCATAATAACTACCGTCCACAGTTTTACGTTCGTACAACTGACGTAACAGGGAATATTAGTCTTCCTGACGGAGTAGAAATGGTAATGCCTGGAGATAACTTAACAATCAATGTTGATTTAATTTCTCCAATCGCATTAAGTGTTGGTCTACGTTTTGCGATTCGTGAGGGTGGTAGAACTGTTGGAGCAGGTCAGGTAACTGAGATGTTAGACTAACCAAAAAAAAGTTTTTTAAATGACCCTAAGGTGTCCGCCATTGGCGGATGCCTTTTGTGTCAAATAAAAACGGGTTTAGCTCAGTTGGTAGAGCACTGGTCTCCAAAACCAGGTGTCGGGAGTTCGAGCCTCTCAACCCGTGCAGTTTAAAAGTATCACAGATGGCAGCAATTATTAACTATATCAAAGATTCTTTCGAAGAATTAAAAAACAATGTAACCTGGACACCCCGTGCAGAATTACAGCAATCTGCTGTGGTCGTACTGGTCTTTTCCATTTTATTTTCATTAGTCATTTGGGGAGCAGACACTGTTTTGTCTGGTGTTGTGCAAGCCTATTTTAACTTGATCAACGGATAAACATGGCAGAAGCAAGCCCAAAAAAATGGTATGTTGTTCGCGCAGTAAGCGGTCAAGAAGCAAAAATCAAAGATTATATCGCTTCTGAGATTAACCGTTTAGGTTACGACGGTTACCTTGAAGATATTCTAGTTCCTACTGAAAAAGTCGTGCAGATTCGCAACGGCAAAAAAATCAACAAGGAAAAAGTTTACTATCCTGGTTATATCATGATTAAAGCTGATTTGTCTGGGGAGATTCCTCACATAATTAAATCAGTGACGAATGTTATCGGCTTTTTAGGAGAAACTAAAGGTGGGGAACCAATTCCTTTGCGTACCGCAGAAGTAAATCGCTTACTTGGTAAAGTCGATGAATTAGAATTAAGTAAAGAACATGTAGCAATTCCTTTCACAGTAGGGGAAAGCATCAAAGTAGTCGATGGGCCTTTCAATGGTTTCACCGGTACGATAGAAGAAGTGAACGAAGAAAAGCGTAAGCTTCAAGTTATGGTGAAGATTTTCGGAAGAAAAACACCGCTAGAACTCAGCTACATGCAAGTAGAGAAAATTTAAATGTTACTCATATAAATTGAATTTCCTAGGCTTCCACTCTGGAAATTCGCAAATGTAAATTGAAACAATGGCAAAAGAAGTAGACAAGCTAGTCAAATTACAAGTTAGGGGAGGTGCTGCGAATCCATCGCCACCGGTTGGACCCGCGCTAGGTGCTGCAGGAGTCAATATCATGGAGTTTTGTAAGCAGTTTAATGCTAGAACTCAAGATAAGCCAGGTAAAGTATTACCTGTTGTGATTTCTGTATATAAAGACAAATCATTCGATTTCGTCATTAAGACACCTCCGGCGGCCGTTCAATTGATGGAAGCAGCCAAGGCTAAAAAAGGCTCTGGAGAACCCAACAGAACAAAAGTAGCTTCGGTTACTTGGGATCAAGTACGTACCATCGCAGAAGACAAGATGCAAGATTTAAATGCATTTACAATTGAATCTGCAATGAAAATGGTTGCTGGTACCGCACGTTCTATGGGCTTCACAGTTAAAGGTGAGTCACCCTTTTAATTTTTAAAGAAGAAAAGAAATGGCAAGACTTACAAAAAAGCAAAAAGAAGCACGCGCAAAGGTTGACGCAAAGAAAACCTATTCGCTAGAAGAAGCATCTGCATTAGTAAAAGATTTAACTAATGTAAAATTTGATGCCTCGGTTGATTTAGCAATTCGATTGGGTGTTGACCCTCGTAAAGCGAACCAAATGGTTCGTGGTGTTGTTACCTTACCACACGGTACTGGAAAGAACGTTCGCGTTCTTGCTCTTGTTACCCCAGATAAGGAGGCAGATGCCAAAGAGGCAGGCGCTGATTATGTTGGATTAGATGAATACTTACAGAAAATCAAAGACGGCTGGACCGATGTTGATGTGATTGTAACCATGCCCAGTGTAATGGGTAAATTAGGTCCTTTAGGACGTGTATTAGGCCCACGTGGTTTAATGCCTAACCCTAAGACCGGTACAGTGACAATGGATGTCAAAAAAGCAGTTAGCGATGTAAAAGGAGGTAAGATTGATTTCAAAGTGGATAAAACAGGAATCGTCCACGCATCTATTGGAAAAGCATCTTTTGATGCCCTTAAAATCCAAGAAAATGCAGACGAACTGCTTAAAACCATCATGAAGTTAAAACCTTCTACCACAAAAGGGACTTATGTAAAAAGCATTTTTATGTCTTCTACCATGAGCCCAAGTATTTCAATTGACACCAAAATCGCTTAAGATTTTTAAAACGTATTCGTAATGACAAGAGAAGAAAAATCGCAAGTAATTGAAACGCTCACGGCTGAGTTAGCAGAAGCTAAAACACTTTATCTAACCGATATTGCTGGATTAGACGCCGCAACAACTTCAGACCTGAGACGAGCTTGTTTTAAGGCCGGCATTCGTCTTTCTGTTGTAAAAAACACCTTGCTTGAAAAAGCAATGGAAGCATCAGATAAAGACTTTGGCGAATTATCTCAAGTATTAAAAGGGAATACTTCCTTAATGTTTTCTGAAACTGGAAACGGACCTGCAAAACTGATCAAAGATTTCCGTAAAAAATCGGATAAGCCGATTTTAAAAGGAGCCTTCATTGAAGAGTCAGTTTATATCGGGGACGATCAAATTGATACCCTTGTGGCAATCAAGTCCAAAGAAGAACTCATTGGAGAGATTATTACCCTTTTACAATCTCCTGCCAAAAATGTTATCTCTGGACTTCAGTCTAGTGGAGGACAATTGGCTGGAATTTTAAAAACTTTATCAGAGCGTTAAGCCCTGGTAACAAATTTGTGTACGCACTCAACTAAATAATTATTTAATTTAATTTTAAAAACTTAAATCATGGCAGATTTAAAAGATTTCGCAGAACAACTAGTAAATTTAACTGTAAAAGAAGTTAACGAATTAGCTGACATTTTAAAAGAAGAGTATGGTATTGAGCCTGCTGCAGCCGCTGTTGCTGTTGCTGGTCCTGCCGCTGGTGGTGGAGAAGCTGCTGAAGAGAAAACAGATTTTGATGTTATTCTTAAATCAGCTGGTGCTTCTAAACTTGCTGTTGTAAAACTCGTTAAAGAATTAACTGGTCTTGGCTTAAAAGAAGCTAAAGAATTAGTTGATGGAGCTCCTTCACCTGTTAAAGAAGGTGTTGCTAAAGACGAAGCAGAAGGATTAAAATCTTCTTTAGAAGAAGCTGGTGCTGAGGTTGAACTTAAGTAGTTCTTCCCCATCCCATTGAAATAGGTTATGGTCTTTGGCTCACGTCAAAGACCATAACCCTTTTTCCGTTTAAAAACCCCCCATTTCTGAGTTTGCTTTTTAACCCGTTATAAAAAAGTACCGATGCCGAAAACAACACAACAAACCCGTCTTAGTTTTGCTTCCGCAAAACACACCCCCAATTATCCAGATTTTCTTGATATTCAAATCAAGTCCTTCCAAGATTTCTTTCAGTTGGAAACTAAATCTGCAGAACGTGCAGAAGAAGGTTTATTCAACACTTTCAAAGAAAACTTCCCTATTACAGACACCCGTAATCAATTTGTTTTAGAATTCCTCGATTACTTTGTCGACCCGCCACGCTACAGCATACAAGAATGTATCGAACGTGGTTTAACATACTCTGTGCCTTTAAAAGCACGTTTAAAATTGTATTGTACAGACCCAGAACACGAAGATTTTGAAACCATCGTTCAAGATGTGTTCTTAGGGACTATCCCATATATGACTCCTAGTGGAACATTTGTGATCAATGGTGCAGAACGCATCGTGGTATCACAGTTACACCGTTCGCCAGGGGTATTCTTTGGTCAATCTTTTCATGCTAATGGTACCAAACTCTACTCGGCAAGAGTTATACCATTTAAAGGTTCATGGATAGAATTTGCTACAGACATCAACAATGTGATGTACGCTTACATTGACCGTAAGAAAAAATTACCTGTAACCACTTTATTCCGTGCCATTGGATATGAGCGTGATAAAGATATTCTAGAAATCTTTGACCTTGCAGAAGAAGTGAAAGTTTCTAAAACGGGATTAAAAAAAGTTATCGGACGAAAGTTAGCCGCGCGTGTATTAAACACATGGCATGAAGACTTCGTTGATGAAGATACAGGAGAAGTAATTTCTATCGAGCGTAACGAGATCATTATTGACCGTGACACTGTTATAGAAAAAGACCATATCGAAGAGATTCTTGAAGCTAGTGTAAAAACAATTCTTCTACACAAAGAAGATGCGCATATGTCTGACTATGCCATTATCCACAACACCCTTCAAAAAGATCCTACCAACTCTGAAAAAGAAGCGGTAGAACATATCTATCGACAATTGCGTAATGCAGAACCGCCAGATGAGGAAACTGCACGTGGTATCATTGATAAATTATTCTTCTCTGATCAACGTTACAACCTAGGTGAGGTAGGACGTTATAGAATGAACAAGAAATTGGGGAACGATATCGAAATGGACAAGCAAGTCTTAACCAAACAAGATATTATCACCATTATCAAGTACTTAATCGAATTGATCAACTCTAAAGCAGAGATCGATGATATCGATCACTTATCTAACCGTCGTGTTCGTACAGTAGGAGAACAATTATCTTCTCAGTTTGGTGTTGGTTTAGCCCGTATGGCTAGAACCATCCGCGAGCGTATGAATGTGCGAGATAACGAAGTCTTTACTCCGATCGATTTGATTAATGCGAAGACCTTATCTTCTGTGATCAATACTTTCTTTGGAACAAACCAGCTATCTCAATTCATGGATCAAACCAATCCATTAGCAGAGATTACCCACAAGCGTCGTCTATCGGCTCTTGGACCTGGAGGTTTATCAAGAGAGCGCGCAGGATTTGAGGTGCGAGATGTACACTACACACACTACGGACGTTTATGTCCTATTGAAACACCAGAAGGACCAAACATTGGTTTAATCTCTTCTTTAAGTGTTTTTGCCAAAGTGAACAACCTTGGATTTATCGAAACACCTTATCGCAAAGTAACCGATGGGAAAATCGATCTTGAAAACCCTATCTACTTAAGTGCAGAAGAGGAAGAAGACAAATTAATCGCTCAAGCGAATATTCCTTTTGATAAAAAGGGGAAAATCACCGAGGATAAAATCATTGCTCGTGAAGAAGCAGATTATCCAGTAGTTGATCCAACTCAAGTGCATTATACAGATGTAGCACCTAACCAGATCGCTTCTATCTCGGCTTCATTAATTCCTTTCTTGGAACACGATGATGCAAACCGTGCCTTGATGGGATCAAACATGATGCGTCAGGCAGTACCACTTTTACGCCCAGAATCTCCTATTGTAGGAACTGGTCTTGAACGTCAAGTAGCGTCTGATTCTCGTGTATTAATTAATGCAGAAGGAGACGGAGTTGTAGAATATGTTGATGCACAAAAAATCACCATACGTTACAGCTATTCAGAACTTGAAGAAAAAGTGCGCTTTGATAGTGATACAAAGTCGTATAACTTAATCAAGTTTAGAAAAACCAACCAAGGAACTTGTATCAACCTTAAGCCAATCGTTCGCAAAGGCGATAAGGTGACAAAAGGACAAGTTTTATGTCAAGGTTATGCTACACAAGATGGAGAATTAGCTTTAGGGCGAAACATGAAAGTAGCCTTTATGCCTTGGAAAGGGTATAACTTTGAGGATGCTATCGTGATCTCAGAAAAAGTAGTTCGCGAAGATATCTTTACTTCTATCCACATTGACGAATACTCTTTAGATGTTCGCGACACAAAATTAGGAGCAGAAGAATTAACCAATGACATCCCTAACGTAAGCGAAGAAGCGACGAAGGACTTAGATGAATTTGGTATGATTCGTATCGGGGCAGAAGTTAACCCTGGTGATATCTTAATTGGTAAAATTACTCCTAAAGGAGAATCTGATCCAACCCCAGAAGAGAAACTATTACGTGCCATCTTTGGTGACAAAGCGGGGGATGTAAAAGATGCTTCATTAAAAGCACCACCATCATTGCGTGGGGTGGTTATTGATAAAAAACTCTTTACCCGTTCTGTTAAGGATAAGCGCAAGCGCAACCAGGATAAGGCAGAGTTAGAAGCATTAGAAGAAAGCTATGATGTGAAGTTTGAAGAGCTTCGCGGAATTATGGTAGAGAAGTTATTCTCTATCGTAAATGGAAAAACATGTCAAGGAGTACAAAATGACTTAGGAGAAGAAGTTCTTCCAAAAGGGAAAAAGTACACCTTAAAAATGTTATCTAAAGTAGATGACTACACTCACCTTACTAGAGGGACATGGACTACGACAGACGAAACCAACCGTTTAATCGCTGATTTGATTCACAATTATAAAATCAAAGAAAACGATTTACAAGGGGCCTTACGTCGTGAGAAGTTTACCATTAGTGTAGGAGATGAACTACCTGCTGGAATCAAGCGTTTAGCAAAAGTATATATCGCTAAAAAGCGTAAGCTTAAAGTAGGAGATAAAATGGCGGGACGTCACGGGAACAAAGGTATTGTTGCACGTATCGTTCGTCATGAAGATATGCCATTCTTAGAAGATGGAACACCAGTAGACATCGTGTTGAACCCACTAGGGGTACCATCGCGAATGAACATTGGGCAGATATATGAAACTGTATTAGGATGGGTTGGATTAGAACTCGGCGAAAAATATGCAACACCAATTTTTGATGGTGCAAGTGCAGCAGAGATCGACGACCTAACGGCAAAAGCTGGAATTCCACAATACGGACATACTTACCTCTATGATGGAGGAACTGGAGAACGCTTTGACCAACCGGCAACGGTAGGGGTAATCTATATGTTGAAATTAGGACACATGGTAGATGACAAAATGCACTCTAGATCTATTGGGCCTTACTCTCTTATTACGCAACAGCCGTTAGGAGGTAAAGCACAATTTGGTGGACAACGTTTTGGAGAGATGGAAGTATGGGCACTTGAAGCTTATGGAGCATCGAGCACCTTACAGGAAATCTTAACCGTCAAATCAGATGATGTGATTGGACGCGCCAAAACATACGAGTCAATCGTAAAAGGAGAAACATTGCCAGAACCTGGCTTACCAGAATCCTTTAACGTATTGATGCATGAATTGAAAGGACTAGGATTAGACATTCGCTTAGAAGAATAATCAAGGAAATTTCATAAACAACAACCAAAAAGAACATTAGTTATGGCAAGAAATAGCGAAAATGTAACCCAAAAAAAATTCAATAAAATTTCCATCGGACTTTCTTCTCCAGAAGTTATTCTAGGAAATTCACGTGGTGAGGTGTTAAAACCAGAAACCATTAACTATAGAACCCACAAACCAGAACGTGACGGTTTATTTTGCGAGCGCATCTTTGGTCCTGTAAAAGACTTTGAATGTGCCTGCGGAAAATACAAGCGTATCCGTTATAAAGGAATCGTTTGTGACCGTTGTGGGGTAGAGGTTACTGAAAAGAAAGTACGTCGAGATCGTGTAGGGCACATTAACTTAGTTGTTCCTGTAGCACACATCTGGTACTTCCGTTCTTTACCAAACAAGATTGGATACCTTTTAGGTCTTCCTTCTAAGAAACTTGACATGATCATCTATTATGAGCGTTATGTTGTAATTCAAGCTGGTCTTGCAGTAAACGAAGAAGGAGAGTCATTGCAAAAAATGGACTTCTTGACAGAAGAAGAATACCTAAACGTGATGGAAGGTCTTCCAGACGATAATCAATACCTCGATGATAGCGATCCAAACAAGTTTATCGCTAAAATGGGAGCAGAGTGTTTGATCGAATTGCTGTCCCGTATTGACTTAGAAGGACTTTCTTATGAATTGCGTCACAAAGCAAATAACGAAACTTCTAAGCAACGTAAGACCGAAGCCTTAAAGCGTCTTCAAGTTGTTGAAGCATTAAAAGATGCGAATACCCGTAAAGAAAATCGTCCAGAATGGATGATCATGAAGGTGATTCCTGTAATTCCACCAGAATTACGTCCTTTAGTTCCTTTAGATGGAGGTCGTTTTGCTACCTCAGATTTAAATGATCTTTACCGTCGTGTGATTATTCGTAACAATCGTTTAAAGCGTTTGGTCGAAATCAAAGCACCAGAGGTAATCTTGCGTAATGAAAAACGTATGTTACAAGAATCTGTCGATTCATTATTTGATAACACCCGTAAATCATCTGCAGTAAAAACTGACTCTAACCGTCCGCTTAAATCATTATCTGATTCCTTAAAAGGAAAGCAAGGACGTTTTCGTCAAAACTTATTAGGAAAACGTGTTGACTATTCTGCACGTTCTGTAATTGTTGTAGGACCAGAATTAAAATTATTTGAATGTGGTCTTCCTAAAGATATGGCAGCAGAGCTTTACAAGCCGTTTATCACCCGTAAGTTAATCGAGCGTGGGATCGTAAAAACGGTAAAATCTGCAAAGAAAATTATCGACCGCAAAGAACCGGTTGTTTGGGACATCTTAGAAAATGTATTGAAAGGACACCCTGTACTATTGAACAGGGCCCCCACATTACACCGTCTAGGAATTCAAGCTTTCCAACCTAAATTAATAGAAGGAAAAGCGATCCAATTACACCCACTAGTATGTACGGCATTCAACGCCGACTTTGACGGGGATCAAATGGCGGTTCACTTACCTTTAGGACCAGAAGCAATCCTTGAAGCACAACTATTAATGTTAGCTTCTCACAATATCTTAAACCCTGCGAATGGATCACCAGTAACGGTACCTTCTCAGGATATGGTCTTGGGACTTTATTATATGACTAAAGCGCGCAAGTCTACAAAAGATCTTGTGGTTAAAGGTGAAGGACTTACTTTCTATTCTGTAGAAGAAGTACATATCGCTTATAATGAGAAACGTGTTGATTTGAATGCAACCATCAAGATTCGCACAAAAGTATTGAACGAAGAAGGTGCGTTAGAATACCAAATCATTGATACTACGGTAGGACGTGTTCTCTTTAACGAAGTTGTCCCAGAAAAAGCAGGTTACTTTAACGAAGTATTAACCAAGAAGAACTTACGTGATATCATTGGCCAAATCTTAAAAGTTACTAGCGTTCCAGAAACAGCTGAGTTTTTAGATAAAATCAAAAGCATGGGATACGGTTTCGCCTTTAAAGGGGGACTATCCTTTAGTTTAGGAGATATTATTATCCCACCAGAAAAGTTACCATTAATCGACGATGCCAATAAAAAGGTAGATGGGATTATGGGCAACTACAACATGGGATTAATCACCAATAACGAACGTTATAACCAGATCATTGACGTGTGGACGTCGACTAACTCACACTTGACCTCTTTGGCCATGAAACGAATTAGCGAAGACCAACAAGGATTTAACTCAGTATATATGATGTTAGATTCTGGAGCACGTGGATCGAAAGAACAGATTCGTCAGTTAACCGGTATGCGTGGTTTGATGGCTAAGCCAAAGAAATCAACTGCTGGAGGTGGGGAAATCATTGAAAACCCTATTCTTTCTAACTTTAAAGAAGGACTTTCAATTCTTGAATACTTTATCTCAACTCACGGTGCACGTAAAGGATTAGCAGATACCGCATTAAAAACGGCAGATGCTGGTTACTTAACCCGTCGTTTAGTAGATGTATCTCAAGATGTGATTATTAATACAGTTGACTGTGGTACCTTACGTGGTGTGACCGTTAAACCATTGCGTAAAAACGAAGAGATCGTTGAAAAACTATCTGATCGTATCCGCGGGCGTGTCGCATTAGAAGACATCGTTAATCCACGAACTGGAGAGGTTGTTGTTGAAGCTGGACACGAGATCCTAGATCTAGTAGCAGATTCTATTGACGATATGCCAATTGAGTCTGTCGAAGTTCGCTCACCATTGACTTGTGAAGCGAAACGCGGTATCTGTGCTTCTTGTTATGGTCGTAACCTTGCTACCGGTAAAATGGTTCAAAAAGGAGAAGCCGTAGGTGTAGTTGCAGCGCAATCTATTGGAGAACCTGGTACACAGTTAACCTTGCGTACTTTCCACGTTGGTGGGGTAGCAGGAAACATTTCAGAAGAAAACCAACTCATTACTAAATTTGATGGGGTAGCAGAAATCGAAGATCTTAAAACTGTTAAAGGGCAAGATCAAGAAGGGAACGAAGTAAACATCGTGATCTCTCGAACTTCTGAAATAAAGTTAATCGATAAGAAAACTAAGAATATATTGTCAACGAACAACATTCCTTATGGTTCTATCTTAAATATTGAAAATGGAGCAACTCTAAAGAAAGGACAATCTGTTTGTTCTTGGGATCCATTTAACGGGGTAATCGTTTCAGAATTTGCTGGTAAAATCGTTTATGATAATATCGAGCAAGGAGTTACTTATCAAGTAGAAATCGATGAACAAACTGGTTTCCAAGAAAAAGTAATTTCTGAATCTAGAAACAAAAAGTTAATTCCAACTTTATTAATCCAAGATAACAAAGGCAATGTATTGCGTTCTTACAACTTACCCGTTGGAGCTCACATCATGGTCGATGACAACGAGAAGATTAAAGAAGGAAAAATCTTAGTGAAGATTCCTCGTAAATCTGCTAAGTCTGGAGATATTACAGGAGGTTTACCACGTGTAACAGAATTATTTGAAGCGCGTAACCCTTCTAACCCAGCAGTTGTATCTGAGATTGACGGAGTTGTGTCTTTCGGGAAAATCAAGCGTGGTAACCGCGAAATCATTGTTGAGTCTAAATTTGGTGACATCAAGAAATACTTAGTGAAATTATCGAACCAAATCTTAGTTCAAGAAAATGACTTTGTAAAAGCAGGAATGCCTTTATCAGACGGTTCAATCACACCATTAGATATTCTTAAAATCAAAGGCCCATCTGCAGTACAGCAATACTTAGTAAACGAAGTACAAGAAGTATATCGATTACAAGGGGTGAAAATCAACGACAAGCACTTTGAGGTAGTTGTACGTCAAATGATGCGTAAGGTGAAAATCAACGATCCAGGAGATACGCTATTGTTAGAAAATCAGTTGGCCCATAAATATGATTTCATCGAAGAAAACGACAACCTCTATGGTAAGAAAGTAGTGGAAGAAGTTGGAGACTCTGAAAACTTAAAGGCTGGTCAAGTAATTACTTCTCGTGAATTACGCGATGAAAACTCTTACTTGAAGCGTGAAGGAAAAGCTGTTGTAGTAGCACGTGATGCTCAACCTGCAACTGCTACACCAGAACTGCAAGGGATTACCCGTGCATCGCTTCAGACTAAGTCATTTATTTCTGCAGCATCATTCCAGGAAACTACTAAAGTCTTGAACGAGGCGGCTGTAAGTGGAAAAGAAGATACTCTAGAAGGCTTAAAAGAGAACGTAATTGTAGGACACAAGATTCCCGCTGGTACTGGTTTACGTGAATACAACGATGTTATTGTTGGATCAAAAGACGAGTACACTAGCTTGCTAATCGACAAAGAAACAGAACAAAAAGTTAAGTTGTAAGTCATGAGCGATCAACCCGCTAAAGATCAAAAAATAAACATTGAGTTGGATGAAAAGACCGCAGAGGGGACTTACAGTAACCTCGTGATCATCAATCACTCTGTCTCAGAATTTATTGTTGATTTTATTGCTTTGATGCCCGGTGCTCCTAAAGCAAAGGTCAAGTCAAGGATTATCCTAACGCCAGAACATGCAAAACGCCTCCACAAAGCATTAGGTGATAACATTCAGCGATTTGAACAAGCTAACGGGAAAATCAACGTGAAAGAGCAACCGCAGATTCCGCTCAACTTTGGCCCTACAGGCGAAGCTTAACATAACATCCCCAACAACAATGTTGGGGATGTTTTTTTATGCAAAGATTATCCTTTAGCGGTTTCTATCGTATTGATCATCTTTAGGGTTTTTAAAACAGAGTCTGGAGTCACTGATATAGTATCTATTCCTTCTTCAACTAGAAATGCCGTAAAGTCTGGAAAGTCAGATGGACCCTGTCCGCATATACCTACTTTAACCTGATGTTTTTTTGCTGTTTTAATCAATAGTTTTATCATTTCTTTGACCGCAGTGTTTCGTTCATCATAAAGATGTGCTACCAAACTAGAATCCCGGTCAAGCCCTAAGGTCAACTGTGTTAAGTCATTTGACCCAATCGAAAAGCCATCAATCATAGGTGCAAATTGATTAGCTAGTATGACATTCGAAGGAATTTCTGCCATAAGATAAATTTCTAATCCTTTTTCTCCTCGAACTAATCCATGACTTTTCATGATATCCAAAACCTTTTTTAGTTCCTCTGGTGTTCTGCAAAAAGGAATCATAATGGTGGTATTAGTTAACCCAAATTCTTCACGAACTTTAAGTAATGCCTTACATTCTAATGCAAAAGCATCTTTAAAATCATCAGAATAATAGCGAGAGGCACCACGCCATCCTATCATTGGGTTTTCTTCATTAGGTTCAAAATATTTTCCTCCAAGCAGGTTGAAATATTCATTCGATTTAAAGTCTGACAGTCTTGTAATGACTTTTTTAGGGTAAAACGCTGCAGCAATTTTAGCGATTCCTTGAGCTAACTTATCAATGAAGTAATCTTTTTCTGTAGGGTAACCTAAAATTAATTCTGCTATAGCACTACTTAATTTTGCGTCATTTAAATTTTGGTGGTTTAACAATGCCAGTGGATGGACCTTAATGTGATTATTGATGATAAATTCTTGTCGTGCTAAACCAACTCCCTTGTTTGGTATTTTTCGGTATTGAAAGGCCAATTCTGGCGAGCCGATATTGAACATTACAGGGGTTCCTGTTTTTGGGAATGATTTGTATTGTTTCTCTTCAAGCTTATAGGCAATTTTACCATTATAAATTTTACCAATATTTCCTTCTGCACAACTTATTGTTACCTCTTGATCATTTTTTAATATCGAAGTTGCCGAATGTGAACCTACAATTGCAGGAACTCCAATTTCACGTGCGACAATGGCTGCATGACAAGTTCTTCCCCCTTTTTCTGTAACGATAGCGGCAGCTTTTTTCATAAGGGGCTCCCAATCTGGATCAGTCATTTCAGTGACTAAAACTTCTCCTTCTTTAAACTCTGTTTCATCAGTACTACCATCTCTACCGTCGAGGGTTAATATTTTTCTAACCCGACCACTTCCAATTTTATCTCCAACTGCTACCCCTTCTAAAACTAGATTTTCCTTTAACTTTTCGGGATTTTCAATCGTGTATTCCTTTATACTCTCTTCTCCTTCTAACTGCGAATGAATGGTCTCTGGACGCGCTTGTACGATAAAGAGTTCGTTTGTCAATCCATCAATTGCCCATTCAATGTCCATAGGACACCACGAGCCTCTTAAATTGGTGTAATGCTTTTCAATCTTTTGTACCCATTTAGACAGCTGAATGACTTGTTCATTTGTGAGACAAAAGGTGTTGGTCTTTTCTAAATCTACAGGTACTTTTTTAACTGTTTCAAAGGGCTTGTTTCCATAAACTAATTTATGGGTCTTGCTACCTAACTTTTTTTCAATAATGGCATTATATCCTTTGTCTAAGGTAGGTTTGAAAACTAAAAATTCATCTGGCGAAATTTCTCCTCCTACAACAAGTTCGCCCAGTCCATAAGCACCATTGATAAGAATGATGTCTTTAAATCCACTTTCTGTATCAAGTGAAAAGGCGACACCTGAGCTGCCAATATCTGAACGCACCATTTTTTGAATGCAAACAGATAATTTTACTTTAAAGTGATCAAAACCTCTAGAAGATCTATAAGATATTGCTCGATCTGTATAAAGAGAGGCAAAGCAATTTCGAATGGCTGTTAGAAGCATTTCTCCCCCTCGAATATTCAAATATGTCGCTTGTTGACCAGCAAAGGAGGCCTCTGGTAAGTCTTCGGCAGTAGCCGAAGAACGAACTGCAACGTCTGTCGCATCTTGTTCATAAGTTTCTGAAAGAGCATAGTACGCTTCTAGGATGTCTTTTTCTAGGCGTATTGGGAAACGTCCGTTTGAAATTATTTTTCGAATTTCAGATCCTTTTTTTCGAAGACTAATAATATCACTTAGGTCTATTTCGTTGATCAGTGCATTGATCTTATTCTCAAGTTTATTCTCTTCAATAAAAGCATTAAAGGCACTTACTGTTACCGCATAACCCCTAGGAACGTTAATGTTTTGATGCGTTAAATTTTTCAGCATCTCTCCTAAAGAGGCATTTTTACCACCTACTTCTGGAAGGTCATCTAGCGCTAACTCAGATAAGTTGCGAATGAAGGTTTTCTCGCTTTTCATTTTTTTCAAAAAGTAGAGAATTAATTTTAAATGCATTAATTCTATTAAAGAAAGTTTTAATGTTTATGAAGAGTAAATTATTTAAATGATTTTTTTATATTGAACAAAACCACATTTTATGTCAGCAGAACGTTTTCAGTCTTTTGAAGAATTTTACCCCTTTTATTTAACAGAGCACCAAAATAAGACCAGTCGTATCCTTCATTTTATTGGGAGTTTTATTGTCTTGATCTTATTAGGTTTTTTTATTGTCGCACAAAAGGAAGCTAAGTTTTGGATTGCATTACCTCTTGTAGGCTATGGTTTTCCCTGGGTAGGCCACGCTTTTTTTGAAAAAAATAGGCCTGCTACATTCAAGTATCCTCTGTGGAGTCTTAGAGGGGATTTTAAACTCTTTTTTGAAATCCTTTTTGGAAAAAGAGGTTTTGATGCAATGAAAGATTAAGTTCTTCCGCAAAGCGAAAAATTAATTAACTCACTTACTTTAATCTTATTTCTCTTACAATTTATATGCAATGGGTTTAACCAATAATGACATTTTCAAAAAACTTAGGGTGGCGCATAAATTGCGTGACGAAGATATCGTGGACATCCTTAAGTTAGTTGACTTTAGAATCAGTAAATCAGAGTTAGGAGCTTTTTTCAGGAATGAAAACCACCCTAAATACATGGAGTGCGGGGACCAACTCCTGCGCAATTTCCTCAATGGTTTAGTGATTCATTTAAGGGGGCCAATGGAGAAGAGGTCTTCGGCCAAATCGAAATAGCCTCGATCTAATGGCATATGCCTAATCTTCAAGCCTTTCTATCTTGTTGTAGTTTTTGAGGACCTTAAGGGTCCAAAGGGTTTGTATCCCAGCCCATTCTAATTTCATCCCTTCACTTAGCCCATACCATGTGTCCCAGCGCCCGTCTTCTTCTTGTTTTTCTATCAGTCCATTGAGATCCTGTTCTATTTGTTCTAGCGAGAAAATAGGAGAGAGTATACTATTTTGTGCGGGAGCATACATCAAGCTATGGGGTTTTCCATAAAGGCCCCAGCCTTCTTCTTTAGGGTTGTTGTACATGACACCATCGGCGAGTATATAGGTCTTTAAATCGTTTAAGGCTTTCATGGCTTTTTCCTGACTTTTTGTGTTTTCTAAAAAGGTCAATCGGCGCGGAGTGCAAAGATGACAAAAAGCATGCTTTTCTTTAATGCGTTTGATTTCATCCCAGACAAAAGCTTCGGCTTTTTCCATCCAGGGGTGATTGACATTATATTTTTCTAGCAACCCTAAAAGAGGAGCAGTGGTGCTTAATGCAGCCCATTCTTTGACCGTTTTAAAATGCTCCTCGCAAGGATATTCATTTGTAGGGCGAAACATCCAGGGGATACCTCCCTTTGCATTGGTGATGCTTTTAAAATAGGGCATAAAATCTTTTAGGAGCAGGTCCCTATTAAGTAGTCCAGCTTCTTCGAGACTTTCTAATGCCATGATGGTAAAAAGGGGTTGACTCTCGGGCGAAGCCGTATCGGGTTCCATCCCGTGGCCAAATCCACCGTCTGTATTACGATAAGCATAAACCGCATGAAAAACTCCTGTGGTATCTCCTTGCTCAAAGTGGTAATGAAATAAACGGCGTTCAATCATGCGTGCATTGGTCAAGATAAAATCACGGGCTTTGAGGTAGTGCGCTTTTGAGAGTTGCATAGAGAGGATAAAATAAGTATTCTAAAATAGAAAGCTGACTTTAAGCCGTGCGGAGAATCTTTTCCATCTTCCGTCCTCGGGCGAGTTCATCAATCAACTTTTCCATACAGCGACACTGGCGGTATAATTCAAACTCATCTGGGATCTCTTCAATGCGATAGCCACAAACTACTCCTTTAATCATTTGGGAATTGGGGTGCATAGTAGCTTTTTCAAAAAAGGTTTTATAGGTCACTTTTTCGTCAATAAGCGTTTGCAATTGCTTTTCATCAAAGCCTGTGATCCATTTTATCACAGTGCGCAGTTCTTCTTCTGTCCGACCGTTTTTCACCAGTCTATTGAGGTAAAGTGGGTAAATGGAGGCGAAGACCATTTGGCCTAATTTTTCGTTTTTTGCGGTGGTTACTTTCATCGGTTTTTGTTTAGGGTGTTACATCTTAAAGAATAAATGGGTATTGGCCATTGTAGTTTAAGGCAAGAAAAATCTCCTATAAGGGGTTCTTTTTCGGGAAGTATTGAATATTTATCATACCGCTTATTGCCTTAATTAACGTAAATCAATGACTTAAATTTAATGTTTTATTTGAATATTGGCTACTCAAATTCATTGAGCACACTTAATGCCTTATTATTAAAATCAAACAAGGCTTGGTTTTCCCAGGGCGAGGCATCTGTAGACTGATTTCCTTTCCAAGCAATTAATTCGGCTCCCCAATAACAAAATCCTATTCCGTTTTCCAGTTCCTTGGTCAAGGTTTTTATTTGTCTAATAAAGTTTCTTTGTCCTTCAGGAGTAGCGGGATACTCTGGTAATATTAGTTGTTCGTCTAAGCCTACAATATTATTTGTCCAATCATTCCACTCAAGTGTAAATGGGTAGGCTGTTTCAGCAATGAGAATTTTTTTGTTGTGAATATTGCTCAGCTCCTGCATTCTAGTTTTAAGTGCAGTTAAAGACTTTCCATGCCAGATGGGATAATAGGATAAGCCAATAATGTCGTAATCAATTTGGTTTACCTGAGTAAAAAACCAATCGGCATGTTCAATTCCTGCATAATGTAAAATAATTTTACAATCCATTGAACGCTCTCTAACGGCTAAAGATCCCTGTTGAACTAGCTCAATAAAATTCTGATGATTGGTTGCTAAGTCCCCATAAGGATGCAGTATTCCTGTGTTAATTTCGTTTCCAATTTGGATATAATCAGGCTGCATTTCTTGCATGACTTTTTTGGTGTAGTTGTATACGCTATCCTTTAGCGCAGAAAAGCTTATTCCTTGCCATTGTGATGGGGGATTTTGCTGCCCAGGGTCTGCCCAGCTGTCTGAATAATGAAGCGTCAACCAGGTTTTAAAGCCATGCGTTTTCAAGCTTTGAGAAAATTGTTTTACCTCATTAAATCCAGAGTGCTCGTTTACTGGATTAACCCAAAGCCGTAACCTTATTGTATTGATTCCCTTTTCCTTGAGTATGGTCAAGAAGTCTTTTTGGTTTTCATCCAAATCATAAAAGATTGAATTTGTATTCGATATTTCAGGGTATTTAGAAATATCCACCGCAGAAATAAAGGCTAGATTTTCCTCCTCAGTATCTGCCACAATTATATCATCATTTTTACACGATGTAAATATCAATAGGTAGATTAATATTTGGACTGTTTTTTTCATTTTAGAACTTGATGATATCCATCAATATATGAAAAGTGAGCGGTTTGAGTAAATTGCTGAGCAAAAGCTTTTTAAAATGAAGGTTTATTTAAGATCTGCTAGGGAAGGTGTTTTCTAGCTGCTATTTCTTTTGCTAGTGATTATTTAAAACTCTGAGGTAAAATGAAATTTTACACTAGGGTATTTTTGCTGGGTCATTTGCAGGGAGAAAGAAGAGTCGGCTAAAAAGACTAATTGATCCCGTTTATCGATGGCCAAAAACTTTTGCTTTACGCGTTTAAAGTCTTTAAATTCATCGTTGTTTACATCCTCTGGTTCCACCCAACAAGCTTTAAACACGTTGAGGTTTTCATAAGAGCACTTTGCTCCATATTCGTGTTCGAGGCGGTATTGAATCACGTCAAACTGCAGGGCACCTACGGTCCCAATGATCTTTCGGTTATTGAGCGAGAGGGTAAAGAGCTGTGCGACCCCTTCGTCCATCAATTGATCGATCCCTTTGTTGAGCTGTTTCGCCTTCATGGGATCAGCATTATTGATATAACGGAAATGCTCTGGAGAGAAACTAGGAATCCCTTTAAAGTTGATGTTTTCTCCGCTAGTCAGTGAATCTCCAATCTTGAAATTCCCCGTATCGTGCAAGCCTACAATATCCCCGGGATAAGAGATTTCAACGATCTCTTTCCGCTCGGCAAAAAAAGCGTTAGGGCTAGAGAATTTGAGTTTTTTATTGTTGCGCACATGCAAGTAGGGCTTGTTGCGTTCAAAGGTTCCAGAGACAATTTTGATAAAGGCGAGACGGTCGCGGTGATTGGGATCCATATTGGCATGGATTTTAAAAACAAAGCCACTAAAGGCTTTCTCTGAAGGGTCAATCTCGCGCTCAACCGCTTGTTTATTAAGCGGAGCAGGGGCAATATCGATAAAGCAGTTCAATAACTCTTGTACCCCAAAGTTGTTTAAGGCAGAGCCAAAAAAGACGGGCTGCAGCCCACTGTTGAGGTAGGTTTCTTGATCAAAAGTGGGGTAGACCCCTTCGACTAATTCGAGTTCTTCGTTCAAGGTATTTAACGCTTTTTCGCCTATGGATTCGGCTAGGGCGGGATCTTTTAAATCGTCATATTGTACTGCGGTGCCTTTGTGCTGTTTGTCTTCTTCAACAAACAACTGTACGTTCTTTTCCCAGATGTTGTAAATCCCTTGAAAGTCATAACCCATTCCAATAGGGAAGGTAAGGGGAGTAACCCTTAAACCCAGTTTTTGTTCCACCTCGTCCATCAAGTCAAAGGCGTCTTTCCCTTCGCGGTCAAGCTTGTTGATAAAGACGATCATGGGGATAGAGCGCATGCGGCAAACTTCTACAAGCTTTTCGGTTTGTTCTTCTACCCCTTTGGCTACATCAATCACCACAATCACACTATCCACAGCTGTGAGGGTTCTAAAAGTATCTTCGGCAAAATCCTTGTGTCCGGGGGTATCTAGGATATTGATTTTTTTGTCTTTGTAATAAAAGGCGAGAACAGAGGTAGCGACAGAGATCCCTCTTTGACGCTCAATTTCCATAAAGTCACTGGTCGCGCCTTTTTTAATTTTATTCGACTTTACCGCCCCGGCTTCTTGGATGGCTCCACCAAATAGAAGCAGTTTCTCGGTCAAGGTAGTCTTCCCTGCATCTGGGTGAGAGATAATCCCGAAGGTGCGGCGTTTTGCGATTTCTTCTAGAAACATAGTCAAATGAAATTTGTCAAAAATACCATTATATCTTCGAAGGAGCCCTGCCTTAAAATAGGTTTTTGCTGTTTTTATCGGTACTTTTGATCTGCATGAAAGAAGAAAAAGTTATCCTCGTTAATGAACGAGATGAGCCCATTGGCCTTATGCCAAAAATGGAAGCGCACGAAAAAGCTGTGCTTCACAGGGCTTTCTCTGTTTTTATCTTTAACCAGCAGGGAGAATTGATGTTACAGCAACGTGCGTTGCACAAATATCATTCTCCCGGACTATGGACCAATACTTGCTGTAGCCATCAACGCGATGGAGAACGCAATCTTGCTGCAGGGGCACGACGCCTGCAAGAAGAAATGGGTTTTGTGGTTCCCTTAGAAGAGTTGTTTAGCTTTATTTACAAGGCTCCTTTTGACAATGGTTTAACAGAACACGAACTCGACCATGTTATGGTGGGCTATAGCGAAGAGGAACCAAAGATCAATCCAGAAGAAGTAGCGGCTTGGAAATGGATGGGAATGGAGGAGATCGCAACAGACATGCAACAACATCCTGAACATTATACTGCATGGTTTAAGATCATCTTTGACCGTGTATACACCCATTTAAAAAATAGCCATGAAAAGAGTAAAAGTTAGTAGAAAGGCGCATTTTAATGCAGCTCATCGTCTGTATCGCAAAGACTGGACAGACGCACAAAACGAAGCCCACTTTGGAAAATGTTCTAACCCCCATTTTCACGGACACAACTATGAGTTAATCGTGAGTGTGACCGGAGACATTGATCCAGATACCGGTTATGTAATGGATATGAAAGTATTAAAAGATCATATCAAAGCAGAGGTAGAAGATGCCTTTGATCACAAGAACCTAAACCTTGAAGTTCCAGAGTTTGTCGACCTTATCCCCACCGCCGAAAATATCGTGGTAGTGATTCATCAAAAGTTGAAAAAAATTCTAACTTCGGGTCAAGAATTAGAAGTGGTTTTATACGAGACACCACGCAATTTTGTTAGTTATTCAGAGTAAAATTATATGAGTTTAAAAGTTGGGGAGAATGTTCCCTATTTTGAATTAAAAGATCAAAAAGGAGATCTTTTTAAGAGTGATACTGTGATTGGTCAAAAACCCGCAGTCGTTTATTTCTACCCCAAAGACGAAACTCCTGGTTGTACAGCAGAGGCCTGCTCTTTTCGGGACAGTTATGAAGATTTTAAAGACTTAGGGGCAGAGGTGATTGGAATTAGCTCAGACAGCATTGGGAGCCACAAGTGTTTCGCACAACGCCATAGTTTGTCTTTTATCCTTTTAGCCGATACTAAGAAAGTTGTTCAACGCCTGTTTAAATTACCTAAAATCCTCTTTGGTTTATATACTAAACGCATCACTTTTGTGATTGATCAAACAGGGAAAGTGGTTTATGTACATGATAGTATATTAGCGACTTCGCATATCAAGAAAGCTTTAAAAGCGATCAAGAATAGTTCGGATAAAACAATAAATGTTTAATTTTAAAAAAAACAAACAGCATGTCCAGTAGAAAACACCTTAAAAAAGAAATCAACGATACCTTAGGCGCTTTAATCGAAGAAGTTTATGTGAAAGAACTTTCCTCACCAGAACTCGATACAAAAAAGAGCGAAAAGATTATCGACGAGGCGATCTCATTATTTGACGATTTGATTCAAGAAATGCACGCTTCGGGCGAAGGCTCTGCAAAAAAACATTACAGCAAGATTCGCGTTTCTTTACAAGAAAAAGCAACAGCATTATCTGCTAAAATTGACAAGTTGTAATTTAGCGTTCTAGGCTGTCGATCTCCTGCTTGAAGGCTAGCCCATATTTAGAGGATTTTACCTCAGGACTAAGCTTGTTGTATAAGCTATCTAAAAACAATGGGACAGTACCTCCTACTTCATAAGCACCAATATAAGCCGCAACTTCTTTGTCTGCATTATTCATGGCGAAGTTAAGGGCAAATAAGTATTTGCGTTTTAATATACTTTCGTTTGCTTTTTTAAGATCAGCAGCGCGTTCTTCAACAGATTTATTTTCGTCTGCGCCAATAAATGTTTCATAGTTTTCTAAGTTCTTCTTATTGAATTTACGCATAATTGAGATGTACTCATCCCAAAGAATTTGGTTTTGGGAACCTTCAATTTTTGCACTGCTGGCAAAAGTACGCAAGAGGGTGTTGATTTTGATTTCACCGGCTTCTCCAAAGAAAGGAATCCTCTCTGTCAAACTGTCGCCATCGTTTTTGTTTAAAGACAAGAAGTAAAACTCTGGACTTTGAATGTCATCTGCTAAAGTGAAGCTGTCTTCGCCTTTTATTTCAACAGAGTCGACAGATACTAAAAGGGTGTCTTCCATTTTTTGGAGGTATAATGTACCTTTTCTTAATCCATCAATTTTTCCATTGACCATCATGTTCTTTTTTACCGGTGAAGAACAGAAAGTTGCAGTGAGCACAAGGGCAAGGATGACTAATTTTTTCATACTAAAATCTTATATATTTAACCAATAGGTTAGCTTGAAGGTCAAGCTTCTTACTTTAGGTACAAAAGTAGTCCTTGCGAAGTAATTATCATTATAAACAATATAAAAATCTGATAGAGGAGCAAAACGCCATTGTAGCCTAGAATTGATTCCTAGATTTTCTGACTGCGAGCTATATTGTATAAAGGTATTCCAAAAGACACTTTTGCTAAATGTAAAGTCTAGTTTAGGACCTACTAACCACAGTTCTCCAGAGCTATAGGGTGCTGGAAAGTCAATTTTGTCATAATTAACCTTAATACTTCCATTAAATCTGGGCTGTAAGCGTATGGCGATTTCACTTTCTACAGAGAATTTTGTTCCACTGTAAAAACCACCATAGGAAATCGCCGCATTATAATTGATTTTCTTGCTAAAATTCGAGCGATAGGACAGTTCAAAATTATCGTAATTATAGCCAGATTCTTCTGGGAGTCCAATCGTATCGTCTCCCCCTAAAGGATTAAACTCACTGGTGAGAAAAGTGTATTGATGATTAAATTCAAATCTTATTTGCGATTGATTTGTAAAACGCAATTCCCCGCGTATTCCTATACTTCTGTCAGTTACTAAATTATTCGATTTAGGCTTATCCACATAAAAAAGGGATTGACTTAAATCAAACGAGCGAATTTTTTTAGAGTCAATCCAGAAGCGGTGTCCATAGCGTAAAAAATGTTTCTGAATTCCTGCTCTTCTCAAGAAACCTAGATCAGAGGAGTAGTTTTCCCCAATACGATTTCCTCCATAGTAAACATTGTGCTTTCTGGAGTTGTAGTTTAAACGAAATCCTGCAGTATAGGCATCCTTCTCTCTTGATTCTAAAAGGGCTTTATGAGCAAAACTTCTTCCAGTCCATTTGTTGTCTTTTGAGGCTAGTGTATAATCTAGTCCAACCACCCGATTAAAATCGTCTTGCTCTGTTTCAAATTCAGGATCTCCTGTTTGTTGTCTATTGACAAAGATAAAACCTAAATACGAGCGGCTAAACATTTTTTGTTGCAGGGTAAAGACGGTGTTGTTGTTGGCGGCAATTCCATTTGCAGCGTCTTCTGCCGTTTGCATATTTAAAAAGCCTAGGCGAAGATTGTCGTTGAGTTTTCCGCTTAAACGCGCACCGGCAATAATTTTGTTTTCAATGGTGTTGTCATCGCGATCTTTAGCCACTCCTATTCTTCTTGAGAAAAATGGTTGTGTTTCTCTTCTGTCTCCATAATTGTCAAACAGGTCACTGTTTTGAATAAAGAATTGTCTTTTTTCAGGCAAACGAACTTCAAAGCGAGAGAGGTTAATGATTTGATCATCTACTTCTACTTGAGAGAAATCTGGATTAAGGGTAAGATCTAGAATCATTCCGCTACCGATACTTATTTTTGCATCTCCTCCTGCAGATAGCGAAGAAACCGAACGGTTTTCTTCAAAGTCTTTTGAAACAATTCCACTGCTAAAAGGAATCAAGGCGATGGGGACTTTTGCCTTTGGCAGCGCCATTTCAAAACCTAGGGTTTTCATAAAGGCTAATCCAGCGGCGTTTTGATTGCGTGGAGTATTTGCCCAACTAGAGGTGATATTATTTCCTATATCAGATCGATATACATTGACCCGCCATTGTGTTGAGTTTTCCCCATAACGTAAACTAGAGAAAGGGATTTTCATTTCGGTGATATAAGCTTGATCTGTTTTTGCTACCTCGACTTGCCATTTGACGTCCCAAGAATTATTAAAGTCTCTAAAGGAGCTATTTCCTCCATTAGAAATAAGCGCTTCGCGTTGAACTCCTTCTGGGTTAGTTCCAAAGAGGAAGGCATTTGTCCCATCGTTAAAGGTGTCTAATATTAAAGTGACAGAATCACTATTTCGCGGGCTAAAATCTCTTCTTAAGGTGGGGGTGATAAAGTTGTTGTCTTCTGTCTCTGCTACGATTAAAACATATAGGTTTAGATCGTCATACAAGAATTTAACCTTGGTCTGTTGCTTTGCTAAAAGGGTGTCAGTAGGGAAGTATTCCCAAAAAGGGGTTGAAGTAGCAGCGCGATTCCATTCCTCTTCAATGTTTCCATCGATTTGAATGCTTGCTTTTGTCAATAAAGCAGTGGTGTCTTGTCCATAGAGAGCAAACCCTATAAAGAAGGAATAAAGGAGTAGGAAATCTTTAATAGCAGCAATTTTTTAAGAACACAAATTTATGCAATTGTGTTACAAAACCAGAATAACTGTTAGAACATTTTAAAAAATCAAGAAAATCCCACTTTTCAGTGAGGTTTTTATTATTTGGTATAAACTAAATTTGATTAGTTTGCTTTTGAGAAGGTGTAAGTCTCTGTAAAAGTTTCACCCTCATAAGGGTCACTAAAGGTAACAACAAAACGAGAATCAGTTAGTTCATCAATTGATAAAACCTCTTCCCCATCGATTAGAATCTCAGTTTGGTCAGTATTATTAAATTCCCAAGAATCAACATAAATTTCAACTATTTCTCCGCTGCTGTCGGCAGCAGTAAAGATATAACTACCATAAACAGAAAAAGAAACTTCGAGAGTAGTTGTAACTTCACAGTCCTGATATTATTCACCCGTTTCTTTATCGATACAAAAAGAATTAAAAAAATCTAATTTTTAATTTTTCTAAAAGTTAAATTAATTCTGGGTGAGATGGTTTTCGCTGTTTTTGGGATTTGATGTAGCCAGTGATGTTGCATTTCACCTCCCATGATTAAAAGGCTACCATTTTTTAAGGCAATTTTTAGGCGTTGCTCTTTTTGAGTTCTATGCTTTAAATGAAAAAAACGTTCCTCCCCTAAGCTTATGGAAGCAATAACAGGATTTTTTCCTAGTTCCTTTTCATTGTCGGCATGCCAGCCATTGCTGTCTTTTCCATCTCTGTAGAGGTTTAATAAAACAGCATTAAATTCGTTCTCATCGAATGATTTTACTTTCTCGATTAACCCTAATAAGGTACTCGTCATCTGGTGCGGCTTCATGGTGATATTAGAATAGGAGTAAGGCGATGGATCAATACCGTATAATGCGGTTAACCGCGGTTGATCATAGGTCTTGCCAAAAACAGTGATTTTATCTGCTTGCCAGGGGGTGATGTTGTACAATTCATTATACAAGGCATCTGCCTCTTTAGGACTTAGAAACTCAGGATAGTATTGTAATTCCCCATTGGGTAAATTAGGAAAAAAAGGTCTTTCTTCTTGAGAAAATAGCTCTAACATGCTTTTTTCTGCAAGATAGTAAAAGGATAAAAATTAATGTAATTCCCTATAAGAAGCTAAACAGGGAGAGGATTAAAGTGATGATGTAAATGAGTAGTTCTATCATAATATTGATTTTGGGTGTACACAAATATACGATATCGAAAAAGATTAAACAAAACTTGGGGGATAGAATCCCCCAGTTGAATTACTTAATTAGATCAACACTGCGTTGAATAAAGCTTGTAAGCTCTTCCCCCTTCAAGAGATTTTGAGATAAACGTGCTAAATCCAGAGTTTGTTGAATGAGTCTTGTTCGCTTTTTCTCGGTTTTAGTATTGAGAATTTGTTCAACTAATGGGTGGTTGGTATTCACCACTAGGTTGTACATTTCGGGCATTTGCCCAAACATGGCATTCCCACCCGCTTGTTGCATTTCTTTCATACGGCGCATAAACTCTGGCTGTGTTAATACAAAGGGTAGTTGTGTGCTACTCAAGGCTTCTAATTGAATGCTGTACTTTTCTTTTGGCACTACTTCTTCGATAAGCGGTTGTAGTTTTTCTTTTTCTTCGTCAGATAATTTAGAAACAGTTGCTTCTTCTTTTTTAACAAGGTTTTCTATGGCATCTCCATCAACTCTGGTAAAACTTAGGTTCTCATTCGAAGATTCAAGTTTCTGAATTAAATGAGAAACGATAGGCGAGTCTAGTAAGATAACTTGGTACCCCTTTTCTTTTGCCGCTTCGATATAAGCGTGTTGCTCATCTACATTATAAGCATAAAGAATTATATGCTTATTGTCTTTGTCTGTTTGAAGGTCTTTAGTGGCCTCTTTAAGCTCTTCTAGCGTAAAAAAGGAATCATCGATCGTAGGGTAGAGGGCGAACTTTTCTGCTTTCTCGTAGAATTTATCTTCAGAAAGCATTCCGTATTCGATGACAACCTTGATGTCATTCCATTTTTGTTCAAACGCCTCGCGATCATTTTTAAAGAGACTACTTAGTTTGTCGGCAACTTTTCTAGTGATGTAGTTGCTGATTTTCTTCACTGCACCATCTGCTTGTAAATAACTTCTCGAAACATTTAATGGGATATCCGGAGAGTCGATTACCCCGCGTAAAAGGGTTAAGAATTCAGGGACAATACCTTCTACATTATCAGTGACAAAAACCTGGTTTTGATATAACTGAATTTTATCTTTCTGGAGATTTAAGTCATTGTTCAATTTAGGGAAATATAAGATCCCTGTAAGGTTAAAAGGATAGTCTACATTAAGGTGAATGTTGAATAATGGTTCTTCAAATTGCATGGGGTACAATTCTCTGTAAAAGCCAGTATAATCTTCGTCTTTTAGTTCGCTGGGTTGTTTTGTCCATGCCGGCGAAGGGTTGTTGATGATGTTATCAACGGTAACCGTTTCTGGTTTGGCATCTTCTGCTGCGTCTTCTGGCAACGGAAGCGTTTCTTCTTTTGTGCCAAATTTGATGGGTATAGGCATAAACTTGTTATACTTCTCTAGCAAGGCTTTGATGCGTGCCTCTTCTAAAAATTCTTTAGAGTCCTCATCAATATGTAAGATGATTTCTGAACCGCGGTTGGTTTTGTCATGCGCTACTAAAGTGTATTCTGGAGAGCCGTCACAACTCCAGTGAGCAGCGGGTTCATCTTTAAAAGACTTTGTGATAATCTCCACCTTTTCTGCCACCATAAAAGCAGAATAAAAGCCTAGACCAAAATGTCCTATGATTCCGCTGTCTGCAGCGCTGTCTTTGTATTGTTCTAAAAATTCTTCTGCGCCAGAAAAAGCAACCTGGTTGATGTACTTTTCAACCTCTTCTGCGCTCATTCCAATTCCTTGATCGATGATGTGCAAGGTTTTATTTTCAGCATCAATTTTAATCTCAATTTGGAGATCTCCTATATCTCCTTTGGCTTCGCCTAAATTGCTTAAATGCTTTAGCTTAAGGGTTGCATCTGTGGCGTTTGAGATCAATTCACGAAGAAAGATTTCGTGGTCGCTATACAAGAATTTTTTAATGAGTGGAAAAATGTTTTCTACAGAAACATTGATTTTACCTGATGACATAATTTAAATTTATTTTTTTCAAACATGGCAAAAATATATCCAAACTGAATTTGCTGACAAATTGACATTTATTTTAACACTTTAATAATGTTTAATAGATTGCAAAAAAGAATAAACATTCCTTATCTTTGTCACACACTAAAAGAAGATGACGATGGCCGTTAAGAAAGAAGAAAAATCACCAAACATTTTAGCCCTTTATATGGAATATGCTTTAGAGCATGAACATTTCCCTAGCTCGGTGTATAAGTTCTGTAAGGTGAACAAAATAGAAGAGTCTGTATTTTATCAACACTATGCTTCGCTGGATACTGTAAAGCACAGTGTTTGGGCAGCATTTTTTGATAATGTTCACGCCTTATTAGAGAAAAATGAAGAATTTTCCAGCATGACTAGAAAGGATCGTTTATTGAGCTTTTACTATACTTTTTTTGAAGTGCTCTTGCTCAATCGCAGCTATGTATTAATGGCCTTAAATCAAGGGGATCAACCCATGAAGAATATCGGTCAATTAAAAGATTTGCGTAAATCTGTCAAAGGTTTCGCCGAAGCCTTAATCGAAGAAGGCAACGAAGATAAATCGCGTTTTACAACTAATCCGGTCGAATTATTTTCTGAAGCGACATGGGCACAATTGCTCTTATTGATGAAGTTTTGGTTAAGCGATACTTCTAAAGGATTTGAGAAAACAGATGCCTTGATTGAGAAATCTGTCAATGTTGTATTTGAAGTGTTTGACAATACTCGTTTGGATACCATTTTAGATTTGGGAAAGTTTTTGTGGAAAGAAGCAACTGGGAAAGCATAATTGAAAACATTAGATCATATCCCAACAGGGAAAATAGAACGCGCTAGTAAGTTAGTCACTACTGGAGTAAAGCTGGGTGGAAATTATATCAAGTATATAGGAGATAAAATTGTCGATCCAGAAAATGCCCGCGAAAAATTAGACGAAGAAAACGCCAAAGATATTTATGACGGCTTAAAAAGTTTAAAGGGCAGTGCCCTTAAAGTCGCTCAAATGTTGAGTATGGAAAAAAACTTATTGCCTTCTGCTTATGTAGAGCGATTTAGTTTAGCACAATTCTCTGTCCCGCCATTGTCGGGGCCTTTAGTGCGAAAGACGTTCAAAAAATATTTTGGAAAATATCCAGAAGAATTATTCGATACGTTTGCCACCCAATCGGTCAATGCTGCTAGTATAGGTCAAGTCCATCTAGCAACAAAAAATGGGAAAAAACTTGCTGTGAAAATCCAATACCCCGGGGTGGCAAACAGTATTGGATCTGATCTTGCGCTGGTTAAGCCTGTCGCAACGCGCATGTTTAACTTAAAAGGGCAGGACACAGAAAAGTTCTTTAAAGAAATTGAAGGAAAGTTATTAGAGGAGACAGATTACAACCTTGAACTAAAGCAAAGTCTTACCATCAAAGAGCAATGTAAAGACATCCCTAATTTGCGTTTCCCAAATTATTATCCCGATCTGTCTTGCGAAAAGATTTTGACCATGGACTGGATGGAGGGTGTCCACTTGTCAGAATATGCAAAAGACAACAACGATCAAGACAAAAATAATCGCCTAGGGCAAACCCTTTGGGACTTTTATATGTACCAAATGCACATCCTTAAGAGTGTTCATGCCGACCCGCATCCCGGGAACTTTTTGATCACAGAGGCAGGGGAATTAGTCGCCATTGACTTTGGTTGTATCAAAGAAATCCCAGAAGAGTTTTACACGCCTTATTTTGAATTAGCCAATGAAACGGCGATCAATGACTTGGACTTTTTTGCCCATAAAATCACTGAGTTAGAAATCTTGAGATCAGATGATTCTCCAGAAGCTCGTAAATATATCATCAACCTTTTTCACGACATGTTAAGTGTCTTTACATATCCTTTTCACGAGGAGACTTTTGACTTTTCAAATGAAGCCTTTTGGGGTCGTATTGCTAGTATGAGTGATCGATTAGCAAATGATGAATACCTGCGTAAGCTAAATGGAAACAGGGGATCGCGTCACTTCTTGTATATCAATAGAACCTTCTTTGGTCTTTATAATTTAATGCATGATTTAAAGGCAGAAATTGTTGTGGATAATTACAAGCAATACATTTCATAATCTTTCCTTATTTTAGCTCTTCACATTAATTAAATTTAGCTTAATGTATAACTCAAGAATTATTGGACTGGGGAAATATCTTCCAGACAACATTGTTACAAACGATGATTTAGCGCAACGCATGGACACCTCTGATGAATGGATCACAGAGAGAACCGGAATTAAAGAGCGTCGTCATATTATCAAAGGAAGTGAAGATACTCCCGCAACAATGGGACATAAAGCCGCTTTAATAGCGCTAGAACGCGCCAATAGAAAAGCGGAAGATGTCGACTTGATTCTTTTTGCCACCTTAAGTCCAGATTATTATTTCCCAGGATCGGGGGTGCTTGTACAAAAGCTCTTGGGTATTCCGGCTTGTCCAGCGATGGACATTCGCATGCAATGTTCTGGATTTATCTATGGATTATCTACTGCAGATCAGTTTATCAAAACTGGCATGTATAAAAATGTTTTGGTGATTGGTGCAGAAAATCATTCTGGAGGGTTAGATTTTACCACCCGCGGAAGAGGCGTTTCTGTCATCTTTGGAGATGGAGCAGGTGCAGCCGTTTTAACCCGTGAAGAAAACCTTGAAAAAGGGATTTTATCTACGCACTTGTATTCTGAAGGGGAACACGCTGAAGAACTTTCTTTAATTGGTCCTAGTACACAACGATGGGTGCCAGAAATCATGGAAGTTAACGATCCAGAAGATGTGAGTTATTATCCTTATATGAATGGGCAAATGGTCTTTAAACACGCCGTTTTTCGTTTTTCTGAAGTAATCAATGAAGGTCTCCAAAAAAACAACTGGGATGCAAATGACATTGATATGCTCGTGCCTCATCAAGCGAACTTGCGTATTTCTCAATTTATCCAAAAGAAGTTTAGATTAAGTGATGACCAAGTGTATAACAACATTATGCGCTATGGGAATACCACTGCTGCCTCTATCCCAATTGCGCTAACAGAAGCATGGGAAGAAGGAAAAGTCAAAGAAGGCGATAAAGTGGTTTTAGCTGCTTTTGGAAGCGGATTCACTTGGGGAAGTGCCATCATTAATTGGTAAATGAAAACCCTCGTCATTGGTGCTTCAAATAAACCAGAACGCTATGCCTACAAAGCCATTGAGCGTTTAAAGGCAAAAGGTCACACGGTAATTGCCCTAGGATTAAAAGCCGGAGAAATTCACGGAGAAACAATCCATACCGAAAAAGAAAACTGGTCTGCTATTGATACAGTAACTTTGTACGTTGGTCCTGCCCATCATGAGAATTACATCGATTATGTCTGTGGATTAAAACCCAGAAGAGTTTTATTCAACCCCGGAACAGAAAACCCTGTTTTTGAAAAGCGTTTAGCCGAAGAAGGTATTCTGGTAGAACGCGCTTGTACCTTAGTGCTACTTTCGACGAATCAGTATTAATCCAATAAAGGTAAATAGACCGTTTAAAGGCAGTAATTCATACCCAATTTGATATCCTCCCAGACTCGCTGCATTGATGCTTCCTAGTAAACTAGTTAAGATTACCGAACTAAAGACTACTGGCCATACCCATCGATCTTTGATTTGATAGGAAGTAAAAATGCCAAAGGAAAACAGTCCTAATAAAGGACCATAGGTGTAGCCTGCAACGGTAAGTAAACCGTCGATTACATTTCTATCTAATATGTATTTAAAGGCAATTACCACAAGAATCAGTAAAACACTCATTCCTATATGGACTTGCTTTCGGGTCTTTTTTTGTTGTGCTTCTGCTTTTTGTTCCAGGCGTAAAAAGTCGACACAAAATGAAGTTGTTAGAGAAGTTAGCGCACTATCTGCACTACTGTATGCTGCAGCAATAAGACCTAGAATAAAAGTAACTGCAACCCCTATGCCTAAATTCCCATTTAGGGCGATTTCTGGAAAGAGTAAATCAGATTTTGGTTGTCCATCCATAAGAGGTATGCTAATACCTTCTTTTTTTGAATAAATAAATAACAAGGCACCTAAGAGCATAAATAATGTAGTAACAATCACCAGAACGATACTAAAGACCACCATATTCTTTTGTGCATCTGCTAGATTTTTACAGCTCAAGTTTTTCTGCATCATATCTTGGTCCAGTCCTGTCATACAAATGGTGATAAATGCTCCCCCAATAAATGATTTTAAAAAATGACTTCTTTTCAAAAAAGAGTCTGTGACAAAAACATCGTTGTATTGGCTAAATGCTTCAGATTGAATAAAATCAAAAAAGGACCAACCCAGGGCTTGATTTATATAGCTAATCGATAAAAAAACGGCTAAAATCATCAAAGCGGTTTGAAGCGTATCGGTCCATACAATAGTTTTGATTCCCCCTTTTTGGGTGTAAACCCATATTAAAAGAATCGAGAGAATTACTGTCGCTTCAAAAGGAACATTCCAAGCATCAAAAATAAATTGTTGCATCACAATGGCAACGAGAAATAACCTAAAGGCAGCGCCTAAAACACGAGAGATAAAAAAGAAAAATGCTCCTGCTTGATGGCTGTTTTTCCCAAAACGCTGATTTAAATATTCATAAATCGAAGTGACATTATTGCGGTAGTATACCGGTAGCAATATATAGGCTACTACAAAGTAGCCAAAGCCATAACCCAAGACGACCTGCAAATAATTAAACTGTGAGGCTTCTATCCACCCTGGGACAGAAATAAAGGTAACCCCAGAGAGCGATGCTCCTACCATCCCAAAGGCGACAACATACCAAGGAGAGTTGCGGTTTGCGGTAAAAAAATCAATATTGGAATCTTCTTTTCCAGTGACATATGAAATGCCTACTAGCACGGCAAAATAGCCAAGAATCAGGGCGAGGATAAAACTAGGTGTAATCATATATTTGCTAAAGTTAGGAAAGAAAAAACAAACGAGATTTTTGTAACTTTAACCCATGGATTTCTCCTCTAAATTATTGGCGCAAGCCGTTGACGAAATGGCACAATTACCCGGGATAGGGAAGCGCACCGCCTTGCGTATGGTCTTGCATTTACTCAAGCAACCAAAAGAACAAACCCTCGCCATGACAAAAGCACTAGATGCCTTTAGAACACAGGTGATCTTTTGTGAGCAATGTCACAACTTATCTGATGTCCCACTGTGTGAGATTTGTTCAAGTGCTAAAAGAGATAACGCCCAATTGTGTGTGGTAGAAGATATTAGAGATGTAATGGCCATTGAAAATACCGGGCAATATCAAGGGAAATATCATGTCCTTAATGGGATTATTTCTCCCATTGATGGGATAGGCCCTCAAGATTTAACGATTAATTCGCTTGTCGAAAAAGTAAAAGCAGGAGAGATTAAAGAAGTTATTTTTGCGCTATCGGCAACGATGGAAGGAGACACCACCATTTTTTATATCAATAAGCAACTGCAAGATTATCCCGTAACTGTCTCGACAATTGCCCGTGGAATTCCAGTAGGAGACGAGTTAGAGTATACCGATGAGGTTACCTTAGGGCGAAGTATTTTAAAACGCGTGCCCTATGCAGACTCCCTTTAATTAGACCGCTAATTCTCTTATAAATTTGGTACCTTTGCAAGTACCCAAATAAAAAAAACTGCACATGGGAAAATTCATGTTAAAGCTTCCTTCAATGGGAGAAAGTGTTACCGAAGCTACCTTAACCGCATGGTTAAAAGAAGTGGGCGACACCATTGAAATTGACGATTCTATTGTTGAAGTCTCTACCGATAAAGTTGATTCTGACGTTCCATCTGATGTTGAAGGGGTTTTACTCGAAAAAAGATTCGAGCTTAATCAAGTGATCCAAGTAGGGGATGTGATCGCAGTAATCGAAACAGAACAAGAAATAGAAGAGACTGACACAGCGCCAGAAATTGCAATATCAGAAGAAGCTGTGGTAGAAGAAAAGCCAGCCGAACTTTCTAAAGAAGTTATCGAGACTGTCGAAGCACCTGTCCAAAAAGCAGTTGAGGCAGTAAGTCCTCAGCAAGAAAGTGTGAGCGATAGTACTCGCTTTTATTCTCCCCTAGTTAAAAATATTGCCAAAACAGAAGGGATATCTCTCGCAGAATTAGACCGCATTCCCGGAACTGGAGAGAATAATCGCTTGACAAAGAAAGATATTTTGGCACATTTAGAGAATAGAACAGCTGCTCCTCAAGCCCCAATTACTAAGGCTAAAGCCGAAGTTGCTTCGCCTTCTATTGAAGGACAAATCAAAAGCGAACCTGTCACGAGTGGAGAAGATCAAGTGATTGAAATGACCCGAATGGCAAAATTGATTTCTCACCACATGACAGAGAGTAAAAATACTTCTGTCCACGTACAATCTTTTGTTGAGGCAGATGTTACAGAACTATGGGACTGGAGAGAAAAAGTAAAAAATCAATTTCAAGCCAGAGAGGGAGAGAAGTTGACTTTTACGCCTATTTTTATTTCGGCAATAATTCACGCTTTAAAACAGTTTCCACTTTTAAATAGTTCTCTTCAAGGAGATCAAATAATTCAAAAGAAAGATATCAATATTGGAATGGCTACTGCCTTAGGCGATGGCAACTTGATTGTTCCTGTAATCAAAAACGCAGATCATCTCAATCTTGTAGGTTTAGCAAAGGCGGTGAATGATTTATCCAATCGGGCACGTGTAAATCAACTTTTGCCAGATGAGGTGCAAGGGGGGACATATACGGTTACCAATATTGGGAATTTTGGATCTATAACGGGCACTCCTATTATCAATCAGCCACAATTAGGGATTTTAGCTCTGGGGGTGATTAGAAAAATGCCTGCTGTAATTGAAACACCAAACGGTGACTTTGTAGGAATAAGAAAAAAAATAATCCTTTCTCATAGTTATGATCACCGTGTTGTAAATGGTGCCATGGGAGGACAATTTGCTAAAGCTGTAGCAGATTACCTAGAAAACTGGGATCCAACAATAACTTTTTAAAATAGATTTATGGGACTTGAACTACACCGACCACTTTGCTTTTTTGACCTCGAAACGACTGGGGTTAATGTTGTTTCAGACCGTATTGTTGAAATCGCTATTTTGAAATTATTGCCAAATGGAAACCGCGAAGGAAAAACCTGGTTAGTTAACCCAGGAATGCCGATCCCTAAGGGCGCTTCAGATGTACACGGGATAACAGACGATAAAGTCGCAGATGCTCCTTTGTTCAAACAATCGGCGACAGAGATTTACAACTATATCAAAGATTGTGATCTAGCTGGATTTAATTCTGATCGTTTTGATATCCCGCTTTTAGCAGAAGAATTTATGCGTGCCGAAGTTGATTTTGACCTTACACGCCATAAAACCATCGACGTACAAACCATTTTTCACAAAATGGAAAAGCGAACTTTGGGCGCAGCCCTGCAATTTTATTGCGACAAAGAATTGATCAATGCGCACTCTGCCATGGCAGATACAGAAGCTACTTGTGATGTCTTACTTGCGCAGTTAGAACGCTACGGAGAATTAGAAAATAACACAGCTTTTTTAAGTGAGTTTTCTTCGCATAAACGCACGGTGGATGTCGCTGGGTTTATTGTTTATAACAAAGACGATCAACCTACGTTTTCTTTCGGGAAGCACAAGGGGAAAACTGTTGATGAAGTGTTAGAAAATGAACCAGGCTATTTTGGGTGGTTACTCAACGCTGATTTTCCGTTATACACTAAGAAAGTGTTAACCGCACATCGATTGCGTAAACTCAATAGTGGAAGTTAATGAAGATAATCTGCATTGGTCGTAATTACACGGATCACATCAAAGAACTCTCTAACGAAAAACCCACTGATCCAGTGGTTTTTTTAAAACCTGATACTGCCATTGCATTAAAGGGGCAGCCCTTTTTTATTCCTGAATTTTCTAATGATGTACATCATGAGGTTGAGGTGCTTGTACGCATTAACCGCATAGGGAAACACATTCAACCAAAATTTGCCTATAAATATTATGACGAAATAGGTTTAGGGATTGATTTTACCGCCCGTGATTTACAAGGAGAATTAAAAGCAAAGGGATTGCCGTGGGAAAAGGCAAAAGGCTTTGACGGTGCAGCAGTAGTGGGGAAATGGTTGAAGAAAGATAGCCTTCCATCGGTAGATCAACTGCGTTTTGAATTAGAAAAAAATGAAACAGTGGTGCAATCTGGAAACACTGCTTTGATGCTTTGGAAAATAGATGAATTAATCGCCTATGTGTCTCAATTTTTTACCCTTAAAATAGGCGATATTATTTTTACCGGAACCCCAGCTGGGGTAGGTCCTGTTGCTCCAAATGATGTTTTAGTCGGGAGGCTTGAAGCGCAAGAGCTTTTCCGGATTAAAGTGAAATAAGAATAAGTTTTTTCTTCGATATTCTTTCTAAAAATGCTTACTAGAGTTGATGTTTTCTTTGATTAGTAATCCCTTTGAAAAGTATTTGATATGTTTATCTTTGGCCGACTGAGTAGCGCAACTTATAAGGGATGTTAGTAGAGCCCTTTCTGAGTAAACTATTCTATTTTGAATTAAAGAGCACAAAAATTTATGTACGCAGAAATCGTAAGTATTGGAGATGAAATTCTCATTGGTCAAATTATCAACACTAATGCTGTTTTTATTGCAAAAGAGCTGAATAAGGTTGGCATTGAGGTCATTCAGATCACCACAATTTCCGATAAGAAAGAAGCCATTGTGCATTGTTTAGACGAAGCCCAAAAAAGAGCCCAAGTAATCATTTTAACGGGAGGTTTAGGTCCTACGAAAGACGATTTGACCAAACACACCTTATGTGAATATTTTGACGATGTCTTGGTCAAAAACGAAGTGGTGCTTGAAAAGATCGAAGAGATGTTTCGCAAGTATGTACCTACTCCTATTAATGACGAAAACCGCAAACAAGCTTTGTTGCCATCAAAGGCAAAAGTGCTTGAAAACATATATGGTACTGCTTCTGGGATGTGGTTCGAAAAAGAGGACAAGGTGATTATTTCCCTGCCTGGTGTGCCATTTGAAATGAAAGCTTTGATCTCTAAAGAGGTGATCCCTGCTTTGCAACAGCATTATACCCGTCCTTATATCGTTCATAAAACCGTTTTGACTTATGGTCTAGGAGAAAGTGTCATCGCTGAGCGGATAGAAGAATGGGAAAATAATTTGCCTCAAGACATCAAATTGGCTTATCTGCCTAATATTGGTCGAGTGCGCTTACGCTTGTCTGGCAAAGGACCAAATCAAGCTGAGATAAATCAAAGGATTGACGCTCAAATAGCCACTCTTTTACCGCAGATTCAAGACATTTTTATGGGCTTTGAAGAAGAAGCTTCTGTCGAAGAACAAATCCAGAAAAAATGCATTGAAAAGGGAGTAAGTTTATCCCTTGCAGAGAGTTGCACCGGAGGCGAGATTGCCGCACGGATTACAAAAACCCCAGGGGCTTCGCAGTTCTTTAAAGGGGGGGCAGTTGTCTATCACACCCAGAGTAAAACAGCTCTTTTGGGCGTAGCCCCATCAATAATTGAGCAACATAATGTGGTTAGTGTTGAAGTGGCAGAAGCGATGGCTCTGGGGGCCAAAGAAAAATACCAATCAGACTATGCCGTTGCAACCACTGGAAATGCTGGCCCTAGTAAGGGCGATGCAGCCGCAGAGGTGGGGACAGTTTGTATTGCAATTGCTACACCAAATGGGGTTGTTTCAGAAGAATTTAGCTTTGGTAAAAACCGCGAACGTGTTATTCAAAAAGCGGTCAATAAAGTTTTCGAAATGCTTTATAAAAGCATTGCATAATTTAATTTCCTATGTTATATTTGATAAAAAAATGGGATGATTATGAATGCACAAACTAAAGCGTCTCAAGACGCTATTTCTCCAGCAAAAGCATTGGAATTATTAAAAGAAGGAAACCAACGTTTTACAGCAAAACAACAAGTAGAGCGTGATCTAAACCTACAAGTTGAACAAACCAGTACAGGGCAATTTCCTTTTGCAACAGTATTGAGTTGTATCGATTCTCGCGTTCCTGCAGAATTGGTTTTCGATCAAGGAATTGGCGATATTTTTAGTGTCAGAATTGCCGGTAATTTTGTTAACTCGGATATTCTAGGGAGTATGGAGTTTGCTTCTAAACTTGCAGGTACTAAACTTATTTTAGTTTTAGGACACACCGCGTGTGGCGCAGTAAAAGGTGCATGTGATCACGCAGAATTAGGAAACCTAACAGGAATGTTAGACAAAATAGCGCCTGCAGTAGATGCAGTTACAGAACCCGCAGCAGCAGCAGATAGAACTTCTGCTAACATTGATTTTGTCAATGCAGTAGGAGCTAAAAATGTGACCTTAACGATTGAACGTATTCGCGAAGAAAGTCCAGTACTTGCTGAAATGGAGCAAGCTGGCGAAATTCAGATCGTTGGCGGAATGTACGATATTGCTACAGGGCAAGTTAGCTTTCTTTAAAGCGAATTAACATACGCTTTTAAACGTGTTTGAATTAAATCGGTCCATCCGGATTGCATAGACTCACGGCTAAATTCTTCCATCTCTGGAAACGGAGAAAGAATAGTGGCCGTGAGTTTTAGTATACATCCTTTTGGGCTAGAAGAGATTTCAAAAATGGCCTCTGAATCCCCTGGATATTCTTTGTATTGCCACCCTAAACACAGTTTTTCTTGCATGATCACTTCTCTAACCTCCCACTGGTGGGTAAAGGTCTTGTTGATGTATTGAAAGGCAAAAAAAGTTTTAAAGCCCCTTGTTGGCTCAAAAGAAGTCAATGCTGCAAAAAACCATTTTTGCATATGTTCGAGTTGGGTAAGATACTTCCACAAAAGTGGCGGAGATACTTCAAATTCTTGTTGAATACTAATGTTGTTGTTAGATGTCATGATGTAGGTCTTTTGTAAAAAGGTACAAAATCAAACCTAAAACCTTAAAGTTTAATCTCGAACAAACAAACCGGGGCAGTATGATAGTGATCTGGTAAACCTGCTGTGTTTTTCATGGGAAACATCCCTAAAAAATAAAAACCAGCACTTTGGTAGTATTCAATAAGTCGGGTATTATTCCCTAGAGTATCTAACCTTAGGTGTGTCTTTTTCATTCTTTTTGCAAAGGGGATTGCCCAGTCAATAATTTTTTTGACCATTTGTTGCCCTCTAGCATTAGGGTGGGTTGCAATACGATGTATATAAACAGAGGGATCTATGTCGCGCTCTTCCCATATTTGTGGATCACTAAAGGCAACAGCCCAAACGCAACAGATGGTATTGTTTTGGATTAATTTCCATTGTCTGCCTTCAAGGATTTCTTTTTCAACGAGAGTACGATCAAAATTAGGCCAAACAACAACGGTTTCTTTATTGCGTTGAAAAGTTGCTGCATCGGTATAACGTTCAAAAATCTCGTCTAAGTCTTCTAGCGTGCTTTTTTCAATCGTATAGTTCAAAATGAAAATTTATTTTGATATTGTCTACTCATGTTTTTTAAGGGCTAACACCCAAATTTGACAGCTATCAAGCGAAATATAATACCTTTGTTTCTAGCTTGTATTTATTTAAAAAACTAAGATACTAAATAGGTAAGAACCTAAGATGAAAATAAAGTAAGAATGGGTGATAATTTTAGGATAAAGTATTTTGTAACTCAATAAAAAAAAGTAAATTTGCATCCTGTTTAGAACAAGCAGTTAAAACAACAATTATGTCAAGAGTTTGTGAAATTAGTGGAAAACGCGCACAATTTGGGAACAATGTTTCAAAAGCGTTAAATAGAACAAGACGTAGATTTGAGGTTAACTTAATCAAAAAGCGTTTTTATATCCCAGAAGAAGATAAGTGGATTACCTTAAAGGTGTCAACTTCAGTATTAAAGACTATTAACCGTAAAGGGATTGCAGCTGTCTTAAAAGAAGCTAAAGCCCAAGGCGTTTTATAAAATATAGATCATGGCAAAGAAAGGAAACCGCGTTCAAGTAATTTTAGAATGTACAGAGCACAAAGCTTCTGGACAAGCAGGAACGTCTCGTTACATTACAACAAAAAACAAGAAGAACACACCAGATCGTTTGGAGATTAAAAAATTCAACCCGATCTTGAAAAAAATGACTGTTCACAAAGAAATTAAATAGTTATGGCAAAGAAATCAGTAGCAACATTACAGACCGGCTCAAAGCGTTTAACAAAAGCCATCAAGATGGTGAAAAAGGGTGATGCAAAATCGTACTCTTTCGTTGAAACAATTATTGCTCCAGACAGGGCAAACGATTGGTTGAGCAAACAATAAAACAACTATTTCATATAGTAATAAAGAAAAGCTACTTTTACAGTAGCTTTTTTTATACCAACACATGAGCATTTTAGGGAAACTATTTTCTGGTAACGATGAACAATTAGACAAGGGTTTAGCCACAACTAAAAAATCCTTCTTTTCCAAACTAAGTACTGCAATCGCAGGACGTTCTACCGTTGATGTAGATGTACTCGATGATCTTGAAGAAGTGCTCATCACTGCAGATGTTGGAGTGCCAACTACCTTAAAAATCATTGCCGCAATTGAAAGCCGAGTTGCAAAGGATAAATACTTGGGGACAGAGGATTTACGCAAGATTCTACAAGAAGAAATTTTAACGATCTTAGCTGCCCAAGAAAAAGAAACAGATTTTTCTTTTGATAAAAATTATCCCAATAGTCCACATGTTATCATGGTAGTAGGGGTAAATGGAGTGGGAAAAACAACCACAATAGGTAAACTTGCACATCAATTTACACAAGCCGGGAAAAAGGTGGTATTAGGCGCAGCAGATACTTTTCGTGCTGGTGCGATAGATCAATTACAAGTATGGGCAGATCGAACAAATGTTCCTTTGGTCAAGCAAGAAATGGGGAGTGACCCAGCATCTGTCGCCTTTGATACGTTACAGTCAGCGGTTAGTCAAAAAGCAGATATTGTTTTAATCGATACGGCAGGGCGTCTTCACAATAAAGTCAATTTGATGAATGAGTTGACTAAAGTGAAACGAGTGATGGATAAAATCGTAGCTGAAGCTCCGCATGAAGTGCTTTTAGTGCTCGACGGTTCAACAGGGCAAAACGCTTTTGAGCAAGCCAAACAATTTACCGCTGCAACAGAAGTTACTGCTCTCGCCATCACAAAGTTAGATGGGACAGCAAAGGGTGGAGTTGTAATGGGAATTTCAGATCAATTTAATATCCCAGTGAAATTTATTGGAGTAGGCGAGGGGATTGAAGACTTAAAAATCTTTAATAGCCCAGCTTTTGTTCACTCCTTTTTTAATTAAAGTTTATGAAAGTATTATTTAGAACCTTATTAGGGTTAACCATTTTTTTTGTTGTTGTTTTTGTCATGGGACCTACTGTTGATGCTCCCATTATCGAAAAACCTTTACCAGAATTATCGATTGAGATAAACGCTTTACCCCAATGGGTGAAAAACCAAAACGATGCTATTCCAAACATCAAACCAGGGAACGAATCTGAAGTCATTTTTGCAGATTCCATTCCGCAAAAAACAAAATATGCCATCGTTTATCTTCATGGATTTTCTGGGAGTACTTCAGATGGAGGTCCAGTTCATAAAGAAGTTGCAGCTGCGCTAGGGGCGAATATTTATTTACCTAGGTTATATGACCACGGTCTTGATACCCAAGAAGGTTTAGCGAATTATACAGGCGAGAAATCCATGGATTCAGCAAGAGAAGCTTTGGCCGTAGGCCAACTACTGGGCGAAAAAGTGATTCTAATGGGAACCTCTACTGGCTGCACCCTTGCACTCGCTTTAGCGGCACAACATCCAGAGTTAGCTGCACTCGTACTTTATGCGCCTAATATTAGAATTAATCACCCTTTAGACTTTGTGGCAACCCTGCCATGGGGCTTGCAAATTGTGCGTCAAGTTGAAGGAGGTGAGTATCACAATGTGGCTAACAGTATTCCTGAAAAAGCACAGTTTTGGACCATGCGATATCGTTTAGAAGCGGTAGTTCACATGCAGAAATTATTAGAAACTGCAATGATTCCTGAGACTTTTGCAAAGGTTACTGTTCCTGTCTTTTCAGGCTATTATTACAAAGATGAAACAGCACAAGATCCCACCGTTTCTGTTGCTGCCATGCAACAAATGTTTAAAGCATTAGGTACCCCAGAAAACTTAAAAGAAGAAAAGGCCTTTCCAAACACTGGCGCTCATGAAATAGCCAGTGATTTAGTGTCAAATAACCATGATGGGGTGAGAGAAGCTACCCTAGCATTTTTAAACCGTATTTTAAACTAATGCGTACAAAGACGACCAAACAGAATAAGATCAATGTCATCACCCTGGGGTGTTCTAAAAACATTTACGATTCAGAAGTATTGATGGGGCAACTCAAAGCCAGTGGCAAAGACGTGGTCCATGAAGAAGAGGGAAATATCGTTGTGATCAATACCTGTGGTTTTATTGATAATGCCAAAGAAGAATCGGTCAATACTATTTTAGACAATATTAAGCGAAAAGAAGCAGGAGAACTCGATAAGGTTTTTGTAACAGGTTGTTTAAGCGAAAGATATAAACCAGATTTGCAAGAAGAAATTCCGCAAGTGGATCAATATTTCGGTACCAGTGAATTACCTCAATTATTAAAAGCACTTGAGGCCGATTATAAGCATGAACTTTTAGGAGAGCGAATCACAACTACCCCAAAAAACTATGCTTATTTTAAAATTTCTGAAGGTTGTGATCGCCCTTGTTCGTTTTGTGCTATTCCACTTATGCGCGGAAAACACCGTTCTACTCCCATAGAGGATTTAGTATCTCAGGCAGAAAAGCTGGCAAGAGATGGCGTAAAAGAATTGATTTTGATTGCGCAAGATTTGACCTATTATGGTTTGGATATTTACAAAAAACGCAATCTAGCTGAATTACTTGAAGCCCTTGTTAAAGTAGAAGGAATCGAATGGATTCGCATGCATTATGCTTTCCCAACAGGCTTTCCTATGGATGTGCTAGAAGTTATGAGGCTAGAGCCTAAAGTGTGTAATTACCTAGATATTCCTTTACAACATATTACTGATAGTGTCTTGAAATCAATGCGTCGTGGGACGACAAAACAAAAGACAACACAGTTGCTCAAAGACTTTAGAGCTGCGGTTCCAGGGATTACTTTGCGCACAAGTTTAATTGTGGGTTATCCAGGAGAAACAGAAGCTGACTTTGATGAATTAAAAGCCTGGGTAAAAGAAATGCGTTTTGAACGTTTAGGTTGTTTTACCTATTCTCACGAGGAAAACACCCATGCCTTCCAACTTGAAGACGATGTTCCAGAAGAAGAAAAACAGCGTCGTTCTGCAGAGATTATGGAAGTACAATCACAAATTTCTTGGGAGTTAAACCAAGAAAAGGTAGGGAACACTTATCGCTGTATTATTGACCGTAAAGAGGGTAATTATTTTGTTGGTAGAACAGAAATGGACTCGCCAGATGTAGATAATGAAGTATTAGTTGATGCCAAAAAATATTACCTTAAGCAGGGGGAATTTGTGACGGTTAATATCACTGAAGCTGCCGACTTTGACCTTTATGCAGAACCAATCAATTAATTGGTTAGTACCAACTCATTAGTTTTAACAATCTCTGGTAAGTTAGAGAGATCGTATTGATATAGTACCCCTTCGCCGACAACGATCGCACTAGGAAAGTCTACAATAATATCATAAGCAAAAGGAATGTTGTCTGTTGATAGAACGTTGGGTTCTTCGCGATTACTTACATTGATTACCTTTAAACCTGCCGAACCGTCACAAACCAATAGATAGTCCCCGTGAATGGCTAATCCATGTGGATTAAACATTACTTGTCGTGCAACTACGCTTAGTTCTTCTGGATTGCTGATATCGATAATCTGTAGCTCATTTGTTTCTGTAAAACAATTGGTGCCACCTCTAAGGGTGACATAAGCATAGTTTTCATCTGCGACAACGGGGTCACAGCTTCTAAAGTGTTGTATGCTGTTGAGGTAATTTGGATTGCCGGGGCTGGCAACATCATACATCAACATTCCAGTGGTAGAGCCTACAAAAAGTAGGTCGTTTAATTGGAATAAAGTTTCAGCTTGAGTACTGGTATCCAAACGTGCAAAACGACTGGGCTGATAGTTGTCTCCAATCGAGAACAGCACCAATTCATTAAAATTGATGGTGTATAAATACCGACCGATGGGTAAAAAACGCGTCATAGATCCAGCGGTAGATACTTCGTTAAAACCGTCTGCTTGAACAGTAGTAGTTGCTTCTGCAAGAGCTGAGTCTTCCAATCTTAAATACATGATTTGTTCTTCCAAAGGTTCTTGTCTAATTTCAACCTCCCAGCCCGTTACAATCCCCCGACTTTCGTCAATAGATTCATATTGGGTGTAAGCATAACTTTCTTCTAGGCGTGATGCGGTATCAATTGTTCTGTATGGATTGTAATAAAATACATCTTCTACGGTGAAATCTTCGATCAAATCTGGTTGAGTAACATCACTGATGTTAAAAACGACTAAAGCAGAAAACATGTCACTGTAGAGGTGATCGTCGATAATGCTTAGGTCTAATGATCCCGGGATATTGATAAAGTGAAGGTTTACTGGAGCAGCAGGATTACTGTTGTCTACCACATGTACCCCTTCATTGGGTTTGTTGATGAAGATGTAGTTTTGATAGGTAACGATCTTCCCCGCTTCTGCATAATCTTTTGGAGATTCGATGGTTACTTTTGCGGCGAGTTGGCTAGTAGTTTCATATTGTGGGACAAAATAAGCCACATCCACCATTTCGCGGTCATCAAGTACCTCGTCTTTAAATAAGCTACAGGAGGCCAGCAGTAAACAAAAACCGAGGAAAATTATCTTTAAAAAATCAAATCTTTTCATTTAGGATGTTTTAATTTGTACTTGCAAAATTTATGCCACGACTTACATAAAAACGGCGTTAACCAACCATAATTTCCCGTTTTCCCAAAAACTTCTGTAGAGTAGATTGTCGACTAAATAAACGATTGAGCCTCTTCCAAAACGTTCTGAGCCAAACAATAGCGATTCGCTTTGAAGCTTAACGGCTTTATCACCGCTAAAGCCAGCGTGCGGTTGAATCCCTTTACTCAAATAAGCTGCTGTCCCATAATTATCTAATAACTCATATGCCGTGGCAGAAGTTTTAAGCGTGAAATAGTTGTTGTTATAACCAGTTGCTAATGGGTGAGTTGCATCTACAGTTGCTTTGTAGATACTTCCATAAATGGTAGAGCGAATATTTTCTCTTTCGCGATCTCCATAAGCAATCTCTTTATCGTCCTCTTGATTTGCTTTTTTCTTTAGAGAGAATTGTTCGTGATTGGCAAAACTGCTAACCGCATTTCCAATTGCAACGATTCGACCTCCTTTTTGGGTCCATTGTGCAAGGGCGTTTTTTCCTGCTTGATCGACTAAATTTCCGTAGTATCCAGAAGGAATAATCAAGACATCTAGGTCTCGAAGGAAACTTTCGTTTAAGCGATTTTCACTCAATTGCATTAAAGGGTAGCCTAATTGTTGTTCAAAGAAATGCCAGATTTCTCCATAACTCGCTGGCGTTGCACGATCACTTTTTAAAATCCCGATTTTTGTATTGTCAATAAAGCGCATTTTATTCGATCCTAAGTCTGGACCCTCATCAGAAAATCCAGAGGTAAGAGAATGCATGGGCTGTTGAGTTATTTTGACAATTTCTTCAATGGTTCCAGCTAGATCTGCCTGCTGTCTATTTTCTCCTTTTAAGACAAAAAAACTTCCTCTTTCCCAGCGTTTTCCGCCATTTGTTAAAGGTTCTTGATTGTAATACACCCTTAGATCTGCTTTGATGAGCGCGGCTAATAACTTACCATCTTCTATGCTTTTTCTTTCCGCCGCATAGGCGTAAGCATTAGGATCAATAATAGTGGAAGATGCTTCTTTATCATAAGAAACAGTCTTTAGACTTTGATTTGTTGCCACCGCTTTTAATCCATGGGCAAAAGGCAATGACCAAGAAGTGATGTCATAGGTCAATGAATCAGAATAAAAGGTTTTAGGTTCAAACAGTGCTTGGACCAAATTGTTTTTTTTCCCAGTCCCGTCAATCACTAAAGCCGAAGAAGAAAAAGCAGTATTTTTTGTTTTTTGACTACTGTATTCTACTCCTTTAATACTTGTGCGCTGGGCTAATTTTTTTAACGGAATTTGATGCGCTTCCATCAATGTGGCTAGAGTAGCGATTTTGTCTTCTTGTCCTTCAAGAACATAAGCTTTGTACTTATTGTTTTTTCTTGCGTGGTAAGCTTGAAACTCTTGGTTGAGTTTTTGAACATTATTATAGGCTACTTCAACGGTAGAAAGTCCACTTGTGTAATGGTGAGCAATACGATCTTTTAAGCTTAATACATCTCCTACGCTATTTAAAATTCCCAATCCTGCGCGACCGCTTCCGCCTTGTTCATAGGTCATTCCAATCGCTCCGTTAAACATAGGATAAGTGTCTCCATAACCTGGATATAATAGGTCAAAGACATCATCAGTAAAATACAACCAGCCTTCTTTGTCAAAATATTTGGCGTGGTTTTTAGCGATGGTTACTTGAAAGTCTCTTTGAAAGTCCGTTAGAATTTCATGATATGGTTCTACTGCTGGTGCAAAATAGTAAGGACTGTCTACACCTTGTTCATGAAAATCTACATGGATTTGTGGCATCCATGAAAGGTAGTGAGGAAGTCGCTGCTGGCTTTCTACTTGGCTTAACCAAGCCCAGTCTCTGTTAAGGTCATGGTAGTAGTGATTATATCTGCCTCCTGGCCAGTCTTCATAGTGTTCATTCGCTTCTGGTTCAATATCAAAAGGAGTGCTTTTTACTTGGTTGTACCAATTGACATAACGATCTCTTCCATCAGGATTGATGCAGGGGTCTATGATGACAACAAGCTTTTCTAACCATGCTTGTTTTTCTGTTACCAGGGTATGGAGGGTTTTCATTGCCGCTTCGGTACTAGTTGATTCATTTCCGTGAACATTGTAACTAAGCCAAACAACGCTAAATTCTTTCCCGCTTTCTGGAGTTCCTGTTTCATAGCCAATGCTTTTTAGATGATCCTTTCTTAAGACGTCAAGTTGAGCTAAATTTTCTGCAGAAGAAAGATAAACCAGTTGTAGGGTTCTATTTTCATAGGTCTTTCCATAAGATTCTGTTAGTGCAAGCGAGGAATTTTTGGCAACATGCTTAACATAGTCAATCACTTGGTGATGACGGGTGAATTGTGTGCCTAATTCATAGCCTAAAAATTCTTCTGGGGATTGTAGCTGTGCTTCTCCATTAAAATAGAATAGTAAAGCAAAAAGGGAAAATAATTTTTTCATCGTTTTCATGTATACTGGTAAAGATATAATTTCTCTTATATCTTTTTTATTCTGAAGAGATGGAATATCTTTAACAGAATAAAATATTGCTATGGCATTAACCCGTATTCCTTATCGAAATACAGGCTATTTTTCTCCTTTAATTTGCGACCTAATCGAAGGACACCCAGCTCTTGAGACATTGATGTCTGGTCCAGTTCAGTTAGGACAATTTGAGAAACAAATTGAAGCAAAGCAAAAGCAGTATACTTTATCAACACGTAAAACATTGGTAAAGGAGTTACAGCTGCAATACCAAGATTTCCCCCAAACAAACATGGTAGATGCGCAGCTTTCACTTTTAGCAAAAGACACCACTTTTACCATTACAACGGGGCATCAGCTTAACCTGTTTACAGGACCATTGTACTTTTTTTATAAGATCATTTCAACGATCAATCTATGTAAGCAGCTTAAGCAAAAGTACCCTCAGTTTAACTTTCTCCCTGTCTATTGGATGGCGACAGAAGACCACGATTTTGAAGAGATTTCCTCTTTCCATTTTCAAGGAAGAAAAATGCAATGGACGCAAGAAAGTCAAGGTCCAGTTGGGCGTTTGACTTTAGCATCTTTATCAGCCTTGTTGGATCTTTTTGAGCAATCCATAGGGGAAACAGATCGCGCCAAAGATGTAAAAGCACTAATTCATTCTACCTATCGCAGCGCAGATACTTTAGCAGAAGCAACCCAAAAGTTGGTTCATCATTTTTTTGCCGAAGAGGGCCTGCTTATTCTCGATGCAGATAGAAAAGCTCTAAAAGAATGTTTTATCCCGCAGATAAAAAATGATTTGGAACATGGTCATTGTCATACAACTGTAGAAGATACTATCGCAAAAATTAAAGAGGATTACAATCAAAACTATACTCCTCAAGTTAATCCACGCCAAGTCAATTTGTTTTATTTAACCAATGACTTACGCGAGCGTATTGAGCGAACATCAACAGGCTATATTACCACAGAAACAAAGACTACTTTCACAAAAGAGGCACTTTGGGAAGAAGTTGAAAATCATCCAGAGCGATTTTCACCAAATGTTTTAATGCGTCCCTTATATCAAGAAGTGATTTTACCCAACCTTTGCTATATCGGTGGGGGAGGAGAGATTGCTTACTGGTTAGAGCTCAAGCAGTATTTTGAAAAAGAAGCCGTGCCATTTCCATTGCTTTTATTGCGTAATTCTGCCGTATTAACGAGCCGCAAAACTGCTGAAAAAATCAGCCGTTTGGATTTGACAAAAGAAGAATTGTTTCTAAAGCGAAATGCTTTAATCAATAAAAAAATTCGTCAAATCAGTAACATTGATTTAGATCTACAGTTCTTAAAAGAAAAGCTAGAAGAGCAGTTTGACTACCTAGCGACTTTAGTCGAGAAGACAGACCCATCTTTTGAAGGAACTGTAAAAGCCCAAAAGCAAAAACAGTTCAATGGTATAGACGCCCTTGAAAAGCGATTGCTCAACGCACAAAAGAAAAAGTTAGTTGATCATGTGCAACGCCTTACCCTTTTACATGAAGCGGTTTTTCCTAACAACTCCCTTCAAGAACGACAAGCGAACTTCTTTGAGTTTTATTTAGTGTATGGGCATCGTTTACTACCATTATTATTTCAACATTTGGATCCACTAAAACTAGAATTTAGCTGGATTCAATTGGGAGAATAATTGTTGAAAATCTTTTCTGTGGGAGTTTTCCTAGCTGCTGAATAGTTGTATTTTTGTGCATGGAAGAAAAAGTACTGATCCTAGACTTTGGATCACAATACACCCAATTGATCGCCCGCCGTGTTCGCGAGCTCTTTATTTACTGTGAAATACACCCTTATAACAATCCACCCAAAGACGTTAGCCCTTTTAAGGCTGTGATTCTTTCTGGATCCCCTTATTCTGTTAGGGCAGAAGATGCACCGCATCCAAACCTTGAACAGATTAGATCGAAAAAGCCACTACTGGCTGTGTGTTATGGGGCCCAATATTTGGCGCACTTTTCTGGAGGAAAAGTAAGTCCTTCTGCAACAAGAGAATACGGGCGTGCAAACTTATCTTCTATCACAGAAAATAGCGACCTATTTGCAGGAATTGAAATCGGGAGTCAAGTCTGGATGAGCCACAGTGATACCATTAAAGAATTACCCTCAAATGGGGTGAAACTAGCCAGTACTTCAGATGTTGAAAATGCGGCTTACCGCATAGATGGCGAAGATACTTATGCGATTCAATTCCATCCAGAAGTGTATCACTCTACCGATGGAAAACAGTTGTTAGAAAACTTCTTAGTGAATATTGCTGGTGTAAAACAAGATTGGACACCAGACTCTTTTGTCAATATGACCATTGCAAATTTAAAAGAGCAAATAGGAGAAGAAAAAGTTATTTTAGGCCTTTCTGGCGGAGTAGATTCTACCGTTGCTGCAGTCTTATTGCATCAAGCAATTGGGGATCAACTCAGCTGTATCTTTGTCAATAACGGTTTATTGCGCAAGGATGAATTCTCTAGTGTATTAGAACAATACAACGGGATGGGTCTAAACGTTAAAGGAGTAGACGCAAGCGAACTGTTTTTATCTAAACTTGCTGGGGTTTCTGATCCTGAAAAAAAGCGAAAAGTTATCGGGAATACTTTTATCGATGTTTTTGACGATGAGTCAAAGAAGATTGATGGTGCCACCTGGTTAGCACAAGGAACCATTTATCCAGATGTGATCGAATCCATCTCGGTAAACGGCCCTTCTGCTACCATTAAATCGCATCACAATGTGGGGGGTTTACCCGATTATATGAAGCTTAAAATCGTCGAACCATTGCGTATGCTCTTTAAAGATGAGGTGCGTAGGGTAGGAAAGAGTTTAGGCATAGATAAAGAATTATTAGGCAGGCATCCTTTTCCAGGACCTGGTTTAGCCATTAGAATTTTGGGTGACATCACCCCAGAAAAAGTAGCCATGTTACAAGAAGTCGATGCCATTTATGTGCAAGGCTTAAAAGACGCAGGCTTGTACAATGATGTCTGGCAAGCAGGTGCTATTTTATTGCCAGTCAATAGTGTAGGAGTGATGGGAGATGAACGCACCTATGAAAAATGTGTGGCACTTCGCGCAGTAACTTCAACAGATGGGATGACCGCAGACTGGGTGAATTTACCCTATGAATTTCTGCAAAAAACCTCTAACGACATCATCAATAAAGTAAAAGGAGTAAATCGCGTGGTGTATGACATAAGTTCTAAGCCACCCGCAACCATCGAATGGGAATAATTGTTGATATTGCATAAGACATGAGAGCGTTTTTATTTATTTTTAGTTTCCTTTTTGTTTTTATGGCCTTTGGCCAAAACGAACCCGAAAGATTTCTTACACATAAAGTGAAGAAGAAAGAGTCCCTCTATGGTCTTGCCCGTAAATACAATATCACTATCGAGCAGATAAATGAGTTCAATCCTGTGGTTCAAAAAATAGGCTTGAAAAAGAGGATGCAACTCAAAATCCCTGTTTATCCTGTCGTTGAAGCGCCTAAAGCAGTTCCACTAAAAGAAGGTTTAGTCAAATATTTGGTGCTTCCTAAAGAAACCAAATGGCGTTTAGCCTATCGCTATGGAATTACCATTCAGGAATTAGAATCCCTTAATCCGCAAATCAAAGACGGACTTAAGGTTGGCCAAGAAATTGTCATTCCTAAAAGAACTGTAGAAGAGATAAAAGCCCTTGAAGAATCCTTTAATTATTACAAGGTAAAACCAAAAGAAGGTTTTTATCGCCTAGAAAAAAAGTTAGGGGTAACAGAAGCAGATCTTATTGAACTCAACCCCACACTTCCTATCACAGGATTACAAGAAGGAATGATCCTTAAAATTTCTCCTCAAAACACAGGCGATCTTAAGATTGAAGATGATTTGTTAATCGAAAAAGTTCGATTAGAAGATTCTACATTTAGTGATATAAGCATTAAAATCGCCTCATTTTTACCCTTTAAGTCTGCTTCAATTGAATTCGATTCTATTGAAAAAACTACTGCTTTATTAAAAAAGCGTAACCTGCATACCATTGCTTTAGATTTTTATATGGGAATGGCGCTTGCAGTTGAAAAAGCAGATTCCCTAGGGATAGCTGTTGAACTCAATGTGATGGACTCTCAAAATAAAAAAGAGAAGATTCAAGAACTGGCTGATGCAACAGATTGGTCCGGAGTGCAAACAGTCATTGGACCGTTAATTCCGTCAAATTTCGACTTTGCTGCTCAATTACCCGCATTGAGTGATCTAGCAATGGTGGCGCCCTTGTCTTCAAAGGCGGTTCAACAAAGAGAAAATGTATATCAATCGGTAAGCCCGCTCGCATCAATTAGAGATAAGATGGTGGCTTATCTATCACAAATCATCGACACCACACAAAATGTGGTGATTATTGCAGATACCCTCAATGCAGCTTTTGTCAAGCGATTAGAAGAAAAGTATCCTTTTGCACATCGTGTTAGACCAGAAGCAGGTGGATTTGTGATGCCAGATTTAATCGATTCGTTGTTAATCGATTCTCTGCCCAATAAAGTGGTTTATGAATCCCAAGATTTAAACCTAACCGCAAACGTAATTTCACTGTTAAATTCTCAAGTTTCTAAAGAAAGGGATGTACAATTGTTTACGACCCTTCGAACGCCCATCTATGAAAATGATAATATCTCAAGAAAGCATTTAGGGAATCTACGATTTACTTACCTCAATGGAAACCACCCTATCGAAGGGGCTAGAAGAGCAGCGTTTAAAAAAACTTATCAAGAAAGATTTGGGGATTTTCCCTCTAAAGACGCATTTAGGGCCTATGATGTTACCCTGGATGCTATTTTGCGTCTAGCTTATCAAGAACGAATTTATATACCAACAATAGGAGAGACAGATTATATCGAAAATCGATTTAATTATGCCGAAGCGCCTCAAGCCGGTTATCAAAATGTAGGCTTTTATCTTTTGCAGCATCAAGGATATGAGATTGTGGAAATTAAGAAATAGCCTATGGGGCATCAAAAACACGAATACTTTTTGTATTTTTGAGTCCGGTAAATAAGAACCCTTTCAAAATAACCGGATGTCACAAACCAAATATATTTTTGTCACAGGAGGAGTAAGTTCCTCTCTAGGAAAAGGAATCATCGCTGCTTCTTTGGCGAAGCTTCTACAAGCACAAAAATACAGTGTAACCATTCAAAAATTTGATCCTTATCTCAATGTAGATCCAGGGACCCTTAATCCATATGAACACGGAGAATGTTTCGTGACTGATGATGGGGCAGAAACTGATTTAGATTTAGGGCACTATGAGCGCTTTTTAAATGTGCGCACTTCTCAAGCGAACAATGTGACGACCGGAAGAGTTTACCAAAGCGTGATTGAAAAAGAGCGTCGCGGAGAATTTTTAGGGAAAACAGTTCAAGTTATTCCACATATTACCAATGAGATTAAACACCGTATGATGTTGCTCGGTGAGAGTGGAGAATACGATATTATTATCACAGAGATTGGCGGTACAGTAGGGGATATTGAATCCCTTCCTTATATTGAGTCTGTACGTCAATTGGTCTGGGAATTAGGGGAAGAAAATGCCATGGTCATTCATTTAACCTTAATCCCTTTCTTATCTGCAGCGGGAGAATTAAAAACAAAACCTACCCAGCATTCTGTTAAAACATTGATGGAAAGTGGGGTAAAAGCAAATGTTTTAGTTTGTCGTACAGAGCATCCTATTTCTGACGATATCCGCCGTAAACTCGCCCTATTCTGTAATGTTAAGCAAGAGGCGGTAATCGAATCGATTGATGCCGAAACCATTTATGATGTTCCTCTATTAATGCAAAAAGAGGGCTTAGATAAGGTTGTATTAGATACCTTAAAACTATCAATCCCTGCAACTGCAGACCTAGAGAAATGGAAAAGTTTTTTAGCCAAGTATAAAAACCCAAAGCAAACTATTCATGTTGGCTTAATTGGGAAGTATGTAGAGTTACAGGATTCTTATAAATCCATCCTTGAAGCGATTATTCATGCTGGAGCAGTCAATGAAACTAAAGTAAAAGTTCATTCAATTCACTCTGAATACTTAGATGAAAATGATGTAGCTGAAAAGCTAAAAGGTTTAGATGGAGTCATTGTTGCACCAGGTTTTGGTGAACGTGGAATTCAAGGGAAAATAGAAGCGATTCGCTATGTGCGCGAGAACAAGATTCCGTTTTTAGGGATTTGTTTAGGGATGCAAATGGCAGTGATTGAGTGCGCTCGAAATGTGGTTGGAATAAAAACCGCTAACTCTACTGAAATGGAAGAGCATTGTAGCGAGCCTGTCATTTCTATCATGGAAGAGCAAAAACATATCGAAGACAAAGGGGGTACCATGCGTTTAGGAGCATGGAAATGTCAGTTAAAAAAAGATTCTTTGGCATATAATGTCTACCAAAGCGAGGCAATAGAAGAGCGCCACCGTCATCGTTATGAATATAACGATGCTTATCGTGAAACGATTGAAAAACACGGGTTAAAATCGACTGGAATTAACCCTGAAACAGGATTAGTTGAGGTAGTGGAAAACCCAGAACACCCATGGTTTATTGGGGTTCAATATCACCCAGAATACAAAAGTACTGTGTTGGATCCTCATCCGCTATTTGTACATTTTATACAAGCAGCGTTGAAGAATTTTAACACCAAATAAAAACTTATGGAAGAGAAAAAATTTGATCCCTATCAGCTAGTAGGATTTATCTTAATTGCTTTAATCATGACCTGGATGTTGATGGATCAACAGCCGGTGGAAGAAGTTGCAGAAACAGAAGCAACTACAGAAACACAAGCCGAACCAGTGGCAGAAGTAGTGGTGGTGCAAAATGATTCTGTGCAGCGCATTGAGTTACAAAACAACTTTGGCTCGTTTGCAGATTTAGTTCAAGCACGCGAAGCGCGTGAGCTAAGCCTTGAAAACGAAGTGCTTTCCTTTGTTTTTTCGACTAAAGGAGGTCAAATGACCCTAGCCCATCTAAAAGGGTATACCAATTATTTAGGAGAGCCATTAAATTTAGTGGCAAACAATCAAGACATCAACTTTAGTTTTACCACCCTTGACGGAAGAACCCTGAATACAGCCGATCTATATTTTACCCCAGAGCTAACCGAAGCAAATGGTCAAAGCGTTTTAATGCTTAAAGCAGCACTCAATCAAAACCAATGGATTGCCTTTAGATATGCCTTAACGCCAAATGATTTTATGGTAGACTTTTCCATTCGATCTAGCGGTATGCAAGGGGTGATCAATCAAAATATAGACCAGAATCTAAGTTGGGATTTAAAGGCATTTCGCAATTCGAGAAGTGTAGAATATGAAAATCGTTACACAGAACTCACTTATGGTTATGAAGGAGAAAAAGTAAACGAATTGTCGATTACTGGAGAAGATGAAGAGCAGCTAGAAGATGTGCAATGGATCGGGTATAAGCAACATTTCTTTAATTCTATTTTGATTCCTGCAACTTCAATTGAAACAGCTGAGATAACATCTGAAAGTCTAGTAGAATCTGAAGACAAAGCACAAGTATTTACAAAGCAATATCATTCGTCCTTCCCATTGAAGAGTACGGGTGAATTGGCGCATTCCTTTCAGTGGTATTTTGGTCCTTCAGAATACAAGACTTTAGCGCAATACGAATTAGGGATTGAAAAAAGCATCAACTTTGGTTGGGGGATATTTGGGTGGATTAACAAGTCGATCTTTATTCCATTATTTGGCTTTTTAAGTTCCTTTTTGCCCTTTGGCATAGCCATTATTATTATGACGATAATTGTGCGTTTAGCCATGTCGCCAGTGACCTATAAGTCTTATGTTTCGCAAATTAAGATGAAGGTACTTAAGCCAGAGGTGGATGAAATCACTAAAAAGTACAAAGAAGATGCTGTAAAACGCCAGCAAGAAACCATGGCTTTATACAATAAGGCGGGTGCAAACCCTATGTCAGGGTGTTTGCCAGCACTGTTGCAACTCCCGGTTTTTTATGCCTTGTTTAGTTTCTTCCCAGTTGCTTTTGCCTTACGTCAAAAAAGCTTCTTATGGGCAGACGACTTATCGTCTTACGATTCTGTCTATGAACTTCCTTTTAATATTCCTTTTTATGGAGATCATATTAGTTTGTTCCCCATTTTAGCTTCTGTCGCTATCTTTTTCTATACGATGATGACCATGGGGCAACAGCAGGCAACACAGCAGCCGGGCATGCCTAATATGAAGTTTATCATGTACTTGATGCCTTTGATGATGTTGTTTTTCTTTAACAACTATGCCAGTGGATTAAGTCTCTATTATTTTGTATCGAATGTCTTGACCATCATCTTGATGCTTGTCATTAAGAACTTTGTGGTAAGCGAGGATAAAATCTTTGCACAAATTGAAGAGAATAAGAAAAAGCCTAAAAAGGCAGGAGGCTTTACAGCTCGATTGCAAAAAGCGATGGAAGAAGCCGAAAAGCAACAAAAGATAAAGCAAAAGGGGAAGCGCTAAAGTTATTTCAAAAGAAACATTTGCTACCTTTGCCCCATGGCAAAAACCGTTATTGTTGGACTTTCAGGTGGGGTAGACTCTAGTGTCGCTGCATATTTATTAAAAGAGCAGGGATACAATGTAATTGGCCTTTTTATGAAGAATTGGCACGACGAAAGTGTCACGATTTCTGCAGAATGTCCTTGGTTAGAAGACAGTAATGACGCCCTTATTGTGGCTGAAAAACTCGGTATACCTTTTCAAACAGTTGACTTAAGCCAGCAATACAAAACACGTATAGTAGACTACATGTTTGAGGAATACAAGCAGGGGAGAACCCCTAATCCAGATGTTTTATGTAATCGTGAAATTAAGTTTGATGTCTTTTTAGAGATCGCTCTTTCATTAGGGGCAGATTATGTCGCTACAGGTCATTATTGCCAACGTCAAACAATTGAAGTGAATGGTCAAGCAACCCATCAATTGATTGCCGGTGCAGACCCCAATAAGGATCAATCTTATTTCTTGTGTCAGTTAACGCAAGCACAATTATCAAAGGTTTTATTCCCCATAGGTCATTTGCAGAAATCTGCGGTTCGAGAAATAGCGGCTAGCCAAGATTTAATCACAGCCGATAAAAAGGATTCTCAAGGACTTTGTTTTATTGGGAAGGTTCGCTTACCAGACTTTTTACAACAACAACTCGCGCCTAAAAAAGGAAATGTCGTTGAAATTCCTGATGATTTTAACGCCTATACTGCTGCTCCAGAAGCATTTGACACTACCTTATCGATGTTGCATTACCATGCTGCAAAAACCGATTATAGTCCGCAAGATGGGCAGATAGTAGGAGAGCATGATGGGGCGCATTATTTTACAAAGGGACAGCGTAAAGGACTTGGTGTAGGAGGTACAGTAGAGCCCCTCTTTGTAATTGATACAGACGTAAAAGAAAATATTATTTATACAGGGCAGGGGAAACAGCATCCTGGTTTATACCGCCGAGGGCTGTTAGTGAAACCCAATGATATTCATTGGGTAAGAGCGGATATGCGCCTAGATTTAGGGGAGCAAATGGAAGTGATGGCGCGAATTCGTTATCGACAGCCTTTAGAAAAAGCGACCCTCTTTCAAGAAAAAGAAGGTCTTTTTGTGTTATTTGATCAACCGCAATCTGCTATCGCAGAAGGGCAATTTGTGGCTTGGCATCAAGGAGAAGAACTCTTAGGTTCTGGGGTTATTTCTTAGACAGAAACAATTGCTCCATTAATAACAGCAGCATCTAATTCAATTTGATTGCGCAGTATATCTTCAAAAGTTTCTTGTTTTCGAATCAAATGTGTTTCATTGTTTAACCACAGGTATTCTGCTGGACGAAAACGCGAATTATAATTGCTTGCCATAGTCTGGCAATAGGCTCCTGCATTTTGGAAAGCTAAATAATCTCCTTCGCTTATTTCTGCTATTTTACGATTGCTTCCAAAAGTATCTGTCTCACAGATATAACCTACTACAGAATAAAAACGCTCTCTACCTTCAGGGTTGGAGATGTTGAGAATCTCATGGTGAGATCCATAAAGCATAGGGCGAATCAAGTGATTAAAGCCACTGTCCACTTGTGCAAAGACCGTTGAGGTGGTCTGTTTAACGACGTTCACTTTGGTTACAAAGTAACCTGCTTGACTTACTAAGAATTTACCCGGTTCAAAAGCTAAGGTTAATTCTTGTCCGTATTCTTCACAAAAATGGTTGAATTTTTCCGTTAGTTTCTCTCCTAATTCTTCAATATTGGTCTCAATGTCTCCTGGCTTGTAGGGCACTTTGAATCCAGAGCCAAAGTCAATAAAAGATAAATTCTTAAAATTTTTAGCCGTCTCAAATAAAATCTCGGTGGCATGTAAGAAAACATCGATGTCAAGAATATCGCTCCCAGTGTGCATATGGATTCCATTGATGCGCATTTGAGTGTTTTCTGTTATGCGCAATAAATGCGGAATTTGATGAATCGAAATCCCAAACTTTGAATCGATATGACCCACAGAAATATTGCTGTTTCCACCTGCCATTACGTGAGGATTGATGCGGATACAAACTGGAACGTCAGGATATTTACTTCCAAATTGTTCTAGGATAGATAAATTGTCAATGTTGATTTGAACGCCTAGTTTAGCAACTTTCTCAATTTCATTTAAGGAAACACCATTGGGAGTAAAAATAATGGTAGATGGATCAAATCCAGCGGCTAAGCCCAGTTGCACTTCTTGAATAGAAACCGTGTCTAAGCCAGCACCCAAAGATTGAATGTACTTTAAAATAGAAATATTGTTTAATGCCTTTGTAGCATAATGTAAGCGCAGTTGTTTCACGCCATTAAAGGCGCTCGTTAAACGATCGTATTGTGCTTTGATTCTATTAGCATCATATACATAAACAGGGCCATCTGCTTGTTGTGCAATTTGACGTAATGCTACGTTTTCCATCTTTAATTTTTTTCCAAAAGTAATAACTTAAGTCTAATAAATAAGGGGTCTATTGTATTTATTTAAAAATATCAAAAAATGTTATAAATAAAACAAAACCTTTTTTCAAAGCAATAGGTAACTCTGCTTTCTTTTTTTATTTTTGCTCAACGAAAACAACCAAAGATGAATTTACACGAATATCAAGGAAAAGAAATTTTAGCCAGTTTTGGGGTAGGTATCCAACGTGGTATTGTTGCGCAAACTGCTGACGAAGCTGTTGCTGCTGCAAAATCTTTAACAGAAACTACTGGTACAGGTTGGCATGTCATTAAAGCGCAAATCCATGCAGGTGGACGCGGTAAAGGTGGTGGAGTTAAGCTTGCTAAAAATCTTGATGAAGTGAAAACAATAGCAGACCAGATTATTGGAATGCAATTAATAACCCCACAAACTCCTCCTGCAGGGAAGCCAGTACACCAAGTATTAGTGGCAGAAGATGTATACTACCCAGGTGAATCAGAGCCAAGTGAATTCTATGTTTCTGTTTTATTGAATCGCGCCAATGGAAAAAACATGATTATGTATTCTACCGAAGGCGGAATGGACATCGAAAAAGTAGCTGAAGAAACTCCTCACTTGATCTTTACAGAAGAAATAGATCCTGCTCTAGGGATGCAAGGATTTCAAGCGCGTAAAGTCGCCTTTAACTTAGGTTTAAGCGGGAAGGCTTTTAAGGAAATGACGAAATTCATCACTTCTCTTTACAATGCTTATGTATCTTCTGATTCTTCTTTATTTGAAATCAATCCAGTATTAAAAACTTCAGACGATCGTATTATCGCTGTCGATGCTAAAGTTACGATAGACGATAATGCTTTGTACCGTCATAAAGACTATGTTGAATTGCGCGATAAGCGAGAGGAGAATCCTATTGAAGTAGAAGCAGGCGAAGTAGGCTTAAACTATGTTGACCTAGACGGAAATGTAGGTTGTATGGTTAATGGGGCTGGTCTTGCCATGGCAACTATGGATTTAATCAAGCAAGCTGGTGGTTCTCCTGCGAACTTCTTAGATGTAGGAGGTACGGCAGACGCCGCTCGTGTGGAAACGGCTTTTCGTATTATCTTAAAAGATCCTGGAGTAGAAGCGATCTTAGTCAATATCTTCGGTGGAATTGTACGTTGTGACCGTGTTGCGCAAGGGATTGTAGATGCTTACAAAAACATGGGAGATTCCATTAAGGTGCCGATCATCGTTCGTCTACAAGGAACAAATGCTGACATTGCGAAAGAGTTAATCGACAACTCTGGACTTGATGTGCAATCAGCTACTGCTTTCCAAGAAGCAGCTGATAAAGTGCAGCAAGCAGTAGGATAAGACAAAACGTCAGTATTTTTCTTGAATTTAATGACATAATGGCATTTTAATTTCATTGGTATAGCTTTTGCCTTTTTGGTAGACGTATAACCTTTTAAAATTATTTGTTATGAGTTTAGTTAGATTTACCCACCGTCCAATGTCTTCTTTTTTAGACGAATTTTTTACAGCCGACTGGCCGATCCGTAGAAATACTTTTGCAGGCTCGGTTCCAGCGGTCAATGTAGAGGAACGCGAGAAAGATTTTTCTCTCTCTTTTGCCGTTCCAGGAAAAAACAAAGATGATTTTGAAATTGAAGTGGACAAGGATGTACTGTCTGTCAGCGCAAACACCCAAGATAACTACGAAAATACTGATGAACGTTTCTCTCGTAGAGAGTTCAGCTATCAGTCTTTTAAGCGATCATTCACGCTCCCAGATAGTGTTGATACCACTAAAATTAAGGCAAAATATACCGATGGAATTTTAACCATCGATTTGCCTAAACGCAAAGAGGCTCTGCCTCAACCAACAAAAAGAATTGCTATAGAATAAGAATTAATTATTTGTTTTTGTTGGAAATCGGCTCCCATGGGAGCCGATTTTTTATTTTAGGACAATCTTCTTAAGCAAATAGGCTAAAGAGTCAGGCTTTGAAAAATTGGGGGTATGACTACTAGCTAGACTGTAATACTTCTTTACTTTTCCACGGTACATCGCGCGTTGAATCGCTATGGGAATTGCTTTGTCCTCTGTACATTCTATATAATATTTTGGAATTTGTCCAAGGTTTCCCTCACTTACCTCTAGCGCATAGCTTAGGGGGGCTGTAGGTTCTGGAACAATGTAGGGCTTTGCCGCGATAAAATTCTCTAAAGGAATGTCGTGGGCAAAGGCTTCGTGCAAGGCGTCTTCTTTTACAAGTGCATAGCTTTTGTCTTCAGAGAGATAAAAATTTTCTACAGCTTTAGATCCTTCGACTCCTTCTACAGCACTAAAGAATGAAGTTCCATTAGGGACTAAGAAAGCCGTGAGGTAAATTAATTTTTTCACCTTTTTTGGACGAAGTTCTGCCACGCGACTAATGGTAATTCCATTAAAACTGTGCCCCACGAGGACAACCGGCTTTTCTTCGGCATCAATCAGTTTGATTAAATGATCGACATAATCCTCCATGGTGATTTCATTTGGAGGGGTTTTATCCTTGCCGTGTCCAGGTAAGTCTGTTGCGATCAACTTGAGTTGCTCGTCTTTTAAATGCGTAATGGTTTCTTTCCATTGCCAACCCCCTAGCCAGGCAGAGTGGACTAGTATTACGGTTGTTTTGTCTTTTTTGGCAGGAGTCTTTTTTTGCTCGCAGGAAAGAATTACTGCGGTCCAAATAAGCCCACAAAGTAAAAGGGAGTAAAGGATTTTTTTCATGCTAATAAGATTTTAGGTATCACCAAGATAAAGTTTTTTTATTATTTGATGAATTGCTTGCCTAGAGTTAAAATCTTTTTGACATGAAAAGCAGCAAAATATTAATTCGCCGTAAAAGCTTTAATGGCTTTGTTGGGCTCCATAATGGTATAGCCTTCCCAGAAGCTTGGGTCATAGCTATCTCTTTTTGCAGGGGTAAATACTTTGGTCTCTTTGAGGGCTTCAAAAGATGCTTTACTCACTTTCTCGCTATTAAATGTCACCAAAGTCACATTGCTTTTTTGTTCTAATTTAAAGTGAATTTTACCGCTCAATTCGTTTTGCTTGCGACGCCCTTTGACGTATTTGTTCTTTTCTAGGATTTTGATGGGACGCTCGATTCCAGTTCTAAATTTTGTTTCGATATCTAGGTATTGCAGCTGATATTTCCCTTTTTTAAAACGACCAAACTTTAATTGTGTTTTTCTCCCGTGCATATTGAAAGACAGACCCAACAGTGAAAAATCTCTGATAGAGCGCACGTTTTCATAATCCATTTGAATCAGGCTGTATTGGTCAGCTTCGATATAGAGTGTCCCTTTGTACTTCCCTTTCTTTCCGTTGGGTTGAAAATCAATGATATAAACCGGGGTGCCATCCATATAGGTAAAGTTGACGATTTCATAATCGTACAAATGACTCTTATTGAGTACTGAGATATCCATGCGATCTCTTTTGATCAGCGAGGTAAACAGTCCTTTTAATCTATTTTTTCTCCCCCGATAAAAGGCTTCTTCTTTGGGAAATTCCTCTTCCTCCTTTTCTGCTACTAGAGCAGTTTGCGTGCTGTCTTTAGGTTGTTCAATTACTTCTTCGCGATCTACTTTTGTGCTAAAAATGCCCGATTTAAATTTAAAATAAGAGTTCTCTTTTACATTTTCATCTAGTACTGTAGTGATCTTATTTTCAATCTGCTCATAGCCTTTTTCGTTCACCGTATCGGCCAGTTCAACGGCTCTTTTTACGACTAACTTTTGTTGCTCTTCAGACCAGTCACCATATAGTTCTCCATAGGATTCTGTATGCCAGTCGTCTTTGATCGGGATAGTTTTAAACAGCGAATCCCAAAACACCTGATTGAATTCTTTGATCGTCGCCTTCTTGACTTTTAAATCCCGCTGCACCCAGCGTTGATCAAAAGATTCTCTCAAGAAAAAGGTCTTTTTCGTCAGGGATAAATCGTATTTGTCCTTTACCCTTTCCCTTGCTTTTTTGACAACTTGGACAGCGCTTAGATTGTTTTGCGATAAAATCACCGCATTGAGTTCAATGGCTTTGGGAGATAAGAATAACAAAGAATCTGATAATTGTTTTATGGCTTCGCCAAAAGCTTTAAAGCCCATACAAGAGATAAAGAGAGAGTCTTCTGGAACAAAAAATGCTTCCCTATTCAAGCGAAATAATCCCTCCTCATTGCTAATGGCATTTTCGCCAAAGTTGGTCATCACTGTAGCAAAAGGAATGGGTTCCCCACTTAAACTGTCGCGTAGCTGTAGGGTGATTTCCTGCGCAATAAGACTACAGTTAATAAAGTAAAATAGTAATAAAAGGCGATAATTCATATGTTTTGACTCATCTCTCATTTATATGTCCATCAAAGAACGGTTTTGTTACAACTGCTCCTGCAAACTTTTAATCTCATCGCGTAAACGCGCTGCTTCAATAAAGTCGAGTTCTTTTGCGGCTTTTTCCATGGCCTTTCTCACATCGCGCACCCTTTGTTCGATCTGTGGTTTGGTCAAAAAGCGGGTGGCTTCTTCTGCTGCTTTGCGTTCTGCTTTTTCCTGGGCATAAGTAGCGACAGAGTTGGTCGATAAAGCATTGTCAAGGGACTTGTTTAAGGCTTTAGGTACTTGGTTGTGCTTTTTGTTATAGGCCATTTGCTTCTCTCTGCGGTAGTTGGTACCATCAATGGTTTCTTGCATAGAGCGGGTGATCTTATCGGCATACATAATGGCAAGACCGTTGATGTTTCGGGCGGCACGCCCTACTGTTTGTGTTAAAGAGCGGTTAGACCGCAAAAAGCCTTCTTTATCAGCATCGAGTATGGCGACTAGGGATACCTCTGGCAAGTCTAAACCTTCTCTCAAGAGATTGACTCCGATCAAAACATCAAAAATTCCCTTTCGCAGATCTTGCATAATTTCCACCCGTTCTAGTGTATCGACATCACTGTGGATATAACGACAGCGAATTTGAATGCGACTCATGTATTTGGTTAACTCTTCGGCCATGCGTTTGGTCAAAGTAGTGACTAGGGTACGTTCATCTTTTTCGACCCTTTGCTGGATTTCTTCGATTAAATCATCGATTTGATTTTCGCTGGGACGCACCTCAATCAAGGGGTCTAATAGACCGGTAGGGCGAATAATTTGTTCGACAAAAATCCCTTCAGACTTTTCTAATTCATAATCTGCCGGGGTGGCACTTACATACATCACTTGGTTTTGCAAGCCCTCAAATTCTTCGAATTTAAGGGGGCGGTTATCCATTGCTGCAGGTAATCTAAAGCCGTATTCCACCAGATTTTCTTTCCTACTTCGGTCTCCACCATACATGGCATGAACTTGAGAAACGGTTACGTGGCTTTCGTCAATGACCATTAAATAGTCATCGGGGAAATAATCCAATAAGCAGAAAGGACGGGTTCCCGGGGCACGCCCATCGAGGTAACGAGAATAGTTTTCTATTCCAGAGCAGTAGCCTAATTCGCGAATCATCTCTAGGTCAAAATTGGTGCGTTCTTCTAGACGTTTGGCCTCTAAGGGTTTCCCCACTTCTCTAAAGAAGTCAATCTGTTTGACCAGATCATCTTGAATTTGATGAATGGCATTTTGCAAAATATCTGGAGAGGTCACAAACATATTCGCCGGGTAAATATTTAGGCGCTCATATTTTTCAATCGATTGATTACTGATGGGGTCAAAAGCCTCAATCTCTTCAATCTCGTCTCCAAAAAAGTGTACGCGAAAGGCCGTGTCAGCATAGCTAGGAAAGATGTCCACGACATCACCTTTTACCCTAAAGTTTCCGTGGTTAAAGTCTGCGGTAGTTCGCGAGTATAAACTTTGTACGAGTTGGTGTAATAGTTTGGTGCGCGAGATCACTTGATCTTGTTCGATGGTGATCACGTTTTTTTGGAACTCCACTGGGTTTCCGATTCCGTATAAACAGGAAACTGAGGCAACGACTAAAACGTCCCTACGTCCAGAAAGGAGAGAAGAGGTGGTGCTTAAGCGCAGCTTTTCAATCTCTTCGTTGATCGATAGATCCTTTTCAATATAAGTTCCAGAAACGGGGATATAGGCTTCTGGCTGATAGTAATCATAGTAAGAAACAAAATACTCCACCGCATTATTGGGGAAGAATTGTTTGAATTCAGAATACAGCTGTGCCGCAAGGGTTTTGTTATGGGCGAGCACCAGGGTGGGGCGCTGCAGGTTTTTCACCACATTCGCCACCGTAAAGGTTTTTCCAGAGCCAGTGACGCCTTGCAGGGTCATAAACTTTTCTTGCCCTTCAAAGCCATCGCACAATTGTTTGATCGCGTCTGGTTGATCCCCTGTGGGAGAAAATTCTGATTCTAATTGAAATGGCATAGCTTATTTTCGAACTTTAAAATTAACCATTATTCCTTCATTTTAAGGGGTTCTTTTAGAATTCTTGACGATATCTTAAAAAAGACCCTACCTTTGAGAAAAGTCTTGTTATGGAAGAGAAACTCATCTCTCAGAAAAAACCCTTTTTTCCGATTACGCGAGAACTCAATGCCTATCTAAAGCAGTACAATCGCTGGGTGTTTACACCCGTGTTTTATGAAGACTTATTGCGCTTTTCAGGTTCCATTGTTGTCTATGATGAAAATGACGAGGATACCCTCTGGGTTAGGGTGTATTATACCGACAGCGAAAGAGAAGACATCGATTATAATCTAAAAAAAGTATACGCATTATTGCACTCTGACGGTAATGAGGCCTCGATCCCTTACCTTAATGTTGATGCGATAGACTACTGTACTTTTGGAAATTCAAAGCCCTTTCGTATTAAGATTAGGAATATTCTCAATGACAACTTCATTTATTTTTATGTCAAGCGTACCGATGCTTCAAGGGTCTATGGTTTAGAATTTGAGCATATGTTGTCTCCCCATAACTTGAACTTTTTGGTCAACGACACCACCTTGATTGAAGAGCATATTGCCGGTATCCCTGGAGATGTGTTTATTGAAGACTTTTTAGCCGATTGTACCCCAGCGCAGCAGGCGCAAATCGCCAAAGAGTACGTCAAGTTTAACGAGCGTTGTATGATACGTTTGTTAGGGGATATGCGTGCCTATAATTATGTGGTGATTCCCACCCATGATTTTGATCAGGTGATTTATAAAATTCGCGCCATCGATTTTGATCAGCAGTGTTATGAAGGGAAGTTAAAGGTGTATCGCCCGCAATTCTTTAAAGAGAATTACCCCATGGTTTCGATTGTTAAAGACAAACTTACCTTAGATTCTGTCAATCAATACAAGATTGAGGAGCGTTCTATACTGGCCAAGCGCATTATTAGTTCAGGGGTGCGTTTAGATAATTTGGTTACCATCATGAAACAAGATCATTTGACTCAACCAGATTACTTAAAAAATTTAAGGACAGAGATTTATAAGTTTACAAAAGATGAGACTTTTAAGTCTGCTAAAAGTGCAGGAGAGGTTATGGAAGCCTCTTTGGATTATGTCCGCAGGCATTATGAAAATCTCAATATGACTAAATTGATTCAGTCCTCCTAATAGAAGTCGGCATCGTCATAGTCCAGTAGGCCCTCTTCTTCATCGTTATCGTCAAAGTCTTCATCGCCTTCTTCACTTGTGAATTCTTTTTCTGGCGCTTCTTCTGGAACTTCCCCTTGTGCAAAGACAAGATTGGGATATCCCATTGCAGGAACCGCTTCGCCTATTTCCATTAGTTCCACAAAAAAGGTCCACATGGCTAAAAAGTCATAAACATAAATCAAATGGTGATTATCTGCGCTAAAGAATTTATCGAGACTTTTCCCTGCCATAGGGGTAGTGCCTTCTCCCATATCAATCAGGGGTAATTCTTCGCCTTGTTCCCATTCATCGTTTGTGGTGTAAAATGAAGCCATTTCGCTTCCGCCAAAACCAAAAGCCTGAGCAATAGCATAATGAAAATCTTCTAAGCTTGCGGTAGCTTCAATTTCTAAGTCGCGGAAAACATCCTCTGGGGCGTCTAAGATAATACGGAAACGATAAATCATGTGGAAACGGATTGTGTGGGTTGAAAAAGGTGAAATATTAAATAGCTCTGCGCACCAAATAGCAGCGAAGCAAAGAGCAAATGTAAAGGCTGACTACTAAAAGGGAAATCAAAGTAATACATCAATATCCCGGTAGCGATCTCAAGCCCGATTAAAGTTAAAACTTGCTGCATTTGTGCGGTGGGAAACTGGAGTTTTCTCAGTGCTAGAAATAGCCAAATATTGAGTCCAGTAACCAATAAAGAAAAACTGCGATGCACATAAAACAATATTGGGGCAGGATCTAACCATAAGGCCTGTGTCCCTTCGCCTAAAAGATCGATTTGCTCATCGACAAACTGTCTTACTTGGGTTCCCATGGCGATTTGTACTAAGGTTAAAACCAGCGCTAAAACCGCAAAGCCTTTGATGTATGTAGGAATAGCTTTGATGCTTTTTTCCGTTTTACTGATGTAATAGAGGTAGAGTAGTAGGGCGACAATCAATAAAGCCATCACCATGTGGATGGTAATTTTAAACGGCTGAAGATTTGAATCGACTACGGTCTTTCCCAACCAAGCTTGAAAGCCCATCCCAAAAATGATTAACCAAGCAACCAAGGCGATTAACTTACTTTTCTTCCATTGCCAGAAAGAGAGTATTCCCACCACAAGGGTAGCTAATCCTCCTAAAGCCCCTAACAAACGATTAAGGAATTCTATCCAGGTATGCACTGGGTTAAAGATGGCATAGTCATGCTGATCATAATGTTCCCAGTTGGTTGGGTTGTATTGATCGCTAGAGCGAAAATCATTATTCGCTACGCGTAATTCTTCTGCGACGATAATCACCTGTCCAGCTTGATAGTTGTGGGTAGCTTTCCAGTCGAGTTGGGCGCGTTCTGTAGGTGGAATAAGGTAGCCAAAGCACTTAGGCCAGTCTGGACAGCCCATCCCACTCCCAGTCATGCGAACAATTGCACCAGCGGCAATTACACCATAGACCAAGACAATGGATAAGCCTACCCAAAAGCGAAATCGTATCTTCATTCTGTCGACATTTTTAAGCCTAAGGCCTTTCCTTCTTTCTTCATTAATTCCACCGCAGCGTCAAATTCGTTGGGGATTTCTCCTTCTAAGATCGCTTCTTTTATCTTCTCTTTGATGATTCCAATTTCTTTTCCAGGGCGAAGCCCAAAGGTTTCCATGATTAATTCTCCACTTACTGGAGGTTGGAAATTGCGCACATGATCGCGTTCTTCGACCTCTAAAATCTTTTCTCTAACAATTTGAAAGTTCTGGTGATAGCGGGCAAAACGTTTGGGATTCTTTGTGGTAATATCTGCTTCACATAAAGTCAGTAAGTCATCGACATAATCCCCAGCATCAAATATTAGGCGACGTACTGCAGCGTCGGTTACGATTTCTTGCGCGAGCACAATGGGGCGAGAACTCATAAAGACCATTTTTTGAACAAACTTCATCTTTTCGTTTAAAGGCATTTTTAAACGCTTAAAGAGTTTGTACACCATTTTTGCGCCTACAAATTCATGGGCATGAAAGGTCCAGCCTACTTTCTTTGAAAACTTTTTTGTCGGGGCTTTTCCGATATCGTGTAATAAGGCTGCCCAGCGCAGCCAAAGGTTTTCAGTGGTTTGACATATGTTATCCACCACCTCTAGGGTGTGATAAAAGTTATCTTTATGGGTTTGTCCTTCGACTTCTTCAATCCCCTTTAAATCGGTTAACTCTGGGAGGATATCCACTAAAAGTCCTACTTGGTCGAGAAGTAAAAAACCCTTAGAAGGAACGGCAGTGGCCATAATCTTGTGCAATTCTTCAACGATACGCTCCTTAGTAATGATCTTCATGCGTTCACGCTCTTTGAAAATAGCATCAAGAGAAGTTGATTCTATGCTAAAGTCTAATTGGGTCGCAAAGCGAATTGCCCGTAACATGCGCAAGGGATCGTCTGAATAGGTGATGACGGGATCTAAGGGAGTGCGAATTAATTTCTTTTCGAGATCACCCAGGCCGTTAAAGGGATCGATAAGGGTTGCATAATTGGCTTCGTTTAAACTTACTGCCATGGCATTGATGGTAAAGTCCCTTCGGTTTTGATCGTCTTGAAGGCTACCCTCTTCCACTTGGGGATTACGGCTGTCTTCGGTGTAAGATTCTTTTCGGGCACCTACAAATTCTAAGTCTATTCCTTCAAACTTGATCATGGCAGTGCCATAGGTTTTAAAGATGCTTAGCTTTGGGTTATTGGGCAAGCGTTTTTGGACCGCTTTGGCGAGGGCTATGCCAGAGCCTACTGTGACGAAGTCTAAATCTGTTTGTGCTTTCTTTCGATCTAACAAGTGATCGCGTACAAAGCCACCCACCACATAGGTTTCTAACCCTAATTCTATCGCTGCAGCTTTTACATGTTGAAAAACAGGCGTGGACAATACAGCGTTAAAATCGGTTTTAAATTCCATTAGGGACGTAATATGGCGATACTGTTATCTGCTTGAAAACGGATGATCTGTGAGGCCTGTGTTTGTCTTTCATTTTGTCTTAAAGGTACAATATGATCCACCCCAGTCAAAATTTCTGAGGCGATGTCTTTGTATTGTTGCGGACTCGCTGCTCCGCTGATATTAGCCGAAGTAGAGACAATAGGCGCCCCTAGGGCTTGAATCAATTTTCGGCAGAACGCATCTTTGGCGATACGAATCCCTATACTGCCATCTTCTGCACAAAGGCGCTCGCTAAGCCCTTTGACTTTAGGGTAGATGATGGTGGTAGGGCGTTCTTCCTCTAAATAAGGGAGAAGCGCTTCGGGGATTTGACCCACATAGGCTTCTAACATCTCGCGATTGGCGACTAAACAAATCAAAGCTTTACTATCCTCGCGTTGTTTTAAGCGATAAACGGCTTCAACCGCTTTGCTAGAACGAGCATCACAGCCTATTCCCCAAATGGTATCACTGGGATAAAGCATTACGCCATCTTGTTTCAAATGAGCGAGTGCGTCGTTTAGCTGAGGTGTAAAGTCCTCCATAAGGCCAAGGTTATACGGCTACGTTGTGTTCTCTTAAAGCGTCGTTTAAAGACGTTTTCTTGTTCGTGCTTTCTTTGCGTTTTCCGATGATTAACGCGCAAGGCACTTGATAGTCACCTGCTGAGAAAGTTTTGGTGTAACTTCCAGGGATCACGACAGAACGTGCAGGAACATGACCTTTATATTCTACGGCTTCGTCTCCCGTCACATCAATGATTTTTGTCGAGGCGGTTAAAACAACATTGGCACCTAGTACCGCTTCTGTTTCAACATGTACTCCTTCTACCACGATACAACGAGAGCCAACAAATGCATTGTCTTCAATAATCACAGGGGCAGCTTGTAAGGGCTCTAATACCCCGCCTATGCCTACACCACCGCTTAAGTGGACATTTTTACCAATCTGTGCACAACTTCCTACAGTTGCCCAAGTATCTACCATGGTTCCTTCATCGACATAAGCGCCGATGTTGACATAAGAAGGCATCAAGATAACACCAGAAGAAATATAAGCACCTTGACGGGCAACAGCGTGAGGGACCACACGAATGCCTTTAGCGGCATAGTCTTTTTTCAAAGGCATTTTATCGTGAAACTCCATAGGACCTGCATGTAGGGTTTCCATTTTTTGGATGGGGAAATACAAGACCACTGCTTTCTTTACCCATTCGTTGACTTGCCAGCCATTATCGGTAGGTTCTGCCACACGCAATTTTCCTAAGTCTAATTGCTCAATGACTTGGCGAATGGTGTTCTGTGTGCTTTCTTGTTCTAAAAGGGAACGATCTTCCCATGCTGCTTCTATGATGTCTCTCATGTTTCAATTTTTGATGCACAAATTTACAGCTTCTCTTTCACTTTTTCCTAAAGAATTTAACCGAAGACAGGGGCATAATGTATATTTGTGCATGGGGATAATACTCGCAATAGATTTTGGAGAAAAGAGAACGGGAATCGCCGCTACAGATCCTATGCAGATTATCGCTTCGGGTTTGACGACCCTCGCCACAAAAGAGGTGATTCCTTTTTTAAAAGACTACTGCCTTAACAATAAAGTGGAGGTTTGTGTCATTGGTCAACCCAAGCAAATGGACAATTCGCCCTCGCAAGTAGAACCGAAGATACAGCGGTTTATTGCACAATTAGAGAAAGCCCTTCCGGCGCTTGCCGTAGAACGATATGACGAGCGTTTTACCTCAAAAATGGCATTTCAATCGATGTTAGACGGGGGATTAAAGAAAGAACAACGAAAAAATAAGGGCTTGATAGATAAGATTAGCGCAACCCTTTTGTTACAATCCTATTTAGATGCATCTTTGCATTCAAAGAAAAAAATATAAATGATTTTACCCATCGTAGCTTACGGTACCCCAGTGTTAAAGAAAAAAGCAGAAGACATAGCTGCAGACTATAAAGACCTTGACCAATTAATCGCCAATATGTGGGAAACCATGTATGCGGCTAGTGGGGTGGGTTTAGCAGCTCCTCAAGTAGGCTTAGGTTTGCGTTTGTTTGTGATCGATGCCACTCCTTTTGCTGATGATGAAGAGCTTTCTCCACAAGAGCAAGATCAATTGAAAGGCTTTAAAAAGACTTTTATCAATCCTGTGATTGAAGAGGAGAGCGGAGAAGAATGGGCCTTTAACGAAGGCTGTTTGTCTATTCCAGATGTGCGGGAAGATGTCAAGCGTAAAGATCAACTGGTGATTCGCTACCAAAACGAAGCAGGCGAGCGTTTAACCGAGACTTATAGCGGATTAGCTGCAAGGGTAATACAGCACGAATACGATCATATTGAAGGGATATTGTTTACTGACAAACTATCTCCCTTAAAGAAAAGATTAATCAAAGGAAAATTAACCAATATTAGCAAAGGGAAAATCAATGTAGATTACAAGATGAAGTTTCCTTTACAATCTAAAAAAAGATAAGTATGCAACTCGATAAAATTATATCAATAGGCGGTCGTCCTGGGCTTTATGAAGTTTCACTTCAAACTAGAACAGGTGTGGTCGCAACTTCTCTAGTCGATGGAAAACGCATCACTGCCTCTATGCGTGATCAAGTAAGTGTATTGTCTGAAATCAATATCTATGGCTTAGAAAAAGAAGTCCCCCTTAGAGAGATCTTTAAAATGATACATGCAAAAGAAGAAGGGAAAACGTGTTCTGTCAAACCTAAAGCTGCGGCAGATCAACTAGAAGCTTTCTTCTTTGATGTTTTTCAAGACTATGATGAAGAGCGTGTTTACCCTTCAGACATTAAAAAAGTGATCCAGTGGTATAATATCCTTATCGAGAAAGCCCCAGAGATTTTTACAGAAGAAGCCCCAGCAACAGATGCAGCAGCAGATAAAGAAGATGAATAGCAGAAAGGACCAATTGGCCGCCGTTGACCGTCTGCTCACCATTATGGATGAGTTGCGAGAACAGTGCCCTTGGGACAAGAAGCAAACCTTTGAATCGCTGCGACACCTAACCATAGAAGAAACCTATGAGTTGGGCGATGCCATTTTGAGTCGTGATCTGGATGAAATCAAAAATGAGCTAGGAGATTTACTCTTGCATATCGCTTTTTATGCCCGTTTGGGCAGCGAAGAAAAGGCCTTTGATATGGCCGATATCGCACACGGGATTTCAGAGAAATTGATTTACCGTCATCCTCATATTTATGGAGACGTCAAAGTAGAGAACGAAGAAGACGTTAAAAAGAACTGGGAAGCCCTTAAACTCAAAGAAGGGAAAGGCAAGAAAACGGTACTTGAAGGAGTCCCAAAGGGTTTACCTGCCCTTGTAAAAGCACAGCGCATTCAAGACAAAGTTGCTGGAGTAGGCTTTGACTGGGAAAAACCCGAACAAGTCTGGGAAAAGGTGCAGGAAGAATTGTCTGAATTCCAAACCGAAGTTGCACAAGGTAATCCTAACGATATGGAAGCTGAATTTGGCGATGTGCTCTTTTCTATGATCAACTATGCCCGTTTCTTAAAAATCAATCCAGATACCGCACTAGAACGCACCAATCAAAAATTTACCCAACGTTTTAATTATTTAGAGGCAAAAGCCAAAGCCTTAGGTAAATCCCTGCAAGACATGACCCTGGCAGAAATGGATGTTTACTGGGAGGAAGCGAAAAAGCAGTAAGTCTAATCTTCTGTACTTAATTCCTCTTGATCACTTTCTTCTTCAGCTTGTTGTTTTTTCTTTAGGCTGCGTTTTAACGATTTAATCGCATTTGTTTTCTCTTCAAACGCTTCTTTTTGTGCAGAGAGCTTTTCGATTTTTGAAGTAACTTCTACCACCACAGGATTGTCATTACTGCTGCTGCTAAAGAACTGTAAGTTGTTCTGCAATTGAATCAATTCTGTATTGATTTCATCAATTTTTTTCTTGAGAAAAGTATGCTCTTTATTTAAGCCAGCTTCATCGTTTTTAATTAAGGCGAGTTGGGTGTTAAACTTCTGTGTGGCTTTATCTTTTGCAGATAAAGAGGTGGCCTCCCATAGTTGAACCAGATGTTGAATAAGTTTTTTCTGTGCAGGAGAGTTAGGCTGGGGGTTTAGACTAAGCCATTGCTCTGCCTGTTCATCAATAAAATGCTCTAACTTTTTAGGGGTGGTGGGCGCTTCTGCTTTAAGCAAAGCTTCTACAAAATTATTTTGCGAAGCGAGTTGTGCTTGATCTGCTGCGCTAAATGCTTCAACCTTGTTTTTAAGTCGGTCAAAGTAAAGATTGGTCAAGGCTTTAAACTCTTCCCATAATTTATTGGAAATTTTTCTAGAGATACGTCCTGTTTTTTTCCAGTCTGTTTGTACAGCTTTCATACGACCTACATAATCTCTCCAATTGGGATCATCTAGAATAGTAGCGACTTCTTGAATCAAAGCCTTCTTCGCCTCAATAAATTGTTTCTCTTGGTTTTTTTGTTCTTTATAGAAAATGTTTTTGGCTTGATTGAATTCTCGGCTCAGTTCTCTAAAAGTATTCCACAGTCGTTTGTTTTCATTTTTAGGGACTCTTCCCGCTGTATGAAATTGTTCTTTAAGACCATGGACCTTTTTAATGGCATTTTGCCATGCATTGTGGTTTGTAGGTGCTGATTGAATGACCGCTGCGATGTCGTTTAGCAGTTTGTCTTTTAAAACTAGATTCTCACTATGAATGCTATCAATGTTTTTATTGTATTCATTCTTTAGGTGATGAATCACTTTAGTGGCCGCTTGAAAGCGATTCCATAAATCTTCTCTGTGTTCTTTTGCAACAGGGCCTAAGTCATTTTTCCACAAGCGGTGCAAAACATTGAGTTCACGAATGGAAGAAATAACATCGGTCTGTTTTGCTAATGCTTCTGCACGTTCAATGATTTTTAATTTCTCGGTATAATTGTGTTTAAAGTCGGCGTCGCGTAAATCCCTGTTGAGGTGCAAGAAGTCATAAAAACGTTCTACATGGAATTTATAGGTCTGCCAGATATTATTGGCTTCATTTCTGGGGACTAAGCCAGTATTGTGAAAAGCTTCTTGTAGGTTTTTAAATTGTCGATAGCTGCTGTTATTGTGTTCGCTTTGGTCAATCAAAGATTTGATTTCTTCGATGATTTCTTTTTTGCGGTTAAGGTTGGCTTTTTGGCTTGCCTCTAATTCTTTAAAGTGTTTGCCTTTTTTCTGCTTGTAATCTTTTAATAAAGCGCTAAAGTTTTTCTTGTATTCAGGGGCAAAATAAAAGTCTATTTCGTTGCCGCCTTCTTCAATAAATTCTGCTTTTTTAGTTTGGAGTACTTTTAAGAATTGGCTGTCAAAACTTTGCTGTAAGTCTCTAACAAGCTGACCTAGTTTCATCCATTGGTCATTCTTGAGCACCTTTTCTATAGCTCCAGCAAAATCTTCTAAGGCGAGTTGATCAATCGCGATTTCTAGACTAGGAATAGGGGCGGTTTCAGGTTTGCTCGCCTCTTTTTCTTCTAGTGCCTCTTTTTTCTCTTCTTTTTCTGAAGTAGAAGTGGTCGTTTTTTCTTCCCCTGTTTGCTCAAGTTTATCTTGATTTTCTTCAGGTGACAATGTAGGTTCCATTTGCATGACAAAGGTGTTTGAATAGATTCTATCTAGCTTAAAATTACAAAAAATAAATTCAATGGATTATTCTTCCATCCAGAGTTCCCAAGAACGATTTGCTTGATGTACAAGCATGTCTGCGCCATTGGCGATTCCGGCCCCTTGTTTTTTGCCTAATTTTAAGAAAAGGGTCTCTGCTGGATTGTAGACTAGATCAAATAAAAAGTGCTTTGCTGTCAGGGCTTCATAGTTTAATGCTGGCGCATAATCTACTTCAGGAAAGGTGCCCAAAGGAGTGCAATTGATGATAAGTTCATGCTCTTCGATTACAGCTTTAGTCAACGCGGCATAATCGATGGCGTTTTCTCCTGCTTTGCGGGAAACGTATTGAGGGGTAATTCCGCGTTTACGCAAAACATAGTGCACTGCTTTTGAAGCGCCGCCTGTACCCAAGATTAAGGCTCTCTTTGGGTTACCATCATATTGATCAAAGAGTGCACGTTCAAAGCCATAAGCATCGGTATTGTCGCCTATGCGTTTTCCGTCTTCTGTAAATATAATGGTGTTTACCGCCCCGATCGCTTTTGCCGTGGGACTTAATTGATCCATGGCAGGAATAACCTCTTCTTTGTAGGGAATGGTGACATTTAATCCTTTTAAATCTGTGCGTTGAATGGTCGAAAAAACTTCTTCAACTGTCGCGCAATCAAAGTTGCGATAATCACAATGGGGAAGGTTTTCTCGTTCAAATTTTTTAGCAAAGTAACCAGGAGAAAAAGAATAATCGATGCTCTTTCCTAAAAGCCCGAACTTAAGTTTTTTGTTTGTTGCCATAGTGTTCTAACAGGATAACAATCCCGATGCCCAAAAGTATAAAAAATAGGGTACTTAGTGTTGAAAATAACATTAGATCAGGAAAGTAAAAAGTATTATTTGGGGTTGTTGCTAAGCTAAAATTTACTTTTTCTACGGTTGTAGTTTTAGCAGTCCAGGGCCATACCGCGCCTAAAGAACCCAAAATGAATCCCACTAAAGTCGATATAGTAATGCTTTTGTAGTCTTGAATTAATCGCTCTAAAAGTTTCGAAAAAACGACCATGCCTATACTAGATCCTAACGTAAAAAAAACGAAAACACCCAGTAAACGCTGTCTTTCTAGATCCTCTAATCCCCAGCCTTGACCGCTAAGGAGATCTTGTAAAGTAAAAAATACTGCATTGACACAGTCGACTAAAAGGAGGTTGTAATTCCCTAAAATCAAGATCAACAATGAGCCCGATAAGCCCGGTAAAGTCATCCCAGAAATACTCACCATCCCACAAAAAAGGACAAACAACCAGTGGTCATTTTCTGTACCCGGGTTGATCCATAGTAGGGCTACGCCCAAAAGGGTCCCTATTATTCCAAAGATGTATTCTTTGTTGCTGTATTGCGGTAAATCCTTCCAGATGTAAAACACCGATGCAACAATCATCCCGAAAAATGCGCCTAGCACTTGTTGAGGATAATGATTTAAAAGATAATCTAATAATAAAGAGACGCTAAAAAAACTGAGTCCCACCCCGCTAAACAACAGGAGTAGAAAAGAAGCATTTATATGCTTGTAAAAAGCAATAAAACCTTGACGAAAGAGTATTTTAAATGCCTTTAGATCTATGCGGGAGAAGGAGTAAATCAACTCTTCATAAAAGCCTGCAGCTAAGGCGATAATCCCGCCAGAAACCCCAGGGATTTTATTGGCCATTCCCATAACCATCCCTTTTATTACTAGGAGAAATGCATCTGACCAAGAACGTTCTGTAGGGAGCATTTTTATTTTTTTAAGGCAAAGCGTTCTAATAAAATTAAAGCGGCCGCACCCAGTACGACTAAAGCTATTGCCATGCCCAATTGTGGGTCGCCTTCAAACTGTAAGGGGTTAGTATTTGTAAAGATAATTTGCTCCCCATTCTTCTGCTCGATTTTCCATGGCCATATTTTGGGTAAAGCTCCAATCATAAAGCCAATTAAGACACTAATAGTCGCTTCTTTCCTATGATTAAATAACCAGGTCAAGAGACGTGAAAATAATTTTAACCCAACAACAATACCTAGTCCAATGACGATCACTTTAGTATAAATCGTTTTAAAGTTCACTAAGTCAAAATCTAAGAGTACTGCAATGGCACCTTTGACTGTTGCTAATACTTCTTCATACACCCCTAAAAGAATAAAAATAAACGCACCAGAAATCCCAGGTAGTATCATCGCAATAATGGCAATCATGCTAGAGAAAAACAAATACAATAAATTATTAGAGGTGCCTGCTGGGCTAATTTGAGTAATGCCATAGGCAATCATAAACCCTGTAAATAGTAGCGCGTAATGCGTAGTGGTTTTTAATGCAAATTGATTAATTAATGTATAGATACTGGCTAGGATTAACCCAAAAAAGAAAGACCACAATAAAATAGGTTGATGTTCAAGTAGATAGGTGATTCCTCCTGAAAGAAAGAGGATTCCACTGGCAATCCCTAAAAATAAGGGAAGTAAAAATGGACCGTTAACCGATTGCCAAAAAGCAACAAAGCCTTCTTTGCGAAGCACTAAAAGTTGTTTGAAGTTAAGTTGATCAATACTTTCGATTAATTCTTTATAAATCCCTGTGATGAGCGCCATTGTGCCCCCAGAAACACCCGGAACAATGTCTGCAGCTCCCATGAGCAGCCCTTTAAAGTAGAGCAAAATAGCTTTGCGCATAATTGTATTTTAGTTAGAGGTGATCTAGTGTTACTATTGAAGTAATTGAATAAGCTGGGGAAACAGGTCTAGCACTTCTTTAGGTAAGCTAGTGTATTTACTTTTTACATTCTGCAAATAGTATTCCATTTCAATGGTTTTTCCCATTTTGTGGTAGCAACCGGCAATTTTGAAATCTAGCGATTGTTCTTCTGGATAAAATTCTTTGGCCTGTTGTGCGATTGTTTGACCTTTGTCCCATTCGTTTAAAAAGATCAATGTGTCTAGCCAGCCTGTCCAGACTAATAATTCGTAATTCCCTAATTCAATGGTGCTTTGAAAAGCAATCTCTGCTTCTTGATATTTCCCTAAATCTTTGTTTAGTAAGGCGCTTCTTTTCCAGTAGCTGACATAATTCTCATTAATCTGCAAGGCCTTCTCACAATAGTAAAGTGCTTTTGAGGAATTTTGCTTTGAGATATAAAAATCAATAACCCCCGTCCAAGCTTTTTCATAAGAAGGATCTTCATTAATCCCTTTTTTGAAATATTGCAAGGCCAATTGATCATTGCCTAAATGTGCATGACAGCTTGCAATTCTTATATTGAGATAGGCCGATGAATCTTCTAATCTAGCAGCAATTTCATAGTTTTCTATGGCTTCATTCTTACGTCCTATGTCTTCTAACAATTTAGCTTTTTCAATATAAGCTCCTGTAAAAGTATCTTCACTGATGATGGCAAAATCAAAAGCGCTCAATGCTTCTTCTTTTTTATTGAGAATCAAGTATTGTTTTCCGCTTTCTAGCCAGGCAATTTCATTGTAGGGATTAGTTTCGAGAATTTGATTTAAAACATCGAGTGCTTCGCTGTTTTCTTTTAAATAATCTAAACAGAAGAGTAAGTTGTATAAAATCTGATAATCCTCTGGATCTTCTTCAATGCAAAGACGGAAATAATTTTTTGCCTCAGTGTAATTTCCAATCACCATGTATTCCATGGCTAATAAAGACCATATCTCGTGTGGATCGTCTGCTTGTTCGAGTCCTTTGAATAAGAGTTCTATGGCGGCTTGATTGTTTTTTCCTTTAGAGAATATAGTGGCCTTTTGAATATAAATTTCTTGATTACTAGGCTCCAATTCTTCGATGGTATCTAACAGCTGTAAGGCTTCTTTATTGGCATCATCAAAAATTAATAGTTCTGATTTAAGCAATAACAGATCAATGTGAAAAGGATGTTGATTTATCCCCATCTGCAAAGCTTTCTTAGCAAGATTGATTTCCCCTGTATCGATGTAAAATTGAATGATAGTTTCAAACTCAAGCGCGTCAAAGAAGTAGACCTGATTTGTCTTGAGCATTTGCTCAAATCTGGTTACGGGTGCGTCTGAATTTTGCGAAAATTCGCGAAACATACATTGATGTATTAGTTCCATTAAATTTAGTGACTAAGCGATAGATTTTTAAAATAAACCTACTATTGTTTTTAACAAATTAATTAACAAACTATTGAAGCTCGTCTAATACTTCTAAAAGAATAGCACAGCCTTTTTTAATTTCTCTATGGCTAATGTTAAGGGGGGGAGAGATTCTTACGGCTTTCTTTTCCCATAAAAGAAAAAATAAAATTAAGCCTTTGTTTAGACAAGATTGTACAATTGCTGGGACCTCCTCTTCTTTTTCAAAAATGGGGGCTAACATCAAGCCTCGACCGTTGATTTGTTTGATTTTTGGATGAACTAATAAAGTGCGAAAGAGTTGTTCTTTTTCTTCTATTTGATTCATTAACTTTTTTCGATAGATCGTTTTAAGCGTGGCTAATGCCGCGGCAGCAATTACGGGATTTCCCCCAAAGGTTGTAATATGACCTAAACTTGGTTTGTGGGTCAATTGCTCCATAAAATCAGCTGAACTGCAAAATGCACCAATGGGCATCCCGCCTCCTAATCCTTTTCCAATCACTAAAATATCAGGGGTGATACCATAGTGTTCAAATGCAAAAAGTTTACCCGTTCTGCCAATTCCTGGTTGAATTTCATCGAGAATTAGAAGTGCTCCTACTTCTTCGCAGCGTGCTTTAACAGCTTTTAAATAGTCGTTTTCTGGGAGGATAAAACCTGCTCCTCCTTGAATGGTTTCAAGAACTACTCCCGCTGTATTTGTATTAATCTTTTCGAGTTCAGCTAAGTTGTTGAAGGAGATAAAATCTACTTCATTTAACAAGGGGTGATAGCCTTCTTTTTGGGATTCAACGCCTAATAAGCTCAATGCGCCTTGTGTGCTCCCGTGATAGGCTTGTTTTGCAGCGACAAATCCTGTTTTCCCTGTAGCCCTTTTGGCCAATTTCATTGCGCCTTCTATGGCTTCTGTTCCAGAGTTGGTTAAATAAGTTACTTCAAGTGACGGCGGTAGATGTTGTGCTAGCAGTTTGCAAAGTTCTACCGCAGGAGATTGGGCATATTCTCCATACACCATTACATGTAGATAACGATTAAGTTGTTTTTTCATGGCGCGAACCACGGCAGGATGTCGATGCCCTACACTACAAGCAGATACCCCAGCTACAAAATCTAAATGCTTTTTCCCTTTTTGATCGATGATATAGCTCCCTTTTGCCCGCTTGACTTCCATCCCCATAGGGTAGGGAGTTGTTTTAGCTTGATATTTTAAAAAGTCATCACGCAACATAATAATAGGTGTCTAATCTTTTTTAAATAAGTCCTCAAGCGTCTTTGGACGTTCGTCCTCCCGCCACAAAAAGCCTTCTAATTTCCGTAAATTTGGGTCTAATTCTGTGTCTGGAAATACATCTCCTTCTGGACTAATATAAAAAGAGATGTCTTCGATTTCGTTGTCTTTAAATTTGATATTCAAAGCACTACAGATGGTTTTGTCAATCCCAACAAGTTCTCCTGCGTCAGAATATAAGTAATATAAAACTTGGGTGTTTTTGATTACGTCTAAAACGTTAAGCGCACCATCTAAGAAATCACCGTATAACTCTTTCCCTACTATCTGGTTATATCCATTTTCACTAATGCTATCTTTTTCTATAATGAAGGCGTTGCCAAAAATAAAGAGCGAATCCAATTTTTTTGTTTCAAAGTCTGTTTTCATATAGATCACATCTCCACTCATTTGACTTTCATTAAACCACATGACTGGGTTTCTTGCATTTTTTTGATCTTGCGAAAGGACTTGTTCTTCTTTTTTGCTCAAGGGTCGTTTTAATAATTCGATCCTTCCAACGGTTTCGTCTAAATAAAGCGAGTCAGATTTGCCCCTTAGGTCTTTCTTTAGAATTTTAACCCCATAATAGCCTCTCAGCACTCTAGCCTCAGAAGGGCCAGTCCCTATAAGTGTATCTGCGTGGATATAAAGCGAATCGTTCTCGATAATATTAATTGCCAGGGCTTTTCTAGTGATTATCGCCGAATCTCTTGCCTTGAATATTTCTGCATAATTGCCTCTAATAATAGATTGATTAATAGTGTCTGTAATGACAACTTTATTTGTTGCTGCGGCATAGTTACGCTCGTTTTCAAAATAAAGGCTATCTCCATTAATGATTTTATTGTTGTAAAGTATTTCTGCTTTTTTCTTAAAGTAACCTTGTTGAGAATTGGTATCATAGAAGCCTTGTTCGCAATAGATGTCATAATCTTCTCCTATGATCTTTGTTGGGCCATAGAGATAAGCTTTATTAGATTCTGTGTAATAATCTAATTGACTAGAGGTGACTTTGTATTCGGGGTTATTGATGCGAACATTTGAAAGGAAGCGATATTTCTTTTCTTTCATATAATATTTACCACGATTACTTTTTAGTACACTAGCACTGTCGACAATTGTTCCTGGGGTTTCATAATAAGCGAGGTCATCTATACGATCTAGAAAAAGGGTATCTGTCTCAAGGGTCATGTCGGGTTGTTTTAAAAAAACATCTCCCCATGCTTTTGCTTTGCCAGTTTCTCCATTATATTCCATGTAGTCACTGGTCATTCTTATACTGTCTCCTTGTGTAAAGACAACTTGTCCTTCAGCTTTAAAGGCATTTTTTTTAGAATAAAAAAAAGATTTATTGGACTCAATAAGGGCCCCTTCATGGAAGAGTTTTACCCTTGTATTTCCCTTTTTCAATAGAATGTTTGCTCCAGGGAAATTAGCTTCGTCTTTCCCAAAAGAGCCTGCTTGTTTGATTTGAATGATCTTTTTTTCTTGTCCATTGATATGTCCTCCGCAAAGGATAAATATACTGATTACAAGAAGTGAAAATAGTTTTTTCACATCAACCATTGTTTATCTAAAGATGGTCTGTTTTCTATCTGGTCCTACCGATACTATCTTGATGGGCGTTTCTAATTCTTTTTCAAGATAGGCGATATAGTCGTTAAAGGTCGCTGGAAATTCTGATTCACTAGACATTTGTGTTAAATCTTCTTTCCAACCTTGTAACTCAATATATTGAGGGGTAACATTTTCTGGTTCAATTGAAAAAGGTAAATGTTCGATGACCCCCTCTTTTGTTTTATAAGCAGTACATACTTTAATGGTAGAGAAACCAGAAAGTACATCGCCTTTCATCATCATTAATTGTGTTACACCATTTACTCTAATAGCATATTTTAAGGCAACTAGATCAATCCATCCACAACGTCTAGCGCGTCCTGTGGTTGCCCCAAATTCTTTCCCTACACGTCCCATTGTTTCTCCTACTTCGTCAAAAAGTTCTGTAGGGAAAGGGCCACTTCCCACTCTTGTGGTATAGGCTTTAAAGATCCCAAAAACATCCCCCACAGCATTAGGTGCAATACCTAAACCAGTACAAGCCCCAGCTGCAGTAGTTGTAGAAGAAGTAACAAAGGGATAGGTCCCAAAGTCAATATCGAGTAAGGATCCTTGTGCGCCTTCTGCTAAAATCTTTTTATTTTCTTTTTGTGCGGTATGTAAAAAGTTTTCGCTGTCGATTAACGGAAGCGATTTTAATGTTTCTAGACTTTGAAAAAATGTAGTTTCTAGATCGGTTAAGTCATATTCAAGGCTGCTGTTATAGTTAGCGAGCATTTTAAGATGCTTATCCCTTAGGGTGTTGTATCTAGTTTTCCAGTCTTCGAGTAAGATATCTCCTACGCGAATTCCATTTCTACCCGTTTTGTCCATATAAGTTGGTCCAATTCCTTTAAGGGTAGAACCAATTTTTGCTTTTCCTTTTGCCGCTTCAGAGGCGGCATCAAGTAATCTATGGGTCGGTAAGATAAGGTGTGCCTTTTTTGAAACATATAGTTTCTTAGCAAAGTCGATATTAAAACCAGCAAGTTTATCTAATTCCCCTTTAAAAATAACGGGATCAATCACAACTCCGTTTCCGATAAGGTTTATCGCCGAGGGGTGAAAAATACCAGAGGGAATGGTGTGTAAGACATGTGATATACCGTCAAATTTTAGTGTGTGACCTGCATTTGGTCCTCCTTGAAAACGTGCGATGATATCGTAATCTGTGGTTAAAACATCAACAATTTTTCCTTTTCCTTCGTCTCCCCATTGGAGTCCGAGCAATAAATCAACCGACATATGTGAGTGGGTATTTAAGATTCTTTTTTAGTGCCGTAAAAGTATAAAGAATGGTGATGAATATCAACATTAAATACTTCTTCGATGGTTTTTTTTATCGACTGTATACGTGGATCACAAAATTCTTTTACTTCTCCCGAATCAGTCAGGATAATATGATCGTGTTGTTTGTCAAAAAACGATTTTTCGTATTGTGCTTGCGCACCAAATTGGTGTTTTCTAATCAAACCAGACTCGATCAATAAATCAACAGTATTGTAAAGCGTTGCTCTGCTAACACGATAGTTTTTATTTTTCATCATTATGTATAATGACTCAATGTCAAAATGCTCTTGATGTTCGTAAATTTCGTGTAAGATTGCGAAGCGCTCTGGAGTTTTGCGATGCTTGTGTTGATCAAGAAAATTGATAAACACGTTTTTTACGATTTCTTGTTGATCTTTTGATTCTGCCATATCACATTAAATCTTATGTAAAGGTACAGTTTCTTTTACTAATGACGACCTACTTTCTCAATTCCAACAATTTTCAATAATTGTTGCTTTAATTTCTTGAGTGTCCCTTTGTTATTTACACGCATGGTGATGACTCCTTTAAACAATTCTTCGTCTGTGTAGAAATTAATTTTCTTAATATCAACATTCATATTGTTAGAGATCACTCGGGTTACTTGATTGACCAAACCTTTTTGATCAATACCCGTTAAAACAAGTTCTGCTGTAAATTCTTGCTCACTTGAATCTACCCACCAGGCCGGGACGATGCGGTAAGCAAAATTAGATTGGAGGGCAACTGCATTGGAACAGTTGTGTTGATGTACTTTAATACCATCGTTAATGGTTACAAAACCAAAAACTTTATCGCCAGCAATAGGATTACAACAAGGGGAAAGCTTGTAGGGAAGCTCTTGTTTTTCTTTTCCAAAAACGAGTTTGTCATATTTGGAAACAAATTCTTTACTCTCCGTAATTTTTGGTTTTGGCCTGCCTGCTAAACGTTTTTTAAAGAAGTTTAAGAAGGTGTTGTTGAAAGTGGTTGCAAACTCTTTCAATTTGCGGTTATCAATTGTACCTAAACCAGTGCGATAAAATAAATCTAAGCTAGAGTTAACTTTAAAATAGAGGATCAATTGACGAATAGATCTCTCATTCATATTGATCCGCATATGTTTGAGCTTTCTCCTTAGGATTTCTTTTCCTTCTTCGGCAATTTTCTTTTTTTCTTCGTTAAGGGAAGCTTTTATTTTATTTCGCGCTCTTGATGTGATGACATAATCCAACCAGTTTGCAGTAGGTTTTGCATTTTCTGAAGTGATGATTTCTACAGAATCCCCACTTTTTAGTGTTCTGGAGAGAGGGACTAGTTTTGCATTTACTCTTGCACCGCGTGTTTTTGACCCTATTTCTGTGTGAATGGCATAGGCAAAGTCTAAAGCAGAGGATCCTTGTGGTAAGGATTTTAAATCGCCATGTGGTGTAAAGACAAAGATTTCTTCTGCATATAAGTTGAGTTTGAAATTTTCGACAAAATCAATGGCGTTAGAATCTTTTGATTCAAGGACTTCTTGTAAACGATTCAACCATGCGTCTATCCCTGTATCGCCCTCATTTCCTTGTTTGTATCGATAGTGTGCTGCATAGCCTTTTTCTGCAATTTCATGCATGCGTTGTGAGCGTATCTGTACTTCAACCCATTTATTGTTAGGTCCCATTACAGTAATATGTAGGGACTCATATCCGTTTGATTTTGAAGAAGAAATCCAATCTCTTAAACGGGTAGGGTTAGGGGTAAAGTAATCGGTAATAATCGAGTATATTTTCCACGCTAAAAACTTCTCATCTTTAAAGTCAGACTGATAAACGATTCTAATAGCAAATTTATCAAACACCTGTTCATAGCTGATGTTCTGTTTTTGCATTTTTTTATGAATCGAAAAGATGGATTTGCTTCTACCTTGAATAAAATAGCCTAGATTTTCTTTATCTAGGGATTCTTTTACTAGAGTAGAAAAAGAATTGATGTATTGCTTTTGTTCTTCTTGACTTTCCTCGATCTTATTTTTAATGGCATTAAAACGATCGGGTTCTGTGTATTTTAAACTAAGGTCTTCTAATTTTGTTTTAATGTTATACATCCCAATTCTGTGGGCAATGGGAGCATAGATATAGAGGGTTTCAGAGGCGATTTTTACCTGCTTATATTCTGGCATAGCGTCCATGGTTTGCATATTGTGCAAACGATCGGCTATTTTGATAATAATTACCCTGATATCATCATTAAGGGTCAAGAGCATTTTTCTAAAGTTCTCTGCCTGTAGAGAGATATCTGTATCTTTTTTTAAATGGGAGATCTTTGTGAGTCCGTGTACAATTTTGGCAACGGTGTTACCAAAGAGGCGTTCAATGTCATTTAAAGTGTATTCGGTATCTTCTACTGTATCGTGTAAAAGTGCTGCTGCAATAGAAGTAGCGTCAAGACCAATTTCTGAGGCGACTATTTTTGCCACTGCAATAGGGTGAAAAATATACGCTTCTCCAGATTTTCTTCTTTGATCTTTATGTGCGTCAACAGCGGTATTAAAGGCAAGCCGAATCAGTTTTTTATCTTCTCTTGAAAGTTGGAGATAACTGATTCTTAACAGTTCTTTATACTGTTTCGCAATCTCTTTGTTTTCTATTTCTTCATCGACAAGCATAGTAGAAATTTACGCATTTCTTTTGAATACAAAGACATTTTTAATTTAGTTTCTTTGTCTTTGAACCTCTGCAAGTATAATGCCAGCGGCAACAGAAACATTAAGAGAATCGTTTTGCCCTAACATGGGAATAATGATTTTGTTGCTTTTTTGTTTAAGCCATGCTTCGCTTAATCCATCGCTTTCTGTACCCACAGCGATTGCGCAAGGGCCTGTATAGTCATATTGCGTATAAGGTTGAGCAGTTGCTGTCAATGCAGCACTGTAGAGATGGATCTTATTTTGCGCTAAAAATTGAAAAGCTTCTTCTAATGAAGCGGTCACTATAGGAACAGAAAAGAGGCAACCCACACTTGAACGAATTACATTAGGATTATACAGATCTGTTTTAGCATCAACGATCATAAAACAATCCACTCCCATGGCATCTGCGGTACGCAGCAAAGCACCTATATTTCCTGGTTTTTCGGGAGCTTCTGCGACTAAAATAAACGGATTTTCTAGCTTTGTTTTAAAAGTGTCTAAGTGATGTTTTTTGCATTGTGCAACGGCGATTGCTTTGGAGGTTTTGCGATAGCAATAGCGTTCAAATAAGGTAGCAGACACCGAGATTATATCGGTGTCAAAACTTATTTTATTTGATAAATCAACTACAGGTTCTTCTTCTTCTTCTTTAACGAAAACAGTTTCTAGTTGATAGCCACCATCGATGGCATGTTCAATTTCCTTTAAACCTTCAATGACAAAAACATTTTCTAGACGCCTTTTTTTGGCTTTCTCTTGTAAAGCTTTTAATCGTTTTAATTGATTGTTTTGCGCGCTAGAAAGATGTAACATTTATTGTCTTGAGAATTTTTCCATGTAGCGTTTCCACAATTCTGTTTGATGCGTTTCTAGGCTTAGTGCTCTGCCTTGAATGAAGGCATGACTAAGTTGATTTGTTCGCATATCTAATGCATCACCTTTAGCGACAAATAACGTTGCGTCTTTTCCTACCGTAAGACTACCCAGTTGATTGTCTACTCCTAATATCTTAGCAGCATCAAGGGTAATCATTTGTACTGCTTTTTCTTTCTCGACTCCATAAGCAGCAAATGTTCCTGCATAGAATGGAAGGTTACGGGTGTTCATTCTTTCCATACGACCACTCACATCAATGGTGATGGTAAGTCCAGCGTCCAATAATATTTTGGCCATTTTAAAAGGAAGTTTTACATCCTCATCTTCGGTGCTGGGTAAGCGGTGTGGGCGAGAGATGATTACAGGGATATCGTGCTTTTTTAAGAAAGTTGTAATTAGGTGAGCATCGTCACCGCCAACTAAAACAATGTTTGCAATTCCGTGTTTTTTTAAGAAAGTAATCCCGTCTAAGATTTGTCTTTTTTCTTTGGCATGAAGGTAAACTTTTTGTGAACCATTTAATGCGCCTGTTAAAGCAGCATGTGGAAGGTGTTCCTTTTTTGCGTTTGCATCATAGGTTTTTGCTTCAGCTAAATATTGATCTAATTCTGCAGTTCTTTTACTGTAGTTTTTTTGGTCATAGACTAAAGGATCTTCTCCTTTATTGCGGTTCCCTCTGCGGTAAGTTCGCGGCCAGTAAATGTGCATACCTTCATCTACTTTAATTCCAGCGTCTTCCCAGTTCCACGCGTCTAGTTGAACGATAGAAGAGCTTCCGGCAATGCGCCCTCTAGTAGGAACGATTTGAGCAGTTAAAATGCCATTAGGACGAAGAGATTCTACTACTTTAGATTCTGCATTATAGGCTATGATTGTTCTAATATTAGGCAAGAACGTCCCTATTTCGTTTAGATCATTTGTAGGACGAATGGCATCGATTTCAACCATCCCCACTGTGCTGTTTGCAGCGATAAAACCCGGATAAACATGTTGTCCATTTGCATCGACAGTGTTGTTATAAGTGTTTTGTTGTGCCCCTGTTTTGCCCACTTCGAGAATTTTTCCATCGGCGATTCCGATCATTCCGTTTTCGATCACAGTCCCATCCCCAATATGTAGAGTTGCACCTTGAATAAGGAGAGAAGCAGCCTGATTTGCTGCTGGGGTTTGTTGTGCCTGGACCATAAGGCCAAGACAGAATAGCAAGAGTGTATATAATGATTTTTTCATCTTAATATGTTTTAGTCGAGCGTTTCACAATGAAATTCTCGGGCTTGTTTCTTAGGCGCTTTTTTAGTGGGAGCCCCACCATTTTTAGCGACAAGCATTTGTTGGATTAATTGATTGCGCTCTTGTTGAATTTTATCGACTTGTGCAGTAGCTCTGTCAAGCTCATAATAGAAAACACCTTCTATCATGGTCTTTTCTGCAACAGCATAAATAGACATAGGATGATCATTCCATAAGACTAGATCAGCAGATTTACCTACTTTCACACTCCCCACTTCATCGTCAATATGCAATAATTTAGCAGGGTTAAGGGTGACAAACTTCCAGGCGTCTTCTTCAGAAACTCCACCGTATTTTACTGCTTTTGCCGCCTCTTGATTTAAGCGTCTTGACATTTCAGAATCATCTGAGTTAAAGGCCACTGTTACCCCTTGACTGTGCATAATCGTACCATTGTAAGGAATTGCATCGTTTACTTCGAACTTATATGCCCACCAGTCTGAAAAGGTTGACCCGCCCACGCCGTGTTCTTTCATTTTGTCAGCGACTTTATAGCCTTCTAAAATATGGGTAAAAGTGTTGATGGTTACACCAAAGCGTTCTGCGACTTTCATCAACATATTTATCTCACTTTGTACATAAGAATGACAAGAGATAAAGCGTTTGCCTTCTAAAATTTCGACTAGGGTTTCCATTTCGATATCATAGCGTGGTGCAAGCGTTCTAGCTTTTGTTTTTCTAGGCAGTGCGTTGTAAGCCTTCCAGCTTTCTTGATACTCTTTGGCTCTTTGGAAATAATCTACAAAGACTTGTTCCACTCCCATACGCGTTTGAGGAAAACGGTTGTAGCTAGGCCAGTTAGACTGTTTTACATTTTCTCCTAAGGCAAACTTGATATAGGGATCTGCGCCTTGGTACAGTAAGTCATTTGCCGATTTTCCCCAGCGAGGTTTAATAATGGCAGACCTCCCCCCAATTGGGTTCGCTGAACCGTGTAAGATTTGTAAAGTTGTTACCCCACCAGAAAGGTTGCGGTAAAGATTAATATCATCTGGATTGATTACATCTTCTATGGTAACTTCAGCTGAAGAGTTATGACCTCCTTCATTGATGCTAGAAGCGGCAATGTGAGAATGTTCGTCAATTACACCACTAGTTAAATGTTTTCCAGTAGCGTCGATTTCTTCTAGTCCGGCTGTGCTAAGGTTTTTCCCGATGGCTTTAATTTTACCATTTTCTACCCACACATCTGTATTTTGTAAAATGCCCTCTGCCTCGTTTGTCCAGACAGTAGCATTTTTGAAAATAACATTTTGTGCTTGAGGGAGTTGGCTAAAGCCAAAGCCATTATTGGGATAAGTAACGGCAACTGGTGCAGGAAGCGTCTTCTCTTTTTTCTTTTTTTCTTTCGTTTCAACGGCTTCATTAAAATGTGCCATCCAGCTGATAGAATTGCTGTCAAAAGAAGTTCCACTTCCTTCCAGATGTTTTGGATCTGTGATTTTTGCCGATAGTTGTGCATAGTTTTTGTCTTCGTTTTGAATTTGAAGACTGATCCATCCATCTTCATACGACGCTTTTGTTTTTAACTTTACAGAATCTTGTTTTACTGTTGCAGTAATTTTTGAAATACTGTTTTTGATTTCAAGAGATAGGTTTTGCTCTTGTAAGATCAAGCTGTATTTTCCATCGATATTGATAGCTTCATTATGGATGATTTTATGGCGATTCCCTTGTACCCAGTTTTCTTCAATTTTTGTTGTTTCATTGAACAAAGGTCCGTTTGTAATAATAAAGTTTGCGAAAGCATCTTTTTTTAACTCCCCTAAAACTTTTTGCTGATTAAGCATTTTTGCAGGAACCGTGGTCAAGGCTGCAAGTGCGGTTGATTCTTTTAAACCATAGGCTACAGCCTTTTTAAGATTAGCTAAAAAGCTAGTTTTTTTGGCTAGCCCATAAGTGGTCAATGCAAAAGGAATTCCCGCTTGAGCTACTTTAGCTGGGTTTGCCGGGGCTTGATTCCAATAGCGCATATCACTTAAAGCGATTTTTTGCGTGCTTACGGGATCTGTAACATCATAGGCTTTTGGGAAATTCACAGGCAGGAGTAATCTTGCATTAACTTCTTTAAGCGTATTTAGATGTTCGTATTCTTTTCCGCTCGCAGTTATGATAAAGGGGAGTTTAAACTCTTTTCCAATTTTAGCGGCACGAGCGACATCTAATTTGTTTTTTGCTTCAAATACAGCCGGTAGGTCAGTGTTTTTATTGTGTGCTTCTAAGGCAAGGTCAGTGTTTTTTGCCCCGCCTTTTTTATACCAATCTGCATCGTGAAAAAACTGTCTTAACAAGGCCATTGCTCCCATGATTGATCCAGGATAGTACTGACTAGAAAGCTTACTTTTTGAAAACGAATAATGTTGTGCAGCTGCATCGCTTATCAATCGTTGTGCATCGTTTTTTTGATCGTTTAAAGCCACGAGCACACTTGTACCTCTGTGAATTCCTTCCGCGCGGTGTGCGTTAACAACACCAAAACCAGCTTTGCGGTAGCTCATTGCAGCTGCTTTCTCATAGCTGTAGTCTTCAATACTGTTATAATCACTTATCATGTGATCATTCCAGTAATAGCCCTCTCTTTTGTTTTCGTATTGTGTACTGCGACCTCTTCTAGCATTTGTCCCTTTGCTTTTTAAACCAAAAGAACTGTATATTTCTATAAAAGAAGCATAAAGGTGTTTTTTACTAAAATCATGAATTTGAGTGTTCTGCGGTAGGCTCACTGATTTGCCCATAGCTACAATTTTTCCTTCCTTAAATAGAAGTGTTCCATTCTCTATTGTTTTATTAGGAGAAGGGTGCAGGGTAGCATTAATAATCGCTTGATAATGTGATTCAGTGGTTTTAACACCACTGTTGATAGGGAAATAATCTTGACTAAATCCACTAAAACTTGCTATTAGAAAAAGTAGCGTTAGTTTAAATTTCATAGGAATAATTTTAATCCAAACTACGAATTATTTCTTAAATCCGGGGACATTTCCCTGAACTTTAAAATGAGCAATGAGTAGGCTTACAACAGCATTATAGGATTGAATACCTTGGGTTTGATTATTGGCTTTTAAGTAGTGATCATATGATTTTTTAAAGAACGGTTCAAATGGGTTTTTATGCTTACGCCAAAAGGCGGAAGACAACTCGAAATTTGCCAAAATCCCAGGATACAAGCTACATAGGATTTCTCTAGCTGCAATAGGATTTACTTTATATAGCTCTGCATAAGTATACCGAAAACCAAAAAGCACTGCCGCATATTGTATATCTAAATCAGGGTGTTGATAGCAATGTAAAAAACCGAAGAAATTAGCTTCGTTTTCTGAGGCATATGCTTGTTGATGTGCCATTTCATGCGCTGCAGTTGTTGGGAGGTTGATTTTTGGCATACGGCCATTTACATGTGCTTCAAGAGTAAATGGATTTAAATAACCAGAAAATCCCATATAGGACAGTGGAAGACTAAAGAGTGATATTTTGACTTTGCCTGCTAAATCATTCTTATTAAAAGTATTTTGTACGCGATTGATGATGTCTTTTTTACTGCCTGAAAGTTCAACTGCTAGCGTATCATTTTCATTCAATTGAAAGTGTAAACGATTGCTTTTTTGTGCAAAAAAACGGGTCATGTAGATCAACTCATCTTCTGTGTAATTTTGAGCATCTATCTCATTTAAAAGAGGGCTGCGGTAATAATTTAATCCCCAAGAAAGTTGAAAGAGAATTAGGACAATTAAGCCGCTTTTGACCAGCCTTAATATAACGAATGTCCAATTGTTCCACTTTGTTTTTTTGAGCAAATAAAAAAGGTAAAAGAAAACAAATCCATAGGCTAAATCGCCAAAGGAAAAAGGGAGCAAGTCAAAAATTGCCGCTCTTACTTGATGCAAAATGGGATAAATTTCCTTGCTGTAGTACAAATCGACTTGTTGCGGAAAGTTTTTTGCGTACCAGATGATTGCATAAAGGATCAATGCAAGAGATGTAATTGTCTTTATTTGGGTCTTTGCTTTCATGGTACAAAAAACCCACCGCAAGGGTGGGTTGTTTGAGGGGGTATTTTCTTATTCGATTAGCTCGACGATTTTAATTTCAAAAACCAGGTTAGTCTTAGGAGGAATACCTCGTGCACCTTGTTCTCCATAGGCCATGTTGTAGGGAAGGAATAAAGTAGCTTCATCTCCAACCTTTAATTGACGAATGCCTTCTTTAAAGCCTTCGATCATCGCAGCACCGTCGCTTACATCTGCAGGAAGGGGTTGATACCCATTGGCTGCTTTTCTTTGTTCGTTAACCATTCCTAGTTCTTCTGCGGTTTCAAGCATTGAAGTTTCTAAAAGGGTTCCGTCTTCAAAATAAACGGCATAGTGGGTCAAGGCCTTGTAGGTAGTGCTAACGGCAGGACCTTCTCCATTTTTAGTGATTAGGATTTGTAAACCAGAGGGTGTAGTTTTTGCTTCTGCTTTTTGGGTATCAAATTTTTCTAAGGTGTTTAACTTCCCAAGCGCTAGTTTTTCTTCTTGCTCTGCTTTGCGTTGTTCCATTGAGTTAAAATATTCTTCAAAAACCTTAGGAGCATCAAAGCCTTTTGCTTCCCCTCCTTTTCTAATAATGGTTACTTTTTTGATGGTATCATTTTGAACGATGCTGTCCACCACTTCTTGACCAGAAACAACCGCGCCAAAAACAGTGTGTTTACCATCTAACCATGGCGTGGCAACATGGGTGATAAAAAATTGACTTCCATTAGTAGCTGGTCCCGCATTAGCCATAGAAAGTATTCCAGGACCATTGTGGGTTAAATCTGTGATTTCATCATCAAAACGGTAGCCTGGTCCTCCAGAACCTGTTGCTGTAGGGTCTCCACCTTGAATCATGAAATTATCCATCACTCTGTGGAATACAATTCCTTCGTAGTATTTTTTTCCTTTAAACGCTTCGCTGACAAATTTGTTCTCTCCTTCTGCTAAAGAGACAAAATTTGCAACAGTTACAGGAGTTTTATCATGTGCCAAAGAGACAATGATTGAACCTTTTGAAGTTTCAATGTCTGCATATAAACCGTTTTCTAGATCTGGGTATTGCGATGCACAACCTACTGCGATTATAATACCTATAAATATGAGGCTTAGTTTTTTCATTAATATGGGTTTTAGTTTGTGTTCAAATTTACTTTATTATTTTGAATCCTTTGGATTGCTTGTTTTTTTTATGTCTGTTAGCTGGATGGTAAACTTAAGGGGTTGATTAATGCCGATTTTTTCTCCGTCTCCCTGATAGCCATAGCCTAGATAAGAGGGCATTAGAAATACCCCAATATCTCCCATACTTAAATCTTTAACGGCATAGCGCAATGCAGGTAAGAGTTCTTCTTTATCTACTAGATAATCGACCGTGCCTAATTCCATTTCGTCATAAATTATATTGCCATTAAGGGTTTGAATGGTATAGTTAAATTTGACCATATCACCTCGGGTAGGTTTTACAGTTGCTTGCGTTTTGTTTTTATAAGCATACCAATATCCTACCGGTGAAGCGTAATAAGTTAAAGTGCTATCTTTTTCGATGGTTTTCTTAAAGAGTTCTTGTTGTTGGGCATTGATTTTTTTATTGCGATCAATAGACTGTCCCATGCCTTTGTCATTGCTGCGATAGATTGGTCTTCTAGCTTCTTGTTCTGCGCAGGCAAAAAGGAAAAATAGACCGATCAATAGAATACTTTTTCTCATTGTAATAAGGCAGCTTTAGCTAAGATGGCTTTTTCAAGTTTTGCACGGGTGTTTTCCAGAGAATCGGTTGACATTCCCCCAGCAGCATTAAAGTGCCCACCACCATTAAAGTATTTTCTTGCAAAGGTGTTAACATCAAATCCTGCCTTTGATCGAAAAGACATTTTAATGATTCCTTCTTGTTTGTTTTCAATCATTATCACCGCTAACTTGATACCCTCGAGGCTCAACCCATAATTGACAAAACCTTCTGTATCCCCTTTTTGGTAATCACATGAATTGAGTTCTTCTTGACTTAGAGTAGTGTAAACAGCCGCTAATTGATCTACACGGCTTAAGTTGTTCAAGGTAATTCCTAGTAATTGTAATCGTTCAAAGCGATAACTATCATAAATATTTTGATGTATGATGGTATGATCAACTCCTAGTTCTAATAATTGGGCAACAATTTTATGGGTAGTCGCTGTTGTAGAAGAAAAGCGGAAAGAGCCACTGTCTGTCATCATCCCGGTGTAAAGACAAGTTGCGATGCTTTTATCTAGAAGGGATTTATCCCAGCTTGCTAATACATTAAACACCATTTCACAGGTTGAACCTATGCTAGGATCAGAATACTTGAGCGTTGCATAAGACTGCGGGGCTTCGTGATGATCTATCATCACGATAGGGGTAGTGGTTTTTCCCAGTAGTTTATCCATGGGGCCAATTCTTCCCAAGGCATTAAAGTCAAGGGTGAAAAACACCGTTGCTTCAGTGATTAGTTTTTCACAAGCTTCTGGGGTTTTGCTAAAACAGTGAATCTGTTCTTGCCCGGGCAGCCATTCGAGAAATTTAGGGTATTCATTTGGAGAAACAACATGACAATTGTGGCCTTCTTTTTTTAAAAAATGCCAAAGGGCAAGTGTACTACCTAAAGCATCGCCATCTGGATTTTTATGAGGGAAAATGACACAATCTTGTGGAGTGGATAACAGCTCTTTAAGCTGCGCTGTAAATTCTTTATACATAACGCATCAAATATACCAAACATAGGAGAGTAATGAAAACAATTGTATTTGAATAATAAAAAGACTTAGGGATAGAACCTGAGATATTTTGCTACATTTGCAGCACAAAAAAAACTATGACAACGAATAGAACATTTACAATGATCAAACCAGATGCGGTTGAAAACGGTCATACAGGTGCCATTTTAGAAAAAATCACTGCTGCAGGCTTTCGTATTGTTGCATTGAAAAAAACACAACTTTCTAAAGCAGATGCTGAAACTTTTTACAGCGTTCATAATGAGCGCCCATTTTTTGGGGAATTAGTCGAGTTTATGACACGTGGGCCTATCATCGCTGCGATCTTAGAAAAAGACAATGCCGTAAATGATTTTAGAACACTAATCGGTTCGACTAATCCAGCAGATGCTGCAGAAGGAACCATTCGTAAACTCTATGCCACTTCAATGGGAGAGAACGCAGTTCACGGTTCAGATAGTGACGAGAATGCTGCGATCGAGGGTGCTTTTCACTTTTCTGGAAGAGAAATTTTTTAGCGTAAAACAATTTTTTGAATCTCATCAGATCCTAAAGCATCGTTTAGATGTTTTAGGATTTTTTCTTTTCCATAGGAAAGTTCCTCTCGCAATGGGGCAGAAGTTAATTGAATATAAAGGGTTTTTCCTCTCAATGAAATTTCTTGGGTGTATTGACTTACATTGACTCCAACAGTTTCTTCCCAAGCCTGTTTTATCTTGAGTTGGTTTAGCCCTTTTGCAAGGTTTCTTTGTTCTGTGATTTGTTGTAAAACAGCGTTGATGGGCTGAGGTTCAAAAGAGCGTTTTTTCTTAGACATTATAGAGTGATTTTTTGATGACGCTTATAATGATAAGATTTCTCTGAATGAAGAAGGATTAATTCTGTTGTATTGAGTTTAGTTATTTCTTCTTCCCATTCTTCTAAAGCATTAAAGAATTGAATGAAGTATTTTCCTTCTTTTTTAATTACCCTAAAATCAATTTCATCTTCAGAGCCACTGTACTTTTCTCCAAAGCTGGGAACTAATTTCTTTTTTGTTCCTAGGCTGTCATTAATCATTTGATAAAAATCAACTGAAGGGGGTGCTCCCTTTGGTTGAAAAACCTCCCCATGTGACGCAACCGATGCGATCTCCCAATAGCCTTTTAAATGCTTAATATCATCTTTTGAAACACTTGTGCAAGAACTCCATAGAACGGTAGTTAGAAGAAGAAGAAAGAGTGTTTTGCGCATGGAACTAAGGTAAGAAATTTAAGATAGCTCAAAAAGAGTGTAAGACAGTTGTGTGGTCTCTAATGCTGCCAAAGTGCGATCTTGATGAGTGTCTGATAAGAATAGTTGCCCAAAGTGATCCCGCTCTACTAATTGCATGATTAATGCTACACGATCTTGGTCTAGCTTATCAAAAACATCGTCTAGTAGCATAATGGGTGCAACTTTTGCTTTTGCTTTAATAAAATCAAACTGAGCTAATTTTAAGGCGATTAGAAATGATTTTTGTTGTCCTTGACTGCCAAATTTTTTAATTGGCTGCCCATGAATTAAAAAGTCTAAATCCTCTTTATGGGACCCAGCAGTGGTGAATTGCGCTATACGGTCTTTTGTCAGGCTGTTTTGAAGTAGGCTAGTAAAATCCTGCTGGTGTAAGTCACTGATGTATTGAATATCAATCTCTTCTAAGCTCTTGCTAATACTTTTGTAATGATTTTTTACAATAGGGATAAAGGTGGCTAAAAAGCTTTTTCTTTTTTCATAGATCCTTGTGCCCAATTGAATGAGTTGTGTATCGTAAATTGACAATGTCTCTTGATCAAAAGTTTGGTTGGCTACAAAATACTTTAGTAAGGCATTGCGTTGTGCTAGCGTTTTTTTGTATTGTAAAAGGTCTTTGAGGTAGGCTTTATTTGTTTGTCCCATCACCCCGTCGATAAATTTTCTACGGGTGCTGCTTCCCTCGATGATAAGGTCGCGGTCTGCTGGAGAAATAATCACTAAAGGAAGCAAACCTATGTGGTCTGCTAAGCGGTCATAGACTTTCCCATTGCGCTTCATGGTTTTTTTATTTCCCTTTTTTAAACTGCATACGATCTTTTCTTCTTTTTTCTCTCTTTCAAAAACACCTTCAAGCAAAAAGAATTCTTTGTCAAATTGAATATTTTGAACAGCAGAAGCGTTGAAATATCCTTTCCCAAAACACAAATGATAGATGGCGTCTAAGACATTAGATTTCCCTACTCCATTCTTGCCGATAAAGCAGTTAATGCGCGCATCAAATTGGTAAGATGCTGCGGTAATATTTTTATAGTTTGTTAGCGAGAGAGTAGTTAATTTCATCGCTGCTAATATAAGAAACACAAAGGTCCTTTTACGATTGGAATAAAAAGTTTATTTTTGGGCTCTTAAATACAAAGAAACCATGGCAACATACAAAAAACGCGGCGCAAAAAAATCAATAGCGAAGCCACAAGTCGAAGAACAACAGTTAGAAAGTACAACAGCAGAGGTATTTGAAACCCTAGATGCGAATGCTTCTAAGACAGAAGAATTTGTTGCAAATAATCAAAATATAATCTTAAGCCTTATTGGAGCAATCACAGTTGTTGTGCTAGGTTACTTAGCGTATGATTCTTATGTGCTTACGCCAAAGAACGAAACGGCTGTTTCTGAATTAAATCAAGCACAGTACTATTTCAACCTTGCAGTAAACGGGGAGGAAAGTAAAGCTTTATACGAAAGAGCAATCAACGGTGGAGATGGAAAATATGGTTTCTTAGATATTATTGAAAATTACAGTGGTACTCCCGCAGCTGGTCTTGCACAATACAGTACAGGTATGGCTTACCTCAATACAAAACAATATGAAAAGGCCATTAGTTATCTCGAGGACTTTAGTTCAGATGACGTTTTATTGTCTGCATTAGCGAATGGAGCTTTAGGAGATGCACATGCTCAGTTAGGAGACAATCAAAAAGCCCTTAAGTACTACAAAGCAGCGATAAAAGCAAGCGATAATGGTTTTACGACTCCTAAGTACTTATTCAAAGCGGGTCTAGTAGGTGCGAATATGAATCAAAACAGCGAAGCTTTAGGATTTTTTAAGCGTATTCAAGACGAATTTTCTGCTTCTCCAGAAGCAGCGCAAATCGAAATTCAAATTGGTCGTTTAGAAAATCAATAATTCATGGCAACTGCCCATAGCAATTTATCTGATTTTAATCCCAACGAAGTTCCTTCTGGCCAAAACTATAAGGTAGCTATTGTTGTATCCGAGTGGAACAGTCAGATTACCGAGGGTTTGTTTCTAGGGGCTAAAGAAGCACTAATTGCTTGTGGAATGCAAGAAGAAAACATCCTTCGTTCAAATGTTCCTGGAAGTTTTGAGTTGGTTTTTGGTGCCAAAAAAGCTCTGACAAAAGCAGTCGATGCAGTGATTGTGATTGGGAGTGTTATTCAAGGTGAAACAAAGCATTTTGATTTTGTATGTCAAGGAGTTACGCAAGGAATTGTCTCTCTTAATCTAAGCTCTGATCGCCCCGTTGTTTTTTGTGTTTTGACAGACAATACACTTCAACAGGCCATTGATCGAAGTGGCGGTCAACACGGGAATAAAGGAGTAGAAGCAGCTATAACCGCTTTAAAAATGATTGCCCTAGCAAAACAGTAGGCTTTTTTCCTTCTTTTTTCAGAACCCTTTTTGCGAAAAAATGTACTTTAGAGAAAAGAATTAGTATGTTAAAATCAAATCTTTTTAAATTAAATCGCAACCGCAGGTATAACTATACTCCGCGATATTATAAAGGAAAGGAAATTGAAAATCCTTATGATTTTGATTCCACCTTTAATAAATATAGAGACACCTATAATGCGAATGATTTTGGCAAGAAATGGCAAGAAGCCCGTCAAGTGAGCCGCAACAGGAATAATCGCTCTTTTTCTCCTACACTTTTGATTATTATTGGTGTATTAGTGTTGATCTTTTTATTCATCATTGATTTCGATCTATCTATATTTCGCAACTAGTTCATGGAAGATATCATTGCTTTACTTCCTGATCATGTCGCCAATCAAATTGCCGCTGGAGAAGTAGTACAACGTCCCTCATCTGTCGTAAAAGAATTACTAGAAAATGCCATTGATGCAAAAGCGTCTAGCATTCAGCTTATTGTTAAAGAAGCTGGAAAACAATTAATCCAAGTGGTCGATAACGGTTTAGGGATGAGTGCGACTGATGCGCGATTGGCTTTTGAACGTCACGCAACATCGAAAATAAAACACTCAAATGATTTATTTGCTTTGCATACCAAAGGATTTCGCGGAGAAGCACTCGCTTCTATCGCAGCGGTTGCACAAGTAGAAATGCATACCAAACGAGAAATCGATGAACTCGCCACCAAAATTAAAATAGCAGGGGGAGAAATTAAAGAGCAAGAAATGCTTGTTGCGCCGGTAGGTACTTCAATGTCAGTGAGTAATCTTTTTTTTAATGTTCCTGCTCGACGCAATTTTCTCAAGTCAAACACCGTCGAATTAAGACATATTATCGATGAATTTCATCGCGTAGCTATTGCACATCCAGAATTGAGTTTCTCGATGATTCATGGAAGTTCAGAATTGTTTGACCTTCCAGCTGGCAAATTAAAGCAACGTTTAATTCATGTCTTTGGCAATAAAATAGAAGATAAGTTAGTGCCAGTAGAAGAAAACACTTCTGTTTCTGCAATCAACGGTTTTGTTTTAAAACCCGAAGCCGCGAAACGAAGTAGGGGAATGCAGTTCTTTATTGTCAATAGAAGATTTGTCAAAAGTAGTTTTCTGCATCATGCGATCTGTACCGCATATGATGGTTTATTGAACGACGGTAGTTATCCGGGTTATTTCCTTTTTTTTGATTTAGCCCCAGACACCATTGACATCAATATTCACCCAACAAAGACCGAAGTTAAATTTGAAAATGAGCAAAGTTTATTTGCCATTCTTCGCTCTGCAGTAAAGCACAGTTTGGGGATGTTTCAAGTTACTCCTACACTAGATTTTGATCGAGATCCAAATTTAGATGTTCCCTATCAACAAGTTGATCAATCTGCTGTATCGCCAAAGATAGAAGTGGATCGCAGTTTTAATCCATTTAGCAATCAAGCTCCACAATCCTTTTCTTCAAAATTAAGCCCGCAGTGGGAATCCCTCTATCAAGAGGTGGGAAGTACAGAATCTACCCCAATGAGTTTGTTGTCAAACGAAGAGGTGGAACAAAGCATGGGCGAGCAAAAGATATTTCAATTGATGAATCGTTATGTGGTGAGTTCTACTGGAGCCGCACTCTTATTGATTGATCAGCAAAGAGCCCATGAACGTATTTTATATGAATTTTTTCTGGCGAATGTTACCCATGCGAATTCTGCGAGTCAGCAATTGCTATTTCCATTACAAATCCCTTTAAGCGCTCTACAAGTAGGACTTTTTGACGATTATCAAAGCCTGTTAGTGACTGTAGGATTCCATTTAGGGGAACAAAAAAATGGCAGTGTTGAGGTTTTAGGAATCCCCAGTGTATGTTCAGAAAACATGGCAGTGAAGGTGTTTGAGGATTTATTCACCGCCATTGAAAACGATCAACCACAAGACACCTTTACTCAAACAGATGTATTAGTAAAATCCCTTGTTAAAACACTATCAATTAAAAGAGGAAAAGTTTTAAAAGTTGAAGAGCAACAAAAATTAGTCAATGACTTATTTGCCTGTAAAGAGGCACAGCTGTCTCCGTTTAATCGACAGATTTTTGTTTCTTTGACAAAAGAAGAATTAGAAAAAAAGTTTAGCTAATGAGGGGGGTAACAGAAACGGTGAAGCACTTGTTGATTATCAATGGGATTTTCTTTTTTGCTGCAAACATACTGGGAGATTTCTTTATAGAACAAATGGCTCTTCATTTTTATCTCAATCCCACTTTTCAAATATGGCAACCCATTACCCATATGTTTATGCATGCTAATGTTTCTCATATTTTTTTCAATATGTTTGGTCTATGGATGTTTGGGTCACCTCTTGAACAGCTTTGGGGAAAGAAAAAATTCTTGTTCTATTATTTTTCTGCCGGACTGGGTGCAGCGATCATACAACTATTGGCTTATGCCTATCAATTTCACTCAGTAACGGCAGTTTTGAATGAAGCCGGTTTTGCTACCCAAGAAATCATCAATTCTATCGCAGTAGATAGGATAGGCGAGGGCTGGTTAGAATATGTCTCTCGAGAAGATGTTATTGGAGCCTATGGCAGCTATTTTGCATCCATGGTAGGAGCTTCTGGCGCATTATATGGAATATTAGTAGCTTTTGCCTTTATGTTTCCTAACGTTCCTCTATTTTTAATTTTTGTTCCTATCCCGATTAAGGCTAAATATTTTGTTCCCATACTCATATTAGGTGATTTGTTCTTTGGGTTTTCTTCCTATTCGATCGGACCGATTGCCCACTTTGCCCATGTGGGGGGTGCAGTAACAGGATTTTTGATGATGTATTACTGGAAAAAAAATCAGTTTAATCAAAATCGTTGGAATTAATTATGAGTCGATTCAACACATTTCTTCAGCGGTTTAGTCAATTCAATATTGCAGAGAAATTGATCGTGATCAATGTGGTCTGTTTTGTCGTGCCTTTTTTCTTGCGCTCTATCTTATTTTTATTCGATATGCCCCCGCAAAGTTTTCTGTCCTTATTTGAGCTTCCCTCTTCTTTAGAGACTTTTATCTACCAACCATGGAGTTTGTTCACCTATGGGTTTTTGCATGACAGTTTAGGGCATATCTTTTGGAACATGCTGCTGTTGTATTACGCATCACAATTCTTTCTAAACTTGTTTTCCTCCCAGCGTTTTATCAATGTTTACTTTATGGGAATTCTTTTAGGTGGTTTAGTTTTTCTTTTAAGTTATGCGATATTTCCGGTCTTTAAAGACCAGTCTCCGCAAATGGTTGGCGCCTCTGCGGGGGTAATGGCTGTACTGATTTTTAGTTGTACCTATATGCCTACTCAAGAAGTGCGATTGTTGTTCTTCAATGTCAAGTTAATGTATGTTGGGATTGCATTAGTTATAGTGGATATTTTGCAAATTCCCACTGGAAATGCTGGCGGTCACTTAGCCCATATTGGTGGGGCTGGACTAGGATATTTTTATGCACAACAATTGCAAAATGGCAAGGATATAGGAAGTGATTTTGAGCGCTTCTGGAAATGGCTTTCTAATTTGTTTAAGGCAAAGCCAAAAATGACGAAGGTTCACAAATCAACTACTCGTAAAACCCGAAAACCTACAACCAGTAATCAAGAGAAAATTGATCGTATCCTCGATAAAATTAGCGCCTCGGGTTATGATAGTTTATCAAAAGAAGAAAAAGATTATCTCTTTAAGGCAGGTAAAAAATAATCCCCAATCATTTTCCTATGAAGCTGAATATTTTTGAGAACTTATTGCTCACCTTCAATATATTACTGTTAATTTTTCAATTGATGTTGATGGGGAGTATTCCGTCATTTTTCATTTTCTCTATTCTAAACCTATTTGTTCCTATTGTTGTTCTAATTAACCTTCTATTGTTTTGTTATTGGGTGATAAAGATCAAATGGCCTTTTTTATTGTTTATGGGGGCGTTTTTAATTGGATATGGAGAATGGAATTTACTGTACCAATTTCCTAATAATAGCATTCGAAAAAGTAGTGCTACGATTTCTGTGATGAGTTACAACGTTCGTTTGTTTAATAAATACAATTGGATAAAGGGAGTGGATGTTTCTCAGGAGATGAGTAAAATGATTCAAGAGAAAAACCCCGATATAATCTGTTTTCAGGAATATTCTAAGTCTGGGACTCCTCGTTTAGATGCATATGAATATCGGTACATACAACCTAACCGATCCATGGGTAAGTCCCCTTTAGCGATTTACTCAAAGTTTCCAATTCTCGATCAGGGGTATATAGATTTTGATAGCTCTACGAATAGTGGTGCATATGTTGATTTATCTTTTCGACGTAAGCGATTTAGAGTCTATAACTTGCATTTAGAGTCCTTTAGAATCAATGAAGAAGATAGTTTATTCACCAATCCTAATTCTACTGCCTTGCAAATAAAATTTGACGAAGTATTCAAAAAGCAACTAAGTCAGATTGAACAATTTGACGAAGTTGAATCAATTAGTGATCTCCCATCGATTTTATGTACAGATCTTAATAATACCCAGTTTTCAAAAACCTATAAAGCTTTATCTAAAGGAAGAAAAGATGCTTTTGCAACGTCTGGAAAAGGTTTAGGGGAAACCTATTATTTCTCGTCCTTCCCTTTAAGAATTGATTTTATATTTGTCGACGAAGATTTCAAAGTGAATTCTTTTGAGGTGATTCAAAAGTCATTTTCTGATCATTATCCCATCATAACGACTTTGGGTTGGGATTAATTTAAATTTTCTAAATAGTCAAGGCTTTGCGGCCCTTGATTAAAGATTAAATCAAGTATACTTAAATAGGGAATAAATCCATGCTTATCAGCAAACACTTGCTGGTATACAGGAAATCTAATCTGGGGTTGAATTTTAGCATTAATCCAACTTTCTTCTGTTGTCGATAAGGGGCTGTAACTTTCTTTAAAATTAAATGGAATCTCAATCTCTAACAGGGACAAGACTCCCTCGATAAGGTTTAAATTGTATTCCATTAAGCCTTCAGATTTTTTAATAAAATGCTCTTTAAGCTCATCTTCATAAAACTCAAAAAAAGGAGAAGATCGATAGGCAGTGGTGATGGATTTCCAATGTTGATTCTGCCAGTTTTCCTCCCATAGAATTTTTACTTCTTTATCTTTTTGATGCGTTTGATCTTTTTTGTGTTGAATAGGGATGGTTAAATTGAGTTTACCATTTGCCCCATAGATACTGCAACGGTTGCGATAGGTTTGTTTTTGATAATTTGATTCTAGCGTAAACCTAGCTTCTTTGGCTTTCATTAAAGCCATTATATATTGAATAGAAGGGAAATATGCAGGGACAAATTGCATTATGCCGATTGTGCTTTTTTTCTTCTCAAAATATAGACGATCACCTGCCATATCAAGATTAAACCAAAGACATATGGGCCAAAGGCGAAAGCTTTTCCTTCTCCTTTGACTGTAGTCATTATGCGATCCCAACGTATGCTCCAGTTTCGAATTCCGTCATTGATCCCCTCGATACTAAACCAGATTAAAACCGGTTTTCCTACAATGTGATCTTCTGGGACAAAACCCCAATAACGACTGTCTTCTGAGCGGTGACGATTGTCTCCCATCATCCAGTAGTAGTCTTGCTGGAAAGTGTATTGTGTGCTTTCTTTTCCGTTGATGATGATTGCCCCCTCTTTTTTAGACAGTTGATTGCCTTCATATTCACGAATAATCTTTTTGTAAAGCGGCAGGTTTTGTGCTGTTAAATCAATCGTCACACCTGCTTTAGGAAGGACAATGGGTCCAAAGTTGTCTTCGTTCCAGTCAAAGGGTAAACTGTTTGGGAAAAAGCTAGTGTTAGCGGTTTTTGAATCATTAATCTGTCTGACGATGCTATCAAAGCTCCCTTTATCTTTGAGTTGTTCTGCTTCAGCTACTGTTAATAGTAAATCTTTTTTTGCTTCGAGCAGCTCGCTCATTTTTAAGCGTTGTTTGTTCACTATGTTTACTGGGATTCCTGCGGCAGGGCTAATCACCACAAAATTATCGCGATCATTAGAGTAAATCCCGTGGATATAAGGTAATATGGCATCATATCTTTCTTGGGTGATGTTCTCTATGCGGTATTTGCGGGTAAAATCTTTAAAGCCTTCTTGGTATAATTTTCTACCAGAGACCCCTTTTGCTTTATAAACGCTGTGGACATATTGTGTTTTAGCACGCTCTGGTAAAATGCTTCTTTCTCCATTAATATAAACAAAACCATCGACGATAGACAGTGTGTCTCCAGGGATACCAACACAGCGTTTGACATAGTTAGATTTTTTGTCTAAAGGTTTGCGCACCCCTTTTTCTTTGACGAAAAATTGACGTACGGTGTCTGCAGGCCAACTAAACACGACAATTTCATTGCGCTCTACTTTTTGAAATCCAGGTAACCTAAAATAGGGGAGTTGTGGGAAGTCTAAGTAGGATTTAGTTTTTACAAGGGGCAAGGTATCATGCACCATAGGAAAGGCTAGTACGGTCATGGGGGGTCGTGCACCGTAGTGGAATTTACTGACAAATAGAAAATCACCAATAAGAAGTGTTTTTTCTAATGATCCTGTAGGGATTATATAGGGTTGAATAAAGTAGTTGTGGACTAGGGTGGCAGCAGTTATCGCAAATAATAATGCACTGATCCACTCTCCAAACCAGGTTCGTGGGACTAGACTGCGATCTGCTTGATAGCTGGTCGCATTGTTGTAATTAATGGTGTAGGTATACAGTCCAAAAGTTAGTATGCCCAGAGCAGTATCTAAGCTGGAATTTTTTCCAAAACTGCGTAGGGTTTCTACCCATACAACAGGGAATATCATTAAATTGATGATAGGGATAAACAATAAAATCACCCACCATTTAGGGCGTCTAATGATTTGCATTAGAACGATTGCGTTATAAACTGGTATAAGTGCCTCCCAGCTTTTTCTTCCCGCCTTTTGGTATAGTTTCCAACTTCCTCCAAAATGGATGAGTTGAATTGCAATAAAAAAGATAAACCATTGTAGTATTGTCATAATTCAATTTATAAATTTAAAACATCGTTCATGGAAAAAATGCCTTCTTTCCCTTGAAGCCACTCTGCGGCAATGATCGCGCCAAGAGCAAAACCTTGTCTAGAATGCGCTTTGTGTTCTATGCTTATTTCATCTATGTTAGAAGAATAAGTGATACAGTGTGTGCCGGGGACTTCTCCTTCTCTATAGGCACTTATTTTAAGATCTCTTGTTTCAGGATCCATGGACCAATTTTTATAATGATTGTTTTGGGCAGCGATACCTTCTGCTAGTGTTATTGCGGTTCCACTTGGAGCGTCTAATTTATGAAAATGATGTGTTTCTTCAAGATGGGCAGTGTAATTCTTTTCTTGCCCTTTCATCAATTTAGCGGTAAGTTCATTTAACTTAAAAAATAAATTCACCCCTATGCTAAAGTTTGAGGCATAGAGAAATCCACTTTTCTTTGCCTTGCAATAATCGTGCACCTCAGACAGTTGATTAAGCCATCCTGTGGTACCGCAAACCACCGGAACATTATTGTCAAAAGCTATTTTTAAATTGTCGACTGCTGCAGTAGGTATACTAAAGTTAATAGCAACATCTGCTTTAGCAATATCTCCTTCAACACTATCTTTATCGTGAATATACACAATCTCGTGGTCGCGGTCTTTTGCTAATTTTTCGATGGCTTTTCCCATTCTTCCGTATCCTAGTAATGCAATCTTCATAGTTAAAACTTAATTTGTAAGGCAATCCCTACAGAAGGATCACTGTAAATATTATCTTGATTAAAATAGGGCTTAAACGCTAAATCTTGGTCTACATTAAATTGTAGTAAATGTGCCCCTACATTAGCGTCTAATACATTAAGTAAGTATCCCCCAACGAGCCACATTAAGGCAAAATCTCGATTGGTTTTATGAAATTCCATCCCTTCAATTAATTGGCTGTTTAAGGCTATTTTGTTAGTGAACTCATCTGAAAAATCTCCTCGTATTCTTTGCTTGTAAGCTGTTCTATAACGGTTATAGGAATCGCTTTGCGTTTTGTAAAAATATCCTGCTGTTGCTAGACCACCATAAATAAAAGGTAAGGTCCAGTAGCGTCTAGTATGAATTTGTCCCAAACCAGGAACTACCGCAGAATAAAAAGCTGCTTTAGAAGGAGTAAGGTAATCTTTCTTTATTCGTTCTCTTCTGGGTAAGCTATCAAGGGCAGTGCGATCTTGACTATAAGTTTGGATAGAAAAAATCAATAAAAAGATAAGAAGTGCTTTATTCTTCACCTTTTAAACGTTTTTTCATACGGCTAAATTCTTGCTGAGACTCAAACGGAATATGAATAATTCCCTTCCCGTCTTTGTTAAAGCTAATATTTACGTCTACTCCAAAGAACTGTCCGAAGTCTGCTTTTCCTTCTTCTAGATAAGGTGGGGTATGAACAACTTCTTTTTCTGTTGGCGGTTTTTTAAGGTCTTTTACTAAGGCTTCGGTTTTACGAACACTTAAATCTCCTTTGATCACTTTTTGATATAAATCAAGTTGGTCTTCTCGATTTTCTACATTGATTAATGCACGCCCATGCCCCATAGACAAGAAACCATCCCGCATGCCCGTTTGTACAATAGGATCTAGTTTGAGTAATCGCATATAATTTGCGATGGTCGATCTTTTTTTCCCTACTCGTTGACTAAGCTGTTCTTGTGTGAGTGAAATTTCATCTATCAATCGTTGGTAGGACAAGCCAATTTCAATAGGGTCAAGGTCTTGACGTTGAATATTTTCCACTAAGGCCATCTCTAGCGACTCCTGATCATTTGCAATTCTTACATAAGCAGGAACAGTCGCTAAACCGATCATTTTTGCTGCGCGAAAACGACGTTCTCCAGAAACCAATTGAAATTCGTTAAAACCGATTTTTCGAACGGTAATGGGTTGAATGATTCCTAACTCTTGAATTGAGCCAGCTAATTCTTTTAAACTTTCTTCGTTGAATTGTGTTCGGGGTTGAAAAGGATTGACTTCTATTTGATCTATGGCTAGTTCAATCACATTTCCTACTACTTGATCTGCATTTTTATCTTCGGCAGATTTGATATCATTATCTGGGTCTTGCAAGAGCGCAGAGAGTCCTCTACCTAAAGCGGGTTTTTTACCTGACTTTGCCATGGGTTATTTGTTTTTCTTTAAAACTTCTTCTGCCAAACTTAAATAATTTTGAGCTCCTCTACTTGTGGCATCGTATTCAATAATATTTTCCCCATAACTGGGTGCTTCGCTCAAACGGATATTTCTTTGGATAATGGTTTTAAAAACCATATCTCCAAAATGTTTTTTTACCTCTTCTACCACTTGATTGGATAGACGCAATCTAGCGTCATACATGGTCAAAAGAAGACCCTCAATGTCTAGATTGGGGTTGTGTATTTTTTGGACACTTTTGATTGTATTGAGTAATTTCCCTAAACCTTCTAACGCAAAATACTCACATTGAATGGGTATCATGATTGAATTTGCAGCGGCTAAAGCGTTCAAAGTAATTAATCCCAGGGAAGGGGCACAATCGATTAAAATATAATCGTATTGATCAGACACTGTTTTTAATGCTTTCTTAAGCATAAATTCGCGTTCTTTTTTATCGACCAATTCAATTTCAATTGCGACTAAATCGATATGAGATGGAATGATGTCTAGATGAGGGACGCTGGTTTTGAGGATCGTTTGCTCTATCGTGGCTGTGTGTTCTAACAACTCATAGGTTCCTAGTTTTTTGTCATCGACAGAAATCCCCAATCCAGAGGTTGCATTTGCTTGAGGATCAGCGTCAATCAAAAGCACTTTTTTCTCTAGTACAGCTAAGGCTGCGGCTAGGTTGACAGATGTTGTTGTTTTACCAACACCTCCTTTTTGATTCGCTATTGCAATTACTTTACCCATGGGAAAATTTTAGTCTCTAAAAATACAATTTATTCGTGCGGTATAAAAAGCATTTGTTTGAGGTTTTTTAACAATTTAACGATTTTTTTAGTTTTAAAAAAGACTTAATCTTCTACAATAAAAATCGTTTCATCCTTGCGTTTATGACCATAGTTTTCTCGGGCATATTTTTCAAGACTATCGAGATTTTCTAATTGGTCGATTGCAGCTTTGTCTCGCGCGATGGTTTCTTGAAGATCGTTTTTTCTTTTTTTGAGTTGTTCGATCTCTTCATTGAGCTCTTTGTGGGTTAACCAGGAATGACTGTCTAAAAAAAGCATCCAAATTAGAAATAACCCCCCTATCAACACATAAGCCGTCTTGTAGAGATTTTCTTTTTTAGAAAAGAAACGAAATAAATTAGAGATGAACATTTTATTTTTCGATTGAGGCAACTTTTTCTTCAGTAATAATCACGTCGCTAGAATTTCCCCAGCTACGTAAGATGTAATTCATGACATCGGCGATTTCTTCTGCGTCCAGACCTTGATTTATCATATTGCCATTGTAAGCAACCCCATTGACTTTTATGGGGCCTTTAAGGCCAAATTTTATTGCGTGAATACTTTTATCTATATCCTGTAGATAATCAGATTTCGCTAAAGGTGGGAAAGCGTTTTTCACTCCTTCCCCTTTGGTTAGATGACATTGCAAGCAAAAGTCTGCATAGATTTCTTTTCCGTCTTCGATGCTTTGTTCAAGGGGTTTTTGTTGATAAATGCTGAAGCTTATTCCGCTAAAAAAACCAATCAAAATAGAAAACAGTAGACGCATCTTTAAGATTTAGGGATAATTTTTAATATTCCTTTTCCTTCCACCCCAACATAGAGATATCCGTCTGGACCTTCTTCAACATTGCGCACCCGTCCAATAGAATCCAACACCTTTTCGCGTTTTATCACTTTGTTTTTTTGAATCTCAAGTCTTTCGAGGTATTCAAATCGCAAAGAGCCAACAAATAAATCTCCTTTCCAGTCAGGATAAACCTCTGATGTAGAAAAAGCCATACCAGAGGGGGCGATAGAAGGGAGCCAATAATAGAGAGGTTGTTCTAGTCCTTCTTTTTTAGTGATGTCTGTGATGGGAGTTCCGCTATAGTTTATACCATAAGTAATTACAGGCCAGCCATAGTTTTTTCCTGTTTCAATAATGTTGATTTCATCTCCGCCGCGAGGACCGTGTTCATGAACCCATATTTTTCCAGTTTCTGGGTGGGTGACCATTCCTTGCGGATTGCGATGACCATAGCTGTAGATTGCCTTTCTGTTGTTGTCATTATCGACAAAAGGATTGTCTGCTGGGATGCTTCCGTCTAAGTTTAGGCGATAGATTTTTCCACCATCTCTGGTAATATCTTGTGGATTAACTTCTCTGTTTCCACGATCACCGATAGAGAAATACAAATGTCCTTGATCGTCAAATGAAATGCGTGAACCCCAGTGTTGTCCTTTTTTAGTGTTGTAATCCCCTTTGTAGAGTAGTTTTGTATTGATGAGTTTATTGTCTTCTAGTTGGGTACTATAGAGTGCAGTATGTCCTCCTTTTTCTTCCCCCAGAGGTGAGCTGGTGGTGAAATAGATAATACCTGTCTCGCTATAATTTGGTGCGATAGCGACATCTAATAGACCTCCTTGACCTCTTACATAAACAGGAGGAAGCCCTTCGACTTCTTTTTTAACTCCGTCAACTACATGATAGAGGATGCCTGCCTTTTCTGTTACTAGAAATTCGTTGTCATTTAAAAATGTTAATCCCCATGGAATATCAATACTGTCTGCAACGACTTCATAGCTGTAGTCAATTGTACTAGGGGTTTGAATTTTTGGCCCGTTTTCTTGTGCGTCACAGCTAAAAGAAAGTGCGGCAAAACTGCAAAGTAAAAAGTGAAATTTTCTTTTCATAAGTAGATGCTTAAAGTATAAATGTACAAAAGCGAAGTTTATTTGTTGTAGGTTTTTTAATAAAGAATGTTTTGTGCTTAATGCTCTTTCTTATTGGAGTGAAAATCATAGATTTATTTGGCAATAAAAAAAGGATGGAGTGATCCATCCTTGATGTCTTTCGATAAGATAAAGTGGTTAAGAGGACAGGGGTTAAAATGTCCAAACAAAACCTATTGTTTAGTCGGGATGACAGGATTTGAACCTGCGACCCCACGCACCCCATGCGTGTGCGCTACCAGGCTGCGCCACATCCCGTGGTCCATTTTTTGTCGGGGTGGCAGGATTCGAACCTGCGACCTCCTGCTCCCAAAGCAGGCGCGATGACCGGGCTACGCTACACCCCGAAAAATGGTAGGCAAATATACTATTAAATCTTTGAGTGTAGTAGCTTTTTTTTAAAGAGTTCTATCCTCCTCTTTTTCATCATCTTAGTACTCTTTTTTCTCGATTTCTAGGCCGTCTTCGTCTATGTTGACTTTGATCACGGTATTATCATCAGAGAGATTAATCTCTAGACTATCCTCGTCAAAGTGCATTTCTCCATTAATTTTATCGCAATCTTGACAGATTAATTCTCCATTTTGCATTTGCCATAAATGTCCAGCGACTCGTTTGCGATAAAAGTCTTGATTGTTTTTGATTTTATGTGATAAGAAAGCGCCAAGATCATTGTCGATAAAAAGATATTTCCCTTCTGGGACACTTAAATTAAGTCTTACACTTTCTGGGTTGTTCTTGTGATTAAGAGGCGATAGCCAAAAATCATCGATCATCAATTTATTATCATAGTAATCAAGGTTGTAGTCAATTACTTCGGTGGTTTTACTGGCTTTTGATTGACTCCATCCTTTTGCGTTTTTTTCAATGGTCATTGCTAGGGTATTGTCTTTACTTTCTGTAATCAACAGACGGATGTTATTGTCAAGTCTATACTTTTCTCCTGATTCATTTTCCACCAGGGTAAACTGATTAAAAACCGTAACAGTTTCACGATACTTATGATCTTCGTTGAGGTAGATTTTAAGGGTGTCTTGTGTTTGTTGTTTCCATACTATATTCTGTGTGCTTTTAGCATTTATTGCAAAAGATTTTGACTCTATTACTCCAAACACCATCAAGGTAATTAAGGATAAAATCCAAAGACCCAAAAGTACCAGTTTTGAAAGTCTACTCATGACAGATTTATTTTGCGATAAAAGTTGAAGTCCCAGGGTAAATAAAAAGATAAAGGGGATCCCAACGATCAAGAGTGCAAAAAATCCTAAGATAAATACTGGGATGTCTAAAGAAAGGCCAAATTGCATGATTTCTTTTGGAACCATTGCAGAAAATGCGCTTCCCACGACTGTGCTAATAAAAATGACTAGCAGCACTATACTTGACATAAAGAGTAGAAATACCCCAATGAGCAGGGTGAGCAGTTTGACCACGCCTCTGGCTAACTTAAGAAGTAAATCTGAAAAATCTTTTGACTTTTTTTTTAATTGATTCCCTAAATTTTCATAGTCGACATCTTTGACTTTATCTCCAACTTGATCGATTTCTTCTTTGATCTTTTTTTTAATGGTAGAGACATTAACGGGTTCTCCTTTCATCATTAATTTATCGGCTGTTGTTTTTGCTTCTGGGATAAGAATCCATAATAAAATATAGACTAGAACAACTCCGCCCACAGATGAAAAGAAAAGGATTAGCATGATCAACCTAATCCAGGCACTGTCGAGTCCTACATAGTGGCTTAATCCTCCTGCAACCCCGCCTAAAAATCGATCGTCTGGATCTCTAAAGAGCTTTTTAGAGCCATTGTATTGAGAAGAAGTTTCTGTAGGTTCTTCTTCCCCAGCAAGGTCTTCTGGAGTGCCTAGGGTTTCGATAACTTGCTCTACATCTGCAACAGAAATGACGTACAAATTGTCTTTTTTGAGTTCGGTGAATAATTCTGCAATTCGGACTTCGATGTCTTCTAAGATATCTTTTGCTCCCTCGGTGTTTTTAAATAAACGTTCGAGTTTTTCTAAGTAGTTTTTGAGAAGTGAATAGGCGTTTTCATCTAAAGAAAACAAAGTTTGTGCTAAGTGTATATTGGTTGTTTTATTCATGATTTTATTTTTTGATTAGGGTGTTAACGGCATTAGATAGGTCACTCCAAGAGGTGTTGAGTTCTTTTAAAAAGGCTTTGCCTTCTTTAGTGATGGTAAAATATTTTCTAGGGGGGCCTGCATTAGATTCTTCCCAGCGGTATTCAAGCAGTTGTGCGTTTTTGAGTCGGGTGAGTAAGGGGTAGAGGGTTCCTTCTACCACCAATAGCTTGGATTCTTTTAATCCTTTTAGAATTTCAGAGGAGTATTTGGGCTTTTTATCAATTGTTGATAAAATGCACAGCTCTAAAATTCCTTTTCTCATTTGTGCTTTTGTGTTCTCTATGTTCATAAAGGCTAGTATTGATTTGAGTACTTTCTTTTGCAAAGATAAGTATAAAAGATAGTATTATGCAATACATAGTACATATTTTAACATTTCTACAACAAGTTTGTGTTGTATTAAAAGATAAGTTTGTTTCAAACCAATCATTATGAACCAACTTGAATTCTACAAAACAGTCTTGCATAAAGTGAGTTTTGACGCAGTACTTTTCAAAAAAGAGTATGTCAAAGCTTTATGCGATTTATCGGCTTCTGACAAATTGAAATTAATGTGTTGGTGCAATAAAGAATTCCCTGCTTCAGTATTGATACAGGATGCTTGATTTTAGGGACTTACGATTTTTACATTTTCAATTACGATGGCACCTCTTATAATCCCTTCTATGGTTTTTTGTAAAGCATCAATGATTTGAATTTTCAATTGACTTTTAGGGTAGACAAGGCTAATTTCTCTTGCCGGTGGTGGGGCTTGAAAATGTTTTAGTTTGTCTTTGTTTTCTCTTGAGAGTGTTAGGGTGTTTAGATAGGGAACAAGGGTCATGCCTAGGCCTTCATTGGATAAGTTAATCAAGGTTTCAAAACTTCCACTTTTTAAATCAAAAGTGCTGTTTTTCTTTAGGTTACAGAAAGACAAGGCTTGATTGCGAAAACAATGTCCTTCTTCTAATACAAGTATGTTTTCATCTAAAAGATCTTCTTGTACTAATTTTCCTACTTTACTAAGACGGTGTTGCTCTGGGATGTATCCTACAAAAGGTTCATAATAGAGGGGGCGTTCCTCTATATTGTCGTATTTAAGCGGGGTAGCTGCGATCCCTGCATCAATTTTTCCTTCTTTGAGTTGGACAATAATGCTGTCTGTGGTCAACTCTTGAATCTTAAGATTGATCTTAGGGTATTTTTTGATAAAAGTATTTAAGAACATAGGGAGTAAGGTGGGCATCACGGTAGGTATTATGCCTAGTTTAAATTCCCCACCAATAAAGCCTTTTTCTTGTGCGACGATATCATCCATTCTTTTTGCTTCTGCTAGGATGCTTCTGGCTTGGTTGAGGATCTGTTCTCCAACTTTAGTAAGTCGAATGGGTTTTTTTGCACGGTTAAAGATTTGAACCCCTAATTCATCTTCAAGTCTTTGGATTTGCATACTTAAAGTAGGTTGGGTAACGAATATTTTTTCTGCCGCTATGGTAAAGTTGCCTGCTTCGGCTACGGCAATCATGTAAGAGAGTTGGGTAAGTGTCATATTATAATTATTTATACTTTTTCAAATATAATAAGAAAATATGATATAATATCTTTATTCCACTATTTTAACACGCATTCTAATGTTGTCAATTGGTGCTTCACGGCTATCGATTTCTTGTGCGCAAATAGCGTCGACGACTTCCATACCCTGAATGACTTTTCCAAAGGGGGTGTAGTTTCCGTCAAGGTGATATGCGCCTCCTTTTTGTTGGACAATAAAGAACTCATAGGGGGAAGCTAAACGATGAGGATTGTCCATTTCGCTACTGGGCATAGAGACTATTCCGCGATGGTGTTTTAATCCTTTTTTAACGTCTGGTGGCAGTAAGTAGCGCCCTATCATGCGTCTTTTTTTACTGGTGTTGGGGTGGTCAGAATTTCCTCCCTGGATCACAAAATTAGGGACCACACGATGAAAAAAAGTGTCGTTAAAATACCCTAAGCGAGTCAGATAGATAAAATTTGCTTTGTGGTAAGGTGCATCATCAAATAGTTCAATTGTGATGTTGCCAAAACGAGTGGAGATTTCTACCTGACTAGGGAGTTCTTGTTTTTGATATTCAAATAGAAATGGGATGGCGTTGTCTTCATTTAAGAGGAGAGAGGGTTCCGCTAAAAGGAGGGGCTTTTTTTTAGGCATGACTACTTTTGGGGTAGAGATCACTTTTGATTTTGGAGTGGGCTTTTTTGAAGTGGGAGAACAAGCCATCTCAAAAATTAGTAGTATTATTATGCTATAGAATTTTCTTGAAAACATATGTCATTAGATTACCTCGCGCAATTAACCTCAAAAATAGGTGAAATTCCAAAACCTGGCTTGACTGCGCAGCTTAAAATGGCTCCGCCGCAAAGATTTGGAACAAAAGACACTTTACTCGAAGTGCCCAAAAATGCCAAGAAGGCCGCGGTACTGATGTTGCTTTATCCTGATAGAAATAGCCGAATAAACTTTTGTTTAATTCAGCGCACGACCTATGATGGGAAGCATTCTGGACAGATTAGTTTTCCCGGGGGAAAAAGAGAAGATGGAGATCGTGACTTTTGGGCGACAGCCCTGCGCGAAAGTCAAGAAGAAGTAGGGGTAGATCCTGCTACAATACAATTGATTACAGATTTATCAACTACTTATATTCCACCTAGTAATTTTTATGTGTACCCTTTTATAGCTTATACAGATAAACGACCCGATTTTATTGCAGAAGAAGGGGAAGTGGATCATGTGATTGAAGTGCCATTAACTGATCTTTTAGGGGAAAATGCTATACAAGATGGATCTATCACAGCTTCTTATGCTTCAAAGGTAGTTGTCCCGATGTTTGTTTTTGGTGAATATCGCGTGTGGGGAGCCACTGCAATGATTTTATCAGAAGCAAGGGAAATGATCCACTTAGCTAAATAATACTATCTTTACTCGATTTTAGAATTGTATGAAGTTGTATGATAAGACCCCGTTTGGTCAGTATCTTTTCTTAAAAAGAATGTTGATACGCTACCTAGGCTTTCTTACCCATAGAAGGTACAGGGGATTTAATGAGTTAAATATTGAAGGTTCTGAGGTGATTAAGCAGTTGCCAGATACCAACGTGCTGTTTGTTTCTAATCACCAGACTTATTTTGCCGATGTTGTCGCGATGTTTCACGTGTTTAATGCGAGCCTTCATGGGAGGATCGACAGCATTAAAAATGTTGGCTATTTATGGCACCCTAAACTCAATATTTACTTTATCGCTGCTAAAGAGACCATGAAAGCTGGTTTGCTACCACGAATATTGGCTTATGCTGGTTCTATTTCAATAGAGAGGACCTGGCGCGATTCAGGGAAAGATGTACAGCGACAAGTTAAAATGAGTGATATTTCTAATATAGGACGAGCGCTGGATGATGGATGGGTTATTACCTTTCCTCAAGGAACAACAACCCCTTTTAAGCCCCTGCGTAAAGGAACTGCTCATATCATTAAAAAATACAAGCCAGTTGTAGTCCCAATCGTTATTGACGGTTTTAGAAGATCCTTCGATAAAAAAGGACTCTTGATCAAGAAGAAAGGAATTCTTCAATCGATGATCATCAAAGAACCCTTAGAGTTTGATTATGAAAACGAATCGATGGAGTCGATTATCGAAAAGCTCGAGTATGCAATTGAGCAACATCCTTCTTTCTTGAAAGTGTTGACACCAGAAGAAATCGAAGAGCAAGAGTCTTTAAATAAGCAGAGGGAGTGGTAGCTTAATCTTCTATTTCAAGTAATTCTTTTTCGTTGTTTTTTAAGGGGCGCAAGAATCTTCCATAAACAAAGTAATACAGGAGTCCAAAAATCCCTAAGATCACTGCAATTACTAAACCGATTACAAATAACATCGTCAATATAGAGCTGTTTTCTTCTTGAAAACCTATCATGTTTTTATCGAGTTGAAGGGCAGATACTAAAACTACTATGGTAAAGACAATTAATATTGCCACATTGAAGTAAAAGTATTGATTGACGGCACGGCGGGTATTTAAAATAGCGCTTAGATGGTCTTTAAGCGAATTTGCCACAGAGATTTTCTTATAATTCTGGAAGAAGCGCCACATAAAATAAATCAGTAAAACATACCCTAATACAGTTGTGATAATACTGAATTCGAATAAATTTAGGCTTTTGTAATAATCAAAAGAGTCCAGATAATTAGGGACTAAAAGTGGGAAACTCAAATACAATATAAACTCTACTATACTCAAGTAGAAAATCCATTTAATTGAGTAGGTGGATTTCTTTTGTAAGAAACCTTTAATGTCTTCTTTAGAGAAGCTATGACTAAAGTCTTGCTTAGACCATTTGTTTTTTAAATCCTCAAGCTCCTTCATGCTATTCTTGCTTTATCATTTTCTTTAATCGCTGTTTAATTCGATTCATTTTTACCCGAGCATTTACAGTAGAAATCCCTAGTGTTTCTGCAATCTCGTTATATCTTTTGTTTTCTAGGTACAAGAGAACGAGTGCTTTGTCAATTTCAGAAAACTTTTCTATTTCTTCATACAACCAGTTTAATTGCTCATCAATAACTGGGTCATAATCATCGAGTTCTATGCCGTTAATTTCCTCATTAATTTCATAAGTGTCTATTCGTTTTTTATTTTTCCTGTATAGTGTAATGGCAGTGTTTAAACCTACACGATACATCCAAGTAGAGAACTTAGATTTTCCTTCGAAACGATCAAAAGATCGCCATAGTTGAATAGAAATTTCCTGGAAAAGATCTTTGTGTTCTGCCTCGCTTTGCGTGTAGATACGGCAGATTCTGTGCACAATGTTCTGATGCTCTTCTAGTAGGGCTACAAATTCTGATTCGTGTTTTGGGACAGTCACTATAGGATGTTAGAAAGGGTTACTGGATTATTCCTGCACAACTTACACGAGCCCCTGCAGCGCCAGAAGGTTGGGAACTTAAATCATCTTCTCCTTGATGCACTATGATGGCTTTTCCGATTAAATTTTTGGTTTCATCCTCGCAACCAATACACCATAAATCTGTACTAAAGATAATCATCCCATTACCCGTTTCATCGGCAGAAAAATTACCTATGTCCCCACGGTGATAACCAGTTTCGCTTCCCCATGCACCGTGTGGCGCAAAGGTTGGGTTCCAGTGACCTCCAGATGACTTTCCGTCGTCTGAAGAGCAATCTGCTTTGTGGTGAACGTGAATCGCGTGGGTTCCAGGAGTAAGACCATTGATTTGCGCTTCTAGTGTAACTTTACCGTCTTCTTCAGTGAACATAACCATTCCGTTAGCGGTGCTGCCACTTTTAGGGTTAAGGTTAAACTTTACTTTTTTGATCGTTTTTTGACTTTGCTTTTCTTGATGTAAAGCGTGAGCTTTCTCCCCTTGTTCTTGGAGAACTTGTTTTTTATAGCTGTCTAATTTTGCATTGACTTCGCCAGGAGTTCCTTGAATAACTTGTACTTCTTCTTTTACCTTTTCACCGGTGGTGTATTTAGTGACAATGGTAGCTTTAACAAGAGTATCGTTGATTTTATTTTTCTCAATGCTAATTTCTTTGTGGGTTTCTTTTTTACTGTTAGAACAGCTAACAATTAATGTTAGAAAAAGAAGATATAGGACAAAATAGATTTTTTTCATAACAAGAATATTTAGGTTAAAGGTAAACATTTTTTGGTTTTACCTATAGCATAGCCGCTTTGCAGTGATGACTTTATCATTTGGCTTAAATTAATGTATCTTTAAAAAAAAAAATTGAAAAAAAGTATTTTTCTATCGATGGCATTGTTGCTGTTAAATTCCTGTAAAACAATTTATAGAACAAGCTCTTTTGAAGCTACTGCAGTTCCTTCTGCACCAGATTATTCTAAACCGTATTACTGGGCGGTTTTACCGTGTCAATATCCAGAAGATTTAAAAGAAATCACAGGAGACTATGTCGAAAAAAGTGCCGATGTATTTTTTGTTTATCCAACACTTTTAACCGATAAAAAAGATTCTTTGTGGAACGCAGACATTAACAGAAAAGATTTGCGAGAAGATGTGATTACTCGATCGGTAAAATTTCAAGCCTCTGCATTCGTAAAAGCGGGGAATTTATATGTGCCTTTTTATCGTCAATCCCATTATAAAATTTATGTTCCGCCCTACAATAAACAAGAAGAAGATTCGAGGATGATTGCGTATCAAGATGTCAAAGCTGCATTTCAATATTATTTAGCTCATTATAATCAAGGGCGCCCTATAATTTTAGCGTCTCACAGTCAAGGTAGTATTATGACTGCGATGTTATTAAAAGATTTTTTTGATGGTACTCCATTGCAAGAACAACTTGTAGCAGCCTATATCCCTGGGGTTAAAATTCAAGACAAAGAATTTGAGCAACTCAAGAAGATGGATACTCCTTTAGCCACAGGTGGCTATTTAAGTTGGAATACTTATAAACGTAAAAATTATCCTCCTACTTATGAAAAGTGGTATAAAGGCGCAACGACAACAAATCCTGTAAGTTGGGATAATGCTTCCACGACTTCATTTGAACAACATTTAGGGGTGTTAAATGCAGATGGAGAAATCTATCCTAATGCATTAAAGCTTAAAGTGGTCGATGGGTTGATTTGGTCCTCTGTCCCAAAAATCCCCAAGCGTTTTCTCTTGTCTTTTGTAAAGAATTATCACTTTGCTGATATCAATCTTTTCTGGAAAGACATTGAGAAAAATTCAGTTGATCGAGTAATGGAGTGGCAACGTAATCATGTACCAAATGCTCGATAGTGTATTAAAGTCTTGTGAAACGGCATGGATAAAAACAAAAACAAAGAAAAATCATCCTTTTCGATTTTTCTCATTAGTAACAACAAGTCCAGAGGGACAAGCAGAGGCTCGCATGGTTGTCTTGCGGAAGTTTGATGTTAGCAATTTTGAATTTACTATTTATACTGATTTAAGAACTCCAAAGATGGCATCCATCGTTCATAACCCAGAGGTGGAATTATTGTTTTACGATCACAAGAAGTTGTGGCAAATACGGGTGAAAGCAAAGTGTATAGCACAGCGAGAAGACCCTGCTTTATTTGCACAGCAACAAGAAGCTGCACAAAAGGACTACACAACTCTTATCGCTCCTGGAACAGAAATTAAAGCGATGGATGCGGTAGAATACGGGAGTAAAAATCATTTTGTTGTATTGACATTTAGGGCATACCATATAGATCATCTTCAATTAAAACGTCCTAATCATCAACGTGCCATTTTCACTTTGCAAGGACAAGAATGGAAAGGATCTTTTGTGACTCCCTAAAGGGCAATTATTTTTTTCTTAGCTTTAAGAGTTAAATGCCTTTAAAATGAAGAAAAATAAACCCATAACTAGCAGAAGAGATTTCATCAAGAAAAGTCTAGTGGCTTCTTCAATTGTAATCGTTCCTAGACATGTTTTAGGAGGTACGGGATACACAGCCCCCAGTGATCAACTCAACATCGCATCTATTGGTTGTGGTGGAAAAGGACATTCAGATATCATCAATGCTCATGTAGGGGGCAGAGAAAGGGTCGTTGCTTTGTGCGATATTGATTCTTTTGGAAAGCACGGGGTCAAAGCCGCCAGAACTAAGTTTCCAGATGCTAACTTTTACAATGATTTTAGACAGCTATTAGCTGAAGAAAAAGACCTAGACGCTATAACTGTTTCAACGCCAGATCACACCCATGCTGTTATTGCCATGGCTGCAATGGAAAGAAATGTTCACCTTTATGTTCAAAAGCCATTAACCCATAATATTAAAGAGGCGCGTTTACTTACAGAAACCGCAAGAGAGAAAAAAATTGTTACCCAAATGGGAAATCAAGGTGCCTCTAATCCAGCACAATTACAAGTGCAAAAATGGATTAACGCTGGCGAAATAGGGAATGTGCATACGGTCAAAGTTTGGACCAACAGACCCGTTTGGCCACAGGGAATTCCAATGCCAAAACCTGATCCAGAAAATCTTCCAGAAGGTTTAGACTGGGATTTATGGCTAGGACCTGCAAAAGCGACTCCGTATAACTCTTCCATGCATCCATTTAACTGGCGAGGATGGTGGGAGTATGGTACAGGTGCCTTAGGGGATATGGGGTGTCATTTAATTGATATTCCTTTTAGGGCATTAGGGCTTAAATATCCTACCGCTGTAGAATGCAGTATAGGAAGTGTTTATCGACAAATGTGGACTGCAGAGCACTTGCCTCAAGGATGTCCTCCTTCTTCTTTTGTGTCCATTAATTTTGATGCAACTGAAATAAATAAAACTCCTTTAACCCTTGAGTGGTCAGATGGTGGGATTCGTCCCGCACATCCAGATCTTATTCCCGCAGAAGACTTTTTAGGGGAACCCGGAAATTATAATGGAGTAATAATGATTGGGGAAGACGGAATTATTACCACAGGAGTCTATGGGTACAATCCGCGGCTGTATAAAAAAGGAGAACGAGTTGTTACCTATAAACAACCTAATGAAACAGAAGCAGAACATGGACATCACCGCAAATGGATCAATGCGATCAAAGCTGGATTTGACAGTAAAGAGCACAAAGCCTTGACCTCTTCATTCGATTATGCAGGTCCATTAACAGAGGCTGTATTGATTGGGAATATCGCTATTCGATCCTATTTATTACGCAATCAAACTGAAAATAATTATGACTACTTTGGTCGAAGAAAATTATTGTGGGATGGGAATTCCATGAAAATTACTAACCTAGAAGAGGCCAACCAATTCGTTGGGCGAGCCTATAGAGAAGGTTGGGAACTTTAATAAACTATTTTAATGAAAGAACAAGTTGTATGGATCACTGGTGCTTCCTCTGGTATAGGGGAAGAATTAGCTTTACAGTATTCAAGTAGAGGGAGCAAAGTGATTATATCAGCAAGACGGGAAACAGAGCTGTTGCGAGTAAAGAATAGTAGTGCCTACCCAGAAAATGTAGTCATTGTTCCACTAGACTTAACAGACTTTACTTCTTTAGAAACAAAGGTGAAAGAGGCATTAGGTAGCTTTGGATCAATTGATTTATTGATCAATAATGGGGGGGTAAGTCAACGCTCTTTGATTATCGAAACAAACTTTGAGGTTTATCAACGCTTGATAGAGATAAACTATTTGGGAACCATCGCTTTAACAAAAGCCTTATTGCCCTATTTTATAAAACAACAAAAAGGCCACTTTGCAGTAGTGACCAGTGTGATGGGGAAATATGCTTCTCCTTTTAGATCTGGATATGCTGGCGCAAAACACGCTTTACATGGTTTTTTTGATGCCCTTAGAATGGAACATCAAAAAGACAATATTTCGGTGAGTTTGCTTTGTCCTGGATTTGTGCAAACTAATGTAACCATCAACGCTTTGACGGGAGATGGTTCAACTTTAGGACAAGACGACCCAGCGACAAAGAATGGTCTTGAAGTAAAAGCCTTTTGCGAAAAAGTGATCAAGGCACTAGATAATCGCGCCTGGGAAACCTATTTTGGAAAGAAAGAAAAACTAGGCGTTTATATAAAACGTTTATCTCAAAAATTATTACACGCTGTTGTAATACGGTCTAATGTTCGATAAATAATCTACAGATGAAAACATCCAAAATGAACCGGCGTGACGCGGTAAAAAAAGTAGCTATGGGAGCTTCTGCTACCATGGTTCTACCTTTGAATGTAACCCAAAAAACCAGCAGCAATAAATCAAATAATCCGCTAAAAGGGAATATCAATCATTCTGTTTGTCAGTGGTGTTATCCCGATTTAAGCCTTGAAGAACTGTGTATCTTAGCCAATGAAATAGGTTTAGTAGGGATTGATTTGATTGGTCCAGAAGGATGGCCTACCCTTAAGAAACACAATTTGATTTCTACCATGTGTAATGGAGCTGAGATTAGTTTAACCGAAGGTTTTAATCACAAAGAATATCACGATACTTTAGTTGAAAACTATTTAAAGCATATCGATTTAGTAGCAGATGCGGGCTATCAAAACTTAATCTGCTTTTCGGGGAATCGCAACGGCATGGATAATGAGACTGGTTTGCAAAATGCAGTAGAGGGTTTGCAAAAAATTCTTCCGTTAGCAGAAAAAAGAGGGGTAGTGATTCAAATGGAGTTATTCAACTCCAAAGTGGACCACCCAGATTATATGTGTGATAATTCTGCCTGGGGAATAGAGCTTTGTAAACGATTGGATTCGCCTAATTTTAAACTCCTGTACGACATCTATCATATGCAGATTTCAGAAGGGGATATCATTCGAACGATTCGTGAAAACCATCAGTATTTTGGTCATTATCACACTGCAGGTGTTCCCGGGAGACATGAGATTAATGAAACCCAAGAGTTGTTTTATCCCGCTATTATGAAAGCCATTGTAGAAACGGGCTATAAAGGTTTTGTTGCCCAAGAATTTATTCCGACAAATAACGAACCGATTGCCGCTTTAAAAAAGGCTATTTCAATCTGTGATATTTAAACCCTTACGTTATTAGCATTTTAACATGATATTCCAGTAGAGTTTGTACATTTGACTCAAACTATATTGTTATGACAAGCTATTTCCGTACGTTAATCGCCCTCTTTTCATTGCTTCTATTGTCTTGTGGTTCTTCCTCTGGAAATGATCCACACCTCTCTATAGAAGAGCAACAAGATGCATTAGAAATAAATTTAGTTGGGAAATGGAAGATTAGACGCTTACAGCCACTTGGATCAAGTAAAAATAGTTTGACTTCTGACTGTTCTATTGATGAAATCGAATTTTTTGAAGAAGGAGATTATATTCTTTCTGTAAGTATACTTGAAAGCGAAGGGGAAGAGATTAGTAAGGTTTTTAGAGGAAAATACGATCTATTGTTTACAGAAACTGCCGATGAGATACTTCTTGAAAAAATTGTTTTGATGGAACAAAACTATATTTCTGGTGCAAACTTTCCTTCAGTAGGTTCGATTGCTACGATCGATGAAATAGCATTGACAGATACTGAAGTTTCTTTTAGAATCCAGTTAGGGGAAGGAACAAACGAGTTCTGTAATACCGGTCAATCCATAGAATTAGCTGGAGATAAGGAAGAACAAATAGCACCAGATGCAGCAGAAGATTCAAATCATATTCGCTTTCAAAATGAATGGCGTTTTATCAGCGTTACTGCGACCTCAGATAATCCCGCTGCTACACAAAATGGAGAGGTTCTATGTGAGCTATTTGAAGGAGAGTACTTTGATCGTTGTTATGACGAGTCCACGGGAGAATTCTCAAGCGACTGTCCACAAGCGAATACAGTTACTTTATTGATTAGTGGCTATGGAACCTATTTGTTTAGCTATTATGATACAGCGGAAAACCTGTTGTCAACAGAACAAGGAGATTGGCGTTGGAAAACAGATTCAAGCACTGCATTTACTGTCTTTGAAGTTAAATCACTCAGCGAAACTTTTGAAGAGTCAAATACGATTATTAATATCGTTCAAATCTCTGACACAACTTTACAGTTGTCAGAAAATACAAGTGATAGTGATCTAGGGGAACAAACATTTACTTATTCTCTACAACTAGCGTCCTTAACTTATCAAGATGCTGAATGTGGTGATTTTTCATCTATTAGTACAACAGATTAATTTCTCCTATAAAACGATATGATGCTCAAGGTGTTTTTGATTAATTACACACTTTAGAGGTAATCAAAGTATAGTTACCTGAATTTACACTAATACTATTGTCTAAATGACAGAAGGTATATGCTTTCCCCTTTGGAACATAAACCCTAATTGTTTTACAAAGGCAATCAGTATAGCTGAATGAAACTCCATTTACGCCTCCTTCAATGATGCTTTCGGTACATGGGCTACAACTTAGTAAAATGTTTACGGTCGCGCTACTGGTCAAGGTACCATCACTTACTGAATAGATAAATGAGTCTCCGCCATTGAGGGTACCATTTTGAGTATAACTAAACGTTCCACCAGGGTTAAGTGTTATGGTTCCAAAGGTGGGTGTGCTAACAAGTGATGCAGTCAATACATCTCCATCTGGATCAATATCGTTTGCGGTAAGACTTGTTTGGTAATTATCGAGAGTCGTAATCGTTCCATTTAGAGGGACAATAATATTATCATCATTTGCAACAGGGGGGTCATTTGTTCCGGTTACTGTTATGCTAACCGTTACTGGAGCACCATTAATTTTCCCGTCATTAGCGCTATAGGTAAAGCTATCGCTTGCAAGGTTACCGCCTCCATGAACATAACTAAATGTCCCATTGGGATTTAATGTTAATGTCCCTTCAGTAGGGTTGGTAACTAATACCGCTGTTAATGGGTCACCCGCATCAGCATCAGTGTCATTAGATAATACAGATGTTGAACCATTTGTAGTAGTTGTTGCAGTACCGCCCTCCATCACTGCAATTGTTTCTGTAACAGCTACTGGTGGATTGTTGATAAAGATAGAAACACTTACAGTATTTCCAGGAACATACCCATCTGTTGCTCTATAATAAAAAGTATCCGTGCTTGTTGCAGAACCGTCGTGCGTATAGGAGAAGGTTCCGTTTGCATTTAAAATAAGTACCCCATTAAGTGTGGTCGTTACAAGGACAGATGTTATCGCGTCACCTTCTGGATCTGTGTCATTATCCAAAACAGAAGTTGTTACACCATCAATTAAAGTTGTAACTGTATTTCCACTTATGACACTTATGCTTTCTGGGTTAGTGGTAGGGCCATCGTTTATACTGGCAATGGTCACATCAAATACGTCATCTGTAGTACAGTTAATATCCCCATCAGTCACAGTAATGATGATGGTTGCATTGCCATTCCCATCATCTTGGAAATCAAGGATGATACTTGTCGCAGTTAGTGAAGCTGTTACGATAGAGGGATCGTTTGATGAAACAGAATAAATTAGTGTTGTACTCTCAAGATCTGAAAATGTATTTTGAATGTCTATCCATTGATCTGGTGCATCTTCATTTACACTAACATCTGTAATGGGATTATCTAGAGTTGGACAATCGTTGACTGGTAGGATTGTAAGCTGGAAGGGTACTTCTAGCGTACATGAAGGATCTCCATCACTAATAGTAACCGTTCCGGTCATAGTTCCATTTTGATTTGGTATAGGTTGGAAAAAAGGATCTCCTACAGCCGGGTCAAAGGTTACTGAAGCAATGCTTGCATTAGTGTAAGTAACGGTATAAGATGCTAATGGATATGGATTGTCTGGGTCAGTAGTGTCTGAAGTTGCAATAGGGTAGCCTAATCCACCAGCATCTTCGTTAATTACCTGATTTCTAAATTCTGTATTTTGTGGACAATCATTTATTGGACTAATATTGATAAGTACCAGTACAGTATTTCCTTGATCCTGTCCATCAAAAGTGAGATAAGAAAAACTATCTGTTGTTGTTTCTGAACTATCGTGTTCATAAGTAAACGTTCCTGTTCCAGACCATGCAAAAGTTCCAAACTGTGGCGGACTAACAATTTGCATTTCAATGGGATTAGGTCCGTCAATATCACTATCATTATCAAGTAGTGAACTATTGTTAGCTGTAGTTGTGGTAACGGTACCTCCTTCATCTACTGAAATTGTGTCGGTAACTGTATTAGGTATATCATTGACGCTATTTACAGTGATATTAAATACATCGATAGTTGTGTCACATGCGTTATCATCTGCAGTTACAGTAACAACCATGCTTCCAGATTGGTTATCTTGATAGTCTATGGTTAGGGTTGATGTATTAAATGTAAGTGTTGCTAATGATGTGTTAGTATGAGTCACAGTATAACTAAGGCTATTTGGTATGGGAAGTAGATCTGCATCAGAAATCACATCGTTAAAATTTATTAGGGTGTCTGGCTCGTCCTCATCAACAATAATATCAAGAGTAGGAGTGCTATTTATAGGACAATCGTTTACTGGAGTAATATTGATGTTTACACTTACTGTGACGTTTGAAAAACCGTCTGAAAGGCTATAATCAAAGGTATCTGTTGTTGTTTCAGATCCATCGTGTTGATAGGTAAATGTTCCACTTGGACTAAGGTTAAAAGATCCTAACCCAACTTGATGATGGAAGGGGCCAGATCCTGGAACAAGTGTAGCTCTTAAGGGGTCATTTTCTGTATCAGTATCATTTGTTAGAACAGAGCTACTATTTGCCGTTGTTGTAGTTGCGGTCCCGTTCTCCATTACATTGATCGAATCTGGACTTCCTACTGGGGCATCATTTTGTGGAACAACAGTCACTACAAAAGTTTCTTGTTCAACACAGGTTCCATCAGTTACGTCTATGGTAATTGTGGCCATTCCCGTTTGATTATCGATATAATCTAGGGTCAAGGTGTTGGTATTTATTGTGGCAGTTAATAGAGCGGTGTTAGCATTAGATACATTGGTAATAGTAATCATAGCATTATCTACATCCCCAAAGGTATTTGAAAGATCTAAAACGGTATCTGGATCGTCTTCCATAGCATTAAAATCTGCAATTGGATTATCTACAGTAGGACAATCATTAACCGGAGTAATATTAATGGTAACGGTGACTGTGTCTCCATAAGTAGTTCCATCATAAGCACGATAGACAAAAGTATCCGTGGTGGTCTCACTACCATCATGGGTATAGGTGAATGATCCTGTACTAGAGTAAGCCCAGCCTGCCCCCGCCGCGTTGATGGGCCCTTGGGTAAAATCTGCTGTAAGGGCATCTCCATCTCCATCTGTATCATTAGCTAAAACAGAAGTTACCCCAGCCGTTGTTGTAGTTGCGGTCCCGTTCTCCATTACATTGATCGAATCTGGACTTCCTACTGGGGCATCATTTTGTGGAACAACAGTCACTACAAAAGTTTCTTGTTCAACACAGGTTCCATCAGTTACATCTATGGTAATAGTGGCTATTCCCGTTTGATTATCAACATAATCTAGGGTCAAGGTGTTGGTATTTATTGTGGCAGTTAATAGAGCGGTGTTAGCATTAGATACATTGGTAATAGTAATCATAGCATTATCTACATCCCCAAAGGTATTTGAAAGATCTAAAACGGTATCTGGATCGTCTTCCATAGCATTAAAATCTGCAATTGGATTATCTACAGTAGGACAATCATTAACCGGAGTAATATTAATGGTAACGGTGACTGTGTCTCCATAAGTAGTTCCATCATAAGCACGATAGACAAAAGTATCCGTGGTGGTCTCACTACCATCATGGGTATAGGTGAATGATCCTGTACTAGAGTAAGCCCAGCCTGCCCCCGCCGCGTTGATGGGCCCTTGGGTAAAATCTGCTGTAAGGGCATCTCCATCTCCATCTGTATCATTAGCTAAAACAGAAGTTACCCCAGCCGTTGTTGTAGTTGCAGTTCCACCTTCTAATAGTGTAATACTATCTGTATTTGTAACAGGAGCGTTTGTATTAGCCGAAAAAGAACCGACATATATGCCTCGCCCATAGGTTGCAGCCACCACACGATTATTTGTGGCAGAGGATCCCCTAAAGACCATGTCGTGGACAGCGACGTCACTCATTCCTTCTTCTGCAACGGTCCAGTTAGGACTCGGATTTGTAAAATTATTTGTCTTCCATACACCCAGTTCTGTTCCTATAATAACTTCGTCTTCTTCATATGGATTATGCAAAATTGAAAAAACAGGAATATCTGGCAGGTTCCCTTCTTTATTGCTCCAATTCGCTCCACCATCATCAGAGTACATGATATTTCCATTTATACCATAATTATAGTAGGTGAGGTATATATCATCTTCTGTTTCTCCAATGTGAACATCAGAGATACTACCAACCTGATTATGAATATTCGGCGTGATAGTTGCCCCTCCATCTACACCAGCATTAGTTATTTTTTTTAATTCTCCACTTCTTAATCCTACAAATAAAGTTGTTGTATTTGTTGTATGACGAGACACTTCTAATGCAGTTACATAGTCACTACCAGTATTAACATTACTAATTTTAAATGTACTAGGAGTACCATCTAAATCTGAAATTACCCTAACATCATTTCCAGCATTTGAAAAATAAATATCATTGTAAGAGTCTAAGGCTGCAGGATTGATAAAACTTCCCTCATTATCAGCTATACTAAGATTATCAGATAAATTAGTTCCCCACCAATTTCCTATATCACGATTTCCGGCAGCGTCATAATCAATACGCGTTATACTGTTATTATAAATATAATTTGAAATGCTGTAGTCTCCACCTTCTTGGTCAAAGAAAGTCGCAGCACCATCTCCTCCTTGAATTGAAGTTGCAGCTGTCAGAGCTTGGTTTGGATTGCTTAACTGATAAGTTCCATTATCTTGTGTTCCACCTAAAATAAGATCATCACCTGCAAAGTCATCAGGTGTTTGGGCTACACGGTAAAACTGAGTTGTGACAAAATTATCTTCACGATCAGAAAATGTAGTCGTATTTGTAGCCTGAGACAAGGACGTAGAGTAGGCCACTCCTCCATCGTTTACTACCACTGCTTGATCTGGAGCATTTGGTCTAAAATAGAGTCCATGTTGATCAGCATGAGAAACAGATATGTTTGTAACATTAGGGAACCATGCATCCGAATCATTCCACTTAGTTATTTGCTCCCATGTTGTTCCTCCATCGTTACTTCTGTGCCAGTTAATTCCCCCCGCGTATACAATATCATCATCTGTTGGATCTACTTCGATTTCAAGGTCATAGAATGATTGACCACGAGTAAAATCCGTCGGGGACATACCATCTTCATCGTCTTGTGGTTCATTTAATGTAGTAATTGTTGTAAAGTTATCAGTTGTTTTATACAAATTAGCTTCACCGTCCACACTCGCAATAATGTAATGAGTATTTGTGTTAGTTTCACTTGGAGCTATTTCAGTTCTTCGAATACTCGTAGGTGTAGAAGTCCAAGTTGGGGTAACTCTTGTAATACTTGAGGTTCCATCGGGTTCTGCAAAGTAAAAATTTCCTCCGTCAAAATTGTAACTCGATCTTGTTGTAGAAAGCCAAAGGCGATTTGAAACTTTTTGAACATCAATATCATTAAAATGCTCTCCAACCGCGCCATTATCTGGGTGATTAACTGCTATTTTTTCCCACTCTATTCCACCATCAATAGAACGATACAGGCCATAAATAGCTAGATCTTTAAAGGTTTGATTCATTTTACTATGAAAACTTTCACCTAATGCAGCGTAAATATGTTCTTGTGTGGCAGGATTATTATCATGATCCCAAATTGCAAGATCATTAATGTAGAAATAACCTTCAACGTCATATTCTCCTCCACTTACAGTTGTTGTTGTGATTTCTGAGCGTGGAAAAGGAAAAACTTCAATCCAATTATTTCCTCCATTAGTTGACTTGTAGATACCATTTCCGGCTACATCACCAGTGGTATAGGATTCTCCAGTTCCTACATACATTACATTGGTGTCAGTAGGATCTTGAATAATAACACTCACTGCAAGATTTCCAGGAACACCCGTAACAGGTGTCCAAGCCACTCCAGGATCAGTAATATCAGTATTCTCCCATAACCCGCCACTTACTCCACCGGCGATAACACGGTTATAATCTCCAGTGTCAGCAAGATCAAATAGGGCAGCACGTGAACGACCAGCTTCGTTATTAGGCCCTATCGTATACCATGGGCTATCAGCGTCTTGTCCTGGCACAGCACCTATTTTAAATCGAGAACGTTCAATTATTTGTTGTTGTACTTGAAGTTTGCTTTGATAATCAGGTACACCAGTAGATGGATTCATGGTTAAATCATAAATCTCTTCATTAAAGCGATCTGGAGGAAGACCTTGTTTAAATCGTTCAAGCTTTCCAAGGTGTTTGGTTGCCTGTACTGGGCTGTTGTCAAGAAAATATTGGTGGAGTTCTTTTGGGCTCATTCCATCGTCTTTGATACAAAGAATCATGACCAAAACCACTAAAAGTTTAGTACTCCATAAACTCAATTTATCCCTTAACAACATAATTATAGTCAGTTATTACAATTTTTAACGAAAAAAAACATTAAATCGTATTTTATGAAAAGGCTTTTTTATCGTTCAAATAAGTTCATTAACTCATTAAAGATTGCACTTTCATGGCTAAGCCCATATCACCTGCAATTTTCACTTTTCCACCCATAACAGCCATCATGGGATTTAAATCTCCACTCTGAAGTTCTAATAGGGTTGCTGCAGAAGTAATAATGGTACAATCTGCTTCTTCATCGCTTTCAGAAACGACATTGTTATTTCCTGTCCCATCTACATAAACGTTAAGGTCATCGATTACAAACTTTAATGTTCCACCGATTGCCTCAGATTCGTTTGCTTTTTGTTGTAGTTGGTCAAATACTGGATTACTCATAGTTAAATATATTTTCTATAAAAATAACTAAATATTTGTGGCTATGCCCAACTTTTTTAAGTGATATTTTAGTCGTTAAAAATAAAAAACCCCAGTCCCCCTGGATCGTTAATAACAAGATTATCTACAATAATTTCTTCGCCAAAGATTACTTCTTGCTTGATAGGAACATTTAACGCCTTTAGATGCGTTATGATTTTACTATTTTGATGGCCATTAAAAAAGGCCAAAGAGGGATTGGTAAATAGATGCGGACAATTATTGGCCTTAAGTAAACTGATAGTGTCTCCGTTTACGTTTTTTAAGCTACACCAACTTACCTCAGGTTCTAGGATTCCTTTAAATCCTTTGGCTTGCCAAAAAAATAAAAGAGGCATTGAGATCTAGGGTTTCTATACATACCCCACCATAGATACCCAGTAAACTTTTGTTTTTAGCATCTATGAGAGTAAGTTTTTCGCGTTCTTGTTTGACCCAGGTGCCGCTAGGACTTGCTCCTAATTTGTTTTCTTTGGCTTCATATAGATTGATACAAGGGCGACTGTAAGCACTTGTATTGAGAAAAATAGTCAGGTTTTTAGTCTGACACAATCCATTCTTTTTCCAGGTGGAGCATCTAAAGCTCAAAGAATTGTAATAGGCTAAACTTTCATTAAGATCTGGCGCAGGACTTTCTACAATTAGTCTCATATAAGCTAAAGTATAAAATTCTTTGAATTACATTTGCCAAATGAAAACAAGATCCAAAATCACCTCTTGGGATATTGTACGGGTATCTTCCAGAGAATACCACAGCATTAAACAATTGGCCCAGAAATTTGATTGCAGTACTAGTGCCGTAAAAAGAATTATTTACAATTATAAAACTGCCTATGACGCTTTTCTGATTCATGCGCCAGACCCTTCTGTTTTAAAGCCTTTTGAAGATAAATAAGCAATGCCTTCTTCATTTTAATGCTTTTCTTCTTTTATTTTGCAAGGTTATGGTGATATTAAGCCTTAAAAGTGATAATTCGTTATAAACTAAGTTTTAACCTTCTATTTTTTTGTACTTTTGAAAGAACTATAAACTAATTTTAAAATGAAAAAAGCAATTTTCTTTTGTGCTGCCCTTGTGTTGGTAGCATGTAATCAAGCACCGGATTTAAGTCTTTACAAAGCCAATCAAGCATTAGCCGAAAAGTTTTTAAACACCTATGTATCTCCTACAGACTATGACGGTTTTACTACTATGATCGCTGATGATATTGAGCATCAGTCCCCCATGTATGGACAAGGGATCGTAGGGAAAGAAGCCGTTTTAGGACAAGCAAATTTCTACATGAATAACTTTAGCGATGTAACCTTCAATAATGCGGTTTGGTTGCCTGGAGTGGATAATGAAACCCTTGTTCCTGATGGTAGTGTTCGTGTTTACGGAACTTGGAAAGGAGTGAGCAATGCGACTGGAAAATCTTTTTCGGTCGATTCATATCACTATTTTTTATTTAATGAAGACGGGAAACTTGTACAATCTGGCGATTTCTTTGACGCTACAGGAATGATCATGGCTGTTGCTCCAGACCCAGTTGGAGAAGATACTGAAGAATAAGAGAACGAGTACCTCATTATTTGTTTGAATTAACCCGTTCACTTTTGAGCGGGTTTTTTATTTTTGTAGGTAGTTCATATTGATGATAATTTTCCCAAATTTTTTCTAAAACCTGAAGAAACACCCTAAAGTCTTCCTCGCTTATATCTCTATATCCCGCCGCTCTTAAGTCTTGAATAAAGGGCAGTAACTTTTCAATGGTTGTTTTTCCCTTTGCGCTAAGGGCAAGCTTAAATTGTTTTTTGTCTCCTTCAAAACGAGACTTTACAACATAGCCTTTATCTACAAGCTTTCCAATCATACGCGAAGTGGTGGCGCGAGTTCTAAAGTTTAAGTCGGTCAATTCTCTTTGCGAAACAAAGTCACCCCCCTCATAAATTTGCTGGAGAAAGACCCATTGTTCGATGGTTAAATCAATCGACTGGGTATTAAATGCTTTTTGGTATGCCGTTTGAATCGTCTTTACCGTTCGATCTAAATAATGACCGAATCCTTTCGTTTTATTCATTTGTTTAAGTAAAATTCTTAATGTTAAATGACCTTAATGGGCATTTGTTGTTCATATCTTTTTGTGATCATTAATTTAAGAAATAAAAATTATTCATAAATTGTTTCATATGAAACAAAATAAAATGGATTTACCTATAAAAAAACACGCAAAAACTTTTGGCAAAGCAAAAGACTTTTTACCTCTAATCGGGACTGATTTTATCGAGTTGTATGTTGGCAACGCGCTTCAAGCTGCCTACTATTACAAAGCGGCTTTTGGTTTTCAATCGCTCGCTTATGCGGGTTTATCGACCGGAAACCGCGATACTGAAAGTTATGTGGTAGTGCAAGACAAGATTAATTTGGTTTTAACCTCTCCATTGAAGAGTAAGACAAAAATTGGACAGCATATTGATCGCCATGGGGATGGAATTAAAGTGATCGCACTAACTGTAGAAGATGCAGTTGAGGCATATACCCTTGCCATGGAAAAAGGAGCAGTTTCTTATTTGGCTCCTTTGATCAAAAAAGACGAGTATGGGGTTGTGGTTCAATCTGGGATTTACACTTATGGTGATACCGTTCACTTATTTATCGAGCGAAAAGATTACTCAGGAACATTTTTACCGGGCTTTATAGCTTGGGAAACACCAGAATTTGCCCCACATGAAATTGGCTTACAATACATCGATCATATGGTAGGAAATGTGCAATTGGGTAGAATGAATACATGGGTCAAGTTTTATGAAGAAGTAATGGGCTTTACCAATATTATCTCTTTTGATGATAAGGATATCTCAACGGCCTATACCGCTTTAATGAGTAAAGTGGTAAGTAGCGGAAATGGTCGTATAAAATTTCCCATCAATGAACCTGCAAAAGGGCTCAAACGCTCACAAGTCGATGAGTACCTTGACTTTTATGAAGGAGAAGGAGTACAACATATTGCTGTCTCAACCCAGGATATCCTCACTACCGTAAAGCAATTGAGAAAAAGAGGGGTTCGCTTTTTAGAGGTCCCTGCTTCTTATTATGAAGATTTAAGCAATCGGATTGGCCCTATAGAGGAAGATCTTGAGCAACTTCAAGCATTAGGGATTTTAGTCGATCGAGATGAAGAAGGTTATTTACTTCAAATTTTCACCCAGCCTGTTCAACCTCGTCCTACACTTTTCTTTGAAATTATACAGCGAAAAGGTGCTCGCTCTTTTGGGAAAGGAAATTTTAAAGCACTATTTGAAGCCATAGAGAGAGAACAAGCTATTCGCGGAACCCTATAAGATCATGACAAACGAAGTAATTGAACGTTTACCCCCGCATTTGCATCAATACATCAAGCCGCAAAATTACGCTCATTATTCTGCCATTGATCAAGCAGTATGGCGTTATGTCATGCAAAAAAATATGGCTTTTCTTTCTACCTATGCTCATCCTACTTATATCAATGGCTTAGCGAAAGTGGGTATATCAAAAGATCAAATCCCCAATATGTATGGAATGAACCGCATTCTTAAAGATATTGGTTGGGCTGCAGTAGCAGTAGATGGTTTTATCCCGCCCAGGGCTTTTATGGAATTTCAAGCATACAATGTTCTGGTCATTGCGAGCGAAATGAGACAGTTAAAACATATCGAATACACTCCTGCTCCAGATATTATTCACGAGGCTGCAGGACATGCACCTCTTTTGGCAGATCCAGAATATGCCTCTTTTTTAAGGCGTTTTGGCGAGATTGGTGCAAAGGCCATTAGTTCTCCACACAATAAAAAATTGTATCATGCTATTCGAGAATTATCTATCCTTAAGGAATTACCTGGAAGCTCTAAAATCGAATTAGAAAGGGCAGAAGCGGCTGTACACGACCTCCAAAAGCAAAAGGTGGAAGCCTCAGAGATGGATCAGTTGCGCAACTTGCATTGGTGGTCAGTGGAGTATGGATTAATCGGAAACCCCAAAGATTTTTTGTTGTACGGCGCAGGCTTATTGTCTTCCATAGGAGAGAGTAAATGGTGTATGTCGAAACAAGTAAAAAAGCTTCCTTTTACGCAAGAAGTCATTCATCAAAATTTTGATATTACCCAGCCCCAGCCTCAATTATTCGTCACCCCAAATTTTGCTCATTTGAGTAAGATATTAGAAAAAGTAGCAAATTCAATGGGCTTGAGAAAAGGAGGGAAGAAAAGCGTCGATAAATTGGTTGCCTCAGAAGAAGTAGGGACTGTAGAATTGAGTACTGGCCTTCAAATTTCAGGGACATTTAAACGTTGTATCCCCCATCCACTTGAGCATAGTAAGGCAGCGTATATTCAAACGATTGGCCTCACCGCTTTATCCTTTCGCAACCAAGAATTAGTTGGTCATGGCACAAGTTATCACAGCGATGGTTTTGGGTCTCCTTTGGGAAAATTAAAAGACAGTAATCTACCCATAGAAGATATGACACCTAGTGATTTAGAAGCTTTCGGCTTAATAGAGGGACAAACAACTAGCTTGTGTTTTGAAAGTGGGGTAGTGGTAAAAGGCAAGGTTATTACAGGGATGCGGTCGATTTTTGGAAAAATTATGCTGATCTCTTTTGCCAATTGTACCGTGACCTTTCAAAACGAAATCTTATTTCAACCCAGTTGGGGGAAATTTGATATGGCCATTGGGGCATCCATAAGATCTGCCTATGCAGGACCAGCGGACTTGCAGTATTTTCCTTTTGAAAAAAATAGATTATGCGCAACGCCAGAAATTAGTTTTCCTCCTGAAAACGTGTATTATCAAGCATTGGAAGTGCAGAGGTCTTCCCCAGAGAAGGCAACGTGCTCCCTGGAGGATTTAGGGAAAGAAATACTACAGTTTGAAGCAGAACACTGGCTTCTTATCGTTGAGTTTTACACCCTTTGTATGAAAAAGAAAAATGTCGAGTGGACTACAAAAGCCAAGAACAGGTTAAAAGAAATCAAACAACAAAATGCCAGCCTAGCAGCATGTATCAAAGACGGACTAACACTAATCAAACATTAAAAATTAAGCTATGCCCATTTATCATCAATTAGGTAAAATACCCGCAAAACGACATACACAGTTTAGAAAAGCAAATGGTGAATTATTCCATGAAGAACTTTTTGGGACCATTGGATTTGAAGGGATGTCTTCCTTATTATATCACACCCACCCGCCAACACAAATACGTTCTATTGCTCCACCGATTGATGTTTCTCCTGTTATTGCGGTAAATAAAAATATTACCCCAAGAAAGTTATTAGGATTTGATCTACCTCCTCAAGAGGATTTTTTAGCAGCAAGAGTCCCTTTGATGGTCAATAGTGATATCCATATTGGCCTAGCGGCTCCTACTAAATCGATAACTGATTATTTTTATAAAAATGCCGATGCAGATGAGTTGCTTTTTATCCACCACGGGAAGGGGAAACTATCCACCTTATTTGGTCAAATTTCATTTGTACCAGGAGATTATCTTATTATTCCACGTGGGGTGATTTATCAAATTGAATTTGAAACCACTGAAAATCGCTTATTGTTTGCCGAGTCATTCCATCCAATTTATACCCCAAAACGATATCGCAATTGGTTTGGACAATTAACAGAACATTCTCCTTATTGCGAACGAGATTATATATTGCCGCAAAACCTAGAAACACATGATCAAGAAGGAGAATTTGAAATAAAAGTAAAGAAAGAGGGAATGTTGCACAGCCTTCTCTATGCTTCGCATCCTTTTGATGTGGTAGGTTGGGATGGTTATAACTTTCCCTATGGTTTTTCTATCCATAATTTTGAACCCATTACTGGCAGAATTCATCAACCTCCGCCCGTGCATCAAACTTTTGAAACGTCGGCCTTTGTGGTGTGCTCTTTTTGTCCAAGACTATACGACTATCATCCCGAGTCAATTCCCGCGCCATACAATCACTCTAATATAGATTCAGATGAAATGTTGTATTATGTCGATGGAGATTTTATGAGTCGTAAAGGGGTTTCCCCAGGAAATATTTCGCTGCATCCAGCGGGAATCCCTCACGGTCCACACCCCGGTACCTATGAGGGTAGTATCGGTAAGACTGAAACCCGTGAACTTGCAGTGATGATAGACACTTTTCGTCCCTTACAACTCACTAAAGATGCCCTAACTATTGATGATGGAAAATACTTCACTTCATGGCTAAAATGATATTTTTATGATTAATATAACAGCACATTCCGACTTTAGTATTCACAACCTGCCATTTGGTATTTTTTCAACCAAAGGAAGTGCGCCTCGTGTAGGAGTAGCAATTGGTGAACATGTATTAGACCTTAAAGCAGTAGTGGATTTAGGATTCTTAAATATATCTCCAGAAGTAGTTGCGCAGCCATCATTAAATGCCTTTATCGCCTTAGGGAAACAGACTACAAAAACAGTAAGGCAAGTATTACAGCAATGGTTGCAACAGGAAGATTCTCTACTATATGCTCACCCCAATTTATTTTATTTACAAAAAGAAGTGAAGATGCATCTTCCGGTTGAGGTGGGGGACTATACAGATTTTTATTCCAGTATTGAACATGCTACCAATGTGGGGAGTATGTTCCGAGATCCAAACAATGCATTATTGCCTAACTGGAAACACCTACCGGTAGGCTATCATGGACGAGCGTCCTCCATTATTCTTAGCGGAACAGATATATATCGCCCTAAAGGTCAGCTGCTTCCTGAAGGGGCTGCACAACCAGTGTTTCAACCCACTGCAAAACTCGATTTTGAATTAGAAATGGCCTTTATTGTCGGAAAAGAAAACCCTTTAGGAACAACTATTTCAACTGCTCAAGCTGAAGAATATATTTTTGGGATGGTGCTTTTCAACGATTGGTCTGCTAGGGACCTACAAAAATGGGAATACGTTCCTCTTGGACCTTTTTTAGCAAAGAGTTTTGCATCATCTATTTCCCCCTGGGTTGTCCCACTAGAAGCACTGGAACCCTTTAGGGTCAATGGGCCAAAACAAGTACCTGCAGTGCTTCCTTATTTACAATTCGAAGGAAAGAAAAACTATGCAATTGAACTTACAGTAGGTCTACAGACTCCAGACGGTATAACTCATCCGTTAGTCCAGTCGAATTATCGATACATGTATTGGAATATGGTGCAGCAACTGGCCCACCACAGCAGTAATGGCTGCAATATTAGGGTAGGGGACATGATGGCATCTGGAACGATTTCTGGGAAAACAAAAAACTCCTTTGGTTCGCTATTGGAGTTGTCATGGGGTGGAAAACGTCCCCTAAAATTAAAGAATGGAATGGAACGTTGCTTTCTTGAGGATGGCGATCGAATAAGTATGCATGCATTTGCAGAAAAAGAGGGGAAACGTATTGGTTTTGGAGAAGTAACCACAAAAATCTACCCAGCTCTATGACAAAATATAAGACAATAAATCCAAAAAAAATCAGTCAGCGAGAAATGCATCAACATCTTCTTGCTGCTGTTGCCCCACGACCTATATGCCTAGCGAGTACCATCGATCTAAAAGATCGTGTTAATCTAAGTCCGTTTAGTTTTTTTAATGTCTTTAGTTCAAACCCACCCATTTTGATTTTTTCCCCAGCTAGAAGAGGTACAGATGGCAGTATTAAACACACCCTCGAGAATGTGATGCAGGTTAAAGAAGTGGTGGTCAATATCGTTAACTATTCTATGGTGAACCAAATGGCCTTGTCAAGTGCTGATTTTCCCAAAGGCGAAAATGAATTCAATAAAGCTGGTTTTACCCCCGTAAGTAGTCAAGTGATTCGCCCGCCTAGGGTGGCCGAGGCTCCCGTTTCATTTGAATGTGTAGTTGATCGTATCATTCCTCTGGGAGACAACCCAGGAGCAGGGAACCTCGTTTTGGCTCAAGTTATTTTAATGCACGTCCAAGAAAACCTTTTGACCAAAGAAAATCGATTGGACAGCACGCGTATAGATCAAGTTGCGAGAATGGGAGGGCAGTGGTATAATCGGTTGATTGATAAAAGTTTGTTTAAGCTTTCTACGCGTATCGATGGAACAATGATAGGGGTAGAAAGTCTTCCTTTTAGTTCAAGAAACAGCACAGTATTAACTGGAAATGATTTAGGGATTTTAGGGAGTTTATCAGCTCTACCAGATTTAAAAAATCGAGAAAGCGCGCTTGAATTGTCTGCAGTTCAAGCTATTTTTAAGCTACCTATTATAAAGCAAGAGGAAGCTTTTCATCGCTTGGCACAAAAATTTCTTCGTACAGGAGACCCTCAAACTGCGCTAAGTATCTTATTTTTAAGTGAAGAACAAAAATCAGCTCCATAAAATGATTACAAAACGCGTAAATAGTGTGGCAGATGCCTTATCTGGGGTGACCTCTGGAATGACTTTGATGTTGGGGGGATTTGGCCTTTGTGGCATCCCAGAAAACGCCATTGCTGAATTGGTGAGATTGAATGTCAATCAACTTACTTGTATTTCCAATAATGCAGGGGTTGATGACTTTGGCTTAGGTTTACTCTTGCAAAAAAAACAGATTGACAAAATGATTTCTTCCTATGTAGGAGAAAATGCCGAGTTTGAAAGGCAAATGTTAAGTGGTGAATTAGCCGTAGAATTGATTCCTCAAGGGACACTTGCAGAACGTTGCAGAGCCGCTCAAATGGGAATTCCCGCTTTTTATACCCCAGCAGGCTATGGCACAGAAGTAGCCGATGGAAAAGAAAGTAGAGATTTTAACGGGAAACCTCATTTACTAGAACACGCCTTTAAGGCAGATTTCTCTTTTATCAAAGCATGGAAAGGCGACGAGGCAGGTAACCTGATTTTTAAAGGAACTGCAAGAAACTTTAATGCGCCCATGGCGGGTGCTGCAAGGATTTGTGTTGCCGAGGTCGAAGAACTGGTTCCAGTTGGAACCTTAGACCCCAATACAGTTCACGTTCCTGGAATTTTTGTACAACGGATCTTTCAAGGAGAGCAGTATGAAAAGCGCATTGAGCAACGCACCTTAAGTCAACGAGCATGATAGGATTAGATAAAAATGGGATTGCACAGCGCATTGCCCAAGAAGTACAAAATGGATATTATGTCAACCTAGGGATAGGAATTCCTACCCTAGTGGCCAACTTTGTTCGAAAGAACATCGAAGTGGAATTTCAAAGTGAAAACGGGATTTTAGGGATGGGACCTTTCCCTTTTGAAGGAGAAGAAGATGCTGACTTGATTAATGCAGGGAAACAGACGATCACTGCTTTAAAAGGGGCGAGTTTTTTTGATTCTTCTACCAGCTTTGGGATGATTCGAGGGCAGCATGTTGATCTGACTATTTTAGGAGCGATGGAAGTCGCCGATAATGGAGATATCGCTAACTGGAAGATCCCTGGAAAAATGGTCAAAGGTATGGGTGGAGCAATGGATTTAGTTGCTTCAGCTGAAAATATTATTGTCGCCATGATGCACACCAATAGAGCGGGAGAGTCGAAATTACTTCAAGCTTGTTCCTTGCCTTTAACGGGGGTGGCTTGTGTCAAAAAGATCGTGACAAATTTGGCTTGCCTCGAGGTAGTCAAAGAGGGCTTTCTGCTTTTAGAACGGGCTCCAGGAATAAGTGTGGAAGAGATTGTAGCCGCCACAAAAGGGAATTTGATCGTTCCTAAGCATGTGCCAGAAATGATGCTATAGAACAAAAAAAAGAGGCCTTTATGGACCTCTTTTTTTATCATTAAAAAATGTTTTTAGAACTCAAGGACATCAGAAATGTCTTTAGGATTTTCTTCGGTTCCTTTTTCTGAAATAAGACGGGTAGAAATATTATTCTCTTCGCTACTGGCGAGAAATTCATTGATGATTTCTACGATGTCATTATCCAAATATTTGGTTTTAGTTACATCAATTTCCAACTCTGCTTCGACAGGTAAGTTGTTTAATTCATAAGAGATAGGCGCTTTGTTGATAAAGGTAACCTCTTCGGCTAATTCTATCTTTACAACCTCTTTTCCATTTTCCATTTCGTGGCGGATCATCGAATGTGAGTTTTGGTAACTATCGTACAGTAAGAATAAAATACCCATCAATACTCCTAGACCAATTCCGACTAATAAATCAGTGAAAATGATTCCTGCGATGGTGATTACAAAAGGAATGAATTGTTTCCATCCTAATTGATACATGCTTTTGAATAAAGCTGGTTTAGCTAGTTTGTATCCCACGATCAATAAGATTGCAGCTAAAACAGATAGCGGAATCTTATTGAGTAAGAAAGGAATCGTAACCACAGAAACAACTAAAAGTATCCCGTGAATGACTGCTGCCATTTTGGTTTTACCTCCAGATTGAATATTGGCAGAACTACGCACGATTACCTGTGTAACGGGTAATCCACCAATCATCCCAGAAGCGATATTCCCAATTCCTTGAGCGATTAGCTCTCTGTTTTTTGGGGTAATGTGTTTTTCTGGATCAATTTTATCAGTTGCTTCCACACATAACAAGGTTTCTAAACTCGCCACTAAAGCGATTGTAAAGGCAACTATCCAAACGTTGATATTCGTAATAGCACTAAAATCTGGGAAGATAATAAAGTCTAAGTCAGCTACATTAGTTGGAACGCTTACCATTTGGCTTGAAGCGATTTCCCATACCGCATCTCCATTTGTAGTTGTAGCATAAATAATACCGATCACTACAGCGACTAAAGGTCCTTGTATGAGTTGAAATATTTTAGCTTTTTTAGTTAAAACCAAATCCCATAAAAGTAAGATTCCCATACTAACGGCTGCAATCAAAGTTGATCCATAACTAATTTGAGAGAAGATGTCTCCGCTATTATTGGCATTGAATCCAAAGAAATATGGAATCTGCTTAAGGATGATAATTAATCCAATCCCAGTCAACATTCCTTTGATCACAGAACTAGGGAAATAATAACCGATTACCCCTGCTTTAGCAATACCAAATGCAAGTTGAATTACACCCCCAAGAACTACGGCAACTAAAAAGTTTTCAAAGCCTAGATCTCCAATAGCGGTAAGTACAATTGCTGCTAATCCAGCTGCTGGTCCACTAACGCCTACTTGTGAACCACTAAGAGCTCCTACAAGAAGTCCACCTATGATTCCGGCAATAAGACCAGAAATAAGTGGCGCGCCAGAGGCTAAAGCAATTCCTAAACATAAAGGGATAGCTACAAAAAATACAACGATACTCGCAGGAATATCTGATTTTAAATTTTGAAATAAATTGTTTTGACTCATTATAATAGTGTTGTTGTGCCTTTAATAAAGCACCTGTTTTTTGTAAAAATTAAATGAAGAGGGGACATAGTGGTAAAAATATTACGCTACTGTCCGAGGAGGGGGAAGGGGAATTTCAGTTTTGAAATTACTGAATTTATTTAGGTTAAAATAATTGTTGTCCTTTGAACCAAAATTTGCAATTAAAAAGCGAATATCCATTGGGGAAATCTTGTCTTTTTTTTCTTCAAGATCTTTTTTGTTTTGCTCTTCGTTTTCGTTTTCAGATTCATTTTCGTGGTCGATGTCTAGCTCGATAGATGAATATTCGTGAAAGCTGTCATCAAAAAGGTAACTAGGGATGCTTTGGCAAAGTGTTGCCAGCATAAATACACTAAAAATTGCTTTTCTAATATAGTCTCTTTTCATTCAGCAAAATTACGTTGCAAAATTACGATAAATTATTAAACACGCCTAGTTTTTAGCAGCTCCTATTATTTTTCTATAGTTGTGCTTAAGTTAAAGCAGTACTTTTTGATTGATATTTCTTTCTTGGCCGAAAAAGTATGCTGCCTCTTCATGAAAGTTTTAATCTTTGCGAACATATTAAATCAACTGTTGCTTTGGAATTAAGCATAAGAGCGAAAAAGTTCATATTCGCTTTTGCCTAAAGTGAGAAACCTTTTATTTTCCTTTTGAAAGGATTTAATTTGTAGTTTTAAACATTAATATTGTTTTTATGGAAACCATCAATAAATATTCTGGTATCATGATTAGTATTAGGAAGATTGTTCGAGCAATCAACCTAGAGTCTAAAAGGATAGAAAAAGATTATGGTCTTAGTATTCCACAGTTGCTTACTTTGAAGTTTTTAGAAGAAAAAACAGAATATAAGAGTACCATGAAGGATTTGAAAGAACACCTATCCCTCAATGCTAGTACAGTGTCTGGAATAGTCGCCCGTCTAGAGTCAAAGGGGTTGATTGCTCGATTACCTAATCCCAATGATAAAAGAAGTACCCCTATTATTTTAACGTCAAGTGGGAATAAACTAATTAAGCAAACAGATGAGTCTTTACACGAACGTGTGATGCGTAAATCTAACTCTTTAACGGATGAAGAATACCAGCAAATATTAGTTTCATTCAAAACTATAATTAAGATTTTTGACATTGATGATGTCGATGCATCCCCCATTATTAGTGGTCAAACAGAGATTTAGATTTTGTTTTGAGTATCTAATTATTAAATAATACTTTCTGTAGAAAACATTTTTCGTACTTTTGCCACCAAATCAACTATTATGCAAAAGTACATACCGTTTATTTTATTCTTTTTTGGTCTAAGTATTCACGCTCAAGATACTGTTCTGAGTGGGGTTGTCGTAGATGAGAATAATATTCCACTACCAGGTGCAACTGTTCAAATGCAAGGAAGTCAAGATGGAGTAATCACCGATTTTAATGGGAATTTCTCCCTTGACGTCACTTCTGACACTACGATTGAAGTGTCTTACACAGGATATGAAAAATATGTTCTTAGTGGACCTTTTGATAATGCTGTAAAAATTCAATTAGTGCCATCAAACGCATTAGATGAAGTTGTGATTACTGCATTAGGAATTAGACGAGCTGAGAAAGCATTAGGATATGCGGTTCAAGGAATCAAAGCAGGTGAAATTTCGAAGGTGAAAGCCACTAATGTGGTAAATTCTCTAGCAGGTAAAATTGCAGGGGTAAACATTACCGGCTCTGCCGCTGGACCCTCTGCTTCTTCTAATATTAATATTCGTGGAGCTTCTTCTTTAATGGGTAACAATCAACCTTTGTTTGTTGTGAATGGTATGCCCATTACAAATGACTTATACACATTTGATGATGGTTTGAACGGGTCAACGTCCATTGACTTTGGTAATGCCGCACAAATCGTTAATACAGACGACATCGAAGCGATAAGTGTGCTTAAAGGGCCAGCAGCCTCTGCCTTATACGGTTCAAGAGCAGCGAATGGAGTAATTCTTATTGAAACTAAAACCGGAAACTTTGTTAAGAAAGGTTTAGGGATCGAAATTAACTCAAGTATTCAAATCGCAAACCCGCTTAAATTACCCGATTACCAAAACCAATACGGTTCTGGTGGGGGCGGTAAATATAGTTACCTCAATGGCTCTACTTATATAGGTGCAAACGAAAACTATGATGCCTATGGTGAAAACTGGGGCCCCCAATTAAACGGCCAATTGATAAAACAATTTAACTCTAATGGAGAAGCGGTACCATTTACTTCTGCTAAAAATAATATCAGAAACTTTTATCAAACTGCCTTAACTCACAGCACAAATGTGGCGGTGAATAGTTCTTCTGACACTGGTCAAAGTCGTTTTTCTTATACACATTTAGACAACTTAGGTTTAATTCCTAATACTGATCTGGACCGAAATACTTTTCAATCTAGTTTAGGGAAAAACCTACTGGACAATCGTTTAAAGATTCAATTCAATAATATGTTTGTTCGTTCTACCTCAAGCAATATTCCTAACTCGGGTTATGACGAATCTTCTTCTGTTATGTATGGGTGGTTGTGGTTTCCACGTCAAGTGGAGATCGACGATTTACGCGATTACTGGCAGCCTGGTAAAGAAGGGGTAGAGCAGCGTTATGCAGAAAACCTTTGGGTAAACAACCCATGGTTTATTGCCAATGAAAACACCAATGCTTTTCAAAGCAACCGTTTGGTCTCTAATCTTCAACTTTCTTATGAGGTAAACCAAAATTTAGGAGTTCGCTTTAGATATGGGGTAGATTATGTAGATGAACAACGTCAATACAGAAGAGCTCCTTCTACAAAAGCAGTCTTAAACGGAAGTTACCGTGAAGACGAAATTTCTTTTAGAGAGAGTAATGCGGAGGTGATTGTTGATTTTGATCCTAGTCCAGAAGAGGATAATCCGCTGGATGTAAGTGTAAAGCTTGGAGGAAACCTAATGTCACAACGGGCTAACTTTGGCGTAGCCAACAACCCAGAATTACAAATCTTTGGGGTGGGACCATCGGTCTATACTTTAGCGAATTCACGTTCTGGAGTGTTAGTAGAGTCTCAAAAGACCAATGCAGAAATTGCCAGTGTCTTTGGTTTAGTAACCCTTGATTATAAAAACTGGGCCTATTTAGATTTGACGTATAGAAATGATTGGACCAGCACACTGGTTAATCCATTAGTAGGGATTGAGAATTCAAACTTTAGCTTTGGATATCCTTCTGCATCAACCAGTGTTATTTTAAGTGAAGTCTTAAACCTAAATGAGAAAATCAATTTCTTAAAAGTAAGAGCTTCTTTTGCTGAAGTAGGAAATGGCGCTCCAGCATATTCTTTTGGGAATACCTATACACCACAAGCGGCTTATGGCAATACACCTGTCTTTACTGCTGGTAGTACCATCTCTGATCCTGATCTAAAAAATGAGCGTACTAGAGCAACAGAATTTGGGGTTGATGTTCGTTTACTTGACAACAAGATCAACTTAGATATGACAGTGTATCAAATGAATAGTTTCGATCAAATTATTTCTTTGCCAGTGGCCAAATCAAGTGGTTATGATTACACTTTAACTAATGGTGGAGAAATCAGCAATAAAGGAATCGAAATTGCCGCGAGAATTAACTGGACAGAAACCGAAGACTTTTCATGGAATACGCAATTTAACTACGGTCGAAACAGAGCCGTGGTAGAATCTCTTCCAGAGGTAATCCAAAGTGGTAAATATTCTATTGTCGCTGATATTTTCCCCGGTGATGAAGGAGGATCAGATTTAGAATTAGTCGCTGAAGAAGGAAAACTATTAGGTCAGTTGTACGGGCTAGGTTTCCAGCGAGGACCTGACGGGCAAATTATCCACGAAAATGGATTGCCTTTACACACGACGGAAAAAGTATCTGCGGGCTCATACCAACCTGACTTCCGTTTAGGGGTTTTAAATAGCCTGCGTTACAAAAACATCAACTTAACGATCTTGTTTGACGGTCAAGTAGGCGGGAAGATTTATTCTCGTTCTCATGCGCTATATGCTACTGCAGGAACTATTACCAATAATGATGATCCTAATTTAGACTTATCTACCCTAGAGGGAAGAACCTTATACGGAGTAGACTACGACACGGCAGGTAATCCTGTTTATACCTTAGAACAACAAGGTGGCGTTATTGCCCCGGGTCTTATGTATAATGCAAATGGAGACTTAGTTGAAAATACCGTGACTGTTCCAGCAGGTGGAGCTGCTTATACCGGTTACTTCTACAACTATTATGGTAACGGATTTAACCGTGATAATATTGAAGCAGCAACCTATGATGCAACTTATTTTAAATTACGCGAGTTAAGTGTAAGTTATACTTTAGAAAATGGTATAGTTGACCAACTAGGGTTACAGTCGGCTGTAATCTCTGTAGTGGGAAGAAACTTATTACTGTTCAGTAAAGTTCCAACGATTGATCCAGAAACCTTCTCCATTAGAAATGGTTTATTTGTCAATGGTTTTGAGAGTACCTCTATTCCATCGATGAGAAGTTTTGGATTGAATCTTAACCTAATTTTTTAATCACACAATTATGAAAAATATAAAACACTTTCTATATACGATCGTTCTATTGTCAACAGTAGGATGTAGTGATTTTGAAGAATTGAATTTAAACCCTAATGAGCCTACAACGGTTTCATCTGGGGTATTATTTACTTCTGCGATAAGAACCAGTATACAAACAACCTCTAATGAGGCATTTTTATTATCGAATAATGCCGCCCAATTAACAGCTAAAACCCTTCGTGCTGAGGTTGATTTTTATGGATGGAACGCTTTTCCAACCGTATGGGAAGGACTCTATGAAAGTTTGACCGATATCAACAATGCGATTGAAATTGCTCAAGCTGACGAGAATACTAAGATGGAAGGCGCTTTAATGGTCATGCAGGCTTGGATTTTTTCTGAATTAACAAATGCTTATGGAGACATTCCTTACAGTGAAGCCATTGATGGTTTAACTGCAAATTTCACTCCGGTTTATGATACGCAAGAATCAATCTATACAGACCTTCTTTCAAGACTTTCACAAGCTACAACAAAGTTGAGTGCTGCTGGAAGTATTGAAGGAGATATCTTGTATCAAGGTGATGCAGCATTGTGGACAAAATTTGCCAATTCTTTACAACTGCGTTTGTTGATGTACGCTTCGGCTAAAACAAATGTGGCAACACAATTTGCACAGATCGTGTCTCAGGGACAAATCTTTTCTAGTAATGAAGAGCAAGCTGCGCTTGACTTTTTATCGAGTTTCCCGAATCAATTTCCTACCTTGCCTTTAAAGCAAGGAGATTTTGATGCGGTGGCAATTTCTGTCTCTGCTGTAAATGCTTTACAAGCGAATAACGACCCAAGATTAAGTCGTTATGCGCGTCCAGATAATTTAGACTTTGACAACCCAACCTTTACAGGAGTTTCAAATGGAGTAGGAGGGCAAACAGGATCGCGTTTAGGCTTAGCCTATTTTGATTACCCAGGTCAAATCACTGCTGCAGAAAAAGGATTGTCATATGCTGAAGGAATTTTAATGACCTATGCAGAGGTAGAGTTTCTCTTAGCAGAAGCTGCTGTAAAGGGATGGATTACATCCAGTGTTGAGACACACTATAAACAAGGTATCGAAGCGTCTCACCAATATTATGAAGTTGAATACACCCCTAATGGATGGACTAACTTTGAAGACTTTTACCAAAACTCTGGAGTGGCATATAGTGCTACCTTAGATATTTGGAAGCAAAAGTGGTTAAGTATGTATTTTACGGCTTTAGATCCTTATTTTGAAGTAAGACGTTGGTATAGCGAAGTGAACGGTTTTGATGGCCTTCCATTCTTAAACCGACCCATTGGAAGTAATTCAAACAATTATGAATTACCCATGCGTTTTCTTTACCCTGGTCAAGAACAGAGTTTAAACGCTGAAAATTATAATGAAGCCAATAGCAGGTACAGCGCACCTAAGCTGATCAACGGTAAGATGTGGATCGTTAGTGACTAAGTAGTATATGAAGAAATATTTTGATATTCACCTCCAAGTTTTTTATCCTTCGATTGTATTAATCATAGGATTTATTGTATTGTCAATTTTTGGAGGAGAACCAGTACGCTTGTTCTTCTCTGAAGCATCGCAGTGGATTACACAGTCTACAGGTTGGCTATTTATCCTTGGAGTCAATTTCTTTATTGTCTTTTGTTTGTGGTTGGCCTTTGGTCAATATGGAAAAGTGCGCATAGGGGGAGAAGGGGCTGAAACAGAATTTAGTTTATTCTCTTGGTTCTCCATGTTGTTTTCTGCTGGAATGGGAATTGGCTTGTTGTATTTTGGGGTCTCTGAGCCCATACAACACTTTTTAAAACCACCCATGCCTCAAGCAAATACAGCAGATTTAGCTATTCAAGCCTTAGATTTCACTTTCTTACATTATGGTTTACATGCCTGGTCGATTTACTGTATAGTTGGGCTTTCGCTTGCTTATTTTGCGTTTAATCGCGGTTTGCCTTTTTCTTTGCGATCTATTTTCTATCCTATTATTGGGGATAAAATCAATGGTATTTATGGAAATATTGTTGATATAATCGCAGTGGTTGCTACCCTTTTTGGTTTGGCAACTTCCTTAGGATTTGGAGCGAGACAAATTGCAACAGGGCTTCAATTTCTATTTGGGATTGATTCTGGTGTCTATACACAAATCACTGTTATTTTAGTTATTACCTTGATTGCAACAGTCTCAGTAGTCACGGGACTAAAGAAAGGAGTTCGCTTTTTAAGTCGCTTGAATTTGATTTTAGCTTTGGTCTTTTTGACCTTTGTTTTATTCTTGACAGATACCCTGAGTGTGTTGGGGATATTTATTGAAAGTACAGGGATGTATTTTCAACGATTTATTGAGATAGGGACTTGGTCTTCTTCTTTTGTTGACTCAACTTGGCAAAACAACTGGACGATTTTTTATTACGCCTGGTGGGTTGCATGGGCTCCTTTTGTAGGGATGTTCATCGCGCGGATTTCAAAAGGACGAACGTTTAAAGAATTTGTTTTAGGGGTATTATTTGTCCCTACTTTAATGACCTTTTTCTGGATTAGTGTCTTCGGGGGATCAGGACTATTACTCGAGATAGAAACCCCTGGAATCTTATCTACACCAGTTTTAGAAGATACTTCAACCTCTTTATTCATCTTTTTAAAGGCGTTTCCTTTATACACTTTTACGAGTATCATTGGGATTTTTATGGTCTCAGTGTTTTTTGTGACCTCTTCAGATAGTGGTTCATTGGTTATCGATAGTATCACTTCGGGTGGAAAATTAAACGCCCCAGTAGGCCAGCGCATTTTTTGGGCTTTGATTGAGGGTTTTGTGGCCATTGCACTTTTATTAGGGGGTGGTTTAGCCGCCATGCAAACCGCTTCTGTTAGTACTGGTATTCTCTTCTTGCTTATTCTTTTTGTGATATGTTATTCCCTTATCGTTGATTTGAAAAAGGATTTATCTGCCGTCAAAAAAGAATCTTAATGCTCTTTTTTGTGTAGTCCACGATCTCTTTGGGTAACCTAAGATTAAAACTACTATGCATTGATATATTAATATGCAGGCTTCGCCAAAGGAAGGTTATCACTCACCCTTACTTTAGCGCGGAGGTCATTTTTGTAGATCTTCTTCTAAAAAAGGCTTTATTTTTCTAATACTAGTATCATACCGTTACGAGCATTTAACATTAGTGAATCAGATAAGGAATACTTTTTTCCTTGAAATATTTCAGTCGCTTGCGAATTAGTCCCAATCATCTCCTTGTATTTACTCAAATCGTGTTTAATAGCCTCTTTGTTTTTATTAAAAATCACCATGATGGTTTCCTCTTCATTATAGCGAAAATAGGTATAGATCCCATTTTCAGGCGCAAATTGAATTAATTTACCACTGTGGATTAAAGTATTCTTTTTTCGCCAATTCAATAGTTTTGAGGTGAAGCTTTTCATGTCTTTTTCGATTGGACTCAAGCCCTTTCCTGAAAAACCATTGACAGTATCTCCTGACCATCCGCCAGGAAAATCAGCTCGAATTTGGCCATGTCCAGGTTGGTCATTTTTCATTCCGATTTCTGTCCCATAATAAAATTGTGGAACCCCACGCATGGTTGAAAAATATATCATGGCCATTTTAAGTAAATCAATATCTCCCTTTAACTGGGTTAAAACGCGATCCATATCATGGTTGTCTGGAAAGATAACTAGGTTTTGAGGATCTGGATACAGGTGATCGTTACCCAGCATTTCATAGACTTTGATCCAACCGCTATTCCAATTTTCTTCTTCCACCAAAGCACTAATTAATGCATCCTGAAGCGGAAAGTCCATCACACTAGGTAGCGACGAACGATACCCGTTAGTGTTTGTTTTACCTGCTTGCCAAAAGGAGACAACAGCCGGATTTAAAGACCATTCTTCTCCTACAATATTAAATGCTGGATATTCTGCTAAAATTGCATCATTCCATTGTGTCATAAATTCTTTGTCTGGGTAAGGATAAGTGTCCATTCGGATCCCTGCAATACCAGTATATTCAATCCACCATAAAGTGTTTTGAATAAGGTAGTTCGCCATTAAAGGTTGCTTTTGATTCAAGTCAGGCATTGTTTTTACAAACCATCCATCGACAAATGCTTTTTTATCGTATTCAGAAGCGTAAGGATCTTGATGTGTTGTACGTCTATGCGAGGTTTGCACATAAGAATTGTTGTGATTAATCCAATCTTTAGTAGGCGGATCTTTGACAAACCAGTGTTCTGAACCATTGTGGTTTAAAATCATATCCATGATGATCTTAATCCCTTTCTTTTGTGCTTCTTGACAGAATTGTACATAATCTTCATTTGTACCAAAGCGTTGATCAACCTTGTAAAAATCTGTTGCAGCATAACCGTGATATGAGGTGCGATACATATCGTTCTCTAATATTGGATTTAACCATATAGCGGTAAAACCTAAATCATGGATGTAATCTAAACGGTCTTTAATGCCTTTAATGTCTCCACCGTGGCGGCCTTGTTCATCTTGGCGATTCACCACCTTTTCTTTCATTCCAGGAATAACATCATTAGAAGGGTCACCATTTGCAAAACGATCAGGAGTGATCAGATACATGACGTCTGAACTGTCAAAGCCTTTTCTCGGAATTGTCATATCTCTTTCCAGCAGGGGGTATTGATGTGAGCCTACTTTCTTTTTTTCTTTGTAAAAGTCAATATTGACAGTTGTTGCATCTGCCTTTTCTGATATGAATAAATCTAGAAACATGTAGTTGGGGTTATTAACTCGCGTTGTTTTTTTTAATTGGATATCAGGATTTTCGACACTAGGTTCCCATTGATTGATATCTTCCCCATAAACTAATACTTGTACAGTGTTATGTTTCATACCCACCCACCAATTAGGGGGTTCTACTCGCTCAATTCGTTGAGCATTTAGAAATGTAAACTGGCACCCAAAAAAGGTGATTAAAAGGCAGATTATTTGTTTTTTCATAGGTTGAAATTTAATTCTTAGTTTGACTAGAAGGAGCTAAAAGTTGTTTATAAACAGCACCGCGTATTCGATTATCACGATTGTAACCTGCTTCTGGAACGGCAAACATTTGGCTCATAATTACGGCGACAAAATCACGTTTTGGATCCACCCAAAAATGCGTTTGCTCATAGCCTCCACCTCGCCATAGTCCTTCATCTCCATAGCCCATTTCCAGGTCTTTTGCACTTGATACCCATAGGTTATAGCCGTTGTGTCCCCATTCATTATCCAATTGAGTATGCGGAGCATACATTTGTTGAACGGTTGCCTCTTCTAAAAAACGATGACCGTTGAGTGTTCCGTGGTTTAATAGCATTCTTAAAAAGTCTGCATAACCATTTGCAGTTCCAATCATTCCTTCTCCTCCAAAATAAGTTTTACTTTCTGGTCGATAATCGATGGTGTGTGCACCCATAATATCAAGTTCTCCCTGATTTACCTTCCGTAACTTTCCGTCTTTCCCTGAAAAGGTTGGTAATAGACTAATATTAGCACTTTTTTTATACCGTAGCCCTTTGATGTTCATGGGTTTTTTAATTCTCTCTTCTAATAATTCAGCTAACGTCTTTCCGCTTGCGCGTTCAGCTACAAAACCTAGGACTGTGGTGTTTGTCCCATAAAAATCATTGCTACCAGGGACCATAATCAACGGTAGCTGAGCCATGTTTGTAATCACTTCTTCATTGGTGTTCAAACCATTCAAGTCTAAAGAATCGACCAATTGATTTAAGCAGATAAAGGGGGTTGTAGCATAGTAGAAGCCAGCTTGATGATTGATCAGATGTTCAACGGTTATTGGATTTGGATTATCAATTAGTTGCAAAGGGCAGTTCTGCTCACTCAGAAAAGGATTATTTTCATATAGACCGGCACCAAATCCAGCCTCTTTATAGTAGTCATTAGCAATGGAGACCAGTGATTTTCCGTTCGCATCGACAGCAACCTTAAGATTTTTAAATTCTGGTATAAAGTCAGTAATTGGATCATTTAAATCAATGATCCCGTCTTCAACTAAGTCAAGCATTAAACTAATGGTAATGATTTTACTCATGGACCAAATTCGAAACCAAGTATCACCATCAATTTTAGTATTAGGTAATAAACTGTCGTTAACGGCTTGATGTTCATAGATGACATCTCCAGCTTTGTTTTCCATCCTCATATAGAGAAAGGGAAAACTCCCATTACTAACGTATTGGTCAATAACGGTATTAACTTTTTTTGGTTGTCTTAGAAATGCATCATTTTTTGGGGAATTATTACAGCTTATAAAAATTGCGCCAATAAACGTGAAAATGGGTAAAAGCAGTTTAGGTTTCATAAGATTTGTTTTAAATTTTTGATTTCGTTCCTTGGAAATTAATCCAATCAAAATCGACGTATTCTTTTGTTTTTTGGCCGTTACTGCTGGCATATAATCCTATTTGGGTTCCAATATAACCTTTGCATAAAACAAGATTTGCCTCTGTTTTACCTAGGTTGGAAAAGGTCTTTCCTTGATCAAGTGAAAATCGATAACTGTATTGATTTTCTTTTGAGGTTACATTTAGGATAATTTGACCAGTATAATGATCCAATTTCTGTTTGAAAATTTGATTGGGTTTTGTCTGATTTGACCGGTGTTCCAAAATTACATACTGGTTTCCATCTTGCTGTAAGACATTATAATTTAGATAATTATCATCTTGTTGAAAAATGCTTATTCCTGCTTGTGCATTATTTGTTGTTGCCTCAAAGTTCATCTGAACAGTATAGGAAAAGTCACTTTCGGTTTGACGAAAGCCCATTGCATGATACTGTTCCCTAAGTTCAAAAGTTTTAGGGCTTAATTTTAGACGAAGAAAACCTTTTCGCGCATTGAGCGAATACATATCAGGAAGTGGTGCACGTCTAAAATTCCATTGAGGGTTTAGGGTCTTATCTTCAAAATCATCACGAAAAGAGGAAGCATCTATTTGTGGTTTATGGGTAAAGGGCAGTACTTCTTTTCGTTCTACTTTTCCAGAAAGAGGAGCACAAACTGGCCAATAATCTTCAATAGGTTTCCATACCCCTTTAGGTTCTTCTTTCCAGTCAGAGACAGCGGTTTCCCATTGAACAGGAATCAAATGTGTTTCACGTCCCATGTTGGTTGTTCCATCAACTACGTTTCTAACCCCTAGGGCAACCATATACCATCGACCATCATCAAGTTCAACTAAATCTGAGTGTCCAGTACTGTGAACCCAGTTGTTATTGGACAAGTGGCGAGAAGTGAGTATGGGGTTTTTGGGATTGCTCGTATAGGGACCTCTAATATCATCACTATTAGCGATCATTACTGCATGATTACGAGACGTTCCGCCCTCCGCGACCATCAAATAATACAAACCATTTTTTTTATATATATGTGGACCCTCGACACAACATCCTCCACAGGCTCCACGCCATATTGAACTTCGCGGACCGATCAATTTCCAGTCATTAAGATCGAGTTCTTGTACCCATATTTCTCCAATGCCGTTCACCGTTGGTTGGCCTGTATCATGGGTTCCTACAAAGTAAACCTTTCCATCATCGTCAAAAAATAAATCGGGATCAATGCCTGGGGCTCCTTCGATAATATGTGGTTTTGACCAGGGACCCTTTGGGTCTTTAGCAGTGAGGACAAAATTGACCATTTCTGCGGGGAGGGTGTTGTCTTTGGGAGAATAAACGTTGGTCACTACAATATAAAATATTTCCTTGTTGTATCTAATCGAGGGTGCATGAATGCCTCCTTGTTGTTGAACATCTATCAAGTTAACTTTTCCTAGTTGTTCTTTTCGATTTATTCCATGACCAATCAATTCCCAGTTGACTAAGTCAGTACTGTGGTGAATGGGTAATGCAGGGAAATATTCAAAGGAAGAATTGACAATATAAAAATCTTCCTCTACCCTAACAATTGACGGATCTGGATACCCGCCTTGAAGAATTGGGTTGGTAAATTCTCCTTGTGCACGTGCAATAAAGCAGTAACTCATGCAGACTAAAAATATGATTCTATTCATTGTAATTGTATTAGAAGTACTTTAAAACAACTTGAGCCATCTCTGGGAGATGACTCAAGTTAAAAATTAATGCATTAATAATGAGATGATGGTCTGCTTATTGCGCTTCGATACTGTAAGTGTTGTTTACAATGTCTAGCGTGATATTATAGGTTCCAGCAGAAACAGCGATATTATCTCCTCCAAGATCTAATGTACCATCTGCACCAGTATCACCATAATTTACGCCCCAGTCATCATCTGCTCTAAATTTCATTTCACCATCAGCAAGAGTAACTCCGTAAACAAGGTAAACATCATCATTACATGGATCTGGTGACATTTTCACGTCTGGAGCATCTCCCCAACCATTTAATGTAGCACTACCGACAATTCCCCATACAGGGTCTGCAGCTGTAACTGTGATGGTCAAATCATTTTCATTGAACTCAACATAGTAGTTACCTGCAGTAATTGCCATGTTATCTCCACCAAGTTCAAGCGTGCCATCTGCACCAGTATCACCATAATTTACGCCCCAGTCATTGTCTTGACGAATCTTGAATTCCCCATCAACCATGTGAAGTGTGGTATGGAAAAGACCTTCTGTCCCATTAGATAAGAAAGGAACATCATTTCCAGCGGCAAATCCTCTGTTGTCTCCACCCCAATTGTTAACGGCGCTTCCTACAAGCCCCCAAGTAGTAAGGATAGACTCTGCACAAGATCCTGCTGCTTCAATCATTTCAATATTCATTCGCGCAGTCTCTGATGTAAGTAATGCACCATTTGCTCCACTAGAACTACTTCCAGCAAATGCTTTAACGCGTGCATAAATAATCCCTGCATTATTTGGTTCACCATCGGCTGCAGTAGTATTTGGATCTTCATCTAGTCCAAGAGTGGTAGCAATTTCAATAAGATTAGCAACAGAAATACCAAAGTGGGTATTAGAAGTATCTCCAGAATTGAAATTAACGGTTGAAAAACCAGCATCAGAAGAAAGTTCCACAACATAGGTCACTGTTGTTGGTGCATCAAAATCTGGTGTATTCCAGACTAACCTTTCTGCAATATTAGAAGAGGTAGCGTTTGATAATTTATAAACAGATTGCACTTCATTTTGAATGCTAAGTGTATCGTTTGTTGTAGCGGTAAAGATTAAAAAATCTTCTTTCTCGCAGGCTACTGTTCCCCATAAAAGAGCAACAGCGGCAACTATTTTACTTAATTTTATAATTGATTTCATAATTAATAATTTGGATTTTGTTGAAGGTTAGGATTAACAAGAAGAACATCTTCTGGGATGGGGAAAATATTACGGTGATTACCGGTTGACTGTCCTAGTGCAGCTCCAGCTTTAAAGGGCCATAAGTAGTCTGCCGTTGTAAATTTTCCGTCGCGAATTAAATCGGTACGTCTTGTACCTTCCCAATACAATTCACGCGAGCGCTCATTCATCACAAATTGGGTGTTCATTTCTGCTGCTGTGGCTTGTGGTGCTCCAGCTCTTGTACGTAACTGATTAATTAAACCAAGTGCAGTATTAGCACTTCCACCACCACCTCTTGCAACGGCTTCGGCATAGTTTAAATAGACTTCTGCTAATCGCAGTATAGGAAGATCCATGTCTACATGGTCCCCAGAGGAATCAGAACCTGCATTGCCGCTGGTATCTACATTTCTAAACTTAGTAACAGCATAACCCTCTGTGAATTTTGGGATTTTCGCCATTTCATAGTTTTGTCCATCTGTATGAAACATCGCTCTAGAATCTGACCATGCAGTAGGTTCACCGTTTCCGTTTGTCGCTGTTATGGCATAGCCAAATTTATCAACTAAAGCTTTTGTTGTGCGAAGACCGGCCCAACCTCCATTTACTCCAAAGGCTGAGGCATCCATTGATCCACCAATTGAGGCATGAACTAAGTAGGTTGCTCCTCCCCAAGTTTGACTGTTGATTCCGTCAAACTGGATCAGAAAAATAAACTCGTCTTGTGCTCCATTTGTATTGTTGTCAGCTAAAAACAATTCGTCATAGGCTGATCCATTGCTATTTCCATCAGAAGTGTTCAATGCATAAGCTGAATTCATAACCTTTTCAGCTTGCGTAATAGTTTCAGCATATTTAGCTTCTCCTATATAAACTTCAGCATTGAGATATAATCGAGATAATAATGCCCATGCTGCAACTTTGTCCACTCGACCGTATTCATTGGCTTGTGGGTCTTTCAACTCAGCATCAAGTGCGATAAGCTCTGATTCAATAAATGCAAAGATCTCTGCTCGATTGCTTTGTTCAGGAAGTTCTGTAGACACAGTAGTAACTAAAGGTACATTAGCATACATATCCATTAATTGTAGATAGGCATAAGCACGAATAAATCGAGCTTCAGCAATGTAATATCCTACTTCGTCACTATTATTGGCTAAGTCTGCTGCGTTTTCAATAAATGAATTGGCAAATGACACCACTTGTCCCAAACGAAAATACATTCCTTTTGTCCAACCGTTATTTACATCCCAAGACAACTCATGAATGTTGGGTAGTCCAGGATCTCCCCAGCCCACTACGGCATGGTCTGTTGAGATTTCATTTAAGGTGTGAAGAATTCTGGTGTATTGTGAAAACCCTTCGTCTAAGATGCTTCCATCAATATCTGGATCACCATCAGGACCTTGTTGCCCTGTAACAGCTAAAGCAGAATAAACTTTAGCTAAAGCTCCACGAGCATCATCTTCGCTTTGGTAAACTTCGACTTCTGTAAAAAGATCTGGATCAATGGGATTTTGATCCAAATCTTTATGACATGAAATTGTCAAAGCTACAATCGTAAATAAATAAATTATTTTTTTCATAGTAGTGGATTAAAATGTTAAGTCAAGACCAAGTGCAATTGCTCTTGATCGTGGATAGAAGTTACTGTCAATTCCTCCTGTAATTTCAGGATCAATACCATTATAATTAGTCGCTACAAAGAGATTGTCTCCTGTTAGATAAATACGTAATGGATTGTCTTGAATAGCATTCTCAAAGGTATACCCCAGGGTAATGTTGTCTAATCGGAAGAAAGAAGCGTTTTGTATATAATGATCACTTACAGTATTCTTATCAGAGAAGAATAAGAAACCAGTGTCGAGATAATCCTGGTGAACATTAGATAAACGACTCAAATTGGTGATTTGTGACAAATTCGACGAAGCAGACATTTGATTATAACTGTAGTTTCCGATACTTGCACGCGAAACTACACTAAGGTCAAATTGCTTGTAACGAAGATTTGCTGTAAGCCCCATTAGAACATCTGCATAAGGATCTTTGTAGAAATAACGATCATCGATATTGATTAGTCCATCACCATTTAAGTCAGCATAGGCGCCTTCAATAGGCTTTCCATTTGCATCATAAATTTGCTTGTAGACATAATATGCAAAAGGAGATTTGCCTTCCTCATGACGTTGAAGGTTGTTACCTAGTCCTAGACTCCCTACATTTTGTTCATTTTCTAAACGTGTAATGGTGTTGTCGTTCATCGCCACATTATAGCTTAAACTAAACCCAAAATCTTCTGTGTCAACAACGGTATAATTTAATTCTACCTCGATTCCTTTGTTTTCCATATCTCCAATATTTGCAGAGATAGATGTTCCAAAGTTGGTAAAAGGATCTACAATAGCTGTAGCAATCAAATCATTGGTGTTTTTGATATATGCATTTACTGTTCCACTTAGGCCAAAATTAGCTAGGCTAAAATCAATTCCTGCGTTATAGGTCTGGCCAACCTCCCATCGCAATTCTTTGTTAATAGGTGCAGGCCTGTAAGTGGTGTAAGAATTACTCCCAAATCCATATTGTGATTGAATATCACTTCGGGTGTAACGGGTTAAGAAATTATAATCTCCTAGTCCATTTACATTCCCAATTTCTCCATAACCAACACGAAGTTTCAATTCGTCAAAAACTGAATCTATGCCAAAACTTTCGTTGTGTAAATTCCATGCAAAAGCGGTTGAAAAGAATGTTCCCCATCGATCTTCAGAAGGTAATTTTGAAGATGCATCAGCTCTAAGTGTTGCCGTAATTAAATAGCGATCATTAAAGTTGTAATTCGCCCTTCCAAAATAAGAAAGCAAAACATTTTTCGATTTATCGATTAATGTTTCTGTGATCGATGTATCTGTATTGACGGTATTATCTGAGTTAAGAAATTCAACAGCATTTGTAGAGCTGTTGTCGTATTCAAAACTCTGATAAGAATGACCAGCAGTTACCGAAAAGTTGCTATTTGTCAAATCTTTATTATAAGTAAGATAAGCATCAAATAGCATATTAGTTGATGTGTTATCATAATCATTGTTTCGACCATTAAACCCAACTGCATCGTTTGGTAAATTAGGATCTTCAGATGTAAAGCCTTTTCCGGTAGAGTTGTCTAAACCAGCATTAATAGTCGCCTTTAAACCCTCAACAGGTAGATCATAATCTATTTTTATGTTAGCAATCAATCGGTTGACCGTTGATTCATCGTCAGTTAAATTTAAAAGCGCTAATGGGTTAACCGGTGAGAGTGCTAATTTTGTTCCATCGTTGTCTAACCAGGTATAATAATTACCATAAGGTGAATTAGTGTCATAAACGGGTTTTGTAGGATCAAAAAAGGCAGCAGATCCAATTGCTCCACGATTAGCAAAATCATTTTCTGTATATACATATCGTGAGTTTAGATTTACACGAAGACTGCCATCTAGAAATTGAGGGGCAACATTCAGGGATAAAGTAGAACGTTGAAAATTATCACTTGCTAGAATTCCATCCTGATCAGTATGTCCTAATGAAAAACGAAATGGAACCCCTTTGATATCACCTGAAGCAGAAAAAGTATTGTTAGTACCAAGAGCGTCGTTGTAAATCTCGTCTTGCCAGTCTGTATCATCATTGCCTAAACGTGCAATGATATCAGTGTCTTCTGTTGCGTTTACTGCTTGTGTAAATTCACTTGCATTCAAAACATCTACAAAATTGATTGGCTGGAAATTTGTAATACGTGTACTGAACTCATATTTGATTTCACCAGATTTTCCTTTTTTAGTCGTAATTAAAATCACTCCATTTGCTGCTCTAGAACCATAAATTGCTGTCGCTGAAGCATCTTTTAACACTGTCATACTAGCAATATCATTTGGGTTGATAACATTGAGTGCGTTCCGTGAACCACCAACACCACCGCTGTCTAGTGGAATACCATCTACGACAAACAAAGGGTTGTTGTTGAGATTTAATGAGCCAATCCCACGAATTAACACATTTGCACCATCACCAGGTGCACCACTGTTTGTTACTATTGAAACTCCTGCGACTTTACCTTGAATAAGTTGCTGTGCAGATACTACAGAACCTTTGGTAAAGTTTTCAGAATTAACAACGTCTAAGGTACCCGTAAGGTCCTTTTTCAGTGCCTCTCCATAGCCAATAACGACCACTTCATCGAGTTCGTTGTCTTGTTCAAGACTCAAATTGATTTGATCTTGATCCTCAACGAGGACGGTGGTAGATTGATAACCGATAAAACTGGCTTCTAGGGTTTGTCCCCGCTCGACATTGATGCTGTAATTTCCATCAAAATCTGAAGTAACTCCATTACTAGTTCCTTGTACAATTACTGTAGCGCCTGGCAATGGTGTGCCTTCTGCATCAGTAACTAAACCTGAAACCGTTTGTTGCGCAACCATCACAGAGGATAGCAAGAGCGCAAGCAAACATTGCATTTTTATTAATTTCATAAATATAGTTTTGGTTTTTTAATAAAAAAATCCACTTCTCGTTTCCAATATAGAAATAAATTCCCATCTCCACATAATAAACCAAAGAGGTGAAATTCACTACAACGTGATAGTTGGGTTACTACAACGATGTAGTGTTAATAACTTTTATTTTTTATTAATTCATTCTGATTAAAACCTTAATTTTAGGTAAAACTTATATCAACCCTACCTTTTTCTAGAAAATGAAAAAACGGATAACATTAAAAGAAATCGCAAACGAATTAAACGTTTCTATTTCTACGGTTTCAAAATCCTTAAAAAATAGTCCTGAAATTGGAGAAGATACACGCCAAAAAATAATAGCCTTTGCTAAGGCACACAATTACCGCCCTAATAATATCGCCTTGAGTCTTAAGAATAGAAAGACTAAAACGATAGGCGTTATCATTCCTGAGATTGTTCATTACTTTTTTTCTAATGTTATTAATGGCATAGAGAAGTTTGCCAATCAAAGTGGTTATAACGTTATTATTGCTGTTTCAAATGAGTCTTTTGAGAAAGAAGTCCTCAATATGGAGACTTTAGCTAATGGTCATATTGATGGGTTTATTGTCTCAATTGCAAAGGAAACCCTAAAAAAACAAGATTTTCATCACATTCAAGAAACCATTGATCTGGGGATGCCGGTGGTGCTTTTTGATCGAGTGTTTAATGATTTAAAGTGCGATAAAGTAATTGTAGATGACAAGGGTGGAGCAGAGGCTGCAACTACTTTCCTTATTGAAAAAGGACGAAAAAACATACTGTTATTAACTACACAAGATTATATCAGTGTTGGTAATTTGAGAACACAGGGCTATCTAGAGGCGTTAAAAAAGCAGCATATCATCGCTGATAATAATTTGATCATAAAGGTGATTGATAATAAAAACTCAGAACAAGAAATGTTCGATCTGGAGTGGCAAATCGAAAACTTGCTCGATCAAGAAATTCATTTTGATGGAATTTTCGCAGTAAACGAAATTTATGCTGCCTCTGCCATGAAGGTTATGCGAAAGCGAAAATTAAATATTCCAAAAGACATTGCTTTGATTTGCTTTACAGATGGGGTGATTTCTAGATATTCATTTCCCAGTTTAACTACCGTGAGTCAACATGCTGAAGAGATCGGAGAATCTTCTGCAGAATTATTGATCAATAAATTGAAGGATCAATACCCCGTTGAAGAAAACTTTACTAAGATTATAAAATGCTCTATCATTGAGCGAGAATCCACTTAATATTTAGTTATTTAAAAAAATATACTACATTTGCTAGATCAAATTATAAGTTCACTTCTCACTATTTATAATTTGAAGGGACATTTCCTTTCGTCATTTATCGGATAATGAAAAAAACACGTTTGCGCTTCTGGCAAATCTGGAACATGAGTTTTGGATTTCTCGGAATACAATTTGGGTTTGCCCTTCAGGGTGGATTTATGTCACGTATTTTCCAAACCCTTGGTGCGGATAAATCAGATATACCTCTATTGTGGATTGCCGCCCCTCTTACTGGATTAATTGTTCAACCCATCATTGGATACATGAGTGATAACACTTGGCATCCAACATTAGGAAGGAGAAAGCCCTATTTTTTAGTCGGGGCAATCTTGAGTTCATTGGCCTTATTTTTTGTTCCTTACTCTCCAACTTTATGGATTGCAGCAGGATTTTTATGGATTCTAGATGCATCGATCAATATTAGTATGGAACCTTTCCGTGCTTTAGTGGCAGATAAATTGTTAGAGGAACAACGAACTTATGGGTTTGTTATGCAAACACTTATCATTGGGATTGGAACTTGGATAGCGAGTAACTTACCGTGGTTTGTAACACAAATAGGGGTTAGTAACGAAGCATTACCAGGAGAAATACCTCCATCAATTAAGTTTGCTTTTGCAATCGGAGCAGTAGTGTTCTTGTCTGCAATTTTGTATACTATTTTCACCACTAGTGAGTATCCTCCAAAGGACTTAGCTGCCTTTAAACTCAAGAAAAATAAAACTTTTGGCGAAGGCCTAAAAGACTTTACATCACAGTTTTTGTCTATGCCCTTAACGATGAAAAAACTGGGATTGATTCAATTCTTTAGTTGGTTTGCGTTTTTCACCATGTGGAGTATGGCTAACCCAGCGATAACCGAACACGTATTTAATGCACCTTATCCTGAAATATCGACCTACAATTTAGATATAGTGCAAGAAGCCGAATTATTCAATCAAGCTAATGCGAAATTTCAATCTGCCTCTAATAGTACAGGTTCCTATATGGGGATTTATGGATTATCTTCAATGCTTTTTGCTCTAGTACTTACATTTTACACCGCCAAAAGAAAGATTAGTCGCAAGTATGTACATATGTTTTCCTTAGCATTAGGAGGGGTTGGATTTCTTTTAATGTACGGGATGAGTAATCCCGCATATTTGGGTCTTTCCTTTACTTTGATTGGGTTTGCCTGGGGAAGCGTTTTGTCCATGCCTTATGCGATGTTATCTGGTGCAGTAGACGAAGAAAACATGGGGGTGACTATGGGCTTGTTTAATATGTTTATTGTTCTGCCTCAAATCATTGCTGCTACTGGTGGAATCAATTATTTGTCCTCCCTCTTTGGCGAAGCCTCCATATATGCCATGGTAATTGCAGGATTGTCATTGCTGATTGCTGCAGGACTAAATTTTCTTATTGACGAATCTAATTGAAGCTAATGAAAACAGAACAATATCCTACATTTATTTTTGATTTAGATGGTGTTATCACCAAAACCGAAGCCTACCATTTTGAAGCTTGGAAAGAGACAGCTGCTTTTTTAGAGTATGAGATTTCTCCAGCAGATAACGAAGCATTGAAGGGAGTTAGTCGTGTGGATTCCTTAAAAAAAATAGTGAAATGGGCGGGAAAAGAAGTTTCCCCTCAAACATTTGATCGCTTACTTGAAGAAAAAAACGAACGCTATCTTGGTTTACTTTCGTCCCTCTCTGAAGAGGATATTATGGAAGGTGTTCATCAATTTATGCTTGAAGCAAAAGAAAAGAATCACCCCATAGCCCTTTATTCTTCTAGTAAGAACGCCAAACTTATTTTGACAAAACTCAATATCATTCACTTGTTTGATGTTTTAGTTGATGGCAACGATGTAACTCGTTCTAAGCCGGATCCAGAAGGCTTTGAGTTAGCGGCTAATCAGTCGAAAACATCCCCGAAAGACTGTGTTGTTTTTGAAGATTCAACAGCAGGAATTGAAGCGGCTAATGCAATAGGAATGACTACAGTAGGAATAGGAGATATTGAAAGTTTGTCAATAGCATCCAGGGTTTGCAAAAATTTTAAAGAAATCTCTTTAAACGATTTTAAACTATGATTGACTATATAAAAGAAAATGAGTGGTCCATAATCGAAGAAGGCTTTGACGCTTCTCGTGTTATGGCATCTGAAAGTATTTTTAGTATCGGCAACGGTAAATTTGGTCAACGTGCCAATTTTGAAGAAGACTATTCAGGTGAAAGTCTTTTTGGAAATTATATTTCAGGAATTTATTATCCAGATAGAACTAAGGTGGGGTGGTGGAAAAAAGGTTACCCCAACTATTTTGCAAAAACAGTGAATTGTCCCGTTTGGAATTCACTAAGAATCTCTGTAAACGATGAAATTGTTGATCTCAATCAATGCAAGCAGGTTACAGAATTTTCACGGGAACTTAACATGAAAGAAGGATGGTATAAAAGAATATCTACAGTCGAACTTCACAATGGAATAAAAATACATATCGAGGCTAAACGATTTATATCCATGGCCATTGAACAGTTAGGCGCATCACAGTATACAATCAGTTTACTTAATACTAAAGCGAAATTGTCAGTTTATCCCCATTTAAAACTAGACACTTCAAATCGTGATTCCAACTGGAATGATCCATTTACTCAGGCAATTTCTACTAAGATTGAAGGAAGGCAAATTTTACACCTTACAGAAGTTTTAAAAACTGGATTTTCGGTTTGTACTTATAATAGTACACAATTATCATTGAACGGAGAAACAATAGACGCGACTGGAGATGGGGTAATTGACCCTACTAGCGCTGGTCTCCAATATGATGTATCGATGGAGGCAAATGATGCTCTAACGATTAGCACTTTTGGCGGTTATGTTAATTCGATGGATACCCCTACAGATGACATTATTCCGCAAGCGAAAAAAGTTATTCATCAAGTAGAGGCAGTTGGTTTTGATCAATTGTTGCAACTCCATCAAATAGAATGGGAGAAAATTTGGCGCCTAGCAGATATTAAAATCGAAGGGGATGTATCAGCACAACAGGCGATTCGCTTTAATATATTCCAGTTGAATCAAACCTATACTGGAAATGATGCGCGTCTTAATGTGGGACCAAAAGGATTTACAGGCGAAAAGTATGGCGGGGTTACTTATTGGGATACAGAGGCTTATTGTCTTCCCTTTTATATGGGTACAAAAGATGCTAAAGTTGCAAAAAATCTATTGCGCTATCGTTATTTTCAATTGGATAAAGCCATTGAAAATGCAGCAAAACTAGGGTTCAATAATGGAGCTGCACTCTATCCTATGGTTACAGCGAATGGAGAGGAATGTCATAACGAATGGGAAATTACCTTTGAAGAAATCCATCGTAACTCTGCTATTGCCATGGCCATTAAAAAATACATCGATTATACTGCAGATGTGGCACATATGGCCGAAATGGGCCTAGAGGTTTTGATCGGGATCAGTCGATTTTGGGCACAGCGGGTCAGTTTTTCAAGTCAGTTAAAACAATATGTAATCCTAGGGGTTACTGGACCTAATGAATATGAAAATAATGTAGATAATAACTGGTATACAAATTACAGTGCCCGTTGGTGTTTGCAATACACAAAGGATGCGATTACAGAAATGCAGCAGGTTGATCCAGAAAACTTTTATCGAATCTGTGAGAAAACTAGCTTTTCTGTTGATGAAATTGCCAGTTGGACTGAAATAATCGCGGCAATGTATTTGCCGTATTCAAAAGAATTAGACTTGTACATTCAACATGATGGCTTTTTAAATAAAGAGCTGATTCCTGCAAGTCAAATCCCAGAGGATCAACGCCCTATTAATCAAAATTGGTCTTGGGACAGGATTTTGCGTTCTCCCTATATTAAGCAGGCAGACTTACTTCAAGGATTTTATTTTTTTGGAGATGATTTTACTACTGCAGAATTGAAAAAGCACTATGACTTTTATGAAAATTTCACGGTGCATGAATCTTCTTTATCTCCCTGTATCCATTGTATTCAGTCAGTTAAACTAGATAATATTGATCAAGCACATGCTTATTTCCTGCAAACAGCACGCTTAGATTTAAACGATTATAATAAAGAAGTTCATGAAGGTTTGCACATTACTTCGATGGCTGGAACTTGGATGAGTTTAATTGAAGGTTTTGCCGGTGTAGCGATGAAAGAAAATCAATTGAGTTTTTCTCCAAAAATTTCTAAGCACTGGACTTCTTATTCCTTTCACTTAAATTTTAGAGGGCGTTTAATTTTTATAGAAGTAGATCACAACAAAGCCCGTGTGCAGTTGGTAGAGGGCGAAGAAATAGCGGTTCTCTTAAACGGGAAGCCAGAACAGTTATCAAAAGAAAATTTAAAAATCGTACAGAACTAAACACTTACTCATGAAAAATGTATTTTTTTTCCTTACTGTCTTCCTAGCATTTGCTTGTGGAGAGCAACCAAAAGCGGTTGAAGAAAAGGCCGCATTTTCGATTGAACAAATCAAAGATGGTGTGATCTATGAAGTCAATGTTCGCCAATACTCTAAAGAGGGCACATTTGACGGTTTTACGCAAGATATTCCAAAGTTGAAGGAGCTTGGCGTAAAAGTAATTTGGCTAATGCCAATACATCCCATTTCAAAAGAAAAGCGCAAAGGAGAGCTAGGGAGTTATTATTCTATCTCAGACTACAAAGGAGTTAATCCTGAGTTTGGAGATAAAGAGAGTTTTGATCGCTTAGTTCAAGCAGCGCACAAGAACGATATGTTAGTCATTATTGACTGGGTGGCAAATCATACAGGCTGGGATCATCCGTGGATAACGAATAACCCTGATTTTTATTCTAAAAACGAGGCGGGTGAAATTATTGACCCAGTCAATCCAGAGACAGGAGAATCTTGGGGATGGACTGATGTTGCTGATCTTAATTTTGACAACCTTGAAATGCAAAATGCAATGATAGAAGCAATGGAGTATTGGGTTACAGAACACGACCTTGATGGTTTCCGATTTGATGCAGCGCACAGCTGTCCTGTTGATTTTTGGAAAAACACCATGGAACGATTGACCAAAATTAAACCCTTATTCACCCTTGCTGAATCTGATGGATACCATCCCGGTGGTTTTGAATTGGTCCAAACATTTGATATGAGTTACAGTTGGAGAGGACATCATGTTTTAAATGAAATAGCTAAAAAGCACAAGCCAGTCGAGGCCATTCTTGAGAATATCCGTACAAATGAAAAGGATTATGATGCGAAGCATATATTGATGAATTTCACCTCAAACCACGATGAGAATTCATGGTCAGGAACAGTTTTTGAACGCTTAGGTGGAGGTGTGAAAACCTTTGGAGCGTTAACTTATTTTCTTCCTGGAATGCCTTTGATATACAATGGACAAGAATATGGATTAGATAAACGCTTAGCATTTTTTGAAAAAGATTTTATTGAAAAAAAGGAAACTGACTTATTTGCCTTTTACGCTAGGTTAGCACAATTAAAACAAAATTTTGCTCAATTAGACATTGATAATAATGTCAATTTTTCAATTATTGAATTGTCGAACCCTAATGTGATTCTTTTAAAACGTGAGATAAACAATGATGTGATGTATTTTATTACTAATCTTTCTGATGAAACTCAATCCATCAATCCCCCGATAAAGGATTCATTTACATCCTTAATGGAAAATATTGACTACAACTTAGAAGAAACCAACCAACTATCTCCTTGGGAGTTTCATATTTTAAATTAATCGAACGATGAAACGCCTTCTTCTCCCATTTTTCTGTTTTATTCTATTAGTGAACTGTAGTAAAGATAGTTCAGGTATTGATGATGAATTCCTCGATGTGCAAGACGATGAGTCTATTACTGACCCCTCTCCAGAATCAACAATAGATCCTTCAGATATTCCAAATGATATTTGGTGGAATGATGAGGTGTTTTACGAGATTTTTGTGCGCAGTTTCAATGATTCAGACGGGAATGGTATAGGAGATATTCAAGGAATAATCGACAAACTCGATTACCTCAATGACGGTAATCCTGCGACAACTACTGATTTAGGAATTACTGGACTCTGGTTGATGCCTATTTTTCCTTCTCCCAGTTATCACGGTTATGATGTAACAGATTACAGAGATATTAATTCAGACTATGGCACCTTGGAGGATTTTAGGCGTTTGCTTACAGAGGCACACAGTCGTGGTATAAAGGTTATTATAGATTTTGTAGGGAATCATACCTCTGATCAACATCAGTGGTTTACACAATCGGCTAGTGGTCAGAGTAAACGCGATTGGTATCTTTGGGAGCAAAACAATCCCAACTTTAATGGTCCGTGGGGACAAACAGTCTGGCATCAACGTAACAATGCCTATTACTATGGTCTTTTTTGGGGTGGAATGCCTGATCTAAACTTCCACAATGATGAAGTGACACAAGAAATAAAAGACATCAGTCAATTTTGGGCAGAGATCGGTGTGGATGGATTTAGAATTGATGCAGTCAAGCATTGGGTAGAAGAGGGGAGTAATCAAGAAAACACTCAGTCAACCTTGGATTGGTGGCGTGATTATTACGCTTTTCAAAAAAGCTTGAATCCTTCCTTTATGACAGTAGGAGAAGTTTGGACATCAACACAAAATATTTTGCCTTACAGTGACAAACGTTTAGATTATTGTTTTGAATTTGATCTTGCAAGCAGTATTATCAATTCAATAAACAGTCAAACTGCAGCTGCTTTAAAACAGAAAGTAAATCAAGTAACCTCAAATTATAACTTTGCTCAATACGGAACTTTTCTTGCGAATCACGACCAAAACAGGGTGTTTAATCAATTGGGAGGATCTATTGCTAGAGCAAAATTAGCGGCTAGTATTTTACTGTCGCTCCCTGGGGTTCCCTATTTGTATTATGGTGAAGAAATAGGGATGGTAGGAGAAAAACCTGATGAAAACATCCGTCTTCCAATGCAATGGGACACGACACCCAATGGTGGATTTACAACAGGCACCCCATGGCGACCATTAAATGCTAATGCGATGGATTTTAACGTAGAGGGAATGCAAGCAGATGAAAACTCGCTGTGGAATCACTACCGTCACTGGATCGATTTACGAAAAACAAATCCTGCCCTTACCCAAGGTCAATACAAAGGCCTAGGAGCAAGTGTAAATTCAATTTTTGCCTTTTTACGTCATGATACTACTGCTGGTCAAATTGTAATGATCCTTCACAATCTTTCATCACAAAATCAAACGCGTTTTGCTGTGAATTCAATTTCAAGTGAAATTCCAAGTGGTGTTTATACGCTCGTGGATATTCAAAATGACACTAATTTAGGTAGTTTGACTATTCAAGCAAATGGTGGATTTAGTACCCAAGACTTAAATATTTCAATCGCTCCTTATGCTTCAATTGCGTTAAAGCTACAAGTACAGTAGTCATAAGAAGTAGTATACTGATTTGTATACCATAAAAAAAAAACCAACCCTGTAAAGAGTTGGTTTTCTGTGACCTCGGCAGGATTCAAACCTGCAACCTCTTGAGCCGTAATTAACAACAAAAACACTTAACTTATTGATTATCAATAAATATATACTGTAAATCAATGTTTTAAACATTAAGTGTTTACAAGTATTGGCTAAATATCAGTACCCCGTTTAGTACCCCATTTATTTTTTATATAAATTTGGTGTATGGGTGTAGGAATATTTTTACGTGCTAATACTAACAAACAAGGTTACTCATCATTATTTGTCAAAGCAATAAGTGGTAAAAATAAGCCTGTTAAGTTTGGTATTGGTATCAAGGTGAAACCAGTTGATTGGAATAAGAAAACCTCTCGAATTAGGGGAAGTGTTGATAACGCTATTATCCTTAATAGAGAACTCGAAAAGATTCACAATAAGATTAATAATGCTTGGTTAAACTTTGAAGCAGGTTCTTATTCGTGGGATGAGTTAGCAGCAGCATTAAAAGGGGAGGGTGGAGATGCAAAAAGCAATACACTAAAAACGTTTCTTGATACAATCATTAAGCGTAGATATAAAAACAAGTCCTCTTTTGATAGTTACGTGGGAGTAGTAAACGCAATCCTGAAAGAAGCAGGGGTTGATGACTTGCCATTAAAAGACTTAACTAACAGCTTTATTGATGAGTTAGTATTAGGATGGAAGCAGAGGTTGTCTATTAATTCAATTAGGTCTTATCTAAACCACATCAGCACCATTAAAAACCTTGCTTACGAAAAAGGAATTACTGGGGAGAAGTTTGAAAGAAAAAGTGGTTGGACAAAAACAAGGGGAGAGTCATCCATTAAGATAATTCCAACACTAAAATCAGAGGAGTTTGAAGCAGCAATAAAAAGGGTAGAGGACATCTACGACCTACAAGCATTGTATTTCTTCCTGATGATGTTTTGTATGAGAGGGTTCTATCAAGCTGACCTGGTAACGATGCACCTTTACGAAACAAACGTTAATGAACCTGATGAGCCTGATGGAACTATTTATTTAGATAGCAAGAAGAGAAGATACATTAGACACCAAAGAAGTAAGAGCGGTGAATTAATGGAGATTAGAATGGATATAGAGCCTATTTTTAGCCTCATATACGACATTAGACACACTATTCAAATAACTCACGCAAACAAGATAAATAAACGCACAGGAGAGCCATTTAAGAAGGGTGCTGATGTATATTCTCCAAACGAATTGGAGGGTTGGTTCTTTAAGTACGATATCAACAATACAACAGTTCACAAGAATGTTTGGGATGTTTACCAAAAGAAAATAAAAAGGCTTACCAATAGAAGATTCAAGGATGCAAGAAAGACCTTTGAAAGCTACGCTCTTAAACTTGAAATATCGCAGGATATTAGATACAAGCTAACGGGACACGCTAACCAAACGATTAAAGCGCACTACCAAGATTGGGAATGGGATAAATTAAAAGACCAAGTTGACAAAGCACACCTGAAAGTATTAAAGGATTACAGAGTAAAGAAGCTGATGATGCTGCTTGAAGACAAAGGGAGTAAGTTAACTACTTACGTTTAAATCATCTCAATTTCATTGATAACACCACTTTTCTGCATTAACAAAATCAACACTTTGTTATTGTATATATGTAGTACGATGATAGCGTCAGGAGTTATCGTTAAGTCGTATCACCCACGAGGGACGAAAGTTAGGTAGTGGGTCAGAAGTTGGATAGTAGACTGCAGGATTGAGATAACATCTAAAAATAGCGGTTGAGGTTTCTCCGATAGCTACGAAAATGGACTTACTATAAATCTGATATGGGGGATGAGAACGAACTGGTCAGAGGAAATGTAAGTAGTAATTCAAAAAATTGCTTTTGGCGATAAGGGGATTACTGTGTCTAATTCTTACTCGGATGTTGCCTCGCTTACTCGCTTCGGCAGAGTTGTTTAAGTAAGTGTGTATCAGAAAATATAACAAAAACACACAAATGTTATTGTACTTATAGAAACACTTGAAATGAGCAAGAACAGTAATAAAAAAACATATAAGCAATTGATGTCTTGGTTATCGAATGAGTTGCATTTCGGTAGAGGACACAAGAGAGTAAAAAACAAAAATGGTGAATATCTAAAAGTTAAAAAATGAAAGGACTAAACAGAACAAAACACATCCAAATAAGACTTACTGATGCAGAAGTAAAAAAGTACAAAGAAGTATCAGCAGAGAATGGTTTAACCGTATCAGGTTTCGCTAGATACAGTATGGCAAAAGCTGCAAGACTTATCAAAACAAATAAAGATGAAGTTACCACAGAGTAGAAACCAAAGACAAATCAAAAGAGGACTTAACCTATATAAATTATTAAACAATGCAATTCAACGACAAAGAAAAAAAAATACTTGAGCGAATTACTTCCTTTAACAAACCCGTACGTTCAAGAATTAAGAGGGTTTACCCAAGTCCAAAACAAAAGGTAAAAACAGAAACATCAGCACAAACAAAAAAGACGATGATGCTTTCCATCTTAAACAACAAGAACCTTAAAGCAGGAGAAAGACTTGAAAGAGTTTATAAGATTTTAGGGAATTAAAAAAGCACCACTTGTTAAGAGTGATGCTTCTAACCATAAACCAATTCATTTGTGTAGAATTGATATTGCAAATATACGGCTGTATAATGGATTCTTGTGTAACATAAGTTACATAATAAAAAAAAACCGCCTAAAAAGACGGTTTGATTCTATCTCAACACAGAAGATGGTGAAATGGCAACATCGGTCTGGCTAAACACCTATTTTGGAGATGATGTATCACAAGATGATAAGCTTTCAAAGCTTAAGTTTATTTATAGCATTGATGGCATTGTAAAGAATCTTCGGGAAGTGGTACAAAACAATTGTGTAGACCTCATCATCGTGGATTCATATGCTGATTTATTTACTGGCTCTATGAATAATTCAAATGAGGTTAGAAGCTTTCTCAATCTTTATGATGGAATAGTTAAAGAGTTCGGAGTAACCGTAGTTTTTCTTCATCACACAAAGAAAGCGTCTGCTGGTGCTGCTCCTAACAAGAATAACATACTTGGGTCACAGGGTTTTGAAGCTAAGATGAGAAGTGTAATGATGCTCACCAAAGACAAGGAAGATGCCTCTTTAAGGCATTTATGTGTAGTTAAAAATAACTACATGCCTGAGGCTAATAAGTCAGAAAGCTATGTGTTGAGGTTCTCTGAGCAGCTCTCATTTACCAATACAGGTGAAAGAGTTCAGCTTAATGATCTTGCCGATGATGACTGGCTTGATGAGGCTAGAAAACTTCGCGAAGAAGGAAAGAGTCTTAAGGAAACTGCTGAGATACTCAAAGGCAAGGGAATAAAAACTTCTAAGTCAAGTGTAGATCGAAAGCTTAAGGAGTGAGTTCTTGTCCCACGTCCCATCCCTAGGGGGTGGGACATTGGGACAAAAGCTAAAAGTTTCGAGGAGTGTAGTTACTTAACCAATGGGGCTGGGGTTTCTAAAATCACTTTTATTTATCATCCATAACACACAGAATAGTATATAACCCCAACATTTTAAGCATGAAATATTTTCGCAAGTTTGGGCACAATTGAAATCCGCTAGAAGCTATATTGTTCTTGGTCTTAGGGGTATATGCGATGGAGTAATGGGGGTGCTTTGTTAGGGGTATTGAAGGAGATAGAGGGGTGTATTCCCTTCAAACTTTGTATTTGTAATAAGCAACTTTTCTTTCCAACCAGGCTAAAGGCATTGGAAAGGGTAGAATTATTGATCAAACTAATGCCTTATGTTTGTCCAAAAATAAATAATACTAAACATAATTAAAACGAGCCTTTTGATTTAGAATTTTAATTAATCATAAACAATTTTAAGTCCTAATATTTCTATGTTATTGCTTATTTTAAAAGACTCCTTTTTTAGTGGTGTTTTATTTTTCAGAGAGAAGATTAAGTTTTTATAAATGTTCGATTTGTTCTATCATTTTATTTGATGCTTTAATTCGTTACGCATTCGAATACTTATTTTTGTAAAAATAAATATTATGAGACTATTAGTTGTTGGAGCTCACGCAGCAGATTTTGTTTGGAGAGCAGGAGGTATTATTGCTAAAACAGCGGAACTTGGAGGAGAGGTGTTAAATCTGTCTTTGTCCTATGGAGAAAAAGGGGAATCAGGGAATTTATGGAAAGAAGACCCTAACCGAAGTATTGAAAGTGTTAAAGAAGCCCGTCATGAAATGTCTTCAAAAGCTTCAGAAATTTTAGGATGTACGTATCAATGTTTGGATTGGGGCGACTATCCTATGCTTATCAATGAAGAACGCGAGGCACAATTAGCCGAAATCATTAGGGATTTTTCGCCAAAAATCATTTTAACACATACTGCCAAAGATCCGTTTAATCCAGATCATCCTTTGGCCTACACTATTGTTCAACGCGCGCGGCTACTTTCAGCTGGTGCTGGGGTTTCGGCAGCATTTAAGCGTATTGATCCACCCCGATGGTTTTCTTTTGAACCCCATCAACCAGAGTTGTCTGGTTTTTTACCCGATACTTATATTGATATTTCTTCTGTCTTTGATTTAAAAATAAAAGCGATGGAATGTATGGGAGCGCAAAGCTATTTAAAAGACTATTACACAGAACTGGGTGCACGTCGTGGAAATCATGCACGAAGAATTAGTGGAGATCAAAGCATTAAATATGCCGAATGTTTAGAAAGCCAAGTACCTTTTGTCGGAGATTTAAATAAATTATTTTAGATGAACGATACCTACAAAAAATTATCAGATTTTGGCACAGCTACCTTGCATGAAGCGATGGGGAGGAAAGGGAATTTACCCCACAACATAAAGCCTATAAATGCTTCAATGAAACTTTGTGGACCAGCCTATACCGTTCGACTAAAACCTTATAACAACATCTTGCTTCATCAAGCGTATGCTTATGCAGAGGAAGGCCAAATTATTATTGTCGACTGTCAAGGAGGTGTAGACGGGGGGTATTGGGGAGACTTGCTTACACTAGGTGCGCAACAATTTGGTGTCAAAGGATTAGTAATTGACGGTTGTGTTCGCGATGCAGATGAGATAGAAGAACTTAACTTTCCTGTTTTTTCACGCGGACTATCTGTTCGAGGAACGGGCAAAGATATCGAAGGAAGCTTAAATGAAACCATCACCATAGATTCAGTAGATATACAGCCTGGGGATATTATTGTAGGGGATCGAGATGGCGTAGTGGTCGTCCCCAAAGATGAGATTGAGGTAACCATTGAAAAAGCAATCTCCAGAGAAGAAAAAGAAGCCTTTGTTCGTCAAGAGTTGCTAAAAGGGAAAAACTCTCTTGAGATTTATAATTGGGGAGAGAAATACAATATTCCAACACGAAAAGACACATGAAATTTGCCGTATTAGGATTAGGAGAAGCAGGGAGTAGGTTTGCCAACGATTTGGCCGAATTAGGCCATACTGTAAAGGGATGGGACCCTAACTTGCGCTACCTGCTTAACAAATCGGTATATTTTGCAAAAAGCAATGTAGAAGCAGTCAAGGACGCAGATATTATATTTTCTGCTAACGAAAAAGAAGCTGCCTTAGACATCGCTCGTGAGATTGCTCCTTTCCTCAACGAGAAACAGTTTTTTTGTGAAATGAATACCATAGCGCCAGACATGAAATTATCCATAGCTGCCCTATTGAGCAATGCAAAGGTTAATGTAATCGATTTGGCCATTATGGCTCCTGTGCCACCTGCTGGAATTAAGACTCCTTTTTTGGTGTCGGGAAAAGCAGCAGCTCAATTTCAGGCGTTAACCGCTTCCTTTTTAAATGTAACCGTCAAAGCGGGGGATGTAGGAACAGCGGCAGGCTATAAACTAATGCGTTCAATTGTTTACAAGGGTGTTGCTGCGGTGATATGTGAGGCAATGGACATTGCCAAATCGATGGAAGAAGAAAGCTATATGCGTAAACAGATCAAGTCCATTTTAGGCAGTGATGAATTAATTGATCGCTTTTTAGAAGGAAGCATTAAACACGCTAATCGCCGTATGAAAGAAATGGATGCGGTATGTGACTTTATGGTCGCAAACGATAAGCCTCCAATTATGGCAAAGGCCACTTATGAAAATTTAAAAAAATTAAACCATTTGGGACATGACTTATAAAGAAAAAGTAGCTTTACGAAAAGCCTTTAATGACATTCCTGGAACTTATGTGTTAACCCCAGAACACTCTCAAAAGGGCTATGGGTTAAACATGTTCTGCATGTCGCTAAACAAAGAAGAAAACAGGGCTAAGTTTCGTGAGAATGAAGCTGAATACCTCAAAGGGTATAAGTTGACAGATGAGCAGCGAGACGCGATCTTATCAAGAGATTATTTGCGCTGTTTACAATTGGGCGGAAACATTTATTACGTGTTCAAAATTGCCATTTTTGATCGACGCTCTATGCAGTATGTCGGCGGTAAAATGTCAGGTGTAACCGAAGAAGAATTTAGAGATATGATGTTAAGTGGTGGACGATCAATCATTGGAAACCGATCTAAAGAAGAAAAAAATGGCTAAAATAGTTGGCGGTATAGGATGTTCACATGTACCCGCAGTGGGTGCAGCATCAGATTTTGGAAAAACAAAAGACAGTTACTGGACCCCTTTATTCGATGCTTTACCCAAAGCGAGAAAATGGATCAATGATTTACGTCCAGATGTTGTTATCCTTGTATATAATGATCATGCATCTGCTTTTTCATTAGAACTCATTCCCACCTTTGCGATTGGTACAGCAGATTTATTTAAACCTGCAGACGAAGGTTATGGTCCACGTGATGTTCCAGATGTAAAAGGGCATTCTGCTTTGGCTTGGCATATCGCAGAATCATGCATTCTAGACGAATTTGATCTCACCATTGCTAATCATATGGATGTGGATCACGGTTGTACAGTGCCGTTAACCGTCTTTTTTGATCAACCTGAAGAATGGCCTGTAAAAGTTATCCCATTATGTGTAAACGTTATTCAGTTTCCACCCCCAACGGCGAATCGCTGTTTTAATTTGGGACAAGCCATACAACGCGCTGTAGAATCTTTTCCTGAGGATCTAAGGGTAGTCGTTGCAGGAACTGGAGGGATGTCACATCAATTGCAAGGAGAAAGAGCAGGAGTGGTTAATACTGAATTTGATTTAACCTATCTCGATAATTTGATCGACAACAACGAAGTCAATCGTAAAATGTCACACCTAGAGTTTATCCGTGAAGCAGGGTCAGAAGGGATTGAAATGGTGATGTGGCAAATCATGCGAGGCTCCTTAGACGATCAAGTAGAAGAAAAATTTAGAAAATACCATGTAGCCTCTTCAAATACGGCTTTTGGGATTATTTGTTTAGAAAATAAAACTGTATGATTTACAAAACACAAGTAGCGATTATTGGTGCAGGTCCTGCAGGTCTATTGCTGTCCCGCATGCTTTTTAATGCTGGAATAGAAAGTATCATTCTTGAAAATAGAAATGAAGCCTATTTACGACAACGTCTTCGTGCCGGTGTGCAAGAAGAGGGAACTGTAGCGGCATTTGTTGAAGCAGGAGTAGGCGATAAGTTAATTAAGGAAGGCATGGAACACCATGGTATTCGATTTCACTTTGCAGGAGAACAACATCATATCGATGTTAAGGGATTAACGGGTGGAAAAGTGGTAACGGTCTATGGACAACGCAACATTACTTGCGATATGATAGATTGGGCGCATAAAGACAATATTAAAATTATTTATGAGGCCAAAGCGCAACGTTTAGAAGGTTTAACCACAGATGCACCTATTGTTCACTTTTCTCTTAACGGTTCACTACACGAATTGCATTGTGAATATGTAGCTGGCTGTGATGGTTATCACGGCATTAGTAGACCTTCTATCCCCAAACAACTGCGGAGAGAATATGTGCATGAATTTGAACATTCTTGGTATGGCATTTTAGCAGAAGCACCACCTAGCTTTGAGGAAGTTGTTTATGCGCATCACCCTAATGGCTTTGCGCTGCAAAGTATGCGCAGCCCAGAGTTAAGTCGTATGTATATTCAATGCCCTAACGGGACTGACCCAGAAGATTGGGAAGAAGAAGCGCTTTGGGATGAACTTGATTTACGTTTAGGCTTTAAAAATAACCGTGGAAAAATTGTCGATAAAAGTGTAGCCAGTATGCGCAGTTTTGTTTGTGATAACATGCAACATGGAAAACTTTTTATCGCAGGAGACGCGGCTCATATTGTACCTCCAACAGGAGCTAAGGGTATGAATTTAGCTGTTTCTGATATTAAAGTATTAGCAAAAGGATTAATCAATCATTACACCGAAAAAGACGATACAGTATTAAGCGCTTATAGCAAGATATGTTTAAGTAGAATATGGAAAGTTGAACGATTTTCATGGTGGGTAACAACAAGCTTCCACACCCTTGAAAATCAATCAGAATTTGACACAAAAATGCAAGAAGCAACCCTTGGCTACCTTTGTAGTTCAGATATTGGAGCTGCTTCGTTTGCAGAAAATTATGTAGGACTCCCCATTTATTGGGACGCAAAATAAACAAGAATGAAAATAACAATCGCAGGAACTGGATCCATTGCTAGAAAACACATAGAAGCACTTCAAAATATTGGCAATATTGACATTGTCTTATTGGGGATCGATCAAGAGGAATTAGAAGAGGTGGCTAATAAATATGGGATTAAACATTATTCTACGAATACAGATGAGTTATTAGCAGACAAAAGTGTTACGGCTGTTATACTAGCAACACCTACGCCGCTTCACGTTGAGCAAACCATCGCGTGGCTCGAGGCGGGAAAACACGTATTAGTCGAAATCCCTATGGCTGACTCTTTAGAGGGCGCTAGGGCGATTATCGAAGCGCAAAAGCGAACAAAAAAGAATGTTATGGTGGCGCATACTCGTCGCTTTAACCCACCGCATCAATGGATTCGTCAACAAATTCAACAAGGAAAATTGCATTTGCATCACCTTGCTGTTGAAACGCTTTTTCATCGAAAAGAAAATAAAAGTGCTCTTGGGAAAGAACGAGATTGGGTCGACCATTTATTATGGCATCACGCTGCTCACAGTGTAGATTTATTTCGTTACCAAACGCAGGAAGCAGAGATTAAGCGCTGGGCAATGCAAGGACCAAAATCAGCAACAATCGGGGTGCCGCTTGATATGAATATTGGTATAAAATCCATTAGCGAAAAACTTTTAACGGTTACTTTGTCGTTTAATAATCAAGGAGAATTTGGTTCTTGGTTTAGATATATTTGCGAAGAAGGTACTTTTAAAGTGCGTTATGATGATATTGTTGATGGGAATGACAATCCAGTAGAAATCCCATCTGAGTTAACAAAACACAATGGCTTTGAATGGCAGAATTTAGAATTCATCAATGCGATAAAAGAGGGCAGGAGTCCTAATGCAAGTGCAGACGAAATTTTCCCTTCGATGGAAGTCTTACACAAACTTGAATATATCGCTTCTAACTGATGGAAGTTCAAAAAATACCTTTTTCACTTTTTCGCGGAGGGAGCTCTAAAGCAGTTTTTTTTCATAAAAAAGACCTAGCCGAAGATCCTCAAGAAAGAGATGCTCAAATTCTTTCCACCATGAATGGTTTAGGATGGAATGATCAACGCCAAGTTGACGGTTTAGGTGGAGGTAATTCCTTAACCAGTAAAGTTGCTATTGTTTCCCCTTCTCAACGCCAGGGGGTGGATTTAGATTATTTATTCGTTCAAGTAGTGGTAGGAGAAGGACGTCTATCAACAGCTCAAAACTGTGGTAATATTCTTTCTGCTGTGCTGCCTTTTGCCATAGAAGAAGGGCTTATTAAGCCAAGAAATACCATCACAACTGCCAGGGTTTTTATGGAAAATAGCGCCTCGCTATGTGATGTTGAAATTGCCACTCCTAAGGGGGTGTTAAGTTATTTTGGCGAAGCCCAAATAAGTGGGGTTGAAGGATCCGCTGCTCCGGTGATATGCAACTATCTCTCCCTTGAAGGCTCCACCTGTGGCGCGTTGTTTCCTACCGGGAATAAACAAGATGTTTCACATGGAATCTCTATTAGCTGTATCGATAACGGGATGCCTACTATTTTGATGGATGCCAAAGATTTAGGGATTAAGGGAGATGAATCAAAGCAAGAATTAGAAGATAATACGTCTTTAAAAACTCTTTTGGAAAACATTCGATTAGAGATGGGTCCCAAAATGGGCTTAGGAAATGTTACTAATAAAACCATCCCTAAAATGGGAATCATATCTGCTTCAATAACAGACGCCATGGTCAATACCCGTATGTTTATACCTCATGTATGTCATGCAGCTATTGGGGTATTAGCGGCCGCTAGTATCGTAGCAGGTTGTATTATTCCAGGGACAAGCGTTCACTTGCTTGCAAAGCAAAAAGAAGGGAATGAATTTACCTTAGAACATCCCTCTGGAGAGATTACGATTGTATTAGATTACAGCAAGGAAAAAGAAGAGATTAAAATTCATAAAACAGGCATCATTCGCACTGCACGACAGATCTGCTCAGGTATTGCAAATGTTCCTCTATTTAAATAACAGTAATTATGGTGAAAAAAACCTGTATGCCCCCCAATAAAGCTCCCATTACCCCAAACTTTGAGCTCCCAAAAAATGCAACTGACGCACACTGCCATGTTTTTGGTCCGCATGAGGTATTTCCTTTTCATCCAAAGGCGAGTTATTGGCCACCAGATAATGGAAAAGAAGAATTAAAAAAGATTCACGAAGCCATCGGCATAGAGCGAGCAGTTATTGTTCAAGCTAGTTGTCACGGCATTGATAACCGTGCTATGATGGATGCTTTAGCAAATAATCCAGACACTTATCGCGGCGTGTGTATTGCCGATGATAGTTTTAGTCGCCAAGATTTTGAAACGCTTAATGATGGAGGTGTTTGTGGAGTGCGTTTTAATTTTGTCAAGCATTTGGGAGGTGCTCCAGATTTGGACAAGATGCAAAAGGTTTTGGATAAAGTTATTCCTCTTTGCTGGCATTTGGTCATTCATGTCAATGCTGAAGATCTGATAGAATACGAGTCGTTTTTTTCTCAACTAGATATGCCTATTGTCGTGGATCATATGGGACGTGTTCCCACTGATCTGGGCGGAGAACAAGAAGCCTTCCAAATATTAAAGCGCTTTGTTAGCAATGAAAATTGGTGGGTTAAGGTTTCTGGCGCAGAACGTATTTCAAAAGCAGGACCGCCATTTGAAGATGCCATCCCTTATGCAAAAGAATTGATTTCTATAGCGCCTAAGCGTGTTTTATGGGGCACGGATTTCCCGCACCCCAATATCAAAACCCATATGCCTAATGATGGACATTTGGTCAATCTTTTAAACCAGTATTGTGATACTAGGGAACAACTAGAAGATATTCTCGTTCACAATCCGGCAAAACTTTACAATTGGTAAATGCATAGGATTCACTCTTTTTCTATTGGAGAAATTCAAGCCCATGTTTTGGAAGAAAACTCTTTTCAAAGTACGGTAGGAAAAGAATTCATTTTAACCGATCATCCTCAACACATCGCTGAACAAGCTATAGAAGTGGGATTTAATTATTTGCTTTTAAAAGTGAATAAGCAATGGCTCATTATAGATTCTGGGAGAGGAAATGGTAATTTGATCCAAAGCCTAAAAACACTTGAATTGACCCCTAACGATATCGATTATGTTCTACTCACCCATAGTGATGGGGACCATATAGGTGGGCTAAGTGCTTTTCCTAACGCAACACTTGTACTTCCTGAGGAAATGCATAAACTATGGTGCACTCCTTCGTCGAGTGAAGCGCTCTTGGATGAATTTTCAGCGACCCCTTTTGTGCAACTTTTACCTAATGAAAAGCAAATAGCTATGCGCAATGGCAAGCAAGGATTTTTTAGTTTTTACAAGGAACTAGATGATGCCAAAATAAAACTGTTAAAAGACAATACTACTTTTCTTGATGTTATAAAATTCTTTCCTGCAAAAGGACATCGGAGGGATCATTTTGGAATCATCATTCAATCTGGTAATGAAACGCTTATTCATTGTTCAGATGCTATTCGAGATCCCCTGCAATTGAATGATATAGCAATTGTTTCTAAATACGACTCAGACCCCGAAGAATGCAAGAAAACAGTAAAAGCAATTGCTAATAGGCTTAATGATGAAGGCTCAGAAACACTCTTTTGTACCCACTATCGTTTTCCGGGTATCATAGCGTCTAATTAGCCTCTTCTTGCGAGGTCACTTGTGACTCTCTAAAACTTTTAGGTGTTTTTCCTGTATGCTTTTTGAAAAAGCGACAAAAATATCCTAAATCATTGAAGTTAAAAATGTGAGAAATTTCAGAGATGGTATAGGACGTATACAGAAGATTGCGTTTGATTTCGAGTACAATATAATTTTGAATTACCTGAGAAGCTGTTAAACCAACATTCGCCTTGCAAATTCTATTTAAATGGGTCGGTGTAATCTTTAAGCTATCGGCATACTCTGCAACTGACCTAGCAATGGATTGGGTTGCTTTTACCTCCTGTTCAAAGGATCTGAAATATAGATAACTCTGTTTTTTAATGAACTTATTGGTTGGGCTATTAAGGTTGTCATGTTTTAATAATTGTAAGAAAAATAGGCTTAAATAAGCGTTTATGGCTAGCCTAGTTCTGGGACCATTCTCGGGTAAATGCGTGCTTATTTTATCAATTAATAAAGTACACTCCTCAAAATTATCTACCCGCTCTAAAAAGTTAATTCCGTTTGTTAAACGGAAAAGACTTTTGGGTAAATCTGCAAATATGTCTTCCAATAAGGAGGTGTTGATTGTCAAAACCTTCCCTTTGAATTCGGTTTGCATATCGAATTGAATTTCATGCAAAGTACTCTCAGCGATAGTAATGATGCATGGGCCAGCAATATTCATGCTTGTTTGATCAGAAATAAATCTACCTTTTCCTTGCTCAAATAGTATGACTTGAAATAAATTAGAATGCACATGCGGTTTAATGTGTCCATTGAATGAACTTACAGTTTTTTCGATGGATTCTACATTTACAAAATAAGATGGTAGGACATAATTATCATTTCCGTAAACTACATAATTCTTTATGTTCATTATTTTTTCACTTAAATTGCCTAGTATGCATGTATTATTTGTCTAATAAAACTAATGAATAATTTATAAATAGCAAAGAAGCTATTTCATTATAAAACATGCACTTTATGTTCAATATTTTTAGGTTTTATTTAGACGTGTCGCTGTCAAAATGTTTTATATGTGCTTTTACTTTTTTAGCTAGTTATTCAAAGCTAACGAGATTATAAAATTGAATTATTGCACATATTTATTAAACAAATCAAACATATGTTGTAGTGACTCGAAAAATAATCCTTTAATTTATTCAATGCATTTAGTATTATAGAATGCAAAATCGTTAACTAAAACTATTAAGTAATGAAGAAATCTATTGCAAAAAACTTCTTTTTAGGAGTGGTTGTCACTTTGTTTTCAGCTTTTACCATGGTAGCACAAAATAGTGTTTCAGGCAAGGTTGTAGATTCTAGTGGCGAATCTTTGCCAGGAGCAAATGTTATTATTAAAGGATCAAGTCAAGGAACAACAACTGACTTTGAGGGGAATTTTAATCTGGCCACAGATCAGCTACCAACTGTTGTTTTAGTGAGCTATACCGGATTTAAGACTCAAGAAATCACTATTGATTCTAGTGATGCGAATGTGAGCATTACACTAGAAGATGACTTTGCTTCTTTAGACGAGGTTATAATTTCTGCCTCTAGAAGATCAGAAAAGGTAATTGATGCGGTGGCTGCTGTGTCGTTAATTAGTACGCGTAATGTAGAAAGCGCACCAGTTTCGGGGGATGTAGTAAACCTTATGAGAAATCTCCCCGGTCTTAGCTTAGTTCAAAATGGTGCAGGTGAATCCAATGTTGAGCTAAGGGGATCTGCTATTGTCAATGAGACGAACACCTTAGTGATGAAAGATTATTTACCTTTGACGACCCCATACAATAAACGGGTCAATACTGCTGCAATTCCTTTAACACCAATTGATATCGCTAGTGTTGAAGTTGTTCGTGGTCCAGCAGGGGCATTATATGGGCCTAACGTTACGTCTGGTGTTGTTCATTACATAACAAAAGATCCGTTTAAATATACAGGTGTAGATGTTTATACTGGTTTTGGTAACCAAGGACAAAGTCAAGTAGCTGTTCGTTGGGCCAACCACTCGTCGAATGATAAGTTTGGTTACAAGCTCATCTTTAAGCAAAACAAAGTGGACGAATTTCAACTTAATGATAGGGGAATTCTCAAGGCAAATGGTGATTTAGCCATTCGACCTGGATCTGTTAAAACATTAACAGACGGAAGCACTTTAACGGTAGGTGATAACCTATTGACAGAAACGTATTCTACCAGTTATGAAGCTACCTTAATTTATAATTTCAATGAAAACACCTCATTGACCTATGTTGGTTCGATTAATGATTACCGTCAAAATTTTAGAAATCAGAATAATCATTTATACAATGGTGGAAGGAATTTTTTAAATCAATTGCGTTTCAACTCTGGGAATTTTTTCGCAACATTTTTTGCAAGTAAAGAATTTGGTTCAGAATCACTCCCGGGAAAAGTATTTAGTTTTAATTACTCCAGTGCTGATGAAACGAATGTGGATACGTCTGATAGTTTTTACTACGATATAACGGCACAATATAATCTGGATCTTGCAGAAAACACAACGGCAGTAATTGGTGGAGATGTAAAAATCATTCCAGCGTTCAGCGATGCCAAACGTTATGGTGTATTTTCTGATAACAATGCTAGTTCCATCTATGGGGCTTATGTTTCCTTAAAACATGATTTCAGCGATAAATTAAGTGCCAATTTTGCTGGGCGATTTGATACGTATGATGCTTATGATCAATCGGTTTTTTCACCGCGTTTAGGTTTTGTTTACAAAACGAATGATGTTACCGCTTTCCGTTTATCACTTAATCGTTCTTATAGTGCAGAAAGTCAATTACGTACGTTCTTAGATTTTACCTTAGGTCTTCCGCCTGCTTTGCCAAGAACACATGCGATTGGTGTGGGTACACCAGTTACCTATAACAATCCAGAGACACGTTTTGCTTTTGGTACTGTAGATGGAGGAAACTCGTATGAACTAGCTGATATAATTGCAGCACTCGCCACTAACGCAGGTGTAAACGTGGATGTTTCTGGTGTATCAGGTAGTGTTACCCCAGGACTTAGGTCGGCAACTTTCCAAGCACCACTTATAGGACGTCCAATAGGACCCATTAACAGTTTAAATGATGTAGGTTCTGGTGAGCCAGAGCTACGAGCTGTAAATACCTTAGAGTTTGGTTTTACAACAGTTTTAAACAGTAAATTAAAAATTACTGCAGATGCCTATTACAGCGTAACACAAAATATACAACCTCAAGGAATTGTTCCCCTTTCAGCGGGTGCACAGTTGGATGTTGCTGCGGTAAGTGCGCAAATTAATACGGCTCTTTCTGGTACAGTTGCTCAACCGATAATTGACCAATTAACCACGGCACTAGGCACATCTGCTCCTGGGCCGCCGCGACCAGGTTATGGTCTTATAGTTTCTGATATAGCACAAGCACGTGGTTATTTAGTGGATGTTGGTTTCCCAACCTATGGTAATGAGGATGTAAAATACTTTGGCCTTGATTTAGGACTCAACTATAGTTTCACAAATGATTTTACCGTTTTTGGGAATTATTCATACGTATCAGAAAATATATGGACTCCTGAAGACCTTGGAGAAACGAACCCTAGTTATGAGTTTTTCTTAAACACTCCTAATAATCGTTTTAACTTTGGGATAAATTACTTACCAGCCGAGAAGTTTTACGGAACATTTGGGCTAAACCATCTTTCAGAATTTGATGGAAAAATGGGAGATGGTCGAATTTTTACGGGAACCAATAAAGCCAGAACATTTAGCAATATGAGCCTTGGATATCGTTTCAAAACGAAAAAAGAAAATAAATTAGATTTAGGGTTATCCATCAATAATTTATTTGATGCAGAGTTTGAGCAATTTGTTAATCTTCCTACGATTAGAAGAACGTTTTTGTTTACACTTAAATATAATAGCAATAAATAGAATCACTTTTTTTCTAACAATAAAACAACGCCTTATTTATTTTTAGATAAGGCGTTGTTTATTTTGATTTCCTCGTTACTTCCTCCTGTTGAACGCAGGGAATCAGTGATATTAAAGCATTTTAAATTAATCGGATGTCAAATCAATATCGCGCCTAAATAAATTAGCCATATTTATTCACAATCATTTAAAGAAAATGAAATTGATTTGACCATTAGACAATAGTTGATCATTGTTTTTTGATTGAAAAAATTGAGTAATTTGTAAATTAAAATAGCTAACAGCTATAAATAAACTTTTTTGGATGATTAGTAAGGGTTTTAAGCTCATTGGCCGTGAAATGGATATTACGGTCAAGAGTGTTCGAAAAATGTACAACAGTACTTTTAGTGAGAATAATGTAGATTTAAATATAGACCAGTGGCCAATATTGGCTGTTTTATATGATTATAACAGCTTAACTCAAGTAGAGATCGCTGAACATATTAGGCGTTTTCCTCAAAGCCTATCTGCTACGATTAAACTATTGATCAAAAAAGATTATGTCGTCAAAGAAAAATCAAAGGAGGATATGCGTAGCTATAACATTTTGCTGACAAAACACGGAAGAGAAATCGTAGAAACTGCCTTTCCTTATGTAAAAAAATTAAGGGAAAAACAATGGGAAAATTTATCTGAAGAAGATTATGTAAAGTTCTTTTCAATTATTGAGCAGATACGCAACAATGTGAATTAGTTATTTCATCTTTTTTATTAAACAATTCGAACATTTATTTTATTTATTAGAAGTGATTTTGGAATTTTAATAAATGTATTTACTAAATTCCCCATTATCCTAAAATAATATACAATGACAAAAGTTGTCTTACTTGGCACTGGAACCCCACGAATGGTCCCAAACCGTTATATGAGTTCACTCGTAATAATCGTTGATGATAAGGCGTATGTAGTTGATTGTGGAAGCGGAGTTTTAGAACGCCTCTCACAAGCTAGAGCAATGGGATTAAACGCTTTAGATAATAAAAACCTAACACAGTTGTTTATTACGCACTTTCATCCTGATCACACAGTAGGATTGCCAGGATTCATTATTTCCCCTTGGAATTTAGGAAGAGAAAAGCTTGGGATTTATGGCCCTAGAGGCATAAAAAACATGGTCGATAATGTGCTTAAAGCTTTTGAGCTTGGAATAAACGAACATTTAAATCATGGCCCAAAACCATTAAATGATATTGTCATTGATGTTCAAGAATTTACTAGTGGTACCATCTATAAAGATGAATTGGTTGAAGTCGAGGCAATTCCTGTAGAACACGGAACATTCAATGCCTTTGCATTTAAATTCACCACTCCAGATAAAACAATCGTTATTTCTGGGGATACGACTTCGCCTATAGCTGCGCTGAATGAAGCCGCTAAGAATTGTGATATATTGGTTCACGAAGTATTTTGTGAAACCGCGATCAATCAACAACCTAAACAGTACAGAGACTACATGAAATCTGTGCATACTTCTGGAAGAGATTTAGGTAAAATTGCCGCTCAAATTAATCCGAAGAAATTAGTATTGACCCATCAGATTTTATTCAATAGTACCGAAGAAGATTTGTTGGACGAAATAAAAGAAAATTATAAAGGCGAACTTTTTTTTGGTAATGACTTAGATGTCTTTGAATAAGCACAATCAATAAACCTAAATTAGGACAGTATGAACGTAAATAAAATGTACATCAATGGAGAATGGGTAAACAGTCAATCAAATAAAACATTTGTTGATTATAGCCCTGTGACTGATTCTGACTATGCCCTAATTACAGATGCTGATCAGAAGGATACAAAAAGAGCCATTGAAGCAGCACATGCAGCTTTTCCTGCATGGTCGGCCCTGCAGCCAGAAGAACGCGCCAATTACTTATTAAAAGTCGCTGAGGCACTCGAGAATAATGAAGATGAAATATCAAAACACCTCATTGAGGAGATTGGTTCATGGATAGGGAAATCAAAGGTTGATCTTAAAACCTCTGTTGGATTTTGGAAGGCTGGAGCCAAAATACCCTTTATGGTTGAGGACGAAGTATTAGAATCACCTATTGGGAAAAAAAGTGTGGTAAAGCGCATCCCTTTGGGGGTAGTTTCTGTCATAACGCCTTGGAATGTTCCTTTAAATTTATCGTCAAGAACTACTTCAGGAATATTAGCAGTAGGGAACACAGTAGTGTTAAAGCCTTCAGAAGAATCACCTATTACCGGTGGCCTTATTCTGGCGAAAGCCTTTGAAGAAGCTGGTGTTCCACCAGGTGTTTTCAATGTTGTTACAAGTTCACGAAATCATGTGGTCGAAGTAGGAGAGGAGATGGTGACCAATCCTTTGGTTAAAGCCATCAGTTTTATCGGTTCTGAAAACGTTGGACGACAAATCGCCACAAAGGCGGCTTCACAGTTTAAAAAGACAAGCATGGAGTTAGGGGGGAAAGACGCCTTAATTGTTATGGATGATGCTGATATTTCTAAGGCGGTCACTGCAGCAGCCTTTGGCGCATTCTATCATGCAGGTCAAATCTGCATAGGGACTAAACGTATTTATGTAGATGAGAAAATTTCCGAAGAATTTATCAAGCGTTTTGTCGCAAAAACAAAGGCTCTTGGAATAGGGGATGTCTATGAATTTTCAAAGCCCATTGGACCACTGATCAATCATGCTGCCCTAGAAAAAATCAAGCATCAATTGAACGATGCTGTTGAAAAAGGTGCAACAGTCCTTGCAGGAGGTAATCATGATGGCTTGTATTTTAATCCAACGATACTAACAGGCGTGACGCAAGAAATGGAGACCTATGGAAATGAAACCTTTGGTCCTATGGTAGCGATTTATCCCTATGCTACGGTAGAAGACGCTCTTAAAGAAGTTAATAATATTGATTACGGACTTTCTGGGGGTGTAATGGCTGGGAGTGAAGAAAAAGCTAATGCAGTCGCCATGAAAATGGAATCTGGTATGTGTCATGTGAATGACGGGACAATTTATGGGGAACCTTTTGCACCCTTTGGGGGAATGAAAAATAGTGGAATGGGACGTTATGGAGGTAAAGCATCTGTTGAAAGTTTTACGCAACAACGTTGGATCACAGTAGAGCAAGGTACTCGCCCCTACCCACCCATGTTTAATGAATAATTGAAATTAAAATGAAAAAAACAATCATTGTTACCGGTGCAGCTTCTGGAATTGGTGCAGAAACTGCTAAACAACTTAAAATACTGGGACATACCATTATTGCATTTGATAGGAATGAACCAAAAGAAAATATAGATCAATACATCCCCATTGATTTATCAGATGAGGACAGTATTAAAAAAGCAGTTAGCGAATTTAAAGGAAAGGCGCATGCATTGTGTAACATTGCAGGGCTTCCTCCCACCATTCATCCAGAACTTCAAATAAAGGTGAACTTTTTTGGCCTTCGTTTGTTTACGCAACTACTTATTGAAAAACTTCACGATGGTGCAAGCATTATAAATTTAGCATCTGTCGCAGGTAGTGGATGGATGAGGAATTTGGACACATTAAACAAGTTGTTTAAAATTGACAATTTTGCACAGGCCTTACCCTTTCTTGAAGAGCACAACATCTCTGACGAAGCAACTTACAACTTCTCTAAAGAAGCGGTAATTCTATGGACCTTATACAATGCGACTACTTGGAGCGATCGCAATATTACCATCAAAGCCTTGAGTCCAGGTCCTGTAAAAACACCTATCCTTCAAAGCTTTATGGACACCATTGCTAAAAAGCAAGTTGTTCTTCCAGAAGCGATGAAGGGAGAACCAGAAAAAATAGCTGCGATTGTAACTTTTTTATGTGGGGAGAATGCTTCATGGATTAACGGTCAAAATATTGTCGCAGATGGCGGCTTATCGGCCATGCGAATGACAAAACAACTCAGCACTTAAATAGAATAACATGCGAATAGATGTAAACCAAACAATTGACAACGCTAAGCTGAATTCATTTCATATTATTTTAGCCATATTAGGCTTCCTTTTTACTGTAGTGGAAGGCTTTGAAATGATCTGTTTAGGATTGATTACTAAGGATGTAGCAGATGATTGGGGTATTGCACCACAAGCACTTGAATATGCTCACTTAGCTGTGCTGATAGGGATTCTTTTGGGATCATTAGTTGCTGGAATAATTACTGACAAAATTGGTAGAAGAAAATCAATTTTACTCATGTTTACTTTGGCCACTGTGGGAATGGGCCTTAGCTTTTTCATCTCAAACATGAATCAAATGATTGTTTTACGTCTTGTAACAGGCTTTGGTGCTGGAGGGGCATTGCCTATTGCCATTGCATTAATTTCAGAATATGCACCTTTAAAATACCGTAATATCATTGTGGTATTTGCCTATGCGGGAGCTCCTTTTGCCAGTTATGTTGGCGGCTACTTTGGGAATTATTTCATTGACGCACTTGGGTGGCAAGGGATCTTTGTCCTTGGAGTAGCACTAGCCAGTCCTATTTTGGTTTGGATGTACCTCTGGGTCCCAGAATCGGTAAAATACATGGTGCTTAAAGACATTAAAGTAGCTGAGTCTAAAGAACTTTTAGTTAAAGTTGATCCTTCTTTAAGTCTTAACGATCAAGATGAATTATTTATTGATGAACCCGTTTTGACAAAAGGCTCTTTGACTTCATTATTCAGTAACGGAAGACTTATGGTAACTAGTTTTTTATGGCTAGCTTTTATTGCTGGTCAATTTATTATTTACATCATGTCCTTGTGGCTACCCACTATATTACAGTCGGCTGGCTGGGAAGCTGGGCTAAGTAGAAATGCTGTAGGGCATTATTATCTGGGTGCAAGTATAGGTGGAATAATCATTGGTTATTTAGCAGATAAATACGGTGCTTTTAAAGTGCTTATTTATGCCTTTCCGCTAGCTTCAGTTTTGTACTATGTACTAGGTCAGGTGGTTAATGACCAAGAAATGTGGTTTTTAATTGCTCCATTTGCAGGCGCGATTGCAGTGGGTTCTACCCTTGGATTAGCACCATTAGCGGCGAGTCTTTATCCAACCTCAATTCGCGGGACAGGTGTAGGCGCTAGTCTGGGTGTTGGACGTATTGGATCGATTATTACGCCTATGATTGGGGCTTCTATAGTAGCCGCCAATATTTCTGCGACCGATTTTTACATGATTGCGATGATTGCGCCTGTAATCAGTTCAATTAGCATCATTGTTTTGGTTTTTTACAGACCCAAAGAGGTACAATAGTTTTTCTATTAAAGAAATAATTGACGAGTGATCAAAAGCATTTCCCCTTTAATAGCGTCCTTAAAAGAATATAAGAGTTCATCGTTTAATTCGGATATAATTGCAGGACTTACGGTGGGTATTATTCTCATTCCTCAAGCTTTAGCGTATGCTTTGTTAGCAGGTGTACCGCCTATTTACGGATTGTATAGTGCGTTGATACCTATGCTAATTTATGCTCTTTTAGGGAGCTCTTATTACTTATCGATTGGTCCAGTAGCCATTACGGCAATCTTGATGTTGAAAAGTGTTTCTAAAATCCATACGCCTTTTAGTGAGCCCTATATTCAACTGATCATTTTGTTAGGACTTTTTATAGGTGTTTTTCAAATTATCCTTGGTGCATTAAGAATGGGGCAATTAACCCAATATATTCCAAAGACAGTACTCTCTGGCTTTATTCAAGCTGCAGCGATTTTGATTATATTTTCGCAATTTAAGGATGCCCTTGGATTAATGATACCTAGTCAGCTTTCGACATTTGAGACGTTGTTTTATGTGATCAATCACGCGATAGAGATCAACTTACTTGCCTTGGGATTATTTGGCTTTTCATTATTAACCATCCTCTTAGTAAATTCGAGAAACAAACGATTTCCAGTAGCGCTAGTTGTTGTTTTAACCTCCATTGGGATGAGTTACTATTTTCAATTGGACAATAAGGGGCTTCAAATCGTTGGCGATATCCCTCAAGGTTTTCCAGAATTAATATTTCCTGTCTATGAAATAAGTACTTTTATTAGCCTTATTCCAAGTATTTTTGCGGTTACTTTTATTGGTTATGTGGGCAGTATTGGACTTGCCTTATCTTTTGAGCACTTGCAAGAAGAAAAAGTAAATGCAAACAAAGAATTATTTGTACTAGGCCTAGCCAAAGTTGTCGGTGCATTTTTTCAGGCATTCCCTTCTACCGGCAGTTTTAGTCGTACAGCGATTAATGTTACAGCTGGGGCAAAAACACAAATTTCTTCCTTGATTACCATCATCCTTCTTGCATTAACCCTTTTGTTTATCACTCCTTTATTCTATTATCTACCTAATGCTGTTTTAGCAGCTATAATTGTTCACTCGGTGTTTTCACTCTTAAAAGTGGATTATGTAAAAGAACTTTGGGGAAAAAATAAAATTGACTTTACCGTTTTCACGGCTACTTTTATGCTAACCATATTAACCAGTTTAGAAATCGGTGTAATAGGGGGAATCCTTTTCTATTACTTCCTCACTTATAGTATTCAACTTTTTTTTAACAACAATAAGTCCTAGTCATGAAATCTAAATCCTTATTATTACTTTTTTCTTTCGTTATTTTTAATGGGTGTTCAACATCAGATAAGTCTGCAACACTAAGTCCATTACCAACTGCACAAACTCCAGCTGAAAAGAAATTAGAAAAGCGCAATTCAGAATTCACTGAAGAAGTTATTTCAGTGACTGAAAATGTATATACAGCTGTAGGTTACGATGTTTCAAATATTTCGATGGTTTTGGGGCAAGATGGTTATATCCTTATAGATGGGGGATCAAATCCAAGGTCAGCTGCAAAGATAAAGGCCGAATTTGCCAAAATCACATCTCTCCCTTTAAAAGCGATTATTGTTACCCATGGGCATGGAGATCATGCTAAGGGGGTTGCCACTTATGTAGATGGTCAAGATGTTGATATTTGGGCAATGCAAAACTTTGGTCACGAAGGCGAATTTAGTGCAAAAGCCGGAGTGAACTTTCCTCAACGTCCTTTAAGACAAGCAGGTTTTGCCTTGCCAAAGCAACAGCGCATTAACAACGGTGTTGCCCCAGCAATGTACATGGTTAAACCCGTTCCAGCAAAAGAAAATTCAAAAGACAAAAAAGAGATCAAAACGGTTTATACCAGTAACCTAAAACCGAATCAACTGCTTAATGAACCCTTTAAAGCGATTAATATCGCTGGGATTGAAATCGAACTATACCATGCTCCTGGCGAAACAGATGATCAATTATTTGTTTGGCTTCCTCAAGAAAAAGTAGTGTTTTCAGGTGATAATTTTTATAAATCATGGCCTAATCTCTACGCTATACGCGGAACAGAATACCGTGATGTATACGACTGGATCAATAGCCTTAGTCTTATGATTTCAAAAGAAGCCAATCACCTTGTCGGCGGTCATACACGACCCGTTTTAGGTAAAGAAATGGTCAAAGAAATCTTAACAGACTATCGTGATGCCATAAAATTTGTTTTTGAAAAAACAGTACAGGGGATTAATCAAGGAATGACTCCAGATGAACTAGTGGAGTATGTTCAATTACCCGAGCGCTTTGCCTCAAAAGATTATTTACATGGCTATTACGGGCGAGTAGATTGGTCTGTTCGCCAAATCTTTAATGGTTATATGGGCTGGTTTGATGGAAATGCCACCAATCTTATTCCCTTGTCTTCTAAAGAAGAAGCGCATAAAATGATTGCATTAATGGGAGGGGATGAAAAAGTTAAAAGTGAAGTCATCAAAGCATTAAATGGGAGTGAGTTTCAGTGGGCAGCACAATTGATCGATTATCTGTTGGTCATAATGCCTGAGAATAGAGCGTATAAGAGCCTTAAAGCTAATGCGATGGAAGGTTTAGGACGTAATATTGATAATGCCGTGGCACGGAATTATTATTTAACCGTATCCCAAGAATTAAGAAAACAATAGGCAGTATGATCGAAGTAGAAAACAAGCTTTTAAATAGTAAAAAGCCTTTGTTTTTTCAAGTAAAGAATGCCAAAGATATTGGCGTTAAAACACCTAAAGTAGTCTTAGGTGAAGATCTGCGTACCGTTGTTCGTTCACTAACAGTATTTCAAAAAGAGGCACTCATTACCTCGGCGCGTACAGGGACTACATGGCGTTTAGCTAGTGATGAAGGTGTGTATCTCAACGGAACAGATTATGCACCGGCACCCTTATGTCATCTCACTGTGGGAATGGTTGCCTCATATATGAATGAGATTACAGCTTTAGCTAAACTCCGGAATATTTCGATTAAGAATATTCGTCTTATTCAAGATAATTTTTACAGTATGAAGGGCAGTATGATGAAAGGAGATATGATTGCCCATGCTTATGATGTTGAATTAGAAGCGCAAATAGATGCAGAGGCAAGTAAAGAGACATTACAACAACTTGTTATCGATGCAACGGCAGCTTCACCATTAAATGACTTGATGAAACGCCCGCATGAGAGTTTATTTAAATTAAGCCATAATAATCAAGAGCTTGTTCCTGATAAAGCATTAGAGATTGACGGAGATTTAATGACAGATCCCAAAATGATTTTTGATGAAGCTCAACCTGCAACAGGCGATTGGAATCAAATGTGCATCAAGATGGGGATGACCCCAAAGCACAAAAACTCGATTAGTGGAGCTGGATCTTCGCTTACAGATCAACAAGACCGCCTACTTCATTTAAGAGGAATTTGCACCCTTCGTCCAGATGGGATAAAAGAGATAACGCAGCATCTTTATAACCCTCATGGTTCTGTTTTTACTTTATTATCTGAAGAAGGTCCTGAAAATGGCGGACAAGGAAGAGCACCTGATGCAGCTACGTATATTTCTGCGGGAATTGGATTTTGCTTTATGACACAGTTTGGTCGATATGCTAAAATGAAAAAGAAAAACCTTTTGGAATATAGAATTCTGCAAGACTCCTTTTTCTCTCTAGGTGGAGCCTCTGGAGGAACAGGTGAAAAGGGTAGCGCTAAGGCCTTAGAAACCCATGTTTATTTAGAAAGTGAGGAAGAGAACGAATTCGCAACACAAATTTTAGACATTTCAGAACAAACTTGCTTTTTACACGCCTTATGCAAGGCAAAACTCAATATCAAAACACGTATTTCAACCTATAATAATTAAAAAAACAATCATGTTTACAACACTCTTTTACTATTCATTTTCGGCATTGATATTAGCTGAATTAATCAAAGGACTAAGTGCAAACGGAACCCCACCCTTACTTCAAAAATACAGTTGGCAATTAGATCTAGCTTATTTTATGTGGAGTAAAATTCTCTATTTCCGACTCCTTTTTATTGTATTGATGGCCTATTGTTTATTTTCTATGACTGGTCAAGAACAAGCTTCTGTTGTTCCTTTCAGTATTACGCTAGTATTAGTATGGGGTTTTGTTTACTGGTTATTCAATCTTTTTTGGGTTGGGAAGCATAAGTTTGATCCTTTAAAGCAAATTAACTTTGCTAAAGCAGATCAAAATACCGTAGCCCTAGAGGAGCAAGTTATGGGGGTTAATTGGAATGGTGAGCAAAAAGCTTATCCAGTAAGTATGTTATTCTATCACCACCAAGTGAGTGATCACATTGCCAATCATCCCATTTGGATTACCTATTGCGGTTTATGTCGCAGTGGACGTGTTTATGATATCCTTGTTGACGGAGAAGCGTTGGATTTTGTTACGGGAGGACAAGCCTTAGTTGGAGCTGTTACTTTTAATGCCATATTTAGAGATTACAAGACCCAGACATGGTGGAGACAAGAAACGGGAGAAGCAGCAAAAGGAGAACTAGCGGGGAAAGTTTTACAAGATATCCCTATGGAACAAATGAGTTTAAAACATTGGTTAGAAAAGCATCCTGATTCGGCGATTTTGCAATATGATCCTTCTTATCAAAAGAAATACGATTTTGTATCTGGCTTACTTAAGTATGAGTTAAGTCTTCCTGGATGGCATTTCCAAAAGAGACCCCCCTTAATTATTGGGGTTGAATTAGAGGGACAGGAAATTGCTTATGATTGGAACCAACTTCAAAAGAAACGATTGGTACAAGATCAATTAGGGGATAATGCTTTGTTAGTACTTAGCTCAGAAGATGGCTCTTCTTCTTATACTTATCTTAGAACGTTAAAAGGAGAGGTCTTAGATTTTGAAATTAGTGGGGATATTTTAACCGACACAAAGACTAAATCAACGTGGAATCTCTTCGGGCAATGTGTTGATGGTGCATTAAAAGGAGAGGAGTTAACTAGTGTTCAATACTATAAGCAATTTATTCGCGCATGGTTGAGTTTTCATCCCAATTCATCTTTTTACAAATTTTAGGGGAGTAATTAAAGCAAAAAACTGTACTTTTTAGCTTCAGGACTTTTTAGTTTATCAACGTTTGGAATAAACATAAAATTCTGTCTCAACGAATTACTACACTTAAGGTTTGATTCCCGACATTAGATCATACCTCTGTGTAGGATCTATGGTATATTGTTGTTGAATATCTCTTCATCATATACGACCCTATTCTCTTCAAGAAGCTGACGCTCATCGAGTCTTCTTACAAAAAGCAAGTATGTAAACTGCTCTATAAATGATAATGGGTTTGAGATTCCTCCAGTCTAGAAGGCTTCTCAGATTTTATCAACTTACGATTTTAGTTCTCTAGTTATCATTTATATTGGTTATTTTAAGCAAACTAACATTTACTTATTAAAATGGCAAGATGGAAAACGTTTAATTGTAATAGCTGCAATAGCATTTATGACAGAATTATTGAAGCTTGGACAGATGAACCTATACTTGGGTGTAAAACCTGCAGAATCAACAATTACACTGAATGGGATTATCAAAAGAAGAGTTGTCCTAAATGTGCTGATGGAGTTATAAGAGAAGAAGAAGGCGGAACTATAACTATGGCAGATTAGTCTGTTTTCACTCTTTATATATAACATGATTTCCTACACCAAGGCATCAAGCGTATTCTCCATAATATCCCTTACCTCAGCTTGTATTCCGAAGGTGGTTGTTATGGAATAAACAAGGTGCTTTGTAAGAGGTGTTGGAAGTATACTGTGTATTTAGCCTAAACTTTATTACATTTACTTTGAGTAAAGAATAATTTAGTAATGATTAGTAATCTTTATTCTTCTATGATTGGACTTGTGTGCAAATAGTGTGCAAGTGGAAAAAAGAAAAAGGGACTACATAGATGCAATCCCTTTGTTTTCAAGTGACCTCGGCAGGATTCAAACCTGCAACCTCTTGAGCCGTAATCAAGTGCACTATTCAGTTATGCTACGAGGCCTTTTGTGGGTGCAAATATAGCATTAATTCTTAACTAGAATTAACTTTTTCTGTTCCTTTTTTAGGGAAATAAACTTTATTTTATCTTTCGATATTTTTCGGTATTTTGCTCAAATCATTATAAATGACTAGTGTGTTGTTCTTCAAAAAAAATGGCCAAAAAAGAAAGCATCCGTTTTGGCGGATGCTTTTGTGATAAAGATCAAAAAGTAAATTAAACCTTTGCAGATTTTACTGTCTTGATGATTCTTGCAGCGATTTTGTATGGATCTCCGTTTGAAGATGGACGACGGTCTTCTAACCAACCTTTCCAGCCTTTTTCAACGGTCATAATCGGAATACGGATAGACGCTCCACGGTCAGATACCCCATAGCTAAATTCAGTGATTGACTGCGTTTCGTGTTCACCTGTTAAACGTTGATCGTTATCTGCACCATAAACATCGATATGTTCTTTAACTACAGGACGGAACGCTTCACAGATTTTCTCATACGTTTCTTTAGAACCACAAGTACGTAAAGTCTCGTTAGAGAAGTTAGCGTGCATACCAGATCCATTCCAGTCTGTTGCTCCTAGTGGTTTTGGGTGCCAGTTGATCGCTAAACCATACTTTTCACCTAAACGCTCAAGTAAGTAACGAGATACCCAGATCTCATCTCCTGCTTGACGTGCTCCTTGTGCAAAACACTGATATTCCCATTGTCCTGCAGCAACCTCTGCATTGATTCCTTCTACATTAATTCCTGCTTCCAGACAGATGTCTAAATGCTCTTCAACCATCTCACGACCAAAAGCATTCTTTGCTCCAGCAGAGCAGTAGAATTGACCTTGAGGTGTTTGATCACGTGGGAAACCTAAGGGTAAGTTAGTTTCTGGATCCCAAAGGAAGTATTCTTGTTCAAATCCAAACCAGAAATCGTTGTCATCATCGTCAATTGTTGCACGACCATTAGATACGTGTGCAGTTCCATCTGCGTTTAAAACTTCAGTCATCACTAAGTAACCGTTGTTGCGTTCTGGATCTGGATAAATAGCAACTGGTTTCAATAAACAGTCAGAAGCTCCACCCTCTGCTTGTTGTGTTGAAGAACCGTCAAAAGACCACATTGGGCAGTCTTCTAATTTTCCACTAAAACTGTCTACGATTTTTGTTTTACTGCGTAAGTTCGCAGTAGGGGTATATCCATCTAACCAAATATACTCTAATTTAGATTTACTCATAATAAAATATTTTTTTCTTGTAACAGAGCAAATTTAAAATATAGAGAATAACCCATCCTTTTTTAAGGGGTTAAAATATCAACAATGACACTATTTTTGTTAATACATCAATTTTTAAGGGGTTAAATTCCAAAAAATTGAAAAAATAAAGAGAATCTCTTATAAATATTAATTTATATTTGCATGAATTTAAATCCCAATTTTATGAATAACTTACGTTTTGAAGCCTTGCGTAAAATAGCACATCAAGAACGATCTGCTTATGCGCCAAAAGAGAATCGATTTGATCATTTTGCAGCCAATGTTTTAGATGAAAACAAATTGCAAAACTTTCTCAGCAAATCCGCCTTTAAAGAGATGATTCAGGCGAGTCTAAAAGGAACACAAATTAATCGTTCTTTAGCAGAGCAAATTGCACAAGCCATGAAAGTTTGGGCCTTAGAAAAAGGCGCCACACATTACACCCACTGGTTTCAACCTTTAACAGGTGCTACAGCAGAAAAGCACGAATCATTTTTAGACTTCGCCAAAGATGGAAAAGCCATCTCTGCCTTAGACGGTTCTCAACTTGTACAGCAAGAACCAGATGCTTCCAGCTTTCCTAGTGGAGGAATTAGAAACACCTTTGAAGCAAGAGGATATACCGCTTGGGATCCTACATCCCCTGCTTTCTTGTTTGGAAAAACCCTTTGTATACCAACCATTTTTGTTTCTTATACCGGAGAAGCACTAGATTATAAAACCCCTCTTTTACGATCTATTTCTGCAGTAGATGCTGCTGCGACAGAAGTCTGTAAATACTTTGATAAAAACGTTCAAAAAGTAATCCCAACCCTAGGCTGGGAACAAGAATACTTTTTGGTAGATAGGATGTTAGTTGCTTCTCGACCAGATATTGTCTTAACGGGAAGAACACTATTAGGACACGGTTCTGCAAAAGGACAACAGTTAGATGACCACTATTTTGGGTCCATACCAACCCGTATGCTCGCGTTTATGAACGAGTTAGAAGAAGAGTGTATGCTTTTAGGGATACCAGTAAAAACTCGTCATAACGAGGTAGCTCCATCACAGTTTGAGCTCGCTCCTATTTTTGAAGAAGCAAATCTTTCAGTTGACCACAATGCCTTGCTGATCGATGTGATGAAAAGAGTTGCCGAAAAGCATAACTTAGAAGTGCTCTTTCACGAAAAGCCTTTTGCTGGAATCAACGGTTCTGGGAAACACAACAATTGGTCTTTAGCCACTAATACAGGAGTAAACCTCTTGAGCCCAGGAAAAACACCGATGAGCAATCTGCAATTCTTGACCTTTTTTGTCAGTACCATTGCGGCAGTTTTAGAGTATCAAGATTTGATGTGCGCGTCCATGATGAGCGCCAGTAACGATCACCGATTAGGTGCAAATGAAGCGCCGCCTACCATTATTTCTGTCTTTATTGGGAAGCAGTTGACCAAAGTGCTCACCGATCTTGAACATGTTTCTAAAGGAAAATTATCTCCAGAAGAAAAGACTGATCTCAAGCTAAACGTCGTGGGGAAAATCCCTGAAATTCTATTAGATAATACAGATCGCAACAGGACTTCGCCCTTTGCCTTTACAGGAAATAAATTTGAATTCCGTGCGGTAGGCTCAAAAGCGAACTGTGCTAAACCCATGACGGTGTTAAATACCATTGTTGCTGAGAAATTAAACACCTTTAAAGAAAGTGTAGAGAAGCTTTTAGCAAAAGATGCTAAAATGAAAAAAGACGATGCCATCTTTAATGCTTTAAGGGATTTAATCAAAGAGGTTTCCCCAGTTCTATTTGAAGGAGATGGTTATAGCGAGGCTTGGGTCAAAGAAGCCAATAAACGCGGCCTTTATCACGCACAAAATACTCCAGAAGCTTTGCAGGCTTATGTAGCCAAGAAAAATGTACAACTTTTTGAAGGATTAAGTGTTTTGTCTGAAAGAGAACTCAATGCAAGACTCAATGTCGATTTAGAACATTACACTCTTGCCTTACAAATAGAAGGTCGTACCCTAGGGGACTTATCCCGAAATCATATCATTCCTACTGCCATTAAGTATTTGAATACTTTGATTGAAAATGTCAAAGGCTTAAAAGAAATTTATGGCGATAAATACACAGAACACGCTAAAGAGCAAATGCTTTTGATTGAAAGAATTTCTAAGCATATCGCCGAAATTAATTCTGGGGTAAACACCATGATTGAAGAGCGCAAAAAAGCCAATGTCATCGAAGATGATTTTGAAAAATCATTGGCCTATTGCAATAAGGTAAAACCCTTTTTCGAAACCATTCGTTACCATTGTGATAAGCTTGAATTGTTAGTAGATAATTCGTTGTGGCCACTAGCAAAATATAGAGAATTGCTTTTTTCTCATTAGAAATTAATCAGTCGATTTTGCAAGCGGAATAAAACCCCTACTTTTGTAAAAAATTTTACATGAGTACAGCATCAAGTGATCGCTATAAGCAGCGTGGGGTTTCTGCCCAAAAAGAAGATGTGCACAACGCCATCAAAAACATTGATAAAGGTTTGTTTCCTAAGGCGTTTTGTAAAATTGTACCCGATTATTTGACCGCCAGTGAGGAGCACTGTATTGTAATGCATGCCGATGGCGCTGGAACAAAATCTTCTTTGGCGTATGCCTACTGGAAAGAAACGGGAGATTTATCTGTGTGGAAAGGGATCGCTCAAGATGCATTGATTATGAATATCGACGACCTTCTTTGTGTGGGGGCGACAGAAAACATTCTATTATCTTCTACTATTGGGCGAAACAAGCAGCGTATTCCCGGTGAGGTTTTAGCTGCCATTATCAATGGTACCGAAGAATTAATCGAAGATCTTGCCAAACACGGCGTTTCTATTAAAAGTACAGGAGGTGAAACTGCAGATGTGGGAGATCTTGTACAAACCATTATTGTTGATTCTACGGTAGTGGCAAGAATCAAGCGTGACCAAGTGATTGATAATGCAAACATACAAGCAGGAGATGTTATTGTGGGATTAGCTTCTTTTGGGCAAGCGACTTATGAAAGCGAATACAATGGTGGAATGGGAAGTAACGGTTTAACTTCTGCCCGTCATGATGTTTTTAATCATGATGTTCGAGATAAATTCCCTGAAACTTTTGATGCGAGTGTACCGGCTGATTTAGTTTATTCTGGTTCTAAAAGCTTGACCGATAAAGTTGAAAATGCTCCTATTGATGCAGGAAAATTAGTATTGTCTCCTACAAGAACATATGCGCCGATTATTCAAAGTATCTTTGATAAAATCGAGCGAAAGAATATTCATGGTATGGTGCATTGCAGTGGAGGTGCCCAAACTAAGGTATTGCACTTTATCGATCAATTGCATGTGATTAAAGACAATTTGTTTGCGACTCCGCCTTTATTTGAGATGATTCAAGAAGAATCTGGAACAGATTGGAAAGAAATGTACGAGGTCTTTAATATGGGGCATCGCATGGAGTTGTATGTTCCCGCTGCACAGGCCGATGAAATTATCGCCATTAGTGAATCCTTTGGGGTTGCTGCACAAGTTGTGGGCCGTGTTGAAGCAGCCCAATCAAAGCAGTTAACCATTAACAGTCCTTACGGTAATTTTACCTATTAATTGTCTACCATTTTTTTGCTATAGAAGCAGTTTTTTTTTTGCTAAGTAGCTCTTTTTAAGCCTTTAATTCTTTTGAAGTTTGGTCTTCCTGTTTAGAGGAGTACAAATTTGTTTAGTATCTTTATGAAAAAAGAAAATGAAAAAGATGAACAAGACCCTTGGGTCTAAAATTCTTTTGCTCGCTGCTATCGTTATTTTTCAGCAGTGTGGTAAAGGAGACGATGGAGGAGACCCCTATGGTACCCCTAATACAGAACCAGCAGTTGTAACGATCACCGCTTCAGATTTCACGATAAATTTTATTGAAAACCCAGAAGAAGGGGCTACTATTGGAACCATTCAAGCTAGTGCAAGTTCTGGTTCCGTTCGTTTTTCAATTGTTTCTCAAAGTGAAAGTGGTGCAATTTCAATTAATGCTACAACGGGTCAAATTACCGTAGCAAACGCAAGTCTTTTTGATTTTGAGACACTTACCGTCATTTCTGCAGTTGTGCGAGTGACTTCTGGTAGCGTTATTAAAGACGTTACAGCAACCATTAATATAGTTGATGCAGCCGAAGGGGTAGCACTTACCCTTTGGGAAGGTGCTAATATGACCTTTACAAAACCTAATGGTGCTGATTCTTCACTGGCAGAAAATCAAGACAGAATTACAGAGAATGTATGGTTAACAAGAGGGAATCAAGGAGTACTTTATAATGCCGTTAATGAAGGTACTGCAAACAATAATTCAAGTCCAGTGGGGACAGAATGGGCGGAAGGGTCTTTTGCAGATTTAGCGTCTCTTAATTTCACTAATTTTCGTTCAGCTTGCCCTAACAATAAACCCAAAGATGTGGTGGGAATTCCATTGGTTCTTCATTTAATTCAGGATGATATTTATATCGAAATTACCATTACCTCCTGGGCGCAAGGTAAAGTAGGAGGGTTTACTTATCAGCGAACTACACCTTAAAACATGAAATATACGTTTCTACTTTTTGTTCTATTTTCTGCAGTAGTGCAGGGTCAGCAATGGGAAGAAGATTTTGAAATGGCCCAAGAAAAAGCTGTTTTGGAAGAGAAGAAACTATTATTAGTTTTTTCTGGCTCTGACTGGTGTATCCCCTGTATACGGCTAGAGAAAGAAGTCTGGCAGGACGCTGTTTTTTTGGCATACGCCAAAGAAAACCTTGTGCTTTACAGGGCAGATTTTCCAAAACGTAAAAAGAATCAGCTGCCACAAGCATTAAAAGAAAAGCACGATAATTTAGCCGCTCAATATAACCCAAAGGGTTATTTTCCTTGGTTGATTGTTTTTGGGGAGGACAAAGTGGTTAAAGGCTCTTTTGTTTATACAAAAGATCCCGTGTCGTACTATATTGAACAGATCAAATCTTTCTAAAATGAAACGTTTTTTTGTGGCATTTTTGACTTTCCTCTTTGCGCTAACTAGTGCAAAAGCTCAAGCTGTTTTTCAACGATCATTCGTCAAAATGGGTTCTGCTTTTGATTTGACCCTAGTGGCAAAAAACCAGACTGAAGCAGATCGATTGATCGAAGCGGCTATAGCAGAAATTGACCGTATTGAACGCTTAATCTCTTCATGGGATCAAGCGTCTGAGACCTCGCTAGTTAATCGAATGGCAGGAAAACAGCCAGTAAAGGTATCTAAAGAATTATACGATTTAGTCTTTCGGGCTAAGGCAATTGCCCAAATGACAGAGGGAGCTTTTGATCCAACTTATGCCTCTGTCGATAAAATTTGGACTTTTGATGGGAGCAGTGTACAACAGCCAAAAGCTGAAATCATTTCGGCTACTGTCGCTAAAATAGGTTTTGAAAAGCTCGTGTTTGATCCTTTAGAAAGTTCACTTTACCTTCCCCTTCAGGGGATGAAAATAGGTTTTGGGGCAATAGGGAAAGGATATGCAGCAGACCGTGTTAAATCTCTTTTGCAAAAGCAGGGTGTGACAGCAGGAATTGTAAATGCCTCTGGGGATATGTCTGCTTGGGGAAGTCAACCTAACGGAAAAACATGGCAAGTGGGACTTGTTAACCCCAAGAATAAAGAAAAGGTTTTTGCATGGTTTCCTATCAGTAACCAAGCGGTCGTCACTTCTGGAGATTATGAAAAGTTTTTAATGATTGATAACAAACGCCATGGGCATATTATCAACCCTAAAACAGGTTATCCCAGTCAAGGCGTAATTAGTTGCACCGTTTTTGCCCCAAAAGCAGAACTAGCAGATGCACTTTCAACCGCTCTTTTTGTGATGGGAGTTGAAACGGGAATAGATTTTATCAATCAATTAAATCAAGTGGAGGCCATCATGATTGATGATGATGGGAAAATTTTTACTTCAAAAAATATTTCAATCGATGAAACAATTTAAAGTTGGATTACTCTTAATGTTCTTATGCTCGTCATGTACAGTAGTTAAAGAATATAACAAAGTGGCTATTAATGATCAGGACATGGAATTAAGTGCATTTCCATGTGAGCGTTTTGAAACAAATTTTCAAATCTATCGCGAGGCAGCTGCAGGGGCAAATGGTGGAAAAACTGGAGGAGGCTGTGGGTGTAATTAGACAATTTTTATTGTTGGTAGCTTGTGCTGTTCCTGTATTGGTTTCTGCTCAGGTGGATTCTTTAACCCAGTTTAAGAAAAAAGTATTGGATGCAGTTGAGGTTGATGTTTTGATGAGTTATTATCAACAAGAAGGGATACATGCAGCAGTCACAGGTGGTTTAGGAAATGAATATTTAACAGATTACAGTCCTTCTATTGTGGTGAGAATGCCAGTTAAAGAGGATGCCATTATAACCGCAGATGTAGGCCTTTCTGCCTATACTTCTGCCAGTTCTAGTAACGGGAATCCTTTTAATCGAACAGGAGCATCAAATACAGGAGAAGACGGTGAAAATTACCCTAGAGGTAGTCAAGGTGGCTCTCCACCTCAAGGTTCTCCTTGGATTGCTTCTACTGGCGCTTCGCGAAAAGATGTCTTGACCACGGTTAATATAGGCTATCAAAAAGCAAGTGATGATCGAAATCACTACTGGGGTGTCAACCTAGGGGGCTCCCTGGAATACGATTATGAATCTTTTAATGCTGGCGTTTCTTACGCACAATTGTGGAATGAAAAGAATACGGAGCTATCGCTAAAAGGGCAAGTGTACCTCGATCGCTGGAAGCCGATCATTCCTACAGAATTGCACGAATATGAATCGTTTCAAGAAACCTTTTTATACAACAAACAAAGTTATTTTAGGGGAGTGAGCATTATAGATAATCAAGGCAATAGCGTGGCTGCATATCGTCCAGATCGTTTTGAATCGTATACCAGTGTACACCGCAATTCTTTTGCAGTTTCCATAGGCTTATCACAAGTGCTAAGCCCAAAGTTACAAGGCGCTATTTTTGCTGATATAGTGCGGCAAGAAGGTCTGCTATCCAACCCTTTGCAGCGGGTTTATTTTGAAGATAGGAGTGATTACTATGTAGGAAATTTTAGAACCCTGGGGAATTATGATTCAACCGATAATACAGATCTTTTTCATCTTGCAGATGATGTAGAGAGATTGCCCACTAGTCGCTTGAAAACACCCCTTGGGATGCGATTAAATTATTACTTAAACGAATATGTCGTCTTGCGTTCGTATCTGCGTTACTATCGAGATGATTGGGGGGTTAAATCAAATACCCTACAAATTGAATTGCCGATAAGATTTAACTTGGCATGGAAGTTTGTTCCTATTTATCGCTATTACAACCAAACAGCCGCAACCTATTTTGCGCCCTACAACAGTCATTTATCCAGTAGTGATTTTTATACTTCAGATTATGACTTAGCTCAGTTTAATAGCCATCAATGGGGATTCTCTATCGGCTATAGATCGGTATTTAGCGCTTTAAAGTTTTTAGATTTTGGGCTAAAAGCCGCGCAAATGCGTGCTCAAGTTTACAATAGAAGCGATGGTTTATCTGCCTTTGTTGTCTCTACCGCTTTTCAATTTGTTTTAGACCAATAGCCATAGCTATTGAGAGAAATTGAGTAAATTTGTACTTCGAGAATTTCCACTATGCTAGAAAAACTACACATCATTCAACAGCGTTTTGACGAAGTATCAGATTTGATCATTCAACCCGATATCATTTCTGATCAAAAGCGCTATGTTCAACTCAATAAAGAATACAAGGACTTGAGTAAATTGATGGAAAAAGGGAAAGTGTATAAAGCCCTTTTATCTAATCAAGAAGAAGCATTAGAAATTATCAAAGACGGCGGGGATGACGAGATGGTCGAAATGGCTAAAATGCAACTCGACGAAGCAAAAGAAAGTTTACCTGGCCTAGAAGAAGAAATTAAATATATGCTTATCCCAAAAGATCCAGAAGATGCGAAAAATGTCGTGATCGAAATTCGTGCTGGAACCGGGGGTGACGAAGCCAGTATATTTGCCGGAGATCTTTACAGAATGTACACTAAGTATTGTTCAGATAGAGGTTGGTCGGCAAGTTTAATGGACAGCAGCGAAGGAACCGCTGGTGGATTTAAAGAAATTATTTTTGAAGTATCTGGGGAAGATGTTTATGGTACCATGAAATTCGAGTCTGGTGTCCACCGGGTTCAACGTGTACCACAAACAGAAACGCAAGGCAGGGTACATACCTCTGCTGCAACGGTAATGGTTCTTCCAGAAGCCGAGGAGTTTGATGTCGAAATCAACATGAACGATGTTCGGGTGGATTACTTCTGTTCTTCTGGACCAGGGGGGCAATCAGTTAATACCACTTATTCTGCGGTGCGTTTAACACACGAACCAACCGGTATTGTGGCACAATGTCAAGACCAAAAATCTCAACATAAAAACAAAGACAAAGCCCTTAAAGTATTACGCTCGCGTTTGTACGAATTAGAGTTATCTAAAAAGTTAGAAGCAGATGCCGAAAAGAGAAACTCTCTCGTTTCTTCTGGAGACCGTTCTGCTAAGATTAGAACTTATAACTACCCACAGGGTAGGGTGACCGATCACCGCATTGGTTTAACTTTATACGATTTACAAAATATCATTAATGGAGACATTAGCAAGCTAATCGACGAGTTACAATTGTTCCAAAATACAGAAAAATTAAAAGAAGCCGGAGAGGTATTTTAAGGATGAAGTTAGCAGAACTCAAAGCTGAAATTTTACAAAAAAAATCTTTCCTCTGTGTAGGCTTAGATATTGATTTAGATAAAGTCCCTGTTCGGTTTAAAAACTCTCCAACAGCTTTAGTTGATTTTTCAAAAGAGATTATTGATGCTACAGCACCTTATGCGGTGGCTTATAAACCCAATATTGCTTTCTTTGAAACCTATGGGGTAGAAGGAATGGCGGCTTTGAAAGAGGTAATCGATTATTTGAACGCCCATTACCCTAAGCACTTTACCATTGCAGATGCAAAACGCGGAGATATAGGAAATACTTCCACCCGTTATGCTAAAGCTTATTTCGATACTTTAGGCTTTGACTCTATCACTGTCGCCCCTTATATGGGGAAAGACTCTGTGGAGCCCTTTTTAGCTTTCGAGGAAAAGTATACTATTTTATTAGCCTTAACCTCTAATCCCGGTGCAGTAGATTTTCAACGCATTGAAGCAAATGGCACTCCTGTCTATCAGTCGGTGTTAAAAATATCTCAAGACTGGGAGGGAAGCGAACGTTTAATGTATGTGGTAGGCGCTACTCGCGCCGAAGCCTTGCAAGAAATTCGGGCTACAGTTCCTGATGCTTTTTTACTTGTTCCAGGTGTTGGAGCGCAAGGCGGAAGTTTATCAGAAGTAGTCCACAATGGGTTAAATAGCGATGTGGGCTTATTAGTCAATTCTTCTCGCGGGATTATCTATGCTTCCCAAAAAGAGGATTTTGCAGAAGCTGCGGCAAATGCTGCCAAAGCATTACAAGAAGAAATGGCTGTTTTGCTTCAAGAAAAGAATATGATTTAATGTTAAACTATACCGTTTACCGGTCAAAAGAAAATAAACCTTGGATCACCTTTATTCATGGGGCAGGAGGGAGTTCTACGATTTGGTTTAAACAGATCAAGAGTTTTTCTAAGTTTTTTAATCTCTTATTGATTGACCTTCGGGGTCATGGTAAGTCAAAGCATCATATGCTTGATTTAGCGAATAGTACTTATACTTTTGACGCAATTGCAGAGGATATTATTGAGGTTTTGGAGCATGAGAAAATCGCGAAATCTCATTTTATGGGGATCTCTTTGGGTACTATATTAATTCGTGCTATTGCAGAAAAGTCTCCAGAACGTGTCAAGAGCTTAATCATGGGGGGAGCGATCTTGAAGCTCAATTTTAGCTCACGTCTATTAATGCGTTTTGGCAACGCCACAAAATCTATATTGCCCTATATGTGGTTGTATAAAATGCTGGCCTTTATCATTATGCCTAATCGCAATCACAAAGAGTCGCGCTTGCTTTTTATTCGAGAGGCTAAAAAGTTGTACCAAAAAGAATTTATTCGCTGGTTTAAATTAACCTCTGAAGTGATTCCATTGCTCAAAATCTTTCGTCAAGAACAGATTAAGGTGCCTACTCTTTATGTGATGGGGGACCAAGATTATATGTTTTTACCCTCTGTACGCAGTGTGGTGAACCAGCACAAACTTTCTCAATTAGAGATCATTCCAGATTGTGGGCATGTGGTAAATGTAGAGCGACCGCAAAAGTTTAACCACTTGACCCTTGATTTTTTAAAAAGCCTTTAAGAAAAGACGACGGTTTTATTTTGATAGACCATCACTTTGCGATTGATATGCAGCTGTATGGCTTTTGATAATACCATTCTTTCTAGATCTCTTCCTTTCGCAATAAAATCTTGAATCGAATGTAGGTGAGAAACCTGAGTTATGTTTTGTTCAATAATAGGTCCTGCGTCTAATTCTTCTGTCACATAGTGGCTGGTAGCGCCAATTATTTTAACTCCGCGTTCATAGGCAGAATGATATGGCTTTGCTCCAGGAAAGGCTGGAAGGAAAGAGTGGTGAATGTTGATGATTTTATTAGGGAAATGCTGAATGAGTTTTGGCGAAATAATCTGCATATAACGGGCTAAGACAATACATTCTACCTGGTGTTTTTTTAGAATTTCTAATTGCTTTGCTTCTGCTTCTGCCTTGGTGTCTTTCGTTACTGGAACATGATAGAAAGGAAGGTCAAAACGTTCAGCAATTTCTCTTAATTCTTCGTGATTACTCAGGATAAAAGGGATCTCTACGGCTAGTTCGTTAGACTGGTAGCGCGCTAGAATATCATAAAGGCAGTGGTCGTATTTAGAGACAAACAAAGCCATCTTAGGGCGGTCCTCAAGATTGTACAACTCATAAGTAAGCGAATACTGTTCTACAACAGCTTTGTCAAAAGTCTTTCTAAACTGTGCTTCTGGAAAGTCACCGTTGATAAACTCACACTCTAAGCGCATAAAAAAGAGCTTGTTTTCTCGATCGACATACTGATCGATGTATAGAATGTTCCCAGCGTTAAGGTGAATAAAATTAGTTACCGTTGCGATAATCCCTTTTTGGTCTGGGCAATGTATGTTGAGAATGAATTTTGACATGAGTTGTATTTAAAGTTCAATACTACTAACTTTTACTTTAGTGGAAAAGAAAAACCCTTGGAACTCACAAAATGAACTCCAAGGGTTAAAAAAAACCGAACAATTATTATGGTTAGAAGCTGTAGATAGCAGCTACGATAAATGTTGAAAGGCTGTCAGTTGCACCGTCTGCATTGCTGTAGAATTGTCCTGAAGCAGTATCTAGGCGTAATTCTGGCTTGATAATCATGTTTCCAGAAGTATAGCTTCCTGTGATCGTGAAAGAAGTATTATCTCCTTCACCACTAACAGAACCAATAGCACCTAAACCATCTTCAGAAAAAGCTTCATAACGTGCACCTAGTGCAAAGCTATCTGAGAAAGAGTATTGTGGGTATAAAGCTACACCAGAGAATTCAACGTCGTTATCATCACTATAGCTTGTGGCGTTAAGTCCTAAGTAGAAACTATCTGTGATGTTAATTCCACCGGTGAAATCGATTTGTGATACACCTGCAGTTCCACCACCTAAATAGTTGATGTACTGTCCAAATAAGCCTACTTGAGCTCCGAACATATAATCATCTCCTAATGGTTGAAATTCTGTCATATCAGTTGAGTTTAATACGCCTAACATGATAGATACGTCATCGCTTACTGCAATATCAGCTTTAATCCCAGTGTGAGAGAAAGGCCCGTAAGAGAACATATAAGAGGTGGTGTAGTTAAAGTTAGCTACTGGAGAGATCACTTCATATCCTAAGAAAGTGTTGAAGTTACCAAGCGTTAATGTAAAGCTATCACTTACATTGTAGTAAGCATATAATTGATTAACGATGTTAGAAGATCCTGTAGAGTTAAATACTGCATCTGCACCACGTGGTCCAAATACTAAATCTGCAACAAAACCTGACTTTTCTCCCTCGTAAGAAAGAACAACATTCGCCATTCCTAAAGCAAAACCAGGAAGGTTTCCAAAAGAAGTTCCAGGAGCATACTCGCTGCTTCTGTAGTAAGTGTCAACAGATCCAGAGATGCTAAAAGTTGGTTCTTCAGTTGTTTCTTCAATAGCTACTTCTTCTGTTGTTGTATCTTCTTGAGCAAAAACTAATGTGCTGGCAAAAAGAGAAAGAGATAATAATGTTGATTTAAATAATTTCATAATAATAGTTTTATAATTCTTAATTTATAATTGTTGATTTAGTGTTGGTTCATTCTAAAGTCAGCGTAAGCATCCATTCCGTGTTCTGAAAGGTCAAGACCTTTTAATTCTTCTTCTTTATCTACACGAAGACCAATAGTAGCTTTGATTGGGATTAGAATAGCGAAAGAGCAAATCACACTAAATACACCTACTATACCCACACCAGCTAACTGGATGATGAATTGATCAAAACTTGCCATTGCTCCGAACATCCCTACTGCAAGTGTTCCCCAGATTCCACAGATTAAGTGAACAGCAACTGCACCAACTGGATCATCTAAGCGAAGTTTGTCAATAAGTGCAACACCTAATACGATGATAACACCAGCAATCGCACCAATTAATACAGCATCCATAGGAGACATTTGGTCTGCACCAGCGGTGATACCTACTAGACCTCCTAATACACCATTCATAAACATGGTTAAGTCAAAGTTTTTATAAAGAATGTTAGAAAAGATAGCAGATGAAATTCCTCCTGCTGCTGCAGCTAAACAGGTAGTAACAAGTGTAAGCGAAGTTAATTCTGGATCTGCAGATAATACAGAACCACCGTTAAATCCAAACCAACCTAACCATAGGATTAATACTCCTGCTGCGGCTAGAGGTAAGTTGTGTCCAGGAATAGCTAATGGCTTTCCGTCTTTGTCAAAGCGACCAATACGTGCACCTAATAAGAAGATTGCAACTAAGGCTGCCCATCCACCTACAGAGTGAACAAGTGTTGAACCTGCGAAATCATAGAAGCCCATTCCGTCAAGGAATCCACCTCCCCATTTCCATGCTCCTACAATAGGATATACTAACCCAACATAGATGATTGAGAAAAGCATGAAAGAGGTTAATTTAATTCGTTCTGCAACTGCTCCAGAAACAATAGTAGCAGCAGTAGCAGCAAACATACCTTGGAATAAGAAGTCTGTCCACCAAGTGTATCCTCCGTCAGCATAAGCAGCGGTCATACCACCTTCTGGGGCAGCGATACCAAAACCAGCAAATTTGAAGAAACCAGCGGCTCCCTCTTCAAAACCGGGATACATTAAATTAAAACCACCGATGGCGTATAATAAAAGTCCAATGGTAATTACAAAAAAGTTTTTAAATAAGATGTTGATGGTGTTTTTTTGACGTGTAAGTCCAATTTCTAAAAAAGAGAAGCCTAAGTGCATAAAAAAGACTAGGGCAGTACAGACCATCATCCATACGTTGTTTGCAGTAAAAAGTGCTGTAGATTCCATAATAAATATATATAAGTATTGTAATTATTAGTTTAAGGTTGATCCACCGCGTTCACCTGTGCGAACACGAATTGCTTCTTCGACTGGAAGGATGAAAATTTTACCATCTCCTACTTTATCTGTAGCCCCAGCGTCAGTGATTGCTTTGATTGTTCTTTCGACAAAATCATCGTTCACTACGATAGAGATAAAACGGCGTTGAATGTCTGAAGTGCTGTAACTTATCCCGCGATATACGTGACCTTGTTTTTCGTTTCCGATACCAGTAACATCCCAGTAGCTAAAAAAGTTAACCTCTACAGCGTGTAGAGCGTCTCGTACATCAGCAAATTTTGACTTGCGAATGATTGCTTCGATTTTTTTCATAATGTTATTGTTTGTAATAATTATGCAGCTAAATTATCAATACAATCGATACATCTATCATTTTTTAGGGGGGTAAATTACATAATTATGATATAAATAAAATATACCCCCTATTTTTTAGGGGGTATGCAAAATTAAATATCAAATAATAAGATTGTCAGAAAAAAATGGCCAGACTTGTGAAAATCGCAATTAACGATTTATCCATAAGCCAAATAATAGAAATAATATACCTAACGCAATATTACCCACGAAATAGAGGAGGGGTAAAAAAGATGGGGCTCCTTTAATTAAGTTTAATAAATCGAGGCTGAAGCTCGAAAAAGTCGTTAATCCCCCACAAAAGCCAACCACAAGGAAAAGGCTTAGGCTTTCTTTTAATACGCCTATACGGTTAAGATAGCTTACAAGTAATCCAATAAGAAAACAACCTATAGTATTTGCAATTAATGTTCCAAAGGGAAATTGGCTAGAATAGGGCCGCATTAACAGTGCTATAAGATAACGTAGACTGCTTCCTAAACCACCACCAATGAATACAAGTAAAATTGCTTTAAGGTTCATTATTGTATCGGTATATATAATTGCGTTGACCAGTCAAGGGGGTTTAATATCGAATCATTCGCCTTATTGATCTCTTGAATGATTGGATAAGACTGTGTTTTTCCTTTTAAACTATCCCTAAGTAAATTCCAGCTTTCCTTCAAGAAATTGTTAGGACCCTGATGTTCTAATTGTAAGGTCTTACTTCCTTTAAATCTTCTGCACTTTATCACCGCACTATTCGTGCTGTAATAACGGTCTACTGTTATGGCTGCTCTCCAGCGTACAATAGAATCTCCTAATGAAGGATAAACAAGAAATGATTCTTTTTGAATTGGGATGTTGCTGCTTTTTGCAAAACCTTTTATTGTTTCAAATGCATTGGCTGTTTCTCGCGCTATTTTATTCCATGTACTACTTCCCTCTAGTGCTAAATAATAGGTCAGGGGTAAAGTTGTCTCACCTTTATATATATAACGATGTTGTTGATATAAGTTCCTGATTTTTTGTTCTGCTTTAGAAAGACGCTTGATAGCAACAAATCTAAGACTATCTTTAAAATAGGGTCGACGAAGATGGAATATTTGCCCTTTAAAGTCGATAGTATAATGATACTCTAATCTTACTTTTTGTTTTTTGGGCGAAAAAATCCAGCGTTCTTCAAGTGTAAAATCTTTATTCGTTGGGATAGAAAATCCAAATTCATGCTCGCTTCTATTAAAAGAAGTGATTTTTTCGGTATATATTTTTGCTTGAGCTAATTCTCCTTGAGGAAAGGCTTCGACTATCCATTCTTCTTTTGTTTTTGTGGATTTGAGGTAATCGATATAGCTAATTGCAGGGTTTGAGAGGTTTTGTTCTATGATTAGCGCATGATCTTTTGGTCCATTTTTTATAATAACCAACCCAAAAACAAAGCTAAAGAAAATAAAACCTAGGATCGTTTTAATAAAATTGAGCATCGACTTAGTTTATTAATGAGCAAAAACTTTAATCAAGAATAACGCAATGATGGCTAGAATAAAACCAATTAAGATTTTATAAGCCCCAGAATAGTGGATTTTGTGCCCTTTAGCATCCTTTCTATACATTAGTATAATAATGGTCGTAAAAGCTAGTACAAAGAACAGGGCAAAAACGAGTTGACCAGATGAAAACATTCTTATTTTTTTGTCTAAATTAGTCAATCTAGTTTATACTAATCTCATATTTATGATTCAAAAAGAACTCAAGGCCGTAGAAGCCTTTCACAATGCATTTAAAATAGATTGTGCAAACCAACTAACAGTTGATCTTCCTGATAATATTATAGAACTTCGTTTCCGTTTAATGGAGGAAGAAAATCTAGAATACCTTGAGGCAGCAAAAAACAAGGACATGGTCGAAGTCGCTGACGCTCTTGGAGATATGCTTTATATTTTATGCGGTACAATACTTACACACGGGATGCAGCACAAAATTGAAGAAGTATTTGATGAAATACAACGTTCTAACATGAGTAAACTAGGAGCAGATGGAGAACCTATTTATCGCGAAGATGGAAAGGTCATGAAAGGACCTAATTACTTTAAACCCGATATTGAAAAAATCCTTAAACAGTAACGGCTACAACTTCTTTGCGCCAGCCATAAGGGTCTTCGCTTAAGTTGTATTGTATATTCACGATCTTTTCTTTGATTATAGTGGCAAAAGAATGGTCTTGCTTTTCGATGAGGTAGTTCTCACCTTTATACCCAATACTGTTGATCGGACTAATTACTACAGCTGTTCCAGCACCGAAGACCTCCTTCAGGCTTCCGTTTTTGTGGGCCGCGATAATCTCGGTCACAGTAACAGGACGCACTTCCACGTTTATTCCGGCGTCTTGTGCAATTTGAATCACGCTTTTACGGGTGATCCCATCTAGGATGGTGTCTGTCGTGGGCGCAGTAATCAAGGTGTCATTTACCCTAAAGAATACGTTCATCGTTCCGCACTCTTCTAGGTATTGGTGCGTACTGGCGTCTGTCCAGATAATTTGTTGATATCCTTCTTTTAAAGCTAACTGAGTAGGGTAGAAAGAAGCCGCATAATTCCCTGCTGCTTTTGCAAATCCAACTCCGCCACTCGCAGCTCTTGAATAATTCTCTGAAACCAAAACATTGACTTCTCCAGAATAGTATGACTTTACAGGAGAACAAATGATGATAAATTGATATCGATTAGAGGCAGTGGCAGATACCGCTGCTTGATTTGCAAATACAAAAGGACGCACATAAAGTGAATTTCCTTCTCCAGATCTGATCCAGTCTTTATCAATTGTAAGCAATTCGTTGAGCCCATCCATAAAGTACGCTTTTGGGAATTCTGGAATCGCTAATCTTACAGATGATTTATTGATGCGGGCATGGTTGTCTTCTGGGCGAAATAACCAGGCACTACCTTGCTCGTCTTTATAAGCTTTCATGCCTTCAAAAACTGCTTGCCCATAATGTAGTACGCTTGCAGAAGGATCCATTTGTAAAGGTTGGTAAGGGATTATTCTTGGATCAATCCATTCACCATCAACATAGTCACAGACATACATATGATCTGTAAATACTTCTCCAAAGGATAGCGTATCAAAGTTGATATCGTGAATTCTCGATTTTTCTGCGCGTTTAACTTTCATCAGGTAGGTTTGATCAACTAAATTAATGATTAATCTAAATATTCCTTATTTTGGATTGTTTTTTTTGATCCTTTAAAGATTATTTTTTTGGCATTTTAAATCCAACTGAAAAAAACTGTCTTATTTTAGTTTTTAGGATGAAAAATATAAAGAAAAAGCAATTTCAAACTGCTGACGGCAGTCCAACGCTTTACATGGAAAAATTTGACGAATATTATCACTCAAAACACGGCGCTGTCCAAGAAGCAGAGCATGTTTACCTTAAGATGGGCTTGGACTTCTGGAAAAATCAATATCCCAATGTAAAAAAATGTCGTGTATTTGAAATGGGTTTTGGTACTGGACTAAATGCACTTTTAACCGCTCAAAAAGCAACACAACTTCAACTGGAGGTAAATTATCACACCATTGAAGCATATCCATTGACTCCGTTAGAACTAAAAGAAGTTAATTACAATGACTATTTAGAGGCTACAGCCAAAGTTTTGTTTGATCAAATTATCGAAGCACCCTGGGAAACTTCGCATGCGGTTACTGCTCATTTTTGCCTTAAAAAAATGAAAATTTTATTAGAAGATTACCTCCCAGAGCAGCCTATTGATGTATTGTATTACGATGCTTTTGGGGCTAGATCTCAACCAGAGATTTGGGAGGATCACTGTTTTGCGCCTTTGGTTGATAAACTAAGCCCTGGAGGCGTGTTTGTTACTTATGCCGCTAAAGGTAGCGTACGCAGGGCATTACAAAATTTAGGCTTAAAAGTCTCATTAGTACAAGGTCCCCCAGGGAAACGTGAAATGATTCAAGCGTATCGTCCACTTTTGTAGTATTTTTACAAAAAAAAGCATGAAAATTTTAGTGACTGGGGCCACAGGTCTGGTTGGATCTGTTCTCCTTGAACAGGCAACCGCACAAGGCCACCAAATACATTATCTAACCACCCGAAAAAATCAATTAGAAGCGATACCAAATGCTAAGGGTTTTTATTGGAATCCAAAGCAAAATAAAATTGATCACAAATGTTTTGAGGGGGTTGATGTATTGATTCACCTCGCTGGGGCGAGTATTTCTCAACGCTGGACAAGGAAAAATAAAAAAGAAATCCTAGACAGTAGGGTAGAGGGAACAAATCTTCTTGTTAGCGCAATACAACAACTCAACGGGAAGCATCAATTAAAACAAGTCGTTGCTGCCTCTGCTATTGGGATTTACCCTTCTTCTTTTTCTGCGGTTTACACCGAAGATTATACCCCACAACCCAATTCCTTTTTAGAAGAAGTCGTCATTGCCTGGGAAAAAGCAGAAGATGGTTTTGCCTCTTTGGGATTAAAATTATGCAAACTTAGGATCGGCCTTGTTTTGACTGCTACAGGCGGAGTGTTAGGACCCCTTAAAATCCCTACTTGGTTTGGACTAGGTGCCGCCTTTGGCAATGGTCAACAAACTCAATCTTGGATTCATGTGGATGATCTAGTTGCTATTTCACTTAATGCTGCTACCCAACAGTGGGAAGGGATATACAACGCGGTAAGTCCTCAAGCCGTTTCACAAAAAGCATTTACAAAAACTTTGGCTAAAGCCATGCAACGCCCCTATTTTATGCCTTCTTTGCCCCAATTTCTCATTCGTCTTGTGATGGGAGAAATGAGTATTTTAGTATTCAATAGCCAAAATGTTAGTGCTACAAAAGTCTTGCAAAAAGGATATCAATTCAAATATCCAGAATTATTAACTGCGATTAAATCCTTGTTGTAGGGAACATTTTCTCTGACATTTTGACAAGTTTATTAAAATGGCAGTACTTTTGCTCACGCAAAGAAAAAAGTAAGCATGAGCACTGCAAAAAAAACAGAAAATAAAGACACTAAAAGCACTAAAAAGAAAGCTAAGCCTGCGGTAAAGAAAACGGCTGCTTCTAAAGCCGAAAAAGCTTTAACAGAAGCAAACGAAGCCCTTACTGCAGAAAAAGATAAATTTTTGCGCCTGTTTGCAGAATTTGAAAACTATAAAAAACGCACTTCTAAAGAGCGTATAGGGTTGTTTAAAACGGCTGGCCAAGAAGTAATTTCAAGTATGCTTCCCGTTGTAGATGATTTTAATCGCGCTTTGACAGAAGCAGAAAAGCAAGAAAATAGTGCAGATTTTGAAGGCTTTCGATTGATTAGCAATAAATTGAATGAAACCCTTAAAAGCAAAGGTTTAGCAGCTATTGAGGTGAATGCTGGAGACGCTTTTGATGCCGAAAAACACGAAGCCATTACCCAAATCCCAGCAGGAGAAGATCAGTCCGGTAAAATCATTGATGTAACAGAACAAGGCTATCAGCTTGGGGAGAAAATAATTCGTTACCCTAAGGTAGTGGTGGGACAATAAGACAATATAATGAAAGAAGATTTTTACGACATATTAGGAGTAAGTAAGGGAGCAACTGCGGCCGAGATTAAAAAGGCTTACCGAAAGAAAGCCATACAATTCCACCCTGACAAAAATCCTGGCGATGCACAAGCTGAAGCTAATTTTAAAAAGGCGGCAGAAGCCTATGAGATTTTAGGTGATGCAGACAAAAAGGCACGTTATGATCAATACGGTCATGCTGCTTTTGAAGGCGGTCAAGGTTTTGGCGGTGGCGGGATGAATATGGATGATATCTTTAGTCAGTTTGGCGATATTTTTGGCGGCGGTTTTGGCGGTTTTGGTGGTTTTGGAGGCCGTGGTGGCCAAAGAAGAGCCAAGGGGAGTAACCTGCGAATTAGAGTGAAACTAACCCTAGATGAAATCCTTAATGGCGTAGAAAAGAAAGTAAAAGTTCGTCGCAAAGTACAGGCAAAAGACGTGCGTTATGCTAATTGTAGTCAATGTGGCGGAAGCGGACAAACCGTTCGTGTTACCAACACGATCTTAGGGAGAATGCAAACCGCAGTAACTTGTCCAACTTGTCAAGGGAGTGGTCAAAGTATTGAACACCGTCCCAAAGGGAGCGATGCACAAGGGATGATCGCAGAAGAAGAAACAGTGAGCATCAAGATTCCTGCCGGGGTTGAAGAAGGCATGCAATTAAAAGTAAGTGGAAAAGGAAACGCTTCCCCTGGGAATGGTATTTCTGGAGATTTAATTGTTCTAATCGAAGAAATCACGCACGATAAATTTATTAGAGAAGGAAATCATTTACACCACGATCTGTATATCTCTTTTTCTGAAGCAGCCTTAGGGGTAGCAAAAGAAGTTGACCTTTTAAATGGAAAAGTACGCATAAAATTAGAGCCTGGAATTCAAGCAGGGAAAACCTTGCGTTTGCGTGGTAAAGGTCTACCAGACTTAAATGGCTATGGGACAGGAGATCTATTGGTGCACATTAATGTATGGACTCCTAAAACATTAAATAGAGAGCAAAAGCAATTCTTCCAGCGTATGGCAGAAGATGAAAACTTTATCCCAAAACCAGAGAAATCTGATAAGTCATTTTTTGAAAAAGTAAAGGACATGTTTGCCTAATCCTTTGTAGATTGAAAAAATAATGTATCTTTGATGTGCACTCTAAGTGCAATTTTTCTTTTTCATAGCAATTTTTTCCCATCCTTGTTTCGATAAGGGTGGGTTTTGTTTTTACAGACATTTTTTTCTCCTATCTTTGATTTAAGTCCACTTGAATTTCAGTTTAATGAATAAAATAATTGACTTTTTTAATCATCCAATAAAAATAGGAAGTGACATTTCTTTTACTGTCTTGTCATTATTAATCATTCTTCTTGTTTTTATTCTAACGCGTTTTTTGCTAAAACTTTCAAATAGACTCATCCTTAATAGGATGGATGAGGATACACAGTACAAGTTTAAAAGTATCTTTACCTTTTTTAATTATTTTGTTTACCTCATTGTGATTTTGATCACCTTTGATAATATTGGGGTGAATGTAACCGCTATTTTTGCGGCCTCAGCAGCGCTTTTAGTCGGAGTAGGTTTAGCACTTCAAACCTTTATTCAAGACATTATTTCTGGTATTTTTATCATTGCAGATAAGGCGGTACATGTAGGCGATATCATACAGGTTGATGGACAAATAGGGAAAGTAGAAAATATTACCCTTCGAACTACAAGAGCGGTGACCATTGATAATAAGGTATTGATTATCCCTAATCACAAATTTTTAACCTCCATCTTATATAACTGGACAGAAAATGGAACAGTTACTAGAGAAAGTATCGTCGTGGGAGTATCGTATGACAGCGATGTAGAGGAGGTTACCAAAATTTTAATTGATTGTGCCACAAGTCATAATAAAGTGCTCAAAAAAACTTCCCCCAGCGTTTTATTTAAGGACTTTGGAGAGAATGCGCTTATCTTTCAGCTTTTTTTCACCATTAATAAGAGTTTTTTTGCAGAAGGAGTAAAAAGTGATATTCGCTACAATATTCACGCTGCATTTAAAGAAAACCAAATAGAAATTCCTTTCCCCCAACGCAAACTGTGGATTAATAAAACCGAGACGAATTAGTTATGTCCAAAATCTTAATCATCGAAGACGAAGAGCCTATAAGACGAGTGCTCAAGCGTATTTTATTAGAAGAAAACAATCAATTTGTAATAGCAGAAGCAAAAGATGGTAAAGAGGGCTTAGCTGCTTTATTAGCCGAAGACTATGATTTGATTTTATGCGATATTAAAATGCCCAATAAAGACGGCTTAGAAGTATTGCAAGCAGCAAAAGATCAAGGTATACTTACGCCTTTTATTATGTTAACTGGTCACGGAAATATTCAAACCGCAGTAGAATCGATGAAAATTGGGGCCTATGATTTTATCCCAAAGCCGCCAGATTTAAATCGCTTATTGATTTCTGTGCGCAATGCTTTAGAATCTAAAAACCTTGTGGTTGAAAACGTTCAGCTCAAGAAACGTATTGCAAAAGCCTATCAAATGATTGGGAAGTCAAAGGCACTTGAGGGGATAAAAGAAATGATTGATAAAGTTGCCCCCACAAAAGCAAGGGTATTGATTACCGGTCCTAATGGAACAGGGAAAGAACTTGTTGCACATCAAATTCATCAAAAAAGTGAACGTAGCAAGCAAACATTAGTCGAAGTAAACTGCGCTGCTATTCCTTCAGAATTAATTGAAAGTGAGCTTTTTGGGCATGTAAAAGGCTCCTTTACTTCTGCTGTAAAAGACAGAAAAGGTAAGTTTGAAACCGCCCATAATGGCACTTTGTTTTTAGACGAAATAGGAGACTTAAGTTTAAATGCCCAAGCTAAAGTATTACGTGCCCTGCAAGAAAATAAGATTCAGCGGGTGGGAAGTGATAAAGACTTAACCGTCGATGTTCGTATTCTTGCTGCGACAAATAAAGATTTGCAAAAAGAAATTGCCGAAGGGCGTTTTAGAGAAGATCTTTATCATCGTCTAGCCGTAATTGTCATTAAAGTTCCAGCTTTAAAAGATCGTCTGGAAGATATTCCTTTACTTTGCGAGCACTTTATTGACCAAATCTCGCTTAAAGATGGTGTGACGTCAAAAAGTATACAGTCTGCAGCTTTAAAAAAACTGCAAGATTACCCATGGACAGGGAATATTCGCGAATTACGCAATGTAATTGAACGACTTATGATATTAGGGGATAACCCAATCACAAAAAAAAATATTGAACAATTTGCATCTAAATAACATGAAACTACGACTACTGTTGAGCTTATTCTTTTTGGCGATTAGCCTTAATGCACAACAAGCCATTGAACCTACTTTAAAAAAGATTTATCAAACAGCCCTTTTAGACGGTCAAACTTATCCATGGTTAGCACATTTGTCTAATCAAATAGGAGGAAGATTGTCTGGATCACTTAATGCGCAACGTGCGGTTGAGTGGGGGAAAGAAGAATTAGATGTCCTAGGTTTAGATAAAGTTTGGTTACAGCCTGTGATGGTGCCAAAATGGATTAGGGGAACCTTTGAATACGCCAATATTGAAACTAGTCCTGGGAATACAATTAATGTTCCCGTTTGTGCTCTGGGAGGCTCTGTTGCTACACCCCTAGCAGGGATTAGAGCAGAGGTGATCGAAGTTAAAGACTTAGAAGAATTAAAAGCTTTAGGGAAAGAAAAGGTAGCTGGAAAGATTGTGTTTTATAATCGTCCTATGCAAGCCGATCTAATCAATACTTTTTCTGCTTATTCTGGTTGTGTTGATCAACGTTTTAGTGGGGCAGAAGAGGCCGCCAGACTTGGCGCTGTAGGCGTAGTGGTAAGATCGATGAATTTGCGTTTAGACGATTATCCACACACTGGATCTATGGGGTATGGCGAATTACCACTTAGAGAACGTATTCCTGCTGCAGCGATTAGCACCAACGGTGCAGAGTTGTTAAGTTCTATGTTAGCCTTAAATCCAACTTTAAAGTTTTACCTCAAACAAAATTGTAAGAATTTGCCTGATGTACAATCCTATAACGTGATCGGGGAGATTACAGGTACTACCTATCCAGATGAAATCATGGTAGTTGGGGGGCATTTAGATTCTTGGGATTTAGGAGATGGTTCACATGACGATGGTGCAGGGATTGTTCAATCGATGGAGGTGTTGAGGATAATGAAGAAAATTAATTATCGCCCCAAACGCACTTTAAGAGTGGTGCTATACATGAATGAAGAAAACGGGCAACGCGGGGCAGCAAAGTATACCGAGGTAGCTCAAGAAAAGAACGAAAAGCATGTGTTTGCTCTTGAGTCAGACGCAGGGGGATTTACTCCTAGAGGATTTTCAATTGATACCACTCCAGAAAAATTAAAGACAATTCAATCTTGGGCACCTTATTTTGAGCCCTACTTAATACACCTATTTGTGAAAGGTGGAAGTGGTGCAGATATCGCTCCTTTAAAAACGTCCGATAATGTTCTAGCAGGCTTACGTCCAGATTCTCAACGTTACTTTGATTTTCACCATGCGGCAAACGACACTTTTGATGCAATCAATAAAAGAGAATTAGAATTAGGCGCGGCAACTATGGCTTCTATGGTCTTTTTAATGGACCACTTTAAACTCTAGTCTCTTGATTAATTTGCAACAGTACACAAAAGAATTTAAGTATAACTTAAGTTTATCCTTCCCGGTTATATTAGGTTTATTGGGACATACCATTGTCCAGTTAGTAGACAATATCATGGTGGGGCAATTAGGGACAACAGAACTTGCAGCAGTTTCTCTGGGAAATAGTTTTGTCTTTATTGCCATGTCGTTAGGGATTGGTTTTTCAACAGCGATTACACCTTTAGTTGCGCAAGCCGATGGCACAAGCAATCGCGAACAAGCTCAACGGGTTTTATCTCATGGAGTGGTGCTTTGCATTCTTCTAGGGTTAAGTTTATTCTTAGCTGTTTTTAGTGCCAGGAAGCTAATGTATTCTATGGGGCAACCCCCAGAAGTGGTAGAATTTGCTTTCCCCTATTTAAAATGGGTAGCAGCTTCTCTTGTGCCTTTAATTATCTTTCAGGCATATAAACAATTTGCCGATGGTTTGTCAAAAACGCGTCCTGCTATGTATGCGACAGTGTTTTCTAATATCTTAAATGTGATTCTAAACTATTTTCTCATTTTTGGATATGGAGGGTTCCCAAAGATGGGCGTCGAAGGTGCAGCAATAGGGACAATGGTTGCTCGAACTGGGGCAGTGATTTTTATCTTGTTTTTTATTCAATTTCATCCTTTATTCGAGGGGTATTCTTTAAGGATTCGCTTTAAAAATTTGACGTTAAGTTTATTCAAAAAGATCTTTAGTCTAGGCTTGCCCTCTGCCCTGCAAATGTTTTTTGAGGTGTTGTTTTTCACCATGGCAATATGGATGTCAGGTATTCTAGGAAAGAATGCTCAGGCTGCAAATCAAATTGCGCTTAATCTTTCTTCGATGACCTTTATGTTCGCAATGGGCTTAGGGGTGGTTGCGATGATACGGGTAGGGAATCAATTTGGGATGAAGGCTTATGCTGATTTACGTCGCATTGCCATTTCTCTTTTCTTGTTGATTGGACTTTTTGATGTCGTTTTTTGCGTCATTTATTTGAGTTTTAATGAACAATTGCCATGGATCTATTTAGAGAATTATGGCTTAAACACCCCTGCAGATACTTTGGAGGTTGTGTCCATTGCTGCAGTTTTGCTTTTAGTTTCTGGTTTTTTTCAAATCACCGATGGTTTACAGGCAGTTATTTTGGGTTCACTAAGAGGAATACAAGATGTTAATATACCCACTGCTTTGACCTTTGTTTCATATATGATTATTGGTCTTCCCGTTTCGTATTATTTGGGACTTAAAACTCCTTTGGGGGCGGTAGGTATTTGGATTGGTCTATTAACAGGGCTAAGCACTTCTGCCTTTTTATTATTTTTACGCTTTCAACATCAAACTAAAAAATTACTAAAACAATAAACCATGGAGGTTCCAAAGTTTTTAATTGCCGATAATTCTTCTTTAGAAGACGAAATTTTTGTGTTACACACTGCTTATCCTCGTTTTTTACTCAATGTTTCTAATGACGATGTGTTGTGGTTAGAAGAGTTTAGTCAAGAAGATCAAAACGAACTAGAGAAAGTTACCCAAGATTTAATCGAAGAAGCCCTTTCGTTTTTTGATCAAGAAATAGAAGCATTAGAATAATGATCGATCAATTATTAGTTTGGGACACAAGTTTGTTTTTGTGGCTTAATCAAATGGGGAGTAGCTTTTATGATCCCTTTTGGGTCTTGATGAGTGAGAAAGCCACTAATGTTGTTGTCTATTTAGTTCTTGTAACGATTTATGGCAGAAAGTGCGGCCTTAAATCTGCTGTTCTACTCTTTATAGCGGGGGTAGTTTTAGTGGGCTTAACCGACCAGTTAACCAACTTATTTAAAAATGGTTTTATGCGTCTTAGACCTTGCCATAATCCAGAACTTGATGGAATAATGCGTTTAGTTAAATCGTCTTGTGGTGGAAAATACAGTTTTTTTTCTGGGCATTCCTCCAACTCTTTTGCGCTTGCTTTTTTCTTTAGTTTAATCTTTAAAGAAGTGAAAAAATTGATGCCTATTTTATTGATTTTTGCTGGAACAGTAGCCTATAGTAGAGTTTATTTAGGAGTGCATTATCCCATAGATATTTTTTGTGGAGCGTTAGCTGGAATCACCATGGCTACCCTCGTTTATTCTTTAGTGAATAAACGAGCCCAACACCTTCTTCCTTCCTATTAGTGATTTTCTTTTAGCAGCTCTGGATAGGACTTTTGAAATTTTCGTAAACGCGGAATCGAAACACTTCTCACATAGGGATTATTAGGGTTGCGTTTTTCATAATCTTGGTGATACTCTTCGGCGAAATAGAATTTATCGAGGGGTTCAACTTCGGTGACGATTGCATTGGTAAAGATTTCTTTTTTTTCCAATAGTGCGATATAATCTTGAATCATTTCTCTTTCACTGCTATTCTGGTAAAACGCAATAGAGCGGTATTGAGACCCGCGGTCTGGCCCTTGTCGGTTAGACGTTGTAGGGTCATGCGACCCAAAGAAAACTTGCACTAGGGTGCCAAAGGAAACCACTTTGGGGTCATAATGCACTTCTACCGCTTCAGCATGGCCGGTTCTTCCGGTTCCAATTTGGTTATAGTTGGGGTTTTTCGTTTCCCCTCCGGCATAACCCGAATAAACTTCATGAACTCCTTTTACACTTTCAAAAACAGCTTCAACGCACCAAAAGCAGCCTGCGGCAAAATAAGCTTTGGCTAAATCTTTTTGTTCGCTTAAAGGAGGTTCCCAAACGGGATCTTTTTTATCAATTAGTGGGGTGCTAGAAATACAAGTTTGCAAGCTAACAAGACTCAATAGGGTAAGGAATAATTTCATTTCTTTTTTCTTTTTTTAGCGGCATTTGCCATTGGATTAAAGGTTATGCAATGATTGAGCCAAAATAATAAATCTTCGTCTAAGTCAAAACCCTCTGGATCGATAAAGACATAGCCTTTCATGGGACGACCAGTAAAACCCATGGGGTGACAGCCTTTTTTATACTTTAGTTTCTCTGCTGCGGTCTCTCCTATTCGGGCCATAAGAAGATCCATTTGTCTTTTTTTATCAAAGTGAATCCCGCAGCACATTTTGTCATTGAGCATAAAGACCCGGCCTCCCATCATCGCTTTATCATAAAAGTTAAGCTTTTGCTGGATGAAATACTGGCGTATTCGTTCGGCGAGATATTCGTCATAGGCCATTACACTGTGTAATCACAATTCATCATCCAGTGTAGCCCAAAACGGTCTTTAAGTTGTCCAAAGGTGGCATTCCAAAACTGTTTTTTTAAGGGCATGGTGATTTCTCCCCCTTCGGCTAAGCGCTCAAAGGCCACTTTCATCTCTTCTAAATCTGTATAATTTAAGCTGATGTGAATATTGGGATTTGGACTAAGCTGCGCATCTGCACTATCGGCAAACATAGCAAGCGTACTGCCGTTAAAAATTAATTCTGAATGAATGATCCAATCTTTTTGATGGGGTTCATGTGGCATGGGGCTTTCGCCATAGGTTTTGAGTTCCCCGTGTTCTATACCTAAGGCTTTGGCATAAAAAACTAAGGCTTCTTTGGCTTGTCCATTAAAAACAAAATAAGGATGTAAAATCATGATGCTTGGGTTTTAAGTTTTTCTTTTAGGGCGTTTTTGAAACTCCCCACCGCAATTAGGGCAGGTACGATTGAGTTTATTTTCTACACAGTCCTTACAAAAGGTACATTCATAAGAGCAGATATAGGCATCATCACTTACATGGGTAAAGGTTTTGTGACAGTTTTCACAAAGGTTGCGCATTTCTAACATAGGTTATTTTCTTTTTTTTATCCAGTAAATACTCAATGGGGTGAAGATAAGGGTAGGAGCGAGCCAGTATAGGGCCGCTGGAATATTTAAAGGGATGTATTGTGCATTGACCACAAGTACCGCGGTAACGGTGGCGGTAAAGCCTCCTACCATTCTCCCAATATGGGTCAATAAACCATAATTGCGGTGTTTTGCTTCTCCTTTATAATTGTTAAAATCTTGATAAACACTGTAAAGCCCTATGGAACCAAAGACCAACATGACCGCTCCCATTCCATCTGACTTTGTCAAGGTGATGACCCCCCAAATGATAAAAATGCTGCCAAAGACAAACATGCCTAAGGTATAGACCCAATCGATTAAAAGGGGTTTATTTTGGGTCAATTTAATATAGCGGTCTGCTGTTCCTACAAGGTAAATGGTAAACACGCCAATGATAAATAAAAAGGGATTGGGTTTGATCTGTGCCATAAATAGCGCACTTCCTCCCGTGAGCGTCATTCCAGCGACAAATACTCGTCCGATTTTTTGATGCCTTTTTCCGCCTTTAGGCAAAATCATATTGAGACTTCCTGTGAACAGCGAAAGGCTGCCAGCGGCAATATGAAGGATGAGAAAGAATTGGTATAGAGTAGGCATAGGGGCTATTTTTTTGGGAGGCTTATTGTTCTAAAATATTGTCGCCCTATCCAGCTGTTATGCATATCATCCCAAGTGCTGTAATGACGATGATCTGCGATATGTGCTGTGGTTACTCCCCAGGCTGCAGCACTAACTAAAAAGCCCTCTTCGGGAACATTTTTGGGTTGCTGTGCACTGGCATAGTTGGTGTAAAGATAGAGTTTGATCCCGCCCATTTCTTTGGCTACCGCCTGAAAAAATTTAGAAGAAGTTTGATGGTCAGAGTGGTCACAGGGGTTGATATTTGGATCGGTATCGGCGAGATGTATTTCGGTATTTTCTCCGATTTGTTCTTTTAGGAGGAGTGCATTTAAGGTGGTTTCTAAATCTTTTCGGTCTTTATAAATCGTGCTTTTATCAATGCTGGGAACGTTTTGACTGCTTCCGTCAAAAAGCTTTGCAAGAGTTTTGTATTCGTGCAATTCATAGCCGGTGCCTTGACCATTGCCGTCTGGTAATCGCAAGAGGTAGACCACGCAATTGCGGTATTGATAACGCAAGACTTGATGCCCATTTAAATCGACATAATTGCGTTGCATTTCTGCGCCTATTCCAGCACCAGTAGTATAGGTGTTCGAAAGAAAGCGTACAGCAGCGAGACTTCCTTTTTCCCTGGCTAAGTAATATGCATCGTTACCCATACCCATTCCTGCTTCGCCTGCTGTAGTATGTATAATAACGGTTTTGTCTGCTTCGTTTTTAATACTTTCATAAACATTAGGGTTCATAAAAAGTTGCCAGTCGTCTTGATGTGCAGAGATAAAAAAACGCGTGCTTTGTCCACTTACAAAAAAAGAGAGTAAGCCAATCAAAATAGGTAAGATGCGAGCATTGAACATTGACACAATTTATAGGTCAATATATTCAATTTTTTTTATAGCCGCTTAATGCTTTATTTTATTGAAGGTAAGCGCAACGTCAATTAATGCTAAATGCGAATAAGCTTGTGGAAAATTACCCAGTAAACGCTTTGTCTTAAAATCTAAATCTTCACTAAATAAACCAAGGTGATTACTGTAACTTAATAATTGATCAAACAATGCTTTTGCTTTGTCTACTTCTCCAATTTTATATAAACTGTTAATGAACCAAAAAGTACAGACCGTAAATGAAGAGGTAGGGGTCCCAAAATCATCTTCGTTTTTATAACGAAAAAGTAATCCCTCATAAGACAATTCTTTTTCAGTTGCTTTTACGGTTTTAATATAACGTTCATCTAGTGCATCGATAAAGCCGTATTGTTCCATGAGTAAAACAGAAGCATCTAAGGCATCGCTTCCATAAAATTGAGTATAAGCTTCGACAGATGGATTCCAAGCTTTTTCAAGAATGTCTTTCTTTATTTCTTCTCTTAAATTAATCCACTTGTCCTTATCCTTCCCTAAAAAGTCGGCTATTTTAATGGCGCGATCAATTGCTACCCAGCACAATACCTTTGAAAAGGTGAAATGTTTGTCTTCTTCTCTTATTTCCCAAATCCCTTTATCTGGTAAAAACCAGTTGTTGTCTACAATCCAAACAATGTTTTTAACGATAGACCACAGTTCTTCTTTCTTTTCAAAGAGCAAAGGAAACTCTACTAACTCTACATGTATGGCATCCATCAAAATACCATAGATGTCATTTTGCTTTTGTTTATAGGCAGCGTTCCCAATTCTAACCGGGTTTGAGTTTTCATAACCGCTTAAATGATCGAGAAGAGTTTCGGTCAATTTCTTCTCTTTATTGATTCCATACATGATCTGGATTTTTTCATCCTTTTCAGGGATCAAATCAATGATAAAGTCAATAAAATCTTTAACAATTTTTTTATGGCCTAGTTTTGAGATGACACGAATCACCATAGAAGAGTCGCGAATCCAACAAAAACGGTAATCCCAATTGCGCACTTCTCCTATTGATTCTGGAAGCGAAGTAGTCGCTGCGGCTAATATCGCACCTGTCTTGTCATATGTAAGCAACTTTAAGGTCATCGCGCTTCTCAGTATGACCTCGTTATAATATTGATAGGTGGGGGTTTTATCACACCAATTAAGCCAGTATAATTTTGTTCTTTCTAATTCGAGTAGACAGCTCTCTAAGCTAGGCGTTTGTAATTTTTCATTATAGGAGATCGTGAAAAATACATCTTGGGTTAGCTCGATTGTATTTCCCTCTAGTATATCTTCTTTGGATAAATTAGAATATAAATAGAGCGTGTCATAGTTATCGTGGTTATAAACACTAACAATAAACTCTTTTTTAGCATAAGAATCTGTTTTTGCTGCAGCGTATTCTAGGGCAGGGAAATAATCGATCGAAAGGGAAGGAGTTCCATAAAGAGGACGGATAATCCTGATAACTTCTGGTGGGGTATAGTAGAGATTAATTTCATTTTTATATCTTGGCATAAAGTCAATAACCTCAAATCCAGCTTTTTCATTGCGAAATTCTGTTCGCAGTATATTGGAGTTTTCTAGATAAGCCTGTTTGATGGTGTAATTTGCCAGATTTTTGATCAAAAAATGTCCTCCTTTTTGATCATCTAAGATTTTTGCAAAAACAGAGGGGGAATCAAATTGTGGAAGACATAGCCAGTCAATTGAGGTATCCTCATTTATCAATGCAGCAGATTTACAATTTCCTATTATTCCATAATTTAAGTTATCGCTCATAAAAAACTGTTTATTAAATTTTAATTTTATACACTATAAAGTTTAAAACAACCTACACGAAATTATGTCAAAATACATTATCGTTTCAAATAGACTACCTGTAAAAATTGATAAACTTAATAATCAATGGAAATTTAGTCCTACTTCTGGAGGATTAGCAACAGGACTTAAGACAGTTCACGAAAATGGCAAAACTTTGTGGATTGGATGGGCTGGAATAAGTGCTGAAGAAATTGAAGAAGAAGATTACAGAACCCTTTCAAAAGAACTAAATCAACAAAACTACAAACCCATTTCATTATCAGAAAATGAGATTGATGACTTTTACTTGGGCTTGTCTAATAAATGTATCTGGCCTTTATTCCACTACTTTAAACAATATGTAGAATTCGACGAGGCTCAATGGGAATCTTATGTTGAGGTAAACCAAAAGTTTGCCGATGCCATCCTCGAAGAAATTGAAGCCGGTGATAAAGTGTGGATTCATGACTATCAATTACTGCTTGTTCCAGAGATGGTCAAATCGGTTCGAAAAGATGTAACCATTGGTTTCTTCTTGCATATTCCGTTTCCTTCTTTTGAGATCTTTAGGATTTTCCCAAAACGGGATGAACTGCTCAACGGGATGCTGGGCGCAGATTTAATCGGTTTTCACACCTATGATTACCAGCGCCATTTTATTAGCTCAGTTAAAAGACATTTACATCTGCAGGTCAACTATAATATAGTCAAACAAGCTGAACGCGAAATCACTGTAGATACTTTCCCTATGGGGATCGACTTTGAAAAGTTTGAAAATACCGCCATGAAGCACCAGGCGGTAAAGCAAGAAGATTTTTCAACTTTTAGAACAGAATTAGAGCGCCACAAAGCTTCTAGCGATGGAAAAATCATCCTTTCAATTGATCGATTAGATTACTCAAAAGGCGTCATCAACCGCATTAAATCCTTTGAATACTTCCTAGAACAATATCCTCAATATCAAGAAAAGGTGAGATTAGTCATGGTTTCTGTCCCCTCAAGGACAAACGTTTCTCACTACAAAAAACTCAAAAGAGATACAGACGAAATTATCGGGAGAGTAAACGGAAAGTTTGCAACGGTCAATTGGACCCCAATTTGGTATTACTATCGTTCTTTTGATTTTGATGATTTGATTGATTTTTATTGCTTGTCAGACATCGCCATGGTGACTCCTTTAAGAGACGGAATGAACCTAGTAGCAAAAGAATACCTCGCTACACGAGTCGACAATAAAGGCGTTTTGATCTTAAGTGAATTAGCCGGTGCATCAAAAGAATTGCATCAATCTTTAACCGTTAATCCTTTTGACATCAAAGGTTTGTCTGAATCGATTTATGAGGCCATCAATATGCCCGAAGACGAACAGCTAGAGCGCAATATTGAGCTTCGCGAGCGTATTAGACGCTATAACGTAACCTTTTGGTCAGATAACTTTTTAGAGCGATTGTCTGCTATTGCAATCGATTCGCAGCAACACAAGAGTGTTCGTATCACAGAGGATATTATCAATGGCATAGCCAAAGATTACAAAGCCACCCATAAAAGATTGTTATTGTTAGATTATGATGGGACATTGGTCAAATTTCATAAGATGCGCAATAAGGCCTTGCCAAATAAACATGTGCTCAATACAATAAATCAGTTGAGTGAGGACGACTCCAATGATCTTGTCATCATTAGCGGGAGACCCATGTCCTTTTTAGAAAAAGTATTTACGAATAAAGCCATTACTTTAGTGGCAGAACACGGTCATTTTATCAGGCATGCACAAACTGACGAATGGATTGACAAGCATCCAACCAACAACGATTGGATGACGCATATACTTCCCGTATTGCAGCAGTTTACAGACAACACTCCCGGAACACTTATCGAGCATAAAAAGAATTCCCTGGTGTGGCATTATCGTAAAACTGATCCAGAATTAGGCGTCAATAAAGCCGAGGAGTTAAAAACGGTTTTGTCCAGTATGATCTCTAATGAAATTAGCATCATGGAAGGAAACAAGATTATTGAAGTGATTCCTGCTGGGATCAATAAAGGAATTGCAGCCTTTGATTTATTTTCTAGCCAAGAATACGACTTTGTATTTGTTGCAGGAGACGACGTTACAGATGAGGATATGTTTGAAAAGCTTCCAGAAGAGGTTATTTCCATCAAAATAGGACACAAACAAACTGCCGCGAAGTACACCGTGGGCAGTTCAGATAAATTAATTGATATTTTAAATAACTTTACAAAATAATCGAGCTATGAAAAAAGGATTCACCGCAGGAAATTTTGATATACTCCACCCGGGATACATTCAGTTATTTAAGGAGTGTAAAGCAAATTGTGATCATTTCACCATCTTGTTGCAAACAGATCCCTCTATTGAGCGACCAGAAAAACTGCAACCCATTCTCTCTACAGAAGAACGGATCGAGCAATTGATGTCAAATGTTTATGTCGATGAGGTTTTGGTGTATACCTATGAAAAAGATCTATTGGAACTAATCCAAGAGAACGATTTTGGGATTAGATTTTTAGGAGACGATTACATCGGAAAATCCTATACAGGTGACCAGTTTGGAATTCCAGTACATTTTGTTAGTCGTGACCATGGCTGGAGTACCACAAAATTCAAGTACATCATCGCCGAAAGCCTAAAGAATAGGGATGCCTAATCTTGATAAAGCACTACTGGGATAGAAAACCTATTGCAGTAATAACGCTTCTAGATATAATGCTACTCCATCCTCTATATTAGCTTTACAAACAGTGTTTGAGCTTTTGAGTACCTCTTCTTTTGCATTAGCTACTGCTACCCCTAAACCTGCATTTTCTAATAAGGTGGTATCATTATAATTATCCCCAAAAGCCACAACATTTTCCATTTCTATTTCAGAATATTTTTGCTGCAATAGTAACGAAAGCGCCGATGCCTTGTCTTGTTCAATATGGCTTACTTCGATATAAGTGTTTTTAGAACGGTAGGCATTGATTTCATTTTGATGCAATTGTAATTGTTGATACAACACTTCAATTTCTTCTTCCTCGCCCATACACATTACTTTATGCGCACTAATATTGCGCTTTCTCCAATCTGCAAGGCTTGCGGCTAAAGGGGCAATAATAGGAGCAACTTTAGTATTATGAGCCTCTCTTTTTGCCCAGTAATCGTCTGCAGGGACAACCCATTCATCTTTGTGATAAAGGCTTAGATGAATATTCGTTCCTTTGGTATATTCTACCATTTTTTCTAACAAAGCAAAAGGCATTTCTTGGCTAAAAAGTGTTTCACCTTTCCATTGAATCAAGCTCCCATTATAGGCAATGATAGGATCATTCTCAATGCCAAGTTCTGCCTGAAGTTGGCGTAAAGATTTAGGCATTCGAGAAGAGATTAATACAGAGGGATAAATATCTTTTAATTGCCCAAAAACAGCTCTCGTTTTTGAAGATAACTCTCGGTTTTTATCTAAGAGTGTCCCATCGATATCACTACAAATTAGTCGAATATTATGTTTCTTCATGTAAAATGAAATTTGCCCATTCTTTGGCATAATTTTCCCAAGAATAGTTGACTTTGGTTTGCTTTAAGTTCTCTCTAAAGGTCTTGTTTCTTGCTGTTTCAGTAACTGCAGTTATAGCCTCTTTGATGTCATTGATTTCTGGTAGACAAATACAACCAGTTTTATCTTGAGCTACAGCTTGAATTAAGCCCGGATGTTTTGTCACGACTAGTGGAGTTTCATAGTGGTAGGCCAGGGCTACAACACCACTTTGTGTTGCGCTAGTGTAGGGGAGTATGGTCGCATCAACTGCAGAAAAATAAATTGCCGCCTCTTTGTAAGATACAAATCGATTAACCACAGTGATTTGTTTTTCGAGCTGATATCGCTCAATTAATTGCTGGTAGCTTCTCCATTTTTCATAACATTCTCCCACAATAAACAAATGCTTTTCTGGGTGGTATTTTAAGGCTTCGATTAAAAGGGCTAAACCTTTATAAGGTCTTATCAGGCCAAAGAAGAGTATGGCTGTTTTATCTTCAGGCAAATTGAGTTTTTTTCGCGCTTCTTTTTGGTCTACTTTTGGAGGTAAGTTAGCTTCAATTGGATGCATCTTTCCCCAAATCTTTTTTTGGCTATTGCCTTTAATTTCTTTGGCAACTGCAGAAGATAAAGTGCTGAAAAGATCCATGGATTTTTCAAATCGCTGGGTTAGAAATCTATCCCAGGACTTAGGTTCGTGTGCTTGCCAATTATCTACCCAGCCTACTTTTTTAATAGAAGGATTAAGCCGTTTAGCAATGGCGTTATAACAGGGTGCTAGAAAAGGTGTCCAGTAACGAAACACTACCGCTTTAGGGTGTAATTGATTAATTGATTTGGCTACACTTTTCCATTGGAATGGATGATAAGCATGAACTTTCCTATCGATGGAAAGAGGTTGGTTTTCTGGTTCTGCTGTAAACTGGGTTTTTCCAGGAAAGAGCAAAGCGGGGTAAAGCTTTGTAAAGGTGAAGAGTTTGACCTTATAGCCCAGATCGGTTAGACTTTTTGCTAGAGCATGTTGGGTAACAGCTATGCCACCGCGGTAGGGTGCTGCTGGGCCAAGAAGTAAAAAATCTAGGGGCTTTTCTTGCGTCATTTTTAGGACGTAATAGGCTTGTGTTTAGGGAGCGATTGATACATCCACAGGGTAGCACATAGGCTTAAAAAGAAATAGGCGCTTGTGCCTAGTGCAAAGGCATAGTCCACCTCCCATACCCGACCTTGAAAGGGATGAAACATTATCATTAAACCCAATAACGATCGCGTTATTTCAAAAACAAAGGCCCATTTGTGACCATCCATGATAGAAGTAAACCCAAAGATGGTTGTAAAGATTAAAATCCCATAAGCCACTTGCGAAGAAATGTGTAAATCCGCAAATGAGGTTAAAAATAAAACGATAAAGGTATTTAATCCTATAAATTGAAATAATGCGATTAGTTTGTGCTTTAAAGTATAGACAGGAGCATACTTTTCTTGTTCAAACACATTTTCTACGATAGGTCGTGGAAAACGTGCTGCAACATCAGCGGGGCGCCAACCGGTGGGCATAAACCATAGTTTTAGTTTGTCTCCCCAGTTTTTTGCGTACCATGCATCTTTCGCTAACCCCCAGTTGTGCTGAAAGTTAATCAGGACAGGATTCCAAGTTTGTACCGGTTTAAGGGTGCCATAGACACAGGGAACATCTTCTAATTCTTCCTGAAAAGTTCCAAATATTCGATCCCATAAACAAAATATGGCCGATAGATTTTTATCGACATACTCTGGGTTAATCGCGTGATGAACCCTATGTTGAGAAGGAGTAACTAAAATATATTCTAACCAACCCAACTTCCCAATATGTCTGGTATGATACCAAAATTGACCAAATAGGTGTAAAGGTGCAAGCACAGTAATTACTTTATGTGGAATTCCTAAAAGGGCCGCTGGTAAAAGGAATAGTGCGCCAAAACCAATTAGGCTAGAAATACTTTGACGTAAAGCACAAGCTAGATTGAATTCCTCACTACTGTGATGAACAATATGTCGATTCCAAAAAACATTGATAGAATGGTTGAGACGATGGTTCCAGTAAGAGGCAAAATCAATACAGATAAAAGCGACAAAGTAGAGGAAAAAGCTTTCTTCGATCTCAATTAACCCTATGGCGTTTTTTAACAAAGGATAGGAGATAATAATAAGTCCAATCCCAAAAACATCTTTTAAAATATTGGTCATTCCAGAGCTAAGACTGGACAAGGTATCCATCAAAGTATAAGTCTGTTCTTTTTTCCAAGCCCCATAGGCGATTTCAATCAAAACTAAGACCAAAAAACTGGGGATGGCAATCAACAAAATTTCCGCATACATTTCCATCAACTACATATTTTGATGTAAGTTACGAATTAATTTTTTTCAACGAATACCCATTCTCCTTTTGTAAGAAGGGGTTCAGCTTGTTTGAATTTTACGGTTTTATTTTCTCCAGTAATGGTGTTTTTAATCGTCACACGATCATTTCGTCCAATTTTTGGTAGCTCTCTAGTAATGGTTTCGACCACTTGACGTCGTTGTCCACTTGCTCCAGCACCTATGGCGCGTTGCTTTTCGGCTAACTCTTCAGAGTTTAAGACATTGTCTTTAGTGGTTTTGAGCTTGTCTTTGGAGCGACTTGTTTTAGCTTCCTGAATAGAAGTGTCTTGTGAGGGGATGCTCCCTTTTAACAAGAAAGAAATCACTTCTCTATTAAGGCTCCCAATCATGCGTTTGAATAGTTCAAAGGCTTCAAACTTATAAATCAATAGTGGATCTTTTTGTTCGTGTACAGCTAATTGGACAGATTGTTTTAATTCATCCATTTTGCGCAAGTGATTTTTCCAAGCATCATCTATTAATGCAAGAGTGATATTGCGTTCAAAATCTTCGATAAGCTGTTTTCCTTTGGAAGCGTAAGCTTGCTCTAAATGCGTTACAACATTTAATGTTTTTGTACCGTCTGTAAATGGTACGACAATTTTTTCAAACTTATTCCCAGGGCGCTCATAGACATTTTTAATCACTGGAAAGGTCAGGGTAGCGTTGATTTCACCTTTTTGCTTGTAATAATCAAAAGTGGTTTGATAGAGTTTGTCAATCAACTCTCCCTCAGACATGCTTTCGAATTCGCTTGCAAGAACAGGAGCGGTAATTGAAAAAGTGCTGATGATCTCAAACTCAAAGTTTTTAAAGTCGTTCGTAGCTTTATTATTGAGTACAATCTCTTCGCAAGTTTCAAAGAGCATATTGGCAATATCCACTTTTAAACGATCTCCTTGCAGGGCGTGTTTTCTTCTTTTATAAATGACTTCGCGTTGGGCGTTCATCACGTCGTCATATTCTAAGAGGCGTTTACGAACGCCAAAGTTGTTTTCTTCTACTTTCTTCTGTGCGCGTTCGATAGACTTTGTCATCATCGAGTGCTGGATTACTTCACCTTCTTCAAGGCCCATTCTATCCATTACTTTTGCAACACGATCTGAACCAAAAAGACGCATGAGGTTGTCTTCTAAAGAAACGAAAAACTGTGAACTTCCTGGATCACCTTGACGCCCAGAACGACCTCTTAACTGTCTGTCTACACGACGAGAGTCATGTCTTTCTGTTCCTATAATGGCAAGACCACCAGCCGCTTTAACGGCATCAGATAATTTGATATCTGTTCCACGTCCCGCCATATTTGTTGCGATGGTTACTACCCCAGGATTTCCTGCTTCTGCGACAATATCTGCTTCTTTTTTATGCAGTTTTGCATTCAGTACGTTATGCTGAACTTTGCGAATGTTGAGCATTTTACTCAGTAGTTCAGAAATTTCAACAGAGGTTGTTCCAATCAATACCGGTCTTTTTTGTTGAGAAAGTTTAGTGACTTCTTCAATAACGGCATTGTATTTTTCACGTTTGGTTTTATAAATCAAGTCTTCTTGATCTTTACGTGCAATGGGTCTATTTGTGGGGATTTCAACAACGTCTAATTGATAGATTTCCCAAAATTCTCCCGCTTCAGTTACCGCCGTTCCTGTCATACCAGAAAGTTTGTGGTACATACGGAAGTAGTTTTGCAAGGTAACGGTAGCAAATGTTTGCGTTGCCGCTTCAATCTTTACATTTTCTTTGGCCTCAATGGCTTGGTGTAATCCGTCTGAATATCGACGACCATCCATGATACGCCCGGTTTGTTCATCTACAATCATCACCTTGTTCTCCATGACAACGTATTCTGTGTCTTTTTCGAAGAGGGTGTAGGCTTTAAAAAGCTGGGTCATGGTGTGAATGCGTTCACTCTTGATCCCAAAGTCTTTAAAAAGGACTTCTTTTTGTGCGGCTTCTTCTTCTACAGCAAGTTTTTGATTTTCAATTTTGGCAATTTCTGTCCCTATATCTGGAAGAACAAAAAAGCCTTTGTCTTGAACGCTTTCAGAAAGGTATTCTACTCCTTTGTCAGTTAATTCTACCGAATTGTTTTTCTCGTCAATGACAAAATAAAGTTCGGCATCGATCACATGCATCTCACGATTGTTGTCTTGCATGTAGAAGTTTTCTGTTTTTTGAAGTAGTTGTTTGACTCCTTCTTCACTCAAGAATTTAATGAGGGCTTTGTTTTTTGGTAAGCCGCGATATACTCTAAAGAGTAAAATTGCTCCCTCTTCTTTATCACCCGCATTAATTTTGCTTTTTGCTTCTGCTAATAGTGCGGTAAGCATAGTGCGTTGTTTGGTAAAGAGATCTGCTACCTTTGGCTTTAGCGCATCAAATTCATGCCTGTCTCCTTCTGGAATAGGACCAGAAATGATCAAAGGTGTTCGTGCATCATCGACCAAGACAGAATCTACTTCATCTACAATAGCGAAGTGATGTTTTCGCTGCACAAGGTCTTGCGGAGTATGTGACATATTGTCCCTTAAGTAGTCAAAACCAAATTCGTTATTGGTTCCATAGGTAATGTCTGCTAAATATGCTTTTCTGCGTTCTTCACTATTGGGTGTGTGATAGTCGATACAGTCGACACTAAGCCCATGAAATTGAAAGATAGGTGCCATCCATGCGCTATCTCGTTTTGCGAGGTAGTCATTTACTGTAACAAGATGTACTCCTTTTCCCGCAAGGGCGTTAAGGTACACTGGAAGGGTAGCAACAAGGGTTTTACCTTCTCCTGTTTGCATCTCGGCAATTTTACCTTGGTGCATTGCGATACCACCAATTAATTGGACGTCATAGTGGATCATGTCCCAGATGATGTCTTTCCCAGCAGCATCCCAACTATTAGACCACAGTGCTTTGTCACCTTGAAGGTTGACATAGGCTTTTTCACCAGAGATCTGGCGATCAAATTCAGATGCAGTGACTTCTATTTTAGTGTTATTTACAAAGCGTTTTGCGGTTTCTTTAACGGTTGCAAATGCTTCAGGAAGGAGTTCTAAGAGTACTTTTTCTGTAACAGTTAGTGCTTCTTTTTCTAATTGATCGATGCTGTTGTAGAGCTGTTCTCTTTGATCAATGTCTTCTGTAGCACTGATATCTTCTTTGTATTGAGCGATTTTTTGATCAAAGTCTGCTCTGGCAGCTTTTATTTCTTCCTTAAATGCTATTGTTTTAGCACGTAACTCGTCATGGCTTAGTGTTTCAAAAGCAGCTTCATGACTTTTTACAGCATCTACAAGTGGAAGAATAGATTTGAGGTCTTTCTTGGTTTTATCACCAACAAAAACTTTTAAGAGATTATTTACAAAACTCATAATTAAATTTCGGCATTATAAACTCAAATGTAATCAAAAAAAAAGCCTCATAACGAGACTTTTTCAACTTTGAGGTTTAATATTCATCTTCGTTCCAAAGATAATCTTCGTCTGATGGAAAATCAGGCCAGATTTCTTCAATGGATTCGTATACGTCTCCTTCGTCTTCCATGGATTGAAGATTTTCAACCACTTCGAGAGGAGCACCAGTTCTAATTGAAAAATCAATTAATTCGTCTTTAGTCGCTGGCCAAGGGGCATCACTTAAATAAGAAGCTAATTCTAGAGTCCAATACATGACTTTTTTTTTGCAAAAATAAATGTTTAGAACTTCTGCGCAAGTTATTTTGCTATTTTCGAGCAGGTTCCCATTTAATTTCTTTTACGTTAAGGTCATAAGAGAATTTTCTGGCAAGGGTGAAAAAGTAATCAGAAAGGCGATTGATGTAGAAAATTATTTCAGAAGCAACAGTTGTTAGTTCCTTAAGTTCAGTGATATAGCGTTCAGCTCTTCTACAGACACAGCGCGCTAGATGGGTATTTGATACTTGAGGATGCCCCCCTGGAATCACAAAATTCTTTAATGGCGGAAGATGATCTGTTATTCGATCAATACTTTTTTCAAGGGCTTCGACATGGGTGGTGTCAATTTTAGCGATGGGAAGGTCGTCTTTATCATTTGCTAATTGAGCGCCTATGGTCATTAAATCGTTTTGAATGACGATCAACTCTTTTTGAGTCTCTGGATCGGCTTGATCTCTAATAGCACCCACCCAGCTATTAAGCTCGTCGATGGTGCCATAACTCTTTATGCGCAAGTCGTGCTTTGGTACTCTTTTTCCTGAAAATAAACTCGTCGTACCATCATCACCCGTCTTGGTGTAAACTTTCATCTCTAGCATTTAATTTTTCTTTTTTTCGCGCTTCATATCTCTTTCTAAATCCTTGTTTATTTTTCTTTTTAGGGGGAGCGAACAATAATTTCTTGATGAGAAAATATCCCATTAAAAGCCCTAAGATTAAAACAATGGACTGTTTCATTAATGTAAAATTACAGTAATTTGTTTTAGGGAAGGATTAAATTCTCTTAAAATGCTGCTTTTTCTTTTAAGCGACCGCTTAAGGCGATTAAGAAGAACAAACCAAATAAGAAGATTGACCAGCGGGCTAAATAGTCGCCATAAATGCTGTAGAAGGTTAATTTGCTATTCAGCGGAATGATCCCACTTAAAGACCCTCTTTGCTCATAGCCTAAGGTTTGTAGTACTTCTCCTTTAGTATTGATGAACCCAGAAATCCCAGTATTGGCAGAACGTGCAATGGCTCTTCTGTTTTCAATCGCTCTAAGTCTTGCATAACTAAAGAGTTGTTGATGACCTTGTGTGTTGCCCCACCAGGCATCGTTTGTTATGATGCTTAAAAACTGGGCGCTATTGCGAACATATTCTGTCACATAAGCCCCATAAATAGATTCATAACAGACGATAGGAGCGGTTTTAATCCCCGCCTTATTTGTAAAGACTGTTCTGCTTTTTTGCACTCCACGGGTAGCAATTGTCCCACCAAAATCAAGTAAGAATTCCCCGAAAATTGGTTCTAGATATTTTTTATACGGCATGTATTCCACCCCAACTACAAGTTTTGATTTATGGTAATAAGCATCTTCTAGTTCATCTTCAAAATGGAAGACAGAATTGTAGACGTCATACCAAGCTCCATTGTTTAATCTGTTAGCTGTTACAGAGGGTGCAGTCTTGCTTCTAGGGTACAGGCGAATACTTTGTGCGCCAGTTACGAGAGATAGGGTAGGATATTGCGCAGTAAATTTTTTAATGTCTTGATAAAACGAACTTCGATTATAGTTTGATAGATTTAGACCATAGCCTTCATCAAAGTAGCCTTCTGGCGTAAGTAAAAAGTCAACGGTCTCGTCTAACTGACCTGCAGTACTTTCTTTAGTTAGTTGAAGTAGTTGTGGGTTAGTATACTGATATTTTTCTTGATAAGGATCGAGATTTGGTTGTAGTACAACCACCTTAGTGCTTTTTTCACTTTCAGTTGTGCTAAGATAAATCACCATTGATATAACAATGGGAATAGCGATCCATAAAAGTTGAGGGATATAGGCTTTTAACACATTTTTTAATGGTGTTCCACCAAAGTAGTTACGTAAGTATTTTAAACCGATAAAGTTCACTAGAAGCACCCAAAGCGTGCCGCCGAAGGCTCCAGTATATTCATACCATTGGATCCAATAAATACTTTCTGAAAAGACATTTCCTAGATTTAGCCAGGGCCATGAAAAATCCCAGTTGAGATGAAACTTTTCAAATGTCATCCAAAAGGAAATCAAAAACAGATAACTTGTTTTTTGTGGCAGTCTTGTTAACGACCAGCGGTGAATGGTAAAGATGATGGCATAAAAACTACTGTTGCAAAGTATCGCAAAAGCAGCACCAAATCCAGTAGAATTATAAATCCACCAGGTGGTAATTATGTTCCAAATGAAAAAGGCTAAATAGCTGTATCCAAAAACACTCCATGCTTTTCTTTTGTATTGCCCTTTATTGATTAGTTCGACCAGATAAAGAAGTGGGGTTATCCCAAAAAATGCCAAAAATGAAAGTCCATAAGTAGGCCATGCCAGCGCCATTAAAAGACCGCTTATAAGAGATAACTTCAATTCTTTTTTCATATGAAAACTAATTTCGAGCAACCACACAAAGAAAGTAAAAAAGTAGTTTGGATGGGTGTATTAAGACCGTATAAAAATTGTAATTTGCATTTAAATATATTTTATGATTAAAAAATCTATCCCGCATATTTTCACCTCTTTAAATTTGATAGCAGGTTGTTTAGCGGTTTATTTTGCTTTTTCACATCAATTTAACGCGGCCTTATTGTTCGTATTATTGGGTGTTTTTTTTGATTTTTTTGACGGTTTCTTTGCTCGACTACTAGGCGTTGAAAGCGAATTAGGGGTTCAGTTAGACTCTATGGCAGATTTGATTACAAGTGGGGTTGCTCCTGGGGCACTTATGTATCAACTGTTTTTACTCTCTGGCGTAAAAATCAATGATTACACCTTAAATATTTCTTCAGATATTTCAATTGTACTTTCTTTTGCTCCTCTTGCTTTAATAGGATTTACTATTACGTTAGGAGCAGCGTTTAGGTTATCAAGGTTTAATCTGTTAGAAGAAAAATTATCTTATTTTAAAGGGATACCGGCTCCAGCTAATGCTATTTTGATTATGGGTTTACCATTTGTCTTTCAGCATCCTAATCTAGTGGTCTTCAAAGCTTATTTGATGAATCCAATTAGTTTGATGATCTGTTGTACTCTATCGATCTTTTTGATGAATATACACTGGAAAATGTTCTCTCTTAAGACCAATGAGGGCATGCTTTCTTTTTTGTTCCCTGTCTTATTGCTTATTGGGGCGACACTTATGTTTTTATTATACGGTCTAGCAGCAATATCAGGTACAATTATACTTTATGTCGTTTTGAGTTCGATCAAGTACCTCTTTAAAATTTGATTTTCTTTTTGCGCAATTCAAAGTTCTGACCTAAGTAAACTTTCCTTACCATTTCGTCTTGGGCTAATTCTTCTGGAGCGCCAGCTTTTAGAATTTCCCCTTCAAACATCAAATAGGTTTTATCTGTAATGGCAAGGGTTTCTTGAACATTGTGGTCTGTTATTAAGATCCCAATATTTTTATTTTTTAAATGAGCAACAATACGTTGAATGTCTTCTACCGCAACTGGGTCTACCCCAGCAAAAGGCTCGTCTAATAATACAAACTTTGGGTCTGTCGCTAGGGCACGCGCAATTTCTGTTCTTCTGCGTTCTCCTCCAGATAATAGATCTCCTCTGTTTTTTCTAATGTGATTTAAACCAAATTCTTCTAAAAGATCTTCCATCTTTTGAATTTGTTGTTCTTTAGAAAGTGAAGTGAGTTGAAGCACACTTAAGATATTGTCTTCTACACTTAATTTTCTAAAGACAGAAGCTTCTTGTGCGAGATAGCCAATTCCGTTTTGGGCCCTCTGGTACATAGGGTAGGAAGTGATTTCTGTCTCATCGAGATATATTTTTCCGCCGTTAGGCTTAACTAAGCCAACGATCATATAAAACGAAGTGGTTTTTCCGGCACCGTTAGGCCCTAGAAGCCCTACGATTTCTCCCTGATTTACTTCAAGAGAAATTCCGCTTACTACTTTCCTACCTCGGTAAGATTTTTCTATGGATAGTGCTTTTAGTTTCATTTTAATCTTCGTTTTGTTCTAATGCTTCCCAATATTCAAAAGCACGTCTTAAGTGTGGAACTACAATTGTTCCTCCCACTAAAGTGGCAATTTCGAGGCTCTCTAGTACAGCAGATTTGGGCACCTTATTTTTGTAGCATTCTTCTAAGTGATATCGCACACAATCATCACATCTCAATACAGTAGAGGCAACTAGCCCCAACAATTCTTTTGTAGTGCTGTCGAGTGTTCCTGCTTGGTAAGCATTTGCATCAAGATTGAAAATTCTTTTGATGATTTTTGAATTCTCATCCAGTAACTTATCGTTCATTTTTGAACGATAGGCATTAAATTCTTCTACAAGCTTACTCATTTGCTTTTTGTTGTCTTTTGTATACGATTTTAGAGATAAAGATACTTACCTCATATAATATAAGTATAGGAATGGTTACGATAATTTGACTCGCAATATCTGGCGGTGTTATAATGGCAGAAATACTCAACACAATTACAATCGCAAATTTCCTATTGTTTCTTAAAAAGTCTGGCGTGACAAGTCCTATTTTAGTAAAGAAATACATTAAGATGGGTAATTCAAAAATAAAGCCCGATGACAAGACAGCGGCCCTTAATAAACTGATGTAACTGTCTAAGTCAAAATCATTAAAGACTTCGTTGCTTACCGTGTAACTTCCTAAAAAGTTGATGGATAGCGGAGTAACAATATAGTATCCAAAGAGGACGCCTATGAAGAATAAGAAGGAAGCAATAAAGATAAAGCCTCTTGCATTTCTTTTTTCATGAGCGTGAAGCCCAGGGCTAATAAAGCGCCAAAATTCCATTAATATATATGGGAAAGCCAAAATAAATCCAGCAGTAATAGAGGTCCACAAATGGGCAGAAAATTGCCCTGATACCGCACGACTTTGGATTCTAAAAGGGAGCTCTTCAATGCAAAAACTGGTGCCTTGCCCCATCATTTTTGAGATATTACAGAAAAGTTCATAGGTAAAAAAGTCTGCTTTTTTTGGCCCGAAGATAAGGGTGTCAAAGATGAAATCCTTGGCGAGAAATGCACCAAAGCCTATAATGACAACAGCTAGTGAGGCGCGGATTAAATGCCATCGCAGTGCTTCTAGGTGCTCTAGAAAAGACATTTCGTTTTCTTGGATCATTCGCTTATTCCTTCTTTAATTATGTCTAAACTATTGACAATGCTTTTGTAGTGTCCCACTGTTTCTGCAAAAACATGCACAATGGAATTTTCTTTAAAAATATGTAATGCTTTGATAACAAATGAGTCTTCCAATAATGTAGTAGTAGAATTCATGATATCTTTTGCATTAAACATAAGTCTTGATTTTATTACTCCAAAAATTTTAAGTTTATGTAACAATTCAATTGAGTTAATAAGGGAAAATTCTTTTGTAAGTATTATATTTAAGCTACAAATTTAAAGTATTTGATTTAAAGCATTCATGTCTTCATTGCAATTAACAGAAGAATTAAAAAAATTATTTGGTTTTTCCTCTTTCAAAGGATTACAGGAAGAAGTTATAAAAAACGTCTTAGCAAAAAAGAACACCTTTGTAATTATGCCTACCGGGGGGGGCAAGTCTCTTTGTTATCAACTTCCTGCACTTATATCTGAAGGAACTGCCATAGTGGTATCTCCATTAATCGCCTTGATGAAAAATCAAGTTGACGCTATTCGGGGGATTTCCCAAAAAGATGGAATTGCGCATGTTTTAAATTCTTCTTTGACAAAAACTGCAACTGAACAAGTAAAAAAAGATATCCGTAGCGGGATCACAAAACTACTATTCGTCGCACCAGAATCTTTAGCGAAGGAAGAAACGCTTCAATTTTTAAAGCAATCAAAAATTTCTTTTTTAGCGGTAGACGAAGCCCATTGTATTTCTGAATGGGGACATGACTTTAGACCCGACTATCGCAATTTGCGTCATATGTTACAACAGATTGATCAAGATCTTCCGGTGATTGCCCTAACGGCAACGGCCACCCCAAAGGTGCAAGAAGATATCATGAAAAACCTGAAAATTACAGAGGCTAAAATTTTTAAGTCTTCCTTTAATCGCCCTAACCTTTATTATGAGGTTCGTTCAAAAACGAGCCAAGTAGAAACAGAGATCATCAAATTTATCAAAGAGCGAAAGGGCAAGTCAGGGATTATTTATTGTTTGTCAAGAAAGAAAGTTGAAGAATTAGCTCAGATACTTCAAGTAAACGATATTAATGCGATTCCATATCACGCAGGTTTAGACGCAAAAACTAGAGCGAATAATCAAGATGCCTTTTTAAAAGAAGAATGTGATGTAGTCGTGGCAACGATTGCTTTTGGGATGGGAATTGACAAGCCAGATGTCCGTTTTGTAATTCATCACGACATTCCAAAAAGTATCGAAAGTTATTATCAAGAAACCGGAAGAGCAGGTCGAGACGGCGGCGAAGGCTATTGTCTAGCTTTTTATGCCTACAAAGACATTGAAAAGCTTGAAAAGTTTATGTCGGGTAAACCCGTTGCAGAGCAAGAAATTGGGATTGCTTTATTGAATGAAATGGTGGCTTATGCAGAGACCTCTATTTCTAGAAGGAAGTTTATCTTGCATTATTTTGGGGAGTATTTTGATGTTGAAAAAGGCGACCCTAATAAGATGGATGACAATATGCGTTATCCCAAAACTAAAGTTGAAGCAAAAGAAGAGTTACAATTATTACTTACAACAATTGAGCAAACAAGAGAGCAGTTTAAGGCCCGCGAGCTTGTTAAGACCTTGATTGGACAACAAAACGCTATTATTAATAGTCATAATAGTGCGAAGTTACCCATCTTTGGTCAAGGAAAGCATAAAAATGAACCTTATTGGATGGCTCTTATCAGGCAGGCAAATGTCGCTGGATATTTAAAAAAAGAAATTGAAACCTACGGGGTGATTAAAAGAACAACTGCCGGTGTTGCTTTTCAATCTAAACCCCTATCGTTTTTAATGACAGAAGACCATGCCTATACAGAGAAAGCGAAACCTGCTTTTACTGGAGTGAGAGATACCGTTAATGATCTACCATTGAAAAATTTATTGGTAAAATTGCGCAAGCAAGTTGCCGATAAAAATGAGGTGCCCCCATACACTGTTTTTCAAGAAAACTCCATCAATGACATGACTTTAAAGTATCCTATTACCATCGAAGAAATGATCAATATCCACGGAGTAGGAGAAGGAAAGGCTAAAAAATACGGCCCTATTTTTATCAATCTGATCAAAAAATATGTGGAGGATAATAATATCGCTCGCCCAGATGATTTGGTGGTAAAAAGTACTGGGGCAAATTCTGGATTAAAATTATATATGATCCAAAGTGTCGATCGAAAATTACCCCTAGAAGATATTGCCTCTGCAAAAGGAATGAATATGACAGAGTTTATCCATGAAATGGAAACCATTGTCTTTGCGGGAACAAAATTGAATATCAATTATTGGATCGATGAAATCTTAGACGAAGATCAACAAGAAGAACTGCATGAATATTTTATGGAGGCAGAGAATGATACCATCGCAGAAGCTATTGAAGAGTTCGAAGGAGATTATGACGAAGAGGAGATTAGACTCTATCGCATTAAATTCACTAATGAGGTAGCGAATTAATTCCACCTTATTGCCCTATATTTACCGTCTAAAAATCACATACTATGCAAGACGGACTATATGCTAAATTTAGCACTCCAAAGGGAGAAATACTATTATCACTAAGCTATGACAAGACGCCAGGAACTGTGGCTAACTTTGTAGGTCTAGCAGAAGGAAGTAAAAAAAACAGCGAAAAGCCTGAAGGTGAGCCTTATTATAATGGGCTTAATTTTCACCGTGTAATCCCAGACTTTATGATTCAAGGTGGATGTCCACAAGGATCTGGTATGGGCGGTCCAGGCTATCAGTTTGATGACGAATTTCACCCTGAATTGCGTCATGATAAACCCGGCGTACTTTCAATGGCTAACGCTGGCCCTGGAACAAACGGGAGTCAGTTTTTTATCACTCACCTAGCAACACCATGGTTAGATGATAAACATACCGTATTTGGACATGTGATTCAAGGGCAAGATGTTGTCGATAGCATTGCACAAGGGGATAAAGTAGATGCATTAGAAATTATTCGTGTGGGTGATGCTGCCAAAGCTTTTAATGCTACTGACGCCTTTACAGCTTTTGAAGCAAATAAGATCGCTAAGATTGAAGCTGCAAAAGCAGCTCAAGCAGAAGCACTTGCTGGTATTACAAAAGGTTTTGATCAAACAGAGAGCGGTTTATTTTATCATATTGATAAGGCAGGAGAAGGAGATCAACCTGCAAAGGGGAATAGTGTAAAAGTACACTATAAAGGAGAGTTACTTGACGGGACTGTTTTTGATTCTTCCTTTAAACGCAACCAACCCATCGAATTTAGTTTAGGAGTAGGACAAGTAATCCCTGGTTGGGATGAAGGGATTGCCCTTTTGAATAAAGGTGCAAAAGCGACCTTAATCATTCCTTCTGACTTTGCTTATGGTGCAGCTGGAGCGGGTGGTGTTATTCCACCTAATGCGACTTTAAAATTTGAAGTAGAATTAGTCGATTTTAAATAAAAAAGCCAGCAGGTTCATTTCCTGCTTTCCATTTTATATTACACCCCATGCTAGGATATTGTTTTTCTAGTATGGGGTCTTTTTTTAGTAAGTTGTCTACGGCATTTTGTAGATCCTCTCCTGTAATGGGAGTGTTATTTCCAGGTCTAGACGCGTCAAATCTACCGCGGTAGACCAATTCGTTTTTAGCATTGAGTAGATAAAAATCTGGAGTACAAGCTGCATCATAGGCTTTTGCCACTGCTTGACTCTCATCGTATAAATAGGGAAAAGAAAAGTTCTTCTCAAGGGCAAGTTCTCGCATTAAATCTGGGTGGTCTGCTGGGTAATTTTTGACATCATTACTTGAAATGACAATCGTTTCTATCCCCTTGCCTTTATTTTCTTTGGCGAATGCCACAAATGCATCTAGTAAATGTATGACATAGGGGCAATGATTACAACTAAAGACCACGATGGTGCCATTTTCTCCTTTTAATAGCTGGAGTGAATAGATAGAATTATCTACCACATTTGGTAAAAAAAAGTCTGGAGCAATTGTCCCCAACGGGAGCATATTTGATTCAACGAGTGCCATATTTTTTTTTATTCCTCAAAATTATGTAATTTGAAAGTAAATATACATTTGACTTATGAAAACTATGCAAGATTGGCTAGACGCTTATGCAGAAAGCCATCAAAACAAAACCAATAAAGCGATCCACTTTGTCTGTGTTCCGCTAATTGTATTTTCTGTGGTAGGCTTATTTATGTCTATTCCTAATGATTTATTAATTGACATAACGGGTATTCAATCTGATGCAATCGCTAACTGGGCGGTGGTAACCTTGATTCCTATTATGTTTTTCTATTTAAGACTCTCTGTTAAAATGAGTGTTTTGATTTTTGCCTTTTTGAGTTTGTGCATTTTTGGGAACGCACAAATTGCTACTATAATGCCCTTATGGCAAGCTGCATTAGGTGTTTTTGTGGCTGCGTGGCTAGGGCAGTTTTATGGTCATAAATTAGAAGGGGCAAAGCCTTCTTTTTTTGATGATTTAAAATTTTTACTCATCGGTCCTGCATGGATTTTAGATGATATATTCTTTAAAAAATAAGTAATTGATTGGATTCGATAATTTTGAGCAAGTAGATTTTCGCGTAGGGACAGTAGTGCAAGTGGATACCTTTCCAAAGGCTAAAAAACCAGCGTACCAACTTACAATTGATTTTGGCCCCCTTGGGGTCTTAAAATCATCTGCTCAAATAACGACTCGTTATTCAATTACAGAAATGTTAGGTCGCCAAGTTGTGGCTGTGGTGAATTTTCCAGTAAAGAGAATTGCCAATTTTAATAGTCAATGCCTTGTGCTGGGAGCAACACAAGGCAATGATGTTTTTCTTCTCTCTCCGCAGGCGACTGTGGAAAATGGACAGATCGTTCGTTAATTACATCAAATCTGCATAAAAGAGCATGTTGGCATACAATTGTTGTGTGCCTAGCCAGAAGGCTCTAAAGTTGGTGTTGTCTGTCATTAATAGGATAGAACCTCTCCCTTTTGATTTGACTTTAAAAGGAACAGAGCCTTTGAGTAATTCTAGTTGTTCCTCTGAAATATAGCCACTTAAAATAGGATCCTGGGTGTACTGAATCGGATTATCATAGCTGTTTTCTTCAGGCTCCATAAAGATTTTTGAATTTCTAAAGAGCGCTAGGTAGTCATCTTCGATGCCAAAGTTAATTGGGTGCGAGCGGTCAATACGACTGTTGAATATCGCTCCGCCTATGGCTTGAGCTCCCTTGAACTTTCCTTGATTAACAAAAGAAACATCTTCTGCGACGAGTTCTTTTTCTCTAAACTCTTCTTCAATTAATTCTTGTTTGTTTGCCCATTTCACCGCATCGCGGTAAGCGATTAAGTGTCCGCCATTTTTGATCCATGCGGATAATTTTTCTTTGGCATCATTCAATAATCCACCGTTATAACTAGGTAATACGATATGAGTGTATTTGCTTATATCCCGGTATTTGATTGATTTAACATCGAGCTTAGTGACGGGCATATCGTATTGAGTATCCATTAAATACCAGATTTCACCTGCATCATAACTTCGCACACCATCACCGACTAATAAAGCGACCTTTGGTTTTTTAATGGTTTCAAAGTTTCTTGAACCTAAGTCAATTCCACGTGTTAAACCTGTGCTAACGCTATGGATATTGATTTCTGCTGCAGTAGCCACTTCTTGCATAAGCGCAAAGAGTTTATTTTCAGAAATCGCTTGATTGGCTACTGGAATCATAATACTCCCATAGTCATACGAGCGCCCTTCTAAAGAGAAGGGTTGCATTCCCACTTTAACGCGAACACCGGCATCTAATAATTGATAAATGGCTTTTGGAGTAAGGTAGCCATGTCCTTCAAATAGGTAAGCATAGGCAGCTTGTTCTACATTCTTAACTTTTGGCCGTTCAATCTGGGTCAATTCTTCTCCGGCAGTGTTGAGGTCTCTAACTTTGGTCATATTGACATCAAAAGCATGTGAAAGTGTCCAAGCAGATACATCATAAAATAAACTGTCTTTAAATGTTGTTTGTTCGCTGAATATGGCTTGAACTAAACGTTGTTTCTTTTGCGTTAGCGGAACAATAAAACTGTTTTCTTGTGGATATTGCTTTCCGCCTTTTTGAAAATTTTTATTTAAGCGATGAACTTTAATGTCGTGTCTCATTAATACCTCTGCTAAACGGTAACTGGTAGAGGCGTCTTTTTGATTCCCAAAAACAATCGCCTTTTCTCTATTTTTGAGTCCTTCTGCGCGTGCATTATTGTAGAAATCCCGTTGATAGTCTAAAAGGTCTTTTCGCAACGCTTGTGCAGCTTCTAAGGTAGAGAGGGCAGCCGTAAATTGATTGCGAATGGTAAATGGAAAAGTGAGTAAACCGTTTGCGGTTTCTTGTGCGTGGCCTCTTGAACTGGCTTGTTCAAATAAAATCCCAATTGAACCATTGACATCTGGATAGGTCGAGCCTTTTCCATAATAGAAATCGTCATAATCCTCTTCGGTGTAATACAATGAACCGATTTTATTCAAGGCCTTTTCATGAAACTTTCCAATGGCCATGGTTAACTCTTGGTTTTTCTTGGGCGTCAAAGGGTTGACCCTTGATTGAATCCCAGGTTGAAAGAAAAAGGTTTCGTTTGTGCCCATTTCGTGATGGTCGGTTAAGACATTTGGCAACCAGTCGATAAAACTAGCAATACGGGCTTTTGATTCGTTTAATTGAACCGGTAGCCAGTCTCTATTCATGTCAAACCAATAGTGGTTAGTTCGGCCTCTGGGCCAAGCTTCAGTGTATTCTCTATCATTGCTATCTGGAGTGATATTTTGTGCTTTATGGGTGTTCGCCCATTGTGAAAAGCGCTGTAAACCATCTGGGTTAAAACTGGGGTCAAATAAGATAACAGTGTTTTCTAGAAGTTCTGCCACTTGATCACTTTGTGATGCTGCAAGATGGTAAGCTACAAGTAGTCCTGCATTTGCTCCACTGGGTTCATTCCCGTGGATAGAGAAGCCTTGATAGACAACTGCTGGCATGGTTGAGGTATCTAAATTCTCTCCTTCAGGTTCTGTTAAAGCGATATGATCGATTTTAATTTGATCGAGCTTTTTATGATTATTTTCACTTGTAATGGTTAATAAAAACAGGGGACGATCTTCATAAGTTTTTCCTCTATTCTCAATTTGTATTCTGTCTGAAGCTGCGGCTAGGGTTCGCATATATTCAGAAAGTTTATCATGACTCACATGCCATTTTCCTACTTCATAACCTAAAACTTCAGTAGGAGTGGGGATGTTTGGGTTGTAGTTTTGATTATTGGGTAAATAGTAATCAAGTTGAGTTTGTGCATTTATAGCATAGCTGCTTAAAAGCAAAAATAAAAGTGTTGCTATTTCTTTCATGAATTTATATTTCAAAACTCAATGTAAAAAAAAACCGTTTCACAGAGAAACGGTTGAACTTTTATTTTAGTTGATTTAAATATCTTCGAAGTCTAAATCGGTGTATTTTTCAGGTACATCAGAAGTGGCATATCCGTTTTTATCCTCTGCAGAATAATTTTTTTGGTGTCTTTCGCTAATGACTTCATTCCCACGTTCTTTGATGATATAATCCATCATTTCTCCTAAGATTTCTTTAAAATCGCTAAAGTCTTCTTTGTAGAGATAAATTTTGTGTTTTTTGTAATAATAACTTCCGTCGTCATTTGTAAACTTCTTACTCTCTGTTATGGTAAGATAGTAGTCACTTGCTTTTGTTTCCCTTACATCAAAAAAGTAAGTTCGTCTTCCAGCCCGAAGTACTTTTGAGTTTATTTCCTCTTGAGGTGAATCCATTTTAGTTCAATTAGGTTCTAGTAATAGTGATTTTGTTCACCTAATAATAGTCAATTCTACGTAAAATTGCTAAAAAAAATTAAACAAAACAAATTCTTAAGTGATTTCTGCGCTTTGTTTTTCTGCTAGATCTCGATAATGCCCATCAATTTTGAGTAATTCATTGTGTGTTCCTTGTTGTATGATTTCACCATCTTCAAGGACGATTATCTTATTGGCATTCTTTACAGAAGTCACGCGATGACTTACAATACAAGTCGTTTTGTCTTGACTAATGCGATTGAGATGCGCAAGGATTTTCTCTTCTGTATCAGCGTCTACGGCAGATAGGCAGTCATCAAACAAAAGAATCATGGGGTCTTTGATCAATGCTCTGGCGATTGAGATCCTTTGGATTTGTCCTCCAGATAAGGTGACACCTCTTTCTCCTAATAGGGTTTTATATTGATGTTTAAAGTCTATTATGTTATTGTGTACTGCGGCATTTTTTGCTGCTTCAACAATTTCTTCATAGGAAGCATTATTTTTTCCAAAACGAATATTTTCTTCAATACTTTCTGAAAATAAAAATGGATTTTGGGGGACATAACCTATGACTTCCCTTAGGTTGTTTAAGGAGTAGGTATTGGCATTTTGATGGTCAATGATAACTTTTCCCTCGTTGGGATCATATAATCTAGCGATCAATTCTAATAAGGTAGATTTTCCCGCTCCGGTTTTCCCGACAATTCCTAAAGTTTCACCTTCCTTTAGTTCAAAAGAAATATCTTTTAGTGCCCTAATTCCAGTATCTGGATAAGTAAAAGAAACATTTTCAAAGCTCAGTTGGGCTTGTTTGATTTTTTTAGTGGAAAAACCATTTTCTATACTGGGTTTTTGCTGTAAAAAAGCATTGATGCGTTTTTGTGAGGCTTCTGCTTGTTGCACAAGAGAGGTTACCCATCCTACAGTAGCTACTGGCCAGGTTAGCATGGTGACATAGATAATAAACTCTGCCAAAACTCCGATTTCAATTTCCCCAGCGATATACTGTTTTCCGCCTACATAAATGACTATTAGATTGCTAAATCCGATTAATAAAATCATTAATGGGAAAAACCACGCTTGAATTTTTGCCAAAGCGACATTTTGATTTTTACTTTTTAGGGCTAGCACTGCAAAATTGTTTTCTATAGAAGGTTGAATGTTGTAGGATTTTATCACGCCGATCCCACTAAAAGCCTCTTGGGTAAATGATGATAATTTTGCTAAAGTCTCTTGAACTGCCGTGCTACGAATATTAATGGCCTTGCTAAGCTGATAAATAGTGATGGATAATACAGGTAAGGGGAGAAGAGTGTAGAGGGTAAGGCTAGGAGCAATACTCACCATATAGCTTATCACAATCACAAAAAGGGCAATGGTATTGATACTGTACATTAAGGCGGGGCCAAAATACATCCTCACCTTACTTACATCTTCGCTAATGCGACTCATTAAATCTCCTGTTCTGTTCTTTTTGTAGAAGGTGCTGCAGAGTACTTGGTAATGTTGGTAGACTTCGTTTTTTAGGTCGTATTCGATAAAGCGAGAAACATTAATAATCGTTTGACGCATTAAAAAAGTAAAGAAACCAGACACCAGCGAAGCAGAAATAATCAGGGCTATATTAAAGAGTAAAATACCTTCTAATTGACTGCTATCTTGATTCGATTGATTCAAATACTGCTCGATTGCTGTCATTGAATTACCCACTAAACGAGGGGTAAACAAAGAAAAAATCCTTGCAATAATGGTAATAAAAACCCCGATAAGTAATTTATATCGATAGGTAAATAGGTATTTGTTAAGGTATTGTAGTTCCTTCATAATTGCGCCCCAAAGGTAAACATTTGAATATGGGAAAACTCTTTAGAAAAGAAAAAAATAAAACTGTTTTTTCCCGTATAAACTATTATTTTTGTGCCTTAAAGTTCTTTGAAGATGTTAACACGACGCCAAATTCGCGTAAAAGTAATGCAAGCCGTTTATGCTCAATATAACGGGAATCTCCTCTCTTTAAAAGAAGGAACAAATGCTATAGCTAAGAGTTGTCAGGATATGTTATTACTGCACACTACACTGCTCTATCTCTTTAAAGCTTTATGGGAATATGCCTCAGAACAAGATAAAATTCAAAATAAGCAGCGCAGAGGCGATGCCCCTCTCAATGACAATTACGCAAAAATTGTCAGCTTAGCTCCTTTAACCCTCATCGCAAAACATCCTTTTTTAGCTAAAAAAATTGAGCAGCACAAACTCAACACTTGGGATTTAGAATTTGATTATGTGCGCCAACTATTTGAAACCATTGTTAAAAGTGAGTATTATCAAGCGTACAAAGAAACAGCTGCGCCCAGCTTTAAAGAACAACAAAAATTTATAGTAAAACTATTTAAAGAAATCATCGCCCCAGATGAACCCCTTTATCGCTATATAGAAGATCTAAATATGCAGTGGGTAGATGATTTGCCAGTTGTTAATACTTTTATTCTAAAGCAATTGCGAAAATTACGCGAAGAAGATATGTCTTCTCTCGCTTTTCCAGATTTAGCCGAAAGGGTAGAGGATATTGATTTTGGGAAATCACTCTACGAAAAAGTTATTGCAAATGAAGAGGCCTTGCAAAGTGAATTTGAAGGGAAAACCCCTAATTGGGATAAAGATCGCATCGCAACACTAGATGGACTCTTAATCAAAATAGCGATCGCAGAGTTGATTTATTTTGCAGACATCCCGCCAAAAGTAACCTTAAATGAATACCTAGAATTAGCAAAAGAATATTCCACCCCTAAGAGCAATCAATTCATTAATGGGGTTTTAGATAGTCTAGTGAAAGAGTACATAAAAGACGATCGTCTCAAGAAAAAAGGGCGAGGCTTATTGGAATAATTTTTGCTATATTTGACTTGGAAAAAAATATAATTAATACCATGAAAAAATATTTCATTTTATCGCTCTCTGCAATTGCTCTTACATTTACAGCATGTGGAGGAAACACTGAGAAAAAAGAAGCACCTGCTACTGCAGTAGAAGCTTCTTCTGCTAAGGCAGTTTCTAACGCACCAGTAATGACGTTTGATAAAACGATTCACGACTTTGGAGCGATTCAAGAAGGACAAAAAGTTGAAACACTTTTTACCTTTACAAACACTGGAAAATCTGACTTAGTAATTTCTGATGCTCGTGGTAGCTGTGGTTGTACTGTACCTGAGTATCCAAAGAACACTGCAATCGCTCCAGGTGCAACTGGGCAAATTCGCGTAAGCTTTGACTCAAGCAACAAACCTAACTTACAACAAAAGACAGTAACTATTTCTGCGAATACAGATTCTGGTCGTGAGACTATCCGTATCAAAGCAATGGTTCAAGCAGACCCAGTAAGACAACAACAACGTGAAGCAGCTGCTGCAGCGCGTTTACAAAACTAATTAATGGATCAACTACCCTTTTTACTCTTAATGTTAGTGGTGTTTGTGTTTTTCATCATCCTACCACAACAACGTAGACAAAAAAAAGAACGCAATTTTATGAGTGCCTTAAAGAAAGGCGATCGTGTAATCACTAAAAGTGGAATGCATGGTAAAATTGCAGAGTTGAATGATAAAGACGACACTTGTGTGGTCGAAACATTGGCTGGAAAAATCAAAATGGAGCGAACCGCTATTTCTCTTGAATTAAGTGCAAAACTTAACCCGAAAGAAAAAAAGTAATCCCTTTTGATTTCAAAACTTTTTTAAAACCAACCCACTTGCGGGTTGGTTTTTTTATTTTTGCAAAAACAATTCCATGTACCATAGACTTATTAAGCCCCTCTTATTTCTCTTTGATCCAGAAAAAGTCCACTACTTTTCCTTCTTTATGATCAAACTACTCTCTGCTATTCCAGGAGTCTCTGCAATAATAAGAAGCTTATATCAAGTCAAACATCCCAGCTTAGAACGTGAAGTCTTTGGCTTGAAATTTCCTAACCCAGTAGGTCTTGCGGCAGGTTTTGATAAGAACGCCGTTTTATACAAGCAACTGTCTAACTTTGGCTTTGGCTTTATTGAAATAGGTACGCTAACTCCAAAGGGACAAGCAGGTAACCCCAAGAAAAGATTGTTTCGCCTTATAGAAGACGAAGCCATCATCAACCGTATGGGTTTTAATAACGAAGGGGTTGACGATGCAGTAAAGCGACTAAAGAAAAACACTAACGTCCTCATAGGCGGGAATATCGGGAAGAATAAAGTCACCCCTAACGAAGAAGCCGTTAATGATTATATCTACTGTTTTGAAGCTCTTTTTGATCATGTCGATTATTTTGTGGTCAACGTGAGTTCCCCTAATACGCCTAATCTAAGGGCTCTCCAAGACAAAGCGCCTTTAACCCATTTACTCTCCACCTTAAAAAGTTTGAATGATCAAAAGAACAAGCCAAAGCCCATATTGCTCAAAATCGCTCCAGACTTAAGCGACGATCAATTGCTCGACATTATCGAGATTGTAACCAGCGTTAAAATCGACGGAGTAATCGCCACGAACACAACTTTGAGTAGAGAAGGGCTACAATCTGCTGATAAAGAAGAAATGGGTGGTTTAAGCGGGAGACCCTTGACACAACGCAGTACAGAGGTTATTCGCTTTTTAGTTGAAAAGAGTAACAATGCCTTCCCGATCATTGGAGTAGGAGGGGTCCATAAACCTCAAGATGCCATTGAAAAACTCGAAGCGGGCGCTGCTTTAGTACAACTTTACACCGGCTTTGTTTATGAAGGCCCTGCAGCAGTAAAGAATATTAATAAGGCTTTGATTGAGTGGGGATCTAATTAAGTGTTTCGATATCCAAAGTGAACTTATTAGTTTTTAGTCTAAAAGAAAACTTCGAGGCGCTACCGCCTAGATAGTCGTTTTTAAAAATATCTTTATGCTTCAGTGTATTGTTTAAAGTGCGGTAATTATACTTACGCAGGTGTGATTTATATACATATTTGTATATTTGTATTCATAAATGACGCTTTTTATGGAGGTTTTAGGACAGCATATCACCGCTTTACGCAAACAAAAAGGCTGGTCACAAGCAATCTTAGCCCAGCAAATGGGTATGCCTAGACATGCCCTTACCCTAATCGAAACCCTAAAAAGAAAAATTAGCGTCACAGAATTACAAAAGGTCGCGCAGTTGTTTCATTTGAGCATGGACGAGTTGCTCGACCCTAATTTTAACCCAAATCAACCACTAACAAAGCCCAAACCCATGATTGCCCAATCTACTTTAAGAATGAACATTCCAGCCACGTCCCTGGAAAAGATGGAGCAAGTTCTGCTCTATGTTTTACAAAAATGTGCCGCTAAGCCTAATGTAGGCGAAACTGTTTTGTACAAACTCCTCTATTTTGCAGACTTCAATTATTATGAGCGATACGAAGAGCATTTAAGCAGTGCAACTTATCGCAAGCTACAGCACGGTCCAGTACCTAAAGAGTTGCAAGTCCTTTTACAGCAAATGCAAGCAGCGCACAAGATTGAGCAGCACAAAACCCAGTTTTATGAGTTCGCACAAACCCGTTACTTACCTTTGGTTGCTCCAGATTTACGTTTGTTAAAAGCCAGCGAAACCCAAGTGATTGATCAAGTGATACATCAGTTAGGGGATATGCCAGCAAAAGCCATTAGTGCTTATTCACATGAGGATATGCCCTGGAAAGCCACAGACTACAATGCTGTGATCGATTATGAACTCGCCTTTTACAGAGAAGCCCCTTATTCAGTTCGCCAATACCTGCCCCAAGATGACGATTGAAGCACTAGAAGCTTTTCAAAAGGATATTAAAAAATTACAGAAGAAATATGCTACCCTAGCGGGGGATATTGCTTTAGTGAAGAAAGTTATCCTTGTGCATCTTCAAGCGCGACCACCTTTTAGTTATACATTACAAACTGCTCAAACAGTTTCAGCAGTTATAAAAGTCAAAAAGATCGCCAGTCGAAGTTTTAAGGGGAGGGGAGTACAATCCGGTTTTAGATTAGTTTATGCTTATTTCGAAAAAGAAGAACGTATTGTTTTAATTGAACTCTATCATAAATCAAAACAAGCGAATGAGGATAGAGAAAGGATAAAAGCTTTTTTTAGCGAACGAGCTGACTGGCGCGAGGGTAAAGAAAAATGAAGATTTGTGTCTTCTGTTCATTTTGTCTTGATACAAAACGAACCAAAAAATCAAGACTACACAAAATAAGCTAAAAAGTGAACCGCTCTCCTAAAGCAAAAGAACTCGCTACGCTCAAACAGCTTTTGCTCTTTAACGGAGATTACTTCTCTTTTCTTTAGGCCGATTTCTTGAAGGTCAAAGGGGATTATTCTCAGGCTCAGTGTCCCTATGTGGTCATTGAGCAAATTCGAAATGACCGTATCAATAAGATCAAAAAAAAGCCTGAAGGAAACTTCAGGCTTTTTCACTTTATAAAGTAAGGCTTAGTCAAAATAACTAAACGAATCCTCTGGTTTAATGGTTAAAAGTGTTTCATAAATCAAACGAATCACATTTTCAACATCTTCCTTTTGCACCATTTCTACTGTGGTGTGCATATAACGCAAGGGGAGCGAAATTAAAGCAGAGGCAACTCCGCCATTACTATAGGCAAAGGCATCGGTATCTGTCCCTGTAAATCGAGAAGACGCTAAACGTTGGAAAGGAATTTCTTTGGCTTCAGCTGTGTCGAGTATCCTTTCGCGAAGCTTATTATGCACCGCTGGTGCGTAAGAAACCACCGGACCATCTCCAATCTTTGTGTGTCCCTGTTCCTTTTTATTAATCATAGGCGTGGTGGTATCATGGCAAACATCTGTCACGATCGCAAGATCAGGCTGGATCGTTTGGGTGATCATTTCTGCTCCGCGTAAACCTACTTCTTCTTGGACAGAGTTAGTTATATAAAGACCAAAGGGTAATTCTTTTTTGTTCTCTTTTAACAAACGCGCTACTTCTGCAATCATAAATCCACCGGCGCGATTATCAATGGCACGACACACAAATTTATTTTCATTAAGGATGTGGAATTGATCAGGATAAGTTATCACACAGCCCACATGAACGCCTAAATCTTCTACTCCTTTTTTGTCTTTTGCGCCTACATCAATAAAGATGTTGTCGAGTTTAGGAGTTTCTTCTTTTCCAGATTTTCTAGTATGGATGGCTGGCCAGCCAAAGACACCTTTTATAATCCCTTTTTTAGTGTGAATGTTCACCCATTTAGAAGGAGCGATTTGGTGGTCACTTCCGCCATTGCGGATTACATAAATTAATCCATCATCACTAATATAATTGACATACCACGAAATCTCGTCAGAATGTCCTTCAATCACTACCTTAAAAGGAGCGTCTGGATTAATCACTCCTACCGCCGTTCCATAGGTGTCTGTAATAAAGGTATCCACATAAGGACGAAGATAATCCATCCATATTTTCTGCCCACTAGATTCATAGCCTGTCGGGGCGGCATTGTTGAGATATTCTTCTAAAAATTCAATTGATTTGTCATTAAGTACCTGCATAGTCATTTTTATTATAAGGGCTAATTTAACATTATCTATCCAATTATGAATGGCAAAAATCGGTTTATCTTTTTAACTTTGGCACATGAAAAAAAATACCTTTTTTCTGTTCTTTTTACTCCTTCTCTCAACTGTATATGCGCAGCAAACACAAGAGGGGCCATTGCTATTAATAGAAGGAGACAGCATCCCACAATACGGAATTACCTTAAAAGAGGTCGTGGTTTTTCAGCCCCTGCGTTTTAAGACCAGAGAAGAACTCAAGCGTTATGTGTTGTTAAGAAGAAGGGTTTTTAGGGTATATCCTTATGCTAAACTCGCCGCAGACCGATTAACGGTGTTGAATGATCGCCTAAATAAGATTGAATCCAAAAGAGGAAGAAAGAAATACTTAAAGCGTTTAGAGAAATTCATTTACGAAGAATTTGAAGAAGAACTCAAGAAGCTCTCCAAGTCTCAAGGGCGTATATTGATCAAATTGGTCCATCGACAAACCGGCTCCACCACCTTTGATTTAGTCAAAGAATTGCGCACGGGATGGAAAGCTTTTGTCTATCAAACGACTGCCTCTCTATTTAGCCTTTCTTTAAAAGACCAATACAACCCAGAAGAGATTTTAGAAGACTACCTAATCGAAGATATCTTACAGCGCGCTTTTGCCGATCAATACTTGATAGAGCAGCCCGCCGCCATCGATTATGACTTGAATGCCCTCTATTCTATCTGGAAGGAAAAGGAATAGCTTTTTTACTTGCCTAAAAATAATTCATTGTTTTTTCTGATTTTTTTTATATTGTAAGTTCCTAGTAATTAGAGCATATGTTCTAGGCTTACTGGGATAGCAAAAAAACTTCAAATAATTTTACTCACTAGTGTTGTGGGTGGAGAAAAAGCGTTTTATATTTGCACCCGCTAAGGGGTAATAGCTTTGGCAAACGATCTTTGAAAAAATAGAAAATGACAGCGTGTATCAAATATACATGAAGAACAAAACCATTTTGAGACCTTTCAATTTACTTTAGTTGTAGACAAATTAAAACAAACTACAACGAAGAGTTTGATCCTGGCTCAGGATGAACGCTAGCGGCAGGCCTAACACATGCAAGTCGAGGGGTAACAGGGGGTGCTTGCACTCTGCTGACGACCGGCGCACGGGTGCGTAACGCGTATGCAACCTACCTTCTACAGGGGGATAGCCCAGAGAAATTTGGAATAATACCCCATACGATCTTTACTTGGCATCGAGTAAAGAAGAAAACTTCGGTGGTAGAAGATGGGCATGCGTCCTATTAGTTAGTTGGTGAGGTAACGGCTCACCAAGACATCGATAGGTAGGGGCCCTGAGAGGGGGATCCCCCACACTGGTACTGAGACACGGACCAGACTCCTACGGGAGGCAGCAGTGAGGAATATTGGACAATGGAGGCAACTCTGATCCAGCCATGCCGCGTGCAGGAAGACTGCCCTATGGGTTGTAAACTGCTTTTATACAGGAAGAAACTGCGCTACGTGTAGCGTACTGACGGTACTGTAAGAATAAGGATCGGCTAACTCCGTGCCAGCAGCCGCGGTAATACGGAGGATCCAAGCGTTATCCGGAATCATTGGGTTTAAAGGGTCCGTAGGTGGTCCATTAAGTCAGAGGTGAAAGCCTATCGCTCAACGATAGAACTGCCTTTGATACTGATAGACTTGAGTTATTGTGAAGTAGTTAGAATATGTAGTGTAGCGGTGAAATGCATAGATATTACATAGAATACCGATTGCGAAGGCAGATTACTAACAATACACTGACACTGAGGGACGAAAGCGTGGGTAGCGAACAGGATTAGATACCCTGGTAGTCCACGCCGTAAACGATGGTCACTAGCTGTTTGACTAACATTGGTTAGTTGAGTGGCTAAGCGAAAGTGATAAGTGACCCACCTGGGGAGTACGCTCGCAAGAGTGAAACTCAAAGGAATTGACGGGGGCCCGCACAAGCGGTGGAGCATGTGGTTTAATTCGATGATACGCGAGGAACCTTACCAGGGCTTAAATGTACGTTGCATGATTTAGAGATAGATCTTTCTTCGGACTACGTACAAGGTGCTGCATGGTTGTCGTCAGCTCGTGCCGTGAGGTGTCAGGTTAAGTCCTATAACGAGCGCAACCCCTATCGTTAGTTGCCAACAGGTTAAGCTGGGAACTCTAACGAGACTGCCGGTGCAAACCGCGAGGAAGGTGGGGATGACGTCAAATCATCACGGCCCTTACGTCCTGGGCCACACACGTGCTACAATGGCCGGTACAGAGAGCAGCCACTCCGCGAGGAGGAGCGAATCTATAAAACCGGTCTCAGTTCGGATCGCAGTCTGCAACTCGACTGCGTGAAGCTGGAATCGCTAGTAATCGGATATCAGCCATGATCCGGTGAATACGTTCCCGGGCCTTGTACACACCGCCCGTCAAACCATGGAAGCTGGGGGTGCCTGAAGTCTGTGACCGCAAGGAGCAGCCTAGGGTAAAACTGGTGACTGGGGTTAAGTCGTAACAAGGTAGCCGTACCGGAAGGTGCGGCTGGAACACCTCCTTTCTAGAGAAAGACGACTAAGGTAAATTATTTAAGAAAGCTTAAAACTCGTTTTGTTCGGCTGTCATTTTTTTTATTATACTATAACAAACCTAAGTAGGAAGTAGAGTCTCGTAGCTCAGCTGGTTAGAGCGCTACACTGATAATGTAGAGGTCGGCAGTTCGAGTCTGCCCGAGACTACTTTTTTTTGTTTAGGGGGGTTTATAGAAAAGGAAATTCTAGAGGTTGGGATTCCATAATTAGTGTCTCATCCTGATAGGATAGACTCAAATGGGGGATTAGCTCAGCTGGCTAGAGCGCCTGCCTTGCACGCAGGAGGTCATCGGTTCGACTCCGATATTCTCCACGGTTCTATAGAATAGGATTTTTAATTGTAGCATTTGTTATCCAACATTTAGTGTTATGGTTAGGGATTTTATTTGTTTTAACTAGAAAGACGTTCATTGACATATTGAAAATAGATACAAAAATAAAAACGTATCAATCATTTTTTATAATACATAAAAACATGGTTGTACGAGCAAATAGAGTAATTACAAAACTAAAAGAGAAAAGTTACGATAGGCTAATTAAGGGCGTATGGGGAATGCCTAGGCTCTCAGAGGCGAAGAAGGACGTGATAAGCTGCGAAAAGCTGCGGGGAATGGCACATACATTGTGATCCGCAGATATCCGAATGGGGCAACCCACTATATTGAAGATATAGTATCCGCAAGGAAGCAAACCCGGGGAACTGAAACATCTAAGTACCCGGAGGAGAAGAAAACAAAAGTGATTCCGCTAGTAGTGGCGAGCGAACGCGGAATAGCCCAAACCAGTGTTGTTACGGC
>CALSLW010000001.1:0-572500 GCA_943787295.1 uncultured Flavobacteriaceae bacterium | reverse complement strand
GGTGACTTTACTTTCTGCATCAATAAATAGATCTTTGATTTTTGGTGCAGTGATTTCTATCTTCAGTTGGGCTTTGTTTTCACAAAAAGGAAAACGATTTGAGATGCTTAAGGTCTCATAGTTTACGTAGTTGTTAAGAGAATCTAGATAACGTGGGTGTCCCGTAATCTCAATTTTATGATTTTTACCTTGTTTAAAGGTATACTCTCCAGGGACAAAAGTTTCAATTTGAGTAAAGTGATCTAACTGATACACTTTAGTAACTATTTCATCTGTTAAGTAGAAACATTCATCATACTCTTCTGTACAACTGACAAGATTGATTAAAGTAAGCATTAAAATCGTAGAAATAAGACGTGGGTTTGTTGTGGGTATCATCATAATTAAAAATTTAGTTATTGAAATACTCGTTTAAAAACCTTGTTTATTTGCTATAAAAAAAGAACCCCTAAGAAATAGTTTCATAGGAGTTCTTTGGAAAAAAATAAGTAGCGTAGGTTAAACTCAATTATTAAACTATATGTATTTTCTTGGTGTAAAGATGCGTTAAGTCTCCCCTAAGTCTACTATAGTATGTATTAAGTGGTATTTACCATTAAATAGATGGTTTACATGGTGTAATAATTGGTAAAGTGGTTTAAAAGATGGCTGCGATTCCTACTCCTAAAAGGATGGTTAAGAATTTCTGTAAGTTGAAATTATGCCCTTCAGTACTTTCAAAAAGGATGGTGGTAGAGATATGAAACAATATCCCCACGACAAAAGGTTCAATAACACTATGGGTAAATTGTGTGTCAGTAAATGAGGTAACATAACTGCCCAGTGGACTCATTAATGCAAAAAGGCATAAGGCAACTACTTTTAATAATGTAGTAGCATTAGACTGAAACAATAGTGCCCCGATGACTAAACCTATGGGAATTTTGTGTACGCTTACTCCCCAAAGTAGTGCAGGTTGCAAGCCTAGTGGCATTCCCTCAAGAAAAGCGTGGATGCATAAACTGATGAGAATTAGCCAAGGAAATTTAATCGAATGATGATGGGTATGACCGTGTTCGGCTCCTTTGGATAAAAATTCTAAAAGAATTTGAAAGAGGATCCCGCCTAGGACCCAAAAGCCGGTTGTTTTGGTGCCAGCCTCATAAACCTGTGGCAACATTTCTAGAATTAATATCGAAAGTAAAAAGGATCCGCTGAAGGCTAGGATAAGCTTCATCCCCTTTGGCGTTCTTGGTTTAAAGTAAAAGGCAATACCAGCACCTATAAAAACAGCGATAAAGGGCAAAAGGAAAGCGAAAATCATTTTTAGTGGTTTCTTGGCTTAAGCAAGTTTGATTGGCCAAAATTAAACTATTTTTGACGGAAGAAACTCACCCATGAGCGCAAATTTTAAGATGTTAGCCAAAACCTTTTACGGTTTTGAAGATTTATTAGAAAACGAATTGAAGCAACTTGGTGCACAAGAGGTCGAAAAAGGCAATAGAATAGTGCATTTTAAAGGCGATAAAGGCTTTATGTATAAAGCCAATTTGAGTTTGCGCACTGCCTTGAAAATTTTGGTTCCCATCTATCATTGCCGTGTCAATAGCGAGCACGACTTGTATCAAGCAGCCTATGATTATCCTTGGGAAAATCACTTTTCAGTCAATGAAACTATTGCGATTGACAGTGTTGTTTTTGGTGAAACTTTTACCCATTCTCTCTATGTTTCACAAAAAGTAAAAGATGCCATTGCCGATAGTTTTCGCTCCAAAACAGGGCAACGTCCTTCGGTCAATTTAAAGTATCCAGATGTACGGATCAATGTTCACATTGATCAAGATCAGTGTAGTTTTTCACTCGATAGTTCTGGAGCTTCTTTACACCATCGCGGTTATCGAACGGCCACCAATATTGCTCCGTTAAACGAAGTGCTCGCAGCTGGGCTAATTTTACTCTCTGGATGGGACCAGCGTACCGATTTTTTAGATCCCATGTGTGGAAGTGGAACGATCCCAATTGAAGCAGCCATGATGAGTTGTAAAATCCCCGCCAATATCAATCGCAAAGAATTTGCCTTTGAGAAATGGGCTGATTGGGATGAAGACTTGTATCTAACTATTGAAGAAAGTCAGCTGAATAAAATCCAAGGTCTCGCTGGAACGATTAGCGGTTTTGACAAAGCGCCTTCTGCCATTGAGAAAGCAAAGGATAATGTGCGTAATGCCAATCTTGAAGAATTTGTGTCGATCGAGAAAGACAATTTTTTCTTTAGTCAAAAGGAACAAGAGGGACCGTTGCATATCGTGACTAATCCACCCTATGGAGAGCGTTTAGAAGGTGATATCAATGCCCTTTACAGCAGTTTTGGGGATACTTTAAAACAGCATTATACCAATTCGCAAGCCTGGATGATTACCTCTAATTTAGAGGCGATGAAGCATGTTGGATTAAGACCTTCGCGTAAAATTAAATTGTTCAACGGGAAATTAGAGTCGCGTTTATTGCACTTTAATATCTATCCTGGAACAAAGAAAATTCACAAACTTAATTCTTCTAACTCATGAAAAAAGAAACCATCGCACTATGTCTTAATTTTGTATGTTTCGCAGGTTTTTTCTTGTTCTTTAAAAATGGAATTGGGTCTCTTGTCCCTATGTCTTATTTGCCATTAGTTGCACTATCGGCTTTGTTTACTGCCATTGCAAGTCCTAAATTTTTAGTGAATGAAGGAAAGCTCTACATGAAAATCCCTTTTGTAAAAAAACCAATTGGTTTTTAGTCTAGCTTCTTTTTAAATCGAAAGGGGAGTGAATAGGTCAAGGTATAGTTAATGCTTCCGCCAAATTTATTGTCGTCTGTGATTCGATTAAATCCAGGGGCATATAGGTTCCCAAAATCTTGTGGTTGTTTGTCGTTGAGTAAGCCGTGCATCCTCAAGCTTATTCCAGCATAGAAATTAGGCAGTAACTGTACTTTTAGACCAAAGAGAAATTCAAACCAAGCTGTGCTTAGTTGTTCTCTTTCTCCTGTTAAATATCCTTCGGTGGTGTTGACTGTTAAATATTGTGTCAAAGAATAAAGGGTGTAATTATTTACGGTGTGAGTATGGAGACTTCTCGCTAATCTAAACCCTATAAATAGTGAATTGTTCATTCCTTTCCAGTTGTTGAAAAAGTTATAATCTATCCCAGCCTTAATATAGGATCCCTTAGTGGTAAAGTTGATTTGCTCAGATTGTTGGGTTCTTTTTTCAGAGCCTACTTCTGCCGCAATAAATACTCTTTTATTTAACTTTAAATCTCCCACTAATTCAAGTCCTTGATAACCGTCTTCGAATTGAGTGCGGGCTGGTTTTATCATATCCAGTCCAACCCTAAGGGCATAGGTACGGGGAGATTTTTTTTCTTTGGCTTCGCCTCCTTCTTCTTCTTGTGAAAAAGCAAACAATGACCATAAAAGACTAATGGTAAATAGCCAGATGTGCTTGCTCTTCATTTCGAATGGTGTCTAATTGTACGGTTGATCTCACATACCAGCTCAGTGATCCTGTAGTCGTTATAGCAGGATTGTTAAGTACATATTCTGCACTATAACCACAGGCCCTGCGGCTGTATATGTCTTTTCTATTTGAGTGATTGAATTGTAAGGTGTCTGCAATGGTTAAAGTCGCTGTGCTAGCGGGTAAAATAAAAACATAGCGGGTGAAAGTTTTAGAGAGGTCCATGGGAATAGCGATATAATCTGAACTCAATATTGCGTAAAGATTTTCTTGGTTAACCTCTTTGACTTTAATGCCAGAAGGGCTTTTTAAAGTACTAGGATCGTCTTTGTCATAGAAACGAATAACCACGCGGGGAGTACCAGGTGTTCCTTCATTACAGACGTCGTCCTTTTCGCATCCCATTACTAGGAGCGCTAAAAACAGTAAACAAAGAATGTTTTTTGACATGGGTTTAAATCTTCTCCAAAAGTACAACATTTTCTACATGATGCGTTTGAGGAAACATATCTACTGCTTGGGTTTTAACAAGTTTATAGTCTTCTTTTAACAATGCTAAATCTCTGGCTTGAGTGGCACTGTTACAGCTGACATAAACAATGCGTTCTGGCGAAAGCGAAAGCAGTTGATTGACCACATCTTTGTGCATACCATCTCGTGGAGGGTCTGTAATGACGACATTCGCTTTGCCATGGCGTTTGATAAAATCTTCGGTAAAAATAGCTTTCATGTCTCCAGCTTCAAAGAAAGCATTGTCGATTTTGTTTTCTGCTGCATTTACTTTTGCTGCTGCAATAGATTCTGGTACAACATCAACACCCACGACTTTATTGACTGACTTAGCGATAAACTGTGCAATAGTGCCTATTCCTGTATAGAGGTCATAAACCACATCCTCTGCTTTTAATTGAGCAAAATCACGGGTGATTTTATACAATTCATAGGCTTGTTGAGAATTGGTTTGATAGAAGGTTTTAGCGCCAATCTTAAATTGTAAGCCTTCCATTTCTTCAACAATATACTCTCGTCCAGTGTATAAAATAATGTCTTGATCATAGAGGGTGTCATTCGCCTTGTTGTTAATCACATATAACAAAGAAGTGATGGTTGGAAAGGTTGCTTTGATGTGATCCAGTAAAGGGGCTAGTTCTGGCGCATCATGAACTACTTGTAAAAGCACCATAACTTCTCCAGTCGATGTGGTGCGAATCATCAAGGTTCTTAAAAAACCACTTTGATCTCTGGGATGGAAAAAGGTCAATTCTTTTTCAATGGCATAACGTCTTATTTCGTTCCTAATGGCATTAGAGGGATCTGCCTGTAAATGACATTTATCGATATCGACAATCTTATCCCACATCCCTGGTTTGTGAAAGCCTAAGGCATTTTTATTGAATTCTTTTCCAGAAGCGATTTCCTCTTGGGTCATCCAGCGATTAGAAGAAAAGGAAAATTCCATTTTATTGCGATAAAAGTAAGGACTTTTATTCCCTAAAATAGCTGCAGTTGTTACTGGAGTGACTCCTCCAATCCTTTTAAAGTTTTCAGTAACTTCTTTTTCTTTAAACTTGAGTTGCGCAGGGTATTGCATATGTTGCCATTTGCAGCCACCACAGGTGCCAAAGTGTTCACAGGCAGGAGTGGTACGATCTTCAGATTGTTTGTGATAGTGTTCTACTTTCCCTTCAAAAAAGCCTTTTCGCTTTTTATAAGTTCTAATGTCAACCACATCTCCTGGCACTCCTTCATTTAAAAAGATGGGAATCCCTTCGTCTGTTTTTGCAACTGTTTTTCCTTTTGCAGCAGTATCGATAATGGTGAGCTGTTCAAAGGTTTTGGATTTGTGTCGATTTCGCATGCCGCAAAAGTACGCTTTTAAATGCGTATCTAAAACGCCTGTTTTTGAAGAATTCAAAGAAATATTTGTACATTTGAGCTGGATGATTTCTCTCCCAAATAAGTAGGAATTTTGTATTTATAATTTTAAAACGGTTTTAGATATGGAAACTACAAAAGCCATCACCTCACAAGATCATTTAGCACTCGAAAAAAAATATGGTGCACATGATTATCACCCACTTCCAGTAGTTTTAGCGAAAGGAGAAGGGGTTTATTTATGGGATGCCGAAGGGAAAAAGTACTATGACTTTTTATCGGCTTATTCTGCGGTAAATCAAGGCCACTGTCATCCTCGCATCATCAACGCCATGAAGGAACAAGCAGAAACCCTTACCCTGACTTCTCGTGCTTTTCACAACAACATATTGGGCAGCTACATGCAATTTGTCACAAAATACTTTGGCTTTGAAAGCCTCCTACCCATGAATACTGGGGCAGAAGGAGTAGAAACCGCCATCAAGATTACCCGCAAATGGGGACATACCGTTAAAGGTATTCCAGAGGGGCAGGCACAGATTGTCGTCTGCGATAACAACTTTCATGGGCGAACAACAACAATTATATCATTCTCTTCAGATGCGGGATCAAAAGATCATTTTGGTCCGCATACCCAAGGGTTTATTCATATTCCATATAACGATACCGATGCTTTAGATAAAGTATTAGCGAGTAACCCCAACATTGCTGGTTTCCTAGTTGAACCCATCCAAGGGGAAGCAGGCGTTTATACACCAGATGAAGATTTTATTCGCAAAGTGAGAGCCATTTGCACCCAGCACAATGTCTTGTTAATCGCTGACGAAATTCAAACCGGAATCGGTAGAACAGGGGCTTTATTAGCCGTTTGCGGAAATTGCTCTTGCGAAGGACATTGCGAAAAACAAGCCGCTACTTATACAAAACCCGATCTATTAATTCTAGGAAAAGCCCTAAGTGGAGGTGTTTTTCCCGTTTCTGCAGTACTAGCAGAGCGAGCTGTTATGGATGTGATCCAACCGGGACAACACGGGAGTACCTTTGGGGGAAACCCGTTAGGAACAGCTATAGCGATGGAAGCTTTAACCGTTATTCGCGACGAAAAACTTACGCAAAATGCGCGTGAATTAGGAGCGCTATTTCGTTCAGAAATGCAAAATTACATTGACCAAAGCAAAATTGTTAACCTGGTTCGTGGGCGTGGATTGTTAAATGCTATCGTGATTAACGATACAGAAGACAGTGAAACGGCCTGGAATATTTGCTTAAAACTGCGCGATAATGGATTGTTAGCTAAACCCACACATGGAAATATCATTCGATTTGCACCACCATTAGTGATGACACGTGAGCAATTGTTAGATTGTATTTCAATTATCACAGCAACCCTAAAAGAATTTGAACCAGTAAAGGTCTAATCATGCAGGTTTATTTTGACAATGCTGCGACCACCCCACTTCGAGAAGAAGTGATTGCAGTAATGCATGAAAGTCTTAGAGATACTTTTGGGAATCCTTCTTCCACGCATGGTTTTGGGAGAACTGCTCGTACGCAAATCGAAACTGCCCGAAAAAGTATTGCAGCTCATTTTAATGCCCACCCTCAAGAAATTATTTTCACCTCTGGTGGAACAGAGTCAGACAATATGTTATTGCGCTGTGCGGTAGAAGATTTAGGAGTTAAAACGATTATTAGTTCTAAAATTGAGCATCATGCCATTATTCATGCCTTAGATTTTTTGGCGACTAAAGGTTGTGAGATTATCTATATCCCAGTAGATCATCACGGCCAACTAGATTATGATGCTTTAGATATGGCGTTAGCCAAAGATGACAGCAAGAAATTAGTCACTTTGATGCATATTAATAATGAAATAGGAACCATTCTTGATCTTGCTAGGGTAGCAGCAAGCTGCCAAAAGCACAAAGCCTTATTTCACAGTGACGCCGTTCAAGGTGTGGGGCATTATGAGATTGATTTAGCCGAAATTAAGATTGATTTTTTATCTGCAGCTGCTCATAAATTTCACGGGCCTAAAGGAGTTGGCTTTTCCTTTGTTCGTAAAAACAGCGATCTAAATCCCTTTATTTTAGGGGGAGGACAAGAACGTGGTTTACGTGCAGGAACAGAATCTGTTCACAATATTGTAGGCATGGCCAAAGCCCTTGAATTGTCTTATGCTAATTTAGCCACAGAGAAGGAGTACATACTTGGCCTAAAAAAACATTTAATACAGGGTCTTAAAAATATTTTCCCCTCATTACATCTCAATGGTTGTTGTGGCGATTTAGCTAAAAGCACCTATACCTTAATCAATGTCTGTTTACCCGTTCCGGCTGAAAAAGCTGGCCTCTTAGATTTTCACTTGGACCTTAAGGGCATTGCCTGTTCAAAGGGTAGTGCTTGTCAGGCTGGTAGTAATATAGGCTCACATGTTTTAGATGAAGTCGTTCCAACGGAAATAAAAAAACACCCCTCAATTCGTTTTTCATTCTCTCGTTACAATACCAAAGAAGAAGTGGATTACTTACTTGAAGTCCTTGCAGCTTTTGCCCTAACTAGCGTTGCTTCCTAAAGATAGTCGCTTTAAACCCCGACTGATTGCCTACTTGATCTTCTACTTCTAGTTCAAAATCTAATTGCGCTTGATCAAATTCAATATCGCTAAAATCATAGATCAAGGTATTATCCTTGGGTTCGTGTTCCATTAAAATCCATTGGCCGTTCATCGTTGCACGATAAGATTTAATGCCAGAAAACTCATCATCAACCACAATTTCGAGAAACTTGTAGTTACTCATCCATTGTTGGTCTTTAAAGTTTAACGGTTTGATGGTAGGAGCTAGGCTGTCTTTTGTGAGTATATACTGACCTGGATAGGCGTATTTTGTTTGTAAAATACTGTCCTTTTTTGCGGTCCAAACATAGCGCAGTTTTTTTTCTTCCTTCTCTTCTTCAGGGTCGTATATCGCAAGACTCAATTGCTGCCTTTGGAGAGAATCTAAGGCCTCTGGTATCGCTACATTTAATTCAAAGCCTTTGCGTTGCGGTAAAGCAATTTTTGCAATAACAAGGGTATCTTTTTTTTCTTCTATTTTTAAATCTATCGTTTGATAGAAGGCGTTTTTTGGGATATAAAGTTCGTGTTGATCAAAGGCAAACAGATAGTCTTTATCAGGATAGATAGGGTTTTGCATGGTGACTTTTTCTGCTAGCGGGAAATCTGTTTTCCCTTCAACATAAAAAGAAACATAGGTTTTATTGTGGGCGTAATCTTCTACAATAATTTCAATTTGATAGGCGCGACCTTCAGTAAATTCAATAAAACCGTTTGGAGCAGTTTTAGGTAAAAAACTATAGTCCACATCTAAATCTCTAAATAACTTTTGGACGCGAATGCGTTCTTCATGATAGCTTATATAGTCAATTAAGGCATCAATTTTTTTTCCATCTCTAAAGTCAATTTTGTCAAAAGTATATGAAAACATTTTGCTGCCGTTGACCTTCACAGTTGCCTTATAAATTCCATTTCGATTATAGCTCAAGTCTTGTCGGTCAAAGAGTCTTATCCCAAAAGCGTGTGTCCCGCCCAATCGCAGTATGTCGGCTTGATAAACACTATCGTTAACCCTCTCTAGCGGAATTTGAGTTTTGGCACTTAGCCCATTGATGTCTTTCTTATATCGGTATAGCTCTTGTACGATAGGTCGAATGCTATCGGGGATTTCAAATCCTAATTGAAGTGGGTTAAGCGGAGTTTCTTCTTTTGTATCGCGAATTTCAAAATGTAAATGCGGGCCTAATGATCCTCCTGTATTTCCAGAATAACCGATGATTTCTCCTTGTTCGACCGTGATTTCTCCTAGTTTCAAGAACTTCTGCGTGACAAAGGTTTCTTGCTCATATTGATAAGCCTTGATAAACGATTCGATTTTAGGAGCGAATTTTTTTAAATGGGCATAGACTGAGGTCGTTCCATCGGCATGTTGAATGTACAAACATTTGCCATAGCCGGTGGTGGCTACTCTTATTCGGCGAATACTTCCCGCTTTAATACTACTTACTTTAAAACCCTGTTTCCCTTGGGTTTTAATGTCTAAGCCCGCATGGAAATGAGTAGGGCGAAATTCGCCAAAAGTTCCCGACAATTTTAAGGGAATATCTAGGGGAGGAGTGGCCTCATTTTGGGCTTGTATGAAGGGGGGTAAAATCGCAAAAAGCGAAATGAATAAGAGTTGTTTAATTCGTTGGGCCATAAAACGAAGATACAAGTTTCCCTTTTTGTAGCCAATTTATTCCTAGGTGTAGGTAAAGGATCCTTCTTGATCGGTTCCTTTTTACCTACCAGATCTAAGATTTGATCGTTCTAGTGGGTTTTGTATGTATTAGTTTGTTGTGGTTATTGGTCTAATCTGTTAAGAGCGAAAGTTCAAACCAGCGTTCTGTTTTTTCTTCTATGGTTGCTGTTAAAGTATTAAGTTCAATGGATAGGGCGGTGATTTGTTCAGGGGTAATGTCTGGCGCTGTAAAGCGAATTTCCATCTGGGCTTTTTCTTCTTCTAAACGGGCGATATCTCTTTCAAGACGTTTAAACTCTTTTTGCTCGTTATAGGATAAGCTGCTTTCTTGTTCTTTGGGATTTTTCCAATCGTTTTTGGTTTTGCCATCTTTGGATTTCTCCTCCTTTGGTTGACTGTCTTCATAGGTTCTAAAGTCGGAGTAATTTCCTGGGAAATCATCGATTTGTCCTGCTCCGCGGAAAACAAATAAGTGATCGACAATCTTATCCATAAAGTAGCGGTCGTGGGAAACAACGATTAAACATCCAGGAAAATCTAATAGAAAACTTTCTAAGACATTGAGGGTAACAATATCAAGGTCATTTGTAGGCTCATCGAGGATAAGGAAGTTGGGATTTTGAATTAAAACAGTGCACAAATAAAGGCGTTTTCTTTCTCCCCCGCTGAGTTTTTCGACAAAGTCGTATTGTTTCTTGCGGTCAAAAAGAAAGCGTTCTAAGAGTTGTTGTGCAGAGATTTTTCTGCCTTTTTTGAGGGGAATAAATTCCCCAAATTCTCGAATGACTTCAATTACTTTTTGGCCCTCTTTTACTTCAATTCCCCCCTGAGTGTAGTAGCCAAATTTGACGGTTTCTCCCCAGACAATCTTTCCGTTGTCTACTTTATCTGTTCCCGTGAGTAGATTGAGGAAGGTCGATTTTCCCGTTCCGTTTTTCCCGATGATCCCAATACGGTCATTCCGTTGGAAGTTGTAGTCAAATTTATCTAAGATAACTTTGTCACCAAAGGCTTTTCCTACCGCATGCATCTCAATCATCTTTGTCCCCAGGCGTTCCATGTTGATTTCTAGTTGGACTTCGTGTTCTTGACGACGCTGGTGCGCTTTTGCCTTGATGACTTTAAAGTCTTCAATGCGGGATTTTGATTTTGTTGTTCGCGCTTTAGGCTGGCGTCGCATCCACTCTAATTCTTTTTTAAAGTGCTGTTTGTTTTTATGGGCTTCGGTGGTTTCTTGAACGATACGCGCATCTTTTTTATCGAGGTAATAAGAATAGTTGCCTTTATAGGTATAGAGCTCTCCGTTGTCTAATTCAATGATTTCATTGCAAACACGTTCTAAGAAATAGCGGTCGTGGGTGACCATCAAAAGGGTGAATTTCTCTTTCGCAAAATAAGTTTCAAGCCATTCGATCATTTCTAGATCAAGATGGTTTGTGGGCTCATCCAAGATCAATAAATCGGGTTTTTCAAGCAGAGTGATACAAAGGGCAATACGCTTTCGTTGTCCTCCAGAAAGACTGCCCACTTTTGCCTCTAGCTGATCTAGCTTTAGCTTAAATAAGATTTGCTTGTATTGGGTTTCAAAGTCCCAGGCTTGGTGTTGATCCATGGCTTCAAAAGCCGCCTGATATGCTTCTTCATCTTCTGGATGTAGGAGGGCAGTTTCATAGCGCTGGATGACCTGTAGAATTTCATTCCCCGATTGAAGGATACACTCTTCTACGGTAAGTTGTGGATTTAAAATAGGCTCTTGCGCCAAAAAAGAAACCCGCAAGTCTTTGCGTTGATTGACTTCTCCTTGATCTGGCGAAAGCACTCCAGCAATCACTTTGAGCAAGGTGGTCTTTCCAGAACCGTTTTTAGCGATTAAGGCAATCTTTTGTCCTTGATTAATTCCGAAAGAAATATTTTCAAATATCGCTTTATCCTGAAAGGTTTTACCAACCCCTTCGACAGAGAGTAGATTCATTTGTTATTTAAGACTTTACTTTTTCTCCCTTGATCTCATGCGGAAGATGTTTGTGAGGGTATGGCTGATCTTCTCTAGCACAAAACATTCCTAGATTTGCACCGTATTCAAAGCGAAAATCAATTTTGTTTTCCACCTGTTTAAAGTCTTTTAAATAGGCGATACTATCGCCTAAAGCAATATTTGCATCTCCTTGACTATTGACTTCTCCGGTATAGGTGTAGACCTTTTCAACGTTAGCGATAAGGGTTTTAAAGACTAGTTCAAATTCGTTATTCTCATAGAAAGTAAGGTTGTCTACAAAGCAGCGATTAGGTCCCTCAAGGGGGGCTTTTCTAGCGAGCTTCCATTTGCCAACCATTACAGCATCGTCCATTTTGGCGGGAGCCTGAAAAAAGCTGAGCAATAAATAAATAGTGGGTATAAACATTTTATTTTTTTTGTTTAAGGAGGTAATCTATACTGTATTTTCCTGCCCCAGAGAGCAAAATCACGAGAGAGAGACAAAGGAAGAGGGCGGGCAGTTCTGCGCCTTTGATGCCTCCTGGGAGCTTTTTGCACACTGCGACAAACATGGTGAAAGCCAATAAGAAAGCAGCGGGGCGAGTGGTTAACCCAATGATGATGAGTATGGCGCCAATCGATTCGGCAAAACTGGCCATAAAGCCTAAGGGAATACTTAAAAAGTCCAACCCAATCAAATCGCTTAAGCCAGATCCTAATCTATTCCAGCGGTCTGTACCAGCAGTGATTTTTCCCCAGCCATGTAAAGTGAGCATGAAATAGCCCGTAAAGAGTCTGGCGAATAACAAACTTAGATCGTGATATGCTTTTGTGGAAGTAAAAAAGTGTACTAGTTTCATAAATCAAACTTGATTTTAAGGGTTCAACATTAGGGAGTTTGGAGTTGATCAAAGTCCACTTGGTAAATAAAGGGAACGTTGACGTCTTCCCCTTCAGAACTAATCCAAACGCTGCCATCATCTAAAATCTTAGTGGCCTCGACCTGTGCGTTTTCAAAAGCGAGTGGGTAGCGTTCGATCTTGACTTGGTCAAGCTTGTCTAAAGAAAAGTTTTCTGCCTTAAAGATGTATTGGGTATAGTCTGGGAGATAACCCGTCAAGATTAACTTTTTTGTCTTGTGGTCATAATCTCCCCCGGTGATGAGCGCGTTTACGTCAAAAGTTTTGCGCTTAGTGAGCTGGTATTCTCCCCCCTTTTTTGGAAAAACATAGAGTTGGGTTTTATACGACTTTCGGTTTTTTGAAAACAATAGCAAGGAATCTCCATAGACCATTAAGGCTTCTGCATCGTATTTGTGTTTTTTACGTTTCTTGAATTTCTTTTGGCTGGCATAGCTTATTTTGATAGAGTCCACTAAGCTAAAATCATGCTGTACGATATAGATGGTCAAGTCTTTTCTGTTACCAGCATTGTTGCCCATATCAGCGATGTAAAAGTAAGCACTGTCTTGGGCGATGTCTTCCCAGTCGCGGTTAATGGCGCCTTTTATTTTGTGTTTCTTTAAGCCTGTTCCGTCAAGATTTATGGCATACAATGTAGCTTTTCCGCCAGAATCATTAAAGGTGAGAAATTGATTATTTAAAGTAGCAAGACCAGAGGTCTCTCGAATTTTTCTAGGAAGTTCAATGGCCCCTTCAGGAAGGACTTTTTCACCACATTGAACGAACAAAAACAGGAGTAAAATATAGTTTAAATAAGATCGCATTCGCTGAAAATTTATTTCGGCTCAAAGTACAAAGAATATTGAAGAAAGTTTAAAAAGTGATCTTTAAACCATTGGGTTGCCATTGAAAAGCGACTGACTTTTTTTGTTTTACGATGTCTTTGGCTTCTTGGCGTTTTTATTTTGGCTCCCTTAGTAATAAATAATCCCGCCGTTACAAGTCCTACTCCCATCCCAGTAACCGCCCATTGGTGAGGTTTTCTAGGGGAGATACTCCCCAAAGAATGATTGAGTAATATTACCCCAGAAGCACCAACAACAGAGCCGCTTATAACTTTTAAGCGATATTGAGCAAAGGCTTTTTTTGCTTCTGGATACTCCCGTGCTTTAATGCGTAAGGGTTCTTCGTCTTGTAAAAGGATTTCTAGGGGAGAAGTCTGCTGACCACAGCATAGACCACACGCTATAAAGCAAAGTAGGAACGTAAGACGTAACATGTTTAAAATTTAGGTAGTTTAAAGATATAAAAAATGTACATTGATTGCTGTTATGGACTATAAATTCGTTTTACATCCTACTGTTTATGTTTACACTCAAGGTTGCCCTGCGTGAGTTATCCCCTTTGCTCAGTTCAAAGAAAAAGAAGGACTGTCTTATGTGATTCCACAAGAAAAAGCTGCAGGATTACCCTATACTTTTCCTTGTCGTTGTATTCAATTGTCGAACAATACTGCATTAGAAGCGGTGGGCATCACGGCAAAAGTATCGGAGGTATTAGCGACCGCGAATATTCCGTGTAATGTGATTGCGGCCTATCATCATGATTACTTCTTAGTTCCCTTATCCTTAGGGGAGAAGGCCTTTGAATTGCTTAACTCCAGTCTTTCGAAAGTTTAAAAATTCTGTTAAAATTTAAAATGTGGCTTTTGGAAAACTAAGGCAAAGATAAAATTCCCTACCTTTGAATATAGGAGTTAAGAAGGCGTTATGAATGAATCCAATCAACGTGTTGCACAGCTCGAGCAGAATATAGTGCTGTTGTTAAATAAGTTAAAAGACAATCACTATGCGCTCGAATCCCTTCGCCTACAGCTAGAAGACAATCAATCTAAGCTCAAGGCAATAGAAGAAGAGAAGCAGGTGTTGAGAAATGAAAACGATTCATTGTCCATGGCGAATTCCTTACTCGGCAGTAACGAAAGTAATGCGACAACCAAACATAAAATCAATGCGCTGATTCAACAATTGGATACTTGTATCAACCAGTTACAACAGCTAGCATAGAGAATAGTATGAGTGATTTGCTAAAAATAAAACTGACTATTGCAGACCGGGTTTACCCCTTATCTGTAGCTCCAGAACAGGAGGAAGCCTTGCGCGCTTCGGCCAAAAAAATTGAGGCAATGATCAAACAGTTGGAACAAAACTATGCGGTGCGCGACAAGCAAGACGTCTTGGCCATGTGTGCGTTGCAATATGCAACTCAAGTGGAGCAAAACCGCCAAAATGAAAAAGAAAGTACCGCTATGGATACCGCTACGATCGACCATCTCAATCAGATGATCGAAGAGCACATGGCCGCTTTCTGATCCGTTCTTTAAGATAGATACACTTACTGCCTGTATTGGTTTACTTTTTTGATAAACTCAACGAACTTTTTTTTAAAAGAGGTGAGTCCATATGGTAAAAGCACGCTGTCTAGAACAGATCCTTGATCCATAGGTTAGCCGCAATCCTGTTATTATGGAGTTTATACAAATCCTAGACCGATGCAGGCTTTTTTGATTTAATCACAATAGCAATGACAACAACAATACTCATTATAGGGGCAGCAGTTGGCGGGGGACTACTAGGCGTAATCGCCATGCAAATCGCTCAACGCACCAAAGCGGGAAACCGTATCAAGAAAAGCGAACAGCAGGCCAGACGCATTATTAAAAAAGCGCACCAAGAGTCTGACAGAATAAAGAAGGATAAAATGCTACAAGCCAAAGAGCGTTTTATCGAATTAAAAGCAGAACACGAAAAGGTCATCTTTAGCCGGGAGAAAAAGGTCAGTGAAGTTGAAAAACGCGCCCGCGAAAAAGAGAATACCTTAAACAAAGAATTGTCCAAAACCAAAAACGTTAACGAGCGTTTAGAACAAAAAGCCAATAACCTAGATCAGCGTATCCAAAATATCGATCGCAAAAAGGTAGAACTAGGTAAGGCAGAAAAACGCTACCAAGAACAACTGGAAGTCGTTTCTGGTCTCACTACAGAAGACGCTAAAAAAGAATTGATCGCTTCCTTAGAAGACAGTGCTAGAACAGAGGCCATGTCTTTTATTCAAAAATCGATTGAAGAAGCTAAGCTCTCTGCAGAACAAGAAGCCAAAAAAATCATCATCAATACCATCCAACGTATTGGAACAGAAGAAGCGGTAGAAAACTGTGTCTCTGTATTCAATATCGATTCAGACGATGTTAAAGGACGTATTATTGGCCGTGAAGGGCGAAATATCCGCGCCATAGAAGCGGCAACAGGAGTGGAAATCATTGTCGATGACACCCCAGAGGCAATTATTCTTTCTTGTTTTGACTCCGTCAGAAGAGAAATCGCTCGTTTATCGCTTCATCGTTTAGTGACAGATGGTCGTATTCACCCCGCTCGAATTGAAGAGGTGGTAAAGAAAACGACTAAGCAAATTGAAAACGAAATTATCGAAGTAGGAAAACGCACCGTGATCGATTTAGGCATCCACGGTTTAAGTCCAGAATTAATCAAGATGGTAGGGCGAATGAAATACCGTTCTTCTTATGGACAAAACCTTTTACAACACTCGAGAGAAGTCGCGAAGTTATGTGGGGTTATGGCATCAGAATTAGGGATTAATCCTAAACTCGCTAAACGCGCAGGCCTCTTACACGATATCGGAAAAGTACCCGAAGAGGAAACAGAAGTACCTCACGCCATCTTAGGAATGCAATGGGCAGAAAAACACGGGGAGAAGCCAGAGGTATGTAATGCCATCGGGGCGCACCACGACGAGGTCGAAATGACCTCACTTTTATCGCCTATTGTTCAAGTATGTGATGCTATCTCTGGTGCTCGTCCAGGAGCCCGTAGACAAGTCTTGGATAGCTATATCCAGCGTTTAAAAGATCTAGAAAAGATCGCCTATGATTTTAATGGGGTCAGCAAAGCTTATGCGATACAAGCAGGCCGTGAACTTCGCGTTATAGTAGAAAGCGAAAAGGTGTCTGATAACAATGCGTCAGAATTATCTTTCCAGATTTCACAAAAGATTCAAACAGATATGACCTATCCAGGTCAAGTAAAAGTGACCGTGATTAGAGAGACCCGTGCGGTGAATGTGGCCAAATAATTAAGCCATTAGCACATTGTAAATTACCCCAGCAATAAAGGCTCCTGTCAAGGGGCCTAAGATGGGAATCCAACTATAGCCCCAATCTGCTTTTTTGTTCTTTCTAGGAATCAATTGATAGACCAAACGCGGTCCAAAATCCCGTGCAGGATTTATCGCGTACCCTGTCGTACCTCCTAAACTCATCCCAATCACCCATACCAATAAGGCAACAGGAAGTGCATCTAATGAGCCAATCCCAAAGTTTTCTGTCGTCACTCCATCAATTACAATAGAGGGAGAAGCGATAAAAAAGATACCAAAGACAAGTATAAAAGTGCCTAAGGCTTCACTAAAGAAATTGTTTTTAAAACTGCGAATTGCAGGAGCGGTACAAAATGTTCCTCGGATGGTGTCTTCATCTTCTGTAATGCGGTAGTGATCAATATAGAGCAAGTAGTTTAACCAACTCCCCAGCATAGCGCCAATCACTTGTGCAACTATGTATAGTGGTACTAAACTCCAAGAAAACTTTCCGATCACAGCTAGGCCTAAAGTAACCGCTGGATTAAGGTGTCCTCCGCTAAATTGCCCAGTAACATAGGCACCGACAAAAACGGAAAATCCCCAGGCTGTGGTGATTAAGACAAGTGCACTCTGACCCTCTCCATAGGTTTTCTTCAAGCTTACATTAGCGACCACTCCGCCCCCTAATAAAAGTAATAGTGCTGTTCCGATAATTTCGGCAATAAATGGCGTCATCATGATAATAAATATTTTTGAGTTAATGCTTTAAATTCTTTGATTTGCTGGTCGATCCAGTCTTGGTTTTGATCGCTTTCTTCTGCCATAATCTTTGCCACTTTCGGCGCGAGCGCCAAAGCAGCTTCAGCATTGAGGAATAAGGCTCTAGAACGCCGTGCTAAGACATCTTCTACTGTCATGGCCATTTCTTCCCTTACTGCCCAAATGATTTGGTTTTTACTTAAATGTAATTGGTCACTTAGAGATTTATTTCCAGCTTCATCGAGTTTATGGATTTTCTCAATATCAGCCCCATAGACATGCAGTGGGTTAGTCCAGTCAGAGTTATAGTCATAGCCGTGTATGGGTAAACTATGGGTAATACAACTGCGTTCTGGGAGACCACCTACAGATTGTGCAGTATTGATTAAATCTTCTGACATCTTGCGATAGGTGGTCCATTTCCCCCCTAAAATACTGACTAAGCCAGAGGTGCTTACGGTAACTTTATGGTGGCGAGATATTTCTTTAGTAGCATTACCGTTGTTCTCTGGAGCAGCGAGTGGTCTCAATCCAGAAAAAACACTTTTGACATCTGCCCGGGTTGGGGGAGTGGTCATATAGGCACCTGCATTTTCTAGGATAAAATCTATTTCTTGCTCCAGAGCAATGGGTTCTTCTAGGGGTTGTTCGATTTGAGTATCGGTGGTTCCCACCACGACATAATCATTCCACGGAACGGCAAAAAGGACGCGCCCGTCTGTTGTATGAGGTACCATAATCGCATGAGGCCCGTTTAAAAAAGACTTGTCTAAGACAATGTGTACCCCTTGACTTGGAACGATTAGCTTGCGGCTTCCGGGTTGATCCATTTGAATGATTTGATCAGAAAAAACGCCTGTGGCATTGATCACTACTTTAGCTGAAATGTTGTATTCTTCTCCGCTAAACTCATCTTGAGCGGTGACGCCAGTAATCATATCCCCTTCTTTGACAAGACTTGTTACTCCGCAATAGTTGATAAGACTTGCCCCGTGATTTTCAGCAGTTTGTGCTAAACTAATCGCCATACGAGCGTCATCAAATTGTCCGTCGTGATAAATTACTCCCCCTCTTAATCCTTTCTTTTTGACATTAGGGATAAGATCGATGGTTTCTTCTCGGTCTAAAAGGGTAGAGGGACCCAGTCCTAGGTTTCCAGCCATCATATCATAAATTTTAAGACCAATACCATAAAAGGGACTGTTCCACCAATCGTAAGAGGGAATTACAAAGCTGAGGTCTTGCACTAGGTGTGGTGCATTTTTTCGCATAATCCCCCGCTCTTTTAGGGCTTCAATCACCAGAGAGATATCTCCGTTTTGTAAATAACGGACTCCTCCGTGAACAAGTTTTGTACTGCGGGAAGAAGTGCCTTTGGCGAAGTCCTTTTTTTCTAATAAGAGGGTGCGATATCCTCGACTCGCTGCATCAACAGCTGCTCCAAGGCCAGAGGCGCCACCTCCGATAATCAAGACGTCCCAAGGCTTTTTTCTTCTCTTTACTTTTTTTAAATGACTTTTTCTATCCATTGTCTTTTAATACTTTTGGGATGCGTTTTGCCCAAAGCGATAAAATGCGTTCGGTGTTAGGGTTGTCTTTAGGTTGAAAGGTTTTGTCTTCTTCCCAGATGGATTTTAGTTCGTCTTCGTCTTTCCAAAAACCAACCGCTAGACCGGCAAAAAAAGCAGCCCCCAGGGCGGTGGTTTCTGTTGTGTTTGGTCGAACGACCTCTTTTTGTAATAAATCTGCTTGAATTTGCATTAAGAGATCATTGCCTGTTGCGCCCCCATCGACTTTTAAGGTGGAGAATTCTGCCCTAGCATCTTTTTGCATTTCAATGATAATATCCCTAGATCGCAGGGCAATCGCTTCTAGGGCAGCGCGAGCGATATGTCCTTTTTCTGTTCCTCTGGTAATACCCATTATGGCGCCTGTCGCCTCTGGATCCCAGTAGGGTGCTCCTAAACCTGATAAGGCAGGAATGAAGGTTACTCCGCCATTGTCTTTTACCGTTTTGGCTAGTGCTTCAACTTCTGGCGCAGCCTTAATGATTTTTAATTGATCTCTTAGCCATTGTATCAATGCCCCGGCGATAAATACACTACCTTCAAGAGCATAGAAGGTTTTCCCATTTCGTTGCCAGCCTATGGTGGTGAGCATTTTATTGTTTGAGGCAACTGCTTTTTCGCCTGTATTCATGATGCAGAAACATCCTGTTCCATAGGTGTTTTTCACATCCCCTGGTTCAATACACAGTTGCCCAAAAAGGGCCGCTTGTTGGTCTCCAGCAATTCCGCTAATCGGGAGGGTGACGCCTAAAACATCTGCGTCAGTTTCTCCTACTTTTTCTGAGGAGCTTACCACTGTGGGTAATAAGCTTGCAGGGATATTTAAAAGGCTCAATAATTCTTGATCCCAAGAAAGATCATGGATGTTATAGATCAATGTTCTACTGGCATTGGTCACGTCTGTGGTATGTACCTTTCCGTTTGTTAATTTCCAGATTAGCCAAGAGTCGACTGTCCCAAAGGCGAGGTCGCCTGCTTCGGCTCTTTGACGTATATTAGGGTCACTGTCTAGTATCCATTTGATTTTAGTACCAGAAAAGTAGGCGTCTAGAATCAGTCCAGTTTTGTTTAAAAAAGTTGAGGCGTGCTTACTTAAATCATCACAAATGCTTGCAGTTCTTCGATCTTGCCAGACAATGGCATTGTGAACGGGTTCGCCTGTTTTTCGATCCCAGATAATGGTGGTTTCTCTTTGATTGGTAATCCCTATGGCAGCAATTTCGGTAGAGGCAATAGTTTTAGTTGCTAGCACCTTTTTTACAGCTTTTAACTGGGTTTCCCAAATTTCGTTGGCATTGTGTTCAACCCAACTTTCTTGCGGAAAGTACTGAGGGAATTCATGTTGAGCAATGGCTTTTTGTTGCCCGTTTTTATCAAAAAGGATGGCGCGTGAACTAGTAGTTCCAGCATCGATGGCTAAAATATATTTCATAAACTTGAATGAGCCTTAACAGCGATGTTTTTGTTTTGGTTATTTTGGTAATGCATATAGGAAAACCCTTGGTGAATGCATCGTGCGCCGATATTTCCAGCTTTATTTAGTGCAATATATGCGACTTGAAAGTTAGGGATGCCCTGTTGTTTTTTAACAATACGATCAATGGCTTCATCACAAGCTTCTTGCGGACTTTTTCCTTGTCGCATTAATTCGACGATTAGAAAACTTCCTACTGTCTTAACGACCTCTTCTCCCATACCAGTAGCGACGGCTCCCCCCACTTCGTTATCGATAAAGAGTCCTGCGCCTATAATGGGAGAATCTCCGACTCTGCCTTTCATTTTATAGCCTAAGCCGCTGGTACTGCACGCCCCACTGATATTTCCTTCTTTATCGCGGCACAAGACCCCAATGGTGTCGTGGTTTTCTATGTTGATAATGGGTTGGTATTTTTCAGTTTCTTTCCATTGCTTCCAGGCTGCTTTTGCCTGCGAGGTAAGCAGGGGAGTGTTTGGGTAATTTTGTTCCCTCGCAAATTGTTCGGCGCCTTTTCCTGAAAGCATCACATGAGGTGTTTTTGTCATTACATCTCTTGCTAAGGCAGCAACATGAACAATATTTTCAACTGCGAGCACAGCACCACAATTGCCTTGATGATCCATCACACAGGCGTCAAGGGTAACTTGCCCATCTCTATCTGGTGCTCCTCCATAACCTACAGTACTGTTAGCTGGATTTTCTTCTTCCACTTGGGCGGCAAGAATGGCAGCATTGAGGGCATTATCACCTTTCATTAATGCATTTCCAGCGGTTGCATTTGCTTCTTTGAAATTCCAGGTACAAATGGAAATAGGATCATTTTTAATGGGGGTAACAGTTGTTTGTTGTGCAAAACTACTTTTGGGTAATAATGCTGGAGCGGTTCCCGCCAAAGCAACTTTATGTATAAAAGATCTACGTTTCATATTTACCAATGTATTAAAATCTACTTACCTTTCCTAAAATACTTTAGATCAAAATTCCTCCTTCCTACAATGAAAATAGAGGTTTGTATTAATCGACTAGAAGACGTTCAACGTATTCAATCTCTTGCAGTTGATCGCATTGAGCTTTGTATTGAATTAACGTGTGGCGGTTTAACGCCCTCTCTTGCCATGGTCGAGCAGGCTCTTGCGATGAGTACTATTCCGATACATGTATTAGTTAGGCCACGAAGTGGAGATTTTATGTATTCAAAAGTTATGATTTCTGGGATGAAAAAGACCATTGAACAACTGCACGATTTAGGGGTGGCTGGTATTGTTACGGGTGCGCTGACAAAAGATGAAAATCTCCCTATAGCAGTTTTAAAAAGTTTTCGATCGATTGTCTCTAATGGCGCACTGTATTTTCATCGTGCCTTTGATGAGCTAAATGCACCAGAAATTGCTTTAAAACAACTAATTGATTTGGGTTATGATGGCGTCTTGACTTCTGGGCAAAAGAGTACAGCTCTAGAAGGAATTCATTCATTGAAGCGATGGAAAGATTATGCGAAGAAGGAGTTAACCATTTTACCGGGGAGTGGTATAAATGCAAGTAATTGTCTTGCATTTAAAAGTAAGGGTTTTGAGTGGATTCATTTATCCGCAAAGAAAGAGATGGAATCTTCTTGTGATTCCCTTTTTTCTGCGAAGCAATATCAACTTGATCAAGCTGCACTATCTCAAGTGATTAAATTGGTTAAAGCGTGATTATTTTTTCCATTTAGGTTTGTAGTGAAAGAAAAAATTGGCCCAAATAATTTTGGCAATAGCATTCATTAATGGAGCTGTTGTGATAACCGCTCCTACTACCATCCCAAAGGTGCGGAGGAATGAAAAAGCTTCAAATAGAAGAAAGTTAAGGATTACCATTGCGACCATAATAGCTACACCTAAAGCATAAGCAACATACATCGATCCATAATAGAAGCTGGGTTCAACGTGATAATTCAATCCACAATTAGGGCAAGACTTACGCACCTTAGTAAACGCAGAAAAATCATAAACTTTGCGTTCGAGAAAAGCGCCTTCATGGCATTGAGGACATTTAATTTTTAGGATGCTATAGAGCTTATTTCCTTTTGAGATCATTATTAAATTTTCAACAAATTACTATCTTTTTGTATATGATTATCTGGATTCATATCAATTTTATATATTGGAATACTAAATATTTGATCGAATGAAACAGCTGTATGATTATCAGTTAAAAACAAATGATTCCTTTAAAGAAGCTTGTAAAAAATCCATCGAAAGCCCACAAGATTTTTGGGGAGAAATTGCCTCAACTTTTAAATGGCAGCAGCCATGGGATGATGTGGTTAGATACGATTGGTCTATTCCTAAAACAGAGTGGTTTTTAGGGGGGAAATTAAACATAACAGAAAATTGTCTCGATCGACATGTTGCGACACATCCCGAGAAGGAAGCAATAATTTGGGAACCTAATGATCCTAACGATGCTAATGTTCGCTTCACTTATAAAGAGTTATTAGACGCAGTTTGCCGTTTTGCAAATGGTTTAAAAAATCAAGGGATTAAAAAGGGAGATAGGGTATGTATCTATATGCCCATGGTCCCTGAACTTACCATTGCAGTCTTGGCCTGTGCAAGAATAGGCGCGGTCCATTCAGTTGTTTTTGCAGGATTTTCTTCTAGCGCACTTGCAGCAAGGATTAATGATGCTTCTTGTGCTTTATTGATTACATCTGACGGTGCTTTTAGAGGGAGTAAAACAGTTCCTCTAAAAGCCATAGCAGATGAAGCACTTGAACACTGTGATAGTGTAAAAAAGTGCATCGTTTTTCAGCGTACTTTTCAAGAGATTAATTGGAATGCACGAAAAGATATTTGGTGGCATGATTTTGTCAGTGGATTAGCAGAGACTTGTGAGCCAGAGATAATGGATGCTGAAGACCCACTATTTATTTTATATACTTCTGGTTCGACAGGTAAACCTAAAGGTATGGTGCATAGTTGTGGCGGCTATATGGTCTATAGCGCATATACTTTCATGAATGTTTTTCAATATCAACCAGATGATATTTATTGGTGTACAGCAGACATTGGATGGATTACAGGACATAGCTATATGGTCTATGGACCGCTTGCTTGTGGGGCAACATCAGTTCATTTTGAAGGGGTTCCTTCTTATCCAAAATGGAATCGCTTTTGGGAAATTTGTGAAAAACACAAAGTCACTCAGTTTTACACCGCCCCCACGGCGATACGCGCTTTGGCTAAGCATCCTACAAAATTAATTGAGGATTATGATTTGTCTTCTTTAAAGGTGTTAGGCTCTGTAGGGGAGCCCATTAACGAGGAAGCTTGGCATTGGTACGATACCCATATCGGGAATAATCAAACCCCTATTGTTGATACTTGGTGGCAAACAGAAACAGGAGGAATTTTAATCTCTTCTCTGGCTGGAGTTACCGAACAAAAACCGACCTATGCAACACAGCCATTGCCAGGAATTCAAACCGCTTTAATGGATAAGGAAGGGAAAGTTATCATAGAAAGAGAAGCAGAGGGGATCTTAGTGATTAACCACCCATGGCCAGGAATTGCACGGTCAATTTATGGGGATCACGAGCGTTATAAGGAGGTGTATTTTTCTGCTTTTGAAGGGAGGTATTTTCCTGGAGATGGTGCTTTGCGTGATGCAGACGGGAATTATCGAATTACAGGACGAGTCGACGATGTTGTGATCGTTTCTGGGCACAACTTAGGGACAGCACCAATAGAAAATGCGATCAATACAAACCCAGCTGTTGTAGAAAGTGCAGTAGTAGGATATCCACACGATGTTAAAGGGAATGCCTTGATGGCTTATGTGATTCTCTATGAAGCTGTTGAAGATAATGCAGCTCTTATTGCAGAAGTGCGCGAAGAGATTTCTAAACAAATTGGTCCTATTGCAAAACCCGATCGGGTGATGGTGGTTTCTGGTTTGCCTAAAACACGAAGTGGGAAAATAATGCGTCGTATTTTACGCAAATTAGCGGCGAATGAAACAGATCAATTGGGCGATATTTCTACCCTCTTAAACCCTGAAATTGTGGAAGAAATTATCGAGGGACTAGCGAAAGAATAGGACAATTGCTCCTATCGCTGTTAGGATTAAAATTAATTTTCGGTATCCTTCATCGTTGATTTTTTTGACCAATTTAACTCCGACAAAAAGGCCAAAGGCCAAAAAAGGGAAAAACTGCAAGCTGATTTTTACCGAACCTAAATCAATGGTTTCCCAGACCCAAATATGAAATGGTATTTTAAAAATATTGATGATAAAGAAGATATAGGCAGAGGTGCCAATAAAAACATTTTTTGGTAGTCGCATGGCGATAAAATAGATGTTAGTGACTGCTCCAGCTAAATTCCCTATCATGGTGGTAAAGCCAGCTAATATGCCTAAAGAACCTCCAAAACTCCAATGTGTTGGAACTGTTTTTAAGGGTTTTCTTTCTAAATAAAACAATAATAATGTGGTCAATAAAATCAGACTTGCCATCCCCGTTTTAAAGGTGGTTTCGTCTAATAAATTTCCTCCATAAGTTCCCAGAATCACCCCGATAAACATCCATGGGATAAGGGTGAAAACATATTTCCAATGGGTGTATTTTTTATAATATAGGATGGCAAAAATATCTCCACCAATTAATAGCGGAAGCAGAATTCCAGTAGAAGCTTTGGCGTCAAAGGCATAAACAAAAAGGATGACGATAAAAACGGCAATTCCTTTTACCCCAGACTTAGCAATTCCCAAAAGAAAAGCCCCTGCAGCAGCAAAAAGAAAAGTGGGGGTCAGCATATGCTTGTAATGTTGTATTTCTAACACAATATTACTCTTTTAATCATTTAGAGTGTTAACATTTGGCGATATTTGTACTGAAATAAAGCTCTTGAAAAAAATATCACCATCGATTCGTTATATGTTGCTAAGCACCTTTGCTTTTGCCTTTATGAATGCCTTGGTAAAATACTTAATTCACTATCCCACCTTTGAGTTGGTGTTTTTTCGTTCTTTGGGGACATTGATATTGACTTATTTCTTAATTCGATCTCAAAAGGTTTCTCTTCAGCCAAATCAGCCTAAATTATTGATATTAAGAGGTGTTGTTGGGGTGACTTCCATGTCTCTTTTCTTTTTGGGGATTCATTTTATCCCGATTGGGTCTGCGGTGACCATTCGTTATATCGCTCCTCTTTTTGGCGGCGTTTTAGCCGTCTACTTTTTAAAAGAAAGGATCTTTCCATTTCAATGGGTGCTGTATTTTCTAGCTTTTTTGGGCGTAGTTTTAATTAAAGGTTTTGATGCTTCGATTAGTTTATTTGGTGTGGGAGTTGTTTTAGCAGCCGCTTTTTTTAGTGCGATTGTTTACATTATTATTTCAAAAATCGGGAAGCGAGATCATCCACTTTTAGTGGTTTTATTCTTTATGGGAATAGCCACCTTGACTGGATTGCTAGGCAGCATCAATAACTTTATCATTCCGAATGGTTATGAATGGGTACTTCTTTTCTTGTTAGGCTTTTTTGGTTTCTTTGGGCAATACTATATGACCAAAGCTTTTCAAAACGATGAAGCAAGTAAGGTTGCCCCAATCAAATATTCTGAGGTTGTTTTTACCCTAAGCTTTGGGGTGTACTGGTTTGGCGAAGTCTATACTTTGACCAGCCTAATAGGGATTGCCTTAGTAATTTTGAGTTTGACCTTTAGTGTTTTGTATAAGGCTAAAAGGATCCAGGACGAGCAATCCTCTTAAAGCAGTGATGATTTCGGTTTAAATTCATGGGTTAAATACTCTGTTAAAATAAATCGTATATTCGTTTTAATCGAACTATATGAATGACTTGAAGTATTTATTTGCCTATACGGTGCCTTTGGCTACATTAGTATCTGTTTTATCTACTGGACTCCTGACTTTTGCTGCACCTATTTACACTTTTATTTTTATCCCAGTATTAGAGATGATTTTGTCTGACTATGATCAAAAGTATTCTCCTGCTCAAAAAGAAAAGCGTTTAAATAACTTTTTGTTTGATTTCCTTCTTTACCTCAATATTCCCTTTGTTTTTGGACTGCTAGGGTATGGTTTGTTTGTGCTAAGTACAAATACTTATACCACTACAGAATATGTTGGTATTATCCTTTCACTCGGTATTCTTTTAGCGACAAATGCGATTAATGTTGCGCATGAGCTTGGTCACCGCAAGACACAATTTGAGCGCACACTTTCTAAACTATTGTTGATGCCGTGTTTGTATATGCACTTCTATCTAGAGCATAACTTTGGGCACCATAAAAACGTAGCGACGCCACTTGATCCTGCTACTTCAAAAGTAAATCAAACAGTATATCATTTTTGGATCGACTCTGTTTTAAGGCAATACCGCAATGCTTGGGCGATCCAGTTTAAATTACTCAAACAGCAAAACAAGATGTTCTTTTCACTCAAGAACGATATGTTATGGTATTCGTTGATTCAACCCGCATATTTGTTTTTGATTTATTTTTTCTTGGGAGGCTTCGCCCTAAAAGTTGCCCTTATAGTGGGCGTGATTTCCTTCTTGTTTTTAGAGACAATTAATTATATAGAGCATTATGGGTTGCAACGTAAAAAGCTTCCTTCTGGCCGATATGAAAGGGTGCAGCCACATCATTCTTGGAATTCAAATCACTATATAGGACGTATCGTGCTATATGAATTAACCCGACACAGTAATCACCATTTTAAAGCGTCTAAAAAATACCAAGTCTTAGAAAATATTAGTGATAGTCCTCAATTGCCCTTTGGGTATCCTTCCTCTATTTTATTAGCCTTTGTTCCTCCTGTTTGGTTTAAAATAATGAACCATAGGGTACCAAATGGAAAAGTTGATTTACCACAAGCAGCTTAGTGCATTAGAATTTTAAACTTTAAAATATTTTTGATTTACCATCAAATTGTTTGACTTGCTTTGATTTTTAGAATTAATTTAATTAGGCTTTAATTTTTTTAAGATTTACACTTTTAATGAATTTATAAGTGTTAATTTTAGGCAAGAATCAAATGAATATTTAAACGTTTGTATAGATTTGACTTGTTTATGTCTATTTTTTACAGTTAGAGTATTTAAATTAAATTTAATAAAATGAATTTTTCCCTTTCAGAAGAGCACAAAATGATAAAAGCTGCTGCGCGTGATTTTGCGCAAAAAGCAAAAGATGGTGTTGTCGAACGAGATACTCAAATGGCTTATCCTACTGAAATAGTCAAAGAAATGGGCGAGCTAGGTTTTATGGGAATCATGACTTCCCCTACTTATGGTGGAAGCGGGATGGACACACTATCCTATGTTTTGGTTATGGAAGAATTATCAAAGATTGACGCGAGTTCTTCTGTTATTATGAGTGCGCATAACTCCCTTGTTTTATATGGATTAGAAGCCTTTGGTTCAGATATGTTAAAGGAAAAGTATCTCACGTCCTTAGCTAGTGGAGCATCTATAGGTTGTTTTTGTCTTTCTGAGCCAGAGGCGGGGAGTGACGCCACTAGTCAGCAGACCACTGCAATAGATAAAGGAGATCACTATGTTTTAAACGGAGTTAAAAACTGGATCACCAATGGGGGGAAAGCAGATTATCATCTCGTAATCGCACAAACTGATCGCGAAAAAGGACATAAAGGAATCAATGTATTTCTCGTTGAAAAAAGTTGGGAAGGAGTAGAAATAGGCATAAAAGAAGATAAGTTAGGAATTCGTTCTTCTGACACCCATTCTATTATTTATACCGACGTAAAAGTGCCTAAGGAAAACCGAATTGGTCCAGACGGTTTTGGATTTAAATTCGCCATGAAAACCTTAGAAGGAGGCCGTATAGGGATTGCCGCTCAAGCCCTTGGGATTGCCGCTGGTGCATATGAGTTAGCCGTTGATTATGCACAAATTCGAAAAGCCTTTGGCAAGCCTATTATTGAACATCAAGGGGTGGCATTTAAGCTAGCAGAAATGGCTATGGAAATAGAATCTGCCCGTATGTTAGTCTATCGTGCTGCAGTCTTAAAAGATGAAGGTAAACCCTATGGCTATGCAAGTGCCATGGCTAAATTAAAAGCTTCTGAAGTCGCCATGCAAGTCACTGTAGAAGCAGTGCAAGTGCACGGCGGGAATGGTTATGTTAAAGAGTATCATGTCGAACGATTAATGCGAGATGCAAAAATCACACAGATCTATGAAGGTACCTCTGAAATTCAAAAAATAGTCCTTTCTAGAAATATTGCTAAAGGTGACTTACAATTGCCGCTTTAAAATTATTTTGGACTTAGATCCTAGAGGTCTTTCTGATGGTTATGTAAATTATTGGGATGTGGTTAAAAATCACACTCAAATAATCCATCAATATTCTATCTAAAATCCTGAAGATTATACTGGCTATAGTGAAACATGCTGGGGATTAACTGCTAGTTATTCACGTAATTCCGATGGTAGCACAGGATATGCCGCTCACAAACCCAATAATGACAAAGGAGTTATTTCTCCAACTGCAGCATTATCCTCATTTCCTTACACTCCAGAAGAATCCATGAAATTCCTTCGATTCTTATATGAGGAGACTAACAATGAATACATTGGTATAGCTGGGCCTTATGATGCCTTTTCTGTCCATTATCAATGGAAAACACAACGTTATCTAGCCATTGATCAGGGTACCATTGCTCCAATGATTGAAAATTACAAGACACAACTGTTTTCGAACTTATTTATGAATGCTCCAGAAATTAAACAAGGTTTAGTTGAACTTGGTTTTTAATCCAGTGGACGGCAATACCTGTTTTAGGGAATCATAAAAGACTTTGAAACTGGAGAAAAATTTATAAAAGATTAATCGTTTATCTGATTATCAAGCAAGATGCCTACAATTCAAGAAAAAATAGATTTGTTTTTTTGATTTCCCTTTCCGCTATTGTCTGAAATATTTTACTTCAAATAGTTATTTATGTTTACCAAATCAAACTCATTTTTTGTATGTACAGTAAAAAAATCTGTATCAGAAAAAGGGTTTTTAATTTCAGGCGCGTAATACGTATTATAGGTTTTAACTAAATATTCTTTTAAAAAATTAGTTTCAATGATAAAACACTCATTTTATTTAGTTTTTATTTTTTTTCTAAGTGATTTAAATTGTCAGGATTTAAAATTATTTGAAAAAGAAATCTTTGTTTTTGAAAATGATACTCTGAAGTATAGAATTTTAAAACCTTTAAATTACAACCCCAAAGAGCAATATCCAGTTCATTTGTTTTTACATGGAGCAGGAGAAAGGGGGGATGATAATGTTGCCCAACTAACTCATGGTGGTAAATTATTTTTAAAAAAGCAAAACAGAGAAAAATATAATTCTTGGATAATATTCCCTCAATGTCCAAAGAATGATAGGTGGCCAAATCTAAAGTTTGATACTTGGGACAAAAAATTTAAAAATAAAATTACAAAGCCTAATAAAAGTTTAAATTTAGTCATTAGATTGATGGATCAGTTTATTGAAAAAAAACAAGTTGACAAAAATAGAGTTTATGTAAGCGGGTTATCAATGGGAGCAATGGGAACTTTTGAAATACTTTATAGAAGGCCAGATATGTTTGCTGCCGCAACTCCAATATGTGGCAATGGTAGTAAAAAATTAGTGTCTTTATATGCGGACAAAGTAAAACTTTGGATTTTTCATGGATTGGATGATAAAGTAGTTAACCCAAAGCATTCGATTAAGATTGCTAAAGCAATAAAAAAATCAGGTGGAAGCCCAAAATTATCATTGTATGAAAATGTTGGTCATGGTAGCTGGGAAGCGGCATTCGCTGAAAAAAATTATTTAAAATGGATTTATTCAAAAACAAAAGAAAAATGAGATTACATAATTCAACCTTTGTATTATTATTATTATTTATTTCAATTATAATTACTGGTAACGCACAAGACGTTCATATTGCTGGGGGAGGAACTTTAATGGATTGGGCACATTTAAAATTTTACCAGGAAAGTAACGAGGAATTAAAAAAGTTAAACGATCCAAAACGTGTTGTTTTTATGGGGAATTCAATCACCCAGCAATGGAGTGTTTTTAATAAAGACTTTTTTTCTAATAATCCTTTTGTTAATAGAGGTATTGGAGGTCAGACTTCACCACAAATGCTTGTTAGATTTAAACCCGATGTTGTTAATTTAAATCCAAAAAGCGTTGTGATAATGGCTGGCACTAATGATATTGCTAGAAATACAGGACCAATAGCTATTAAAAATACAGCTGAAAATATAATTTCAATGGCTGAGATCGCTATAGCAAATGGTATAACTGTATACATTTGTTCAACACTACCCGCAATTGATTTTCTTTGGTCACCAGGTTTAAAACCAGCAGCCAAAGTTATCGAGTTAAATAATATTTTAAAAAAATATTGCATTGATAAAGGTATAACTTATGTAGATTATTACAGTTCAATGGTTGACTCTGAAGGTGGATTAAAAGTTCCTGAATATACCGCATCTAATGATCTAGTGCACCCAAATTTAGCTGGTTACAAAGTGATGGAAAAAATCATTTTATCTCATCTAAAGTAATTTTTTTTGAATTAGGGAACTAATAATTCAGATTATTAGCTTTTTTGCGAAGTAATTTGAAAGCTCGAAAACAAATGAAATGCTTGGTGTAGTTGCTGACTATTTTTGTGATGGGAAAGGCAATAACTATAGCCAATAGGCACAATTAATTTCTAAAGTTGCCTACTCGTATAAAGAAGTTGTAATTATAGGTCCAGAGGCTCTAAAATATAATAAGAAACTTCAACAAAATTATTTTCCAAATGTAATATTTCAAATCAGTGATAAACCTAGTGATTTACCACTACTGAAAGATCGCTATTTTAAAGGAGAAACTTTTATATATGTTTGTGAGAATAAAGTTTGTTTGAGACCCTCTGAAACTCCTTTTGAGGCATTAAAGCAAATTAATAGTTTATAGTTCTTATATATCAATATATTATAACTTTTTTAGTCAAGATATACTTCTAGTTCAATTTCTATTAAAAACTCAGGAATAAACCTCAAGGACATATCCTACCTCAAATTTGCACCCTATATTTAGGTTAATCCATTCATTTACAGTACATAAGGATGATTCAAATATAAACGGACTAGTATTTTACTAGTCCGTCTTGTGTAGTAGCGAGAGCGAGACTTGAACTCGCGACCTCCGGGTTATGAATCCGACGCTCTAACCGGCTGAGCTACCTCGCCTTTTCAACGGTGGCAAATATAAAAAAAATGCCAACAAACGTTATGTTTTTAGCCTTAAAAAATATGCTTTTCTTTTAGCATGTTTCCATTTTTTCAATATATTGCTGCCCTAACATTTACCTATGTCATCTAAAGTAGCCTTTTCATTAGAAATTGATTTTCAAGCCTCACCGCAACTGTTGTTTCAATATTTATCAACTCCTTCTGGTTTATCAGAATGGTTTGCTGATAATGTCAATTCTAGGGGGGAAGATTTTACGTTTATCTGGGACGATAGTGAAGAGTATGCAAAACTTTTGCAGAAAAAAAACAATGAAAAAGTTCGCTTCCGCTGGTTGAATGACGAAGAAGATCAGGACGACTATTATTTTGAATTTAAAATAGTAGTAGATGAAATCACTAAAGATGTTTCTTTAAACATTTCTGACTTTGCAGACGAAGATGAGTTAGACGAAGCAAAAATGCTTTGGGAAAACTTAATCGGAAGTTTAAAACAAGTACTAGGCGCCACTTAAATCTATGTATTCCTACCAAGGTCAAAACTATACTTCGTTAGATGAAGTACCCAGTGATATTTTAACCGCTTTTATTCAACAAAACGTACTGACAGAAACCATAGCTATTCAGCAAAACAAAATCTTGTTTTGGGAAGAGCATTATATGCGCTTAATGGCGTCGATGCGTATTTTGCGTATGGAGATTCCATTGACGTTTACCATGGAAAACCTAGCAGAAAAAATCCAAGACATTACAAGACATAATGTTGACAACGATTTTAGCGGAAAAGTTCATTTAAATGTTGCTAAAATGGCGCAGCCTTCTTTTGAACAACCCATTCCCAAAACTGCTTATTCGATAACGGTAAATCCCTTAGAAGCTCCTGTTTTTTTATACCAAAAAGCAACTCAACCCATTGATTTATATAAAGATCATTATCTATCAACAGGGCTGTATCACACAATTGAAAATGCTGCAGCGCAATGGCGAGCAATGGCATGGACTTATGTATATGAGAACAATTATTGCGACGGAATTCTACTCAACACAGACAAGCATATCATAGAAAGTTTAAAAGGAGCCTTATTCTTAGTAAAAGGAAATAAAATAAGTACGCCAGCCCTAGATCAAGGGTGCCGAAAAACAGTGTATCGCAAACAGTTATTAGCCCTTTTAGAGAAGTCTTCAGATTATGAGGTTATCGAAGAAGCGATCTCTCCTTTCTCTATTCAAAAAGCAGACGAATTGTTTGTTTTAAGTGATGCTGACGGCCTTTATAGTATCGGACAATATCGCAAGAAAGTGTTTAAAACCGAATACACAGAAAAGATCTACTCCTTATTTTTAGCCTATATTAATTCCCAGCTTTAATTATAAGTAGGGTTATCTGGGGCATTCGCCCAAATGGTGTATTTCCCCCCTTTTTTTAGCATGACGTTTCGCCAAAGGTCTTCTGGATTACTGCTAAAAAGTTGTTTATAGCGAGTACTCTTTTGAATTAACCAGCTTTCTAACTCTACCTCTTGTTCTAGTTGGCCTTTTGACCATCCACTATACCCTAAAAAGAAGCGACAATTCTCAGAATGAAGGCGTTTGTTTTCTACTGCTTCAAAGGCTTGTTCAATATTACCTCCCAGATAAAGTTGTTCTTTGATTAAACGACTATCTTCAACTATAGGTTGGGTGGCATTATAAACAAAAAAGAGTTGATCTGTATCAACGGGGCCTCCGTAAAATAACGGAAGATTAATAGTTACTTCTGGAACCATTTCATTAAGACAAAAATCATAGGTTTTATTAAAGATAAATCCCATCGGGGCTTTATCTTCAATGGCACAGATTAATACGATCGCTCGATGAAAGGAGAGATCCCCTAGGATAGAAGGATCGGCAATTAAAAAGTCACCATTGTGAAGTTGATTATCCATGTTTAAAATTAGGCAAAAAAAAATCTCCCGAAGGAGATTTTTCTGTATTGTTAAAAGCTAAGCTTAGTTTACAGCACCTGATAATTCTGCACCTGCTTTAAACTTCACTACTTTTTTAGCAGCGATTTTGATAGTTTCTCCTGTACGTGGGTTTCTTCCGTCGCGTGCAGAGCGTTGAGATACAGACCAAGATCCGAATCCAACTAGTGAAACACGTCCACCACCTTTAAGTGCTCCACCTACATTACCTAGGAAAGACTCTAATGCTTTTTTAGCAGCAGCTTTTGAAATTCCTGCATCTGCAGCCATTGCGTCGATTAATTCTGTTTTGTTCATAATATTTAGATTTAAATTAACATTTTAGACTATAACAAATATATAGGCTTTGCGGGAAGTCCAATGAAAATCAGCTTGAAATCCCTGTTATTGTTAATAAATCGGGCTGATTGTTTATAACCCAGTCCTATTTTAGCCTAGCCGAAGGGTCAAATTGGTACCCATTGAGTAAATCTTTGACCTCCATCCGCCTTTTATTGGGCATTTGAATGCTTTCACAAAGCAAAAATCCTTGTGGATGGGCGACTTTCATTTGTTTATTCTCTATCACAATATTTAGTGGGGGGTAATTATGTGAGCATAATTCTACTTTGGCACTGTATATTTTAAAGCGAGCAGAGGTGTCATTTTCATAAAACTCTGTCCAGGCAACTGGATAAGGGGAGAGACCGTTAATTTGTGCTTCGATTTCGAGCAATGATTTACTCCAGTCGATACGGGTGTTTTCTTTGGTTAGTTTAGGCGCGTCTTTTTCGTTCCCATGCGTTTCTTGTGGGTTGGCCTTTAAACCTTCTTCTAGCGCATCGAGCGTAGCGACAATTACTTCTCCACCCAAAGGGGCGAGATTGTCGTGTAAACTGCCTGCTGTCTCTCCTTCGACTAGTGCAATTTTTTCTTGCAACAGTATATTCCCTGTATCGATTTTTTCGTCGATTAAAAAAGTAGTTACTCCGGTTTCTTTTTCTCGATTAATCACTGCCCAGTTAATGGGTGCGGCCCCACGATAGTTAGGTAAGAGGGAAGCGTGAAGGTTAAAGGTTCCTTTTGGTGGGATGGTCCATACTACTTTTGGCAACATTCTAAAAGCAACCACCACAAATACATCTGCATTTAATGCGGTTAGATCATCAATAAAAGTTGGATCTTTTAAAGAGGTGGGCTGTAAAAGGTTCAATCCTTGCTCGAGGGCATAGTCTTTTACTGCAGAAGTGCTTATTTTTTTTCCACGTCCAGCAGGTTTGTCAATATTTGTAACGACTCCTACAATCTTGTGTTCAGTGTTTTTAATTGCTTTTAAGGTTGTAACCGCAAAACCTGGAGTTCCCATAAATACTACCTTTAAACTCATAGTGCGCTATATTGATCTAATGTATTTCGTTTGATTTTTTGTTGGTCCTCTAGCCATTCAATTGCTGTGGCAATTTGCTTTAAAGAGTATTGCGGCAAAGATAATTTAAGCTGATGTGGAGCAAGGGCTTTTTGAGTGAGAATTTTCATTAATTCTTCGGTTAAAATTGAAAGGTCTACTTCTGGAGCGGTTTTATGACAACTTCTAGCACTACATTTATGACAATCGATTTCTTTTTTTTCGCCAAAATATGCCAGTAAAGTCTTTTGTTTACATTGATGTTTTTCTGTAGCAAAAGAGATCATCGATGCCATTTTTTGTTGTTTGCTCTCAAGGTAGGTCTTGTTGTTTCTCAATAAATCACTTAAAGTATATTGATCCTCACGGGGGACCAATCCAATCAACTTTAGATCGCTTTTATTGTAATCAAATCGTATAAGGCCTTGCTCATCATATAAATTAAAGATGGCGATAAGTTGTGAAAATTTGAGCAGACTTATTCTAGTAATATCATCTAAATCAATACTTATTTCTTGATCAAAAATACCAGGATATTTACGGGTTATTGTCTGTAAAGCTATGGCTTGATCTTTTGATGCTCGTTCCAATTCTCGCTTAAATTGTGTAGAACTGCAAAGCAATTGCACTTTTGCGTCTAAAGTACTTTGTTTGATTTGATGAAAAATGCTCCCTTGGTCAAATAAAGTAAAGCAATGCGCTACTTTTTTTGGCGAAAGCTTATAGCTTGAGCAAAAATCTATAAAAGAGATATTCCACGATTCTTCATGTCCTTCTCCATAGGCTATATTGAGATAATTGCACAAATGTTTGTAGCACTTTTCAATAAAGTTTGTTGTGGGTAGATGGGATAAAAATTGCTTTTTAGCCCTTTCGGCATCTTGCGGCTGAAAAAAGAGGATGGCTTTTGCCGCCTGTCCGTTTCTTCCTGCCCTTCCTATTTCTTGATAATAGTACTCTAAGCTTGCTGGTAGATTTACGTGGATCACTTGACTAACATTGGCTTTATCGATTCCCATCCCAAAAGCATTTGTCGCCACTATTGTAGGCGTCTTGTTGCTTTTCCATGCGTGAAGTCGATCTTGTTTTTCGTGGGCAGATAAACCACCGTGAAAAAAGTTAGACCTTATGTCATTTGCATTTAGTGCAACAGAGATTTCTTCTGTTTCTCTACGGCTACTGCAATAAATAATGGTTGACCCTTCTACTTGTTTTAAGTTTCTAATAATACTGCCTAATTTATCTGGGGATCGATCAATCTCGATGGCAACATTTGTTCGTTCAAAAGAGCTTTGAAAATGCTTGTGCTCCTTCAGCTTTAGCTCCTCTATAATATCTTTTACTACTGTGGGAGTTGCACTTGCCGTAAGGGCAATTACGGGGACCTTAGGCAAGAGATTGCGCAGCGCTGATAAATGTTTATAAGCGGGTCTAAAGTCGCTTCCCCATTGTGAAATACAGTGTGCTTCGTCTACAGCAATGCATTTAAAATTTAGGCCAGCCAAACGTTCTAAAATGCGCTTCTGCTGTAATTTTTCTGGAGAACAATACACCAGCTTATAGTTGCCATAAGCGATATTGTCTAGCTGTTTTTCTACCGCTTGATCATTGCGTAATGCCATGCTTTTAATCCCTTTTTCATTGGCTTGTGCCACTTGATCTTGCATTAAAGAAATTAAGGGAGAGATCACTAGGGTAGGGCCATCAAATAGGAGGGAAGGCAGTTGATAGCAGAGTGATTTTCCACCGCCTGTAGGAAGCAGCACAAGATTGTCATTAGCGCTTAAAAGCGACAGACAAATTTCTTCTTGTAAGGGCCTAAATTGGTCAACCTTCCAGTGTTTTTTTAAAAGCGGCTTTAGCTTATATGTCATAGCATTTTTTTAAAATATACGCCATGCGTTGTTCCGGCGAAAGAAAAGGTACTTCAATAATGGAGCTTAAGGCTTGATAACTTTCTTTGACTGCCTGATGTAAGGAGATTGCTTCGTCAAAAGATTCCATTCTACTTTCGTCCTTTTGATAAATCTCAGCTACAGGGGCAATAGAAAAAACAAGGTCGTAAGGGTGTTTTTCTAATTCCTTTTCCCAGTTTTTTTGCGGGGCTTTAGTATGTCTTAGATAAGCAGTTACATCAGCTAAACCGCGATCGTAAAAGATTAGTTGTCCTTTATCGTTATCGACAATGATGTTTTCGGCAAGGCGAAATTGTTCTTTTCTGTCGCTCCAGATCAATTGGCTAAACGCCAAAGGGTCTTCTGCAAAAAAGTTGTCTTTCCCCTCTGCTTTCCCCATTTGTATGTATTTTCTCGAAGCTTCGTCAAAGCAGGGATAGCCTTCATTTTTCAAGAGATTGATCAGGGTTGTCTTTCCGCTGCCAGGCCCTCCTGTAAGAACAATCCGCTTGAAGTGTGTCGTTTGTGTTTCGATAACCTAAGATTTCAACTATATTTGTATAAAAATAGCCCAACCGAATGCTTCCAAAAGAAAATCCAGAAGAATTTTATTCACGATTTCACGAACAACTCTTGAATTCACAAGATTGGCCAGGCCAATATTTGTTTAAATTTATTTTGAGAGAAGGAGAAGTTAACGAGCAAGTCTTAAAAGATATGTTCACCCAAAATGAGGCTGTTTTTTCTAAAAAAGCTTCTTCAAAGAAAACCTTTACTAGTTTATCGGTAAAAGTAATAATGGAAGACCCAGATGCGGTAATAGCCATCTATAAAAAAGCCCAAAAGATTAAAGGACTAATTACCCTATAATTTTTTCTTTTTTCATTTAAACACTACATTTACAAAAGCATACCAAAAAAAATTACCCAACCGTTTATGGAAGCATTGCAATACAATTCCGAAAGGACACCTTTGATTATACCCGAATACGGACGTCATATGCATATCATGGTACAACAGTTAAAAGATACTGAAGACCGTGAAGAGCGCAACAAAAAAGCAAAAGCCATTATAGGAGTTATGGGGAATCTCAACCCACATTTACGTGATGTACCTGATTTTCAGCACAAGTTATGGGATCAATTATATATGATGTCTGACTTTTCACTTGATGTAGATTCACCTTTTGAGCAACCCAATAAAGAAGTTTTAGAGCAAAGACCTGAACCCTTAAGTTATCCGCAAAATTTCCCCAAATACCGTTTTTATGGCAATAACATCAAGAGTATGATTGATGTGGCCTTAGGTTGGGAAGAGGGTGAAATGAAAGATGCTTTGGTATACAATATCGCGAACCACATGAAAAAGTGTTTTTTGAATTGGAACAAAGACACGGTAGATGATCAGGTGATTTTTGACCACCTTACAGAACTTTCTAAGGGTCAACTCAAAGTGAAAGAAGAATATTTACCACTTACCCTTACTCAGGACGTGTTGCGTATGAAGTCTAAAAACGGCAATGGACCAAAGAGTAATGGAGGTAGTAAACCAAGAAAAAACAGAAACCGTAAACGTTATTAAGCGCTATCCATGGGGACATTCATCATTGAAGGTGGACATCAATTAAAAGGTGAAATCACACCGCAGGGGGCAAAAAATGAAGCCCTTCAAATTCTATGTGCTGTGTTACTTACAGCAGAAGAAGTTACCATCAACAACATACCAGACATCATTGATGTCAATAAACTTATTCAATTACTGATTAACTTTGGGGTTAAGGTAACCCAGCTAGGACCGGGATCTTACCGTTTTCAAGCCGACGAAGTCAACCTAGATTACTTGCAATCTGATCAATTTAAAATTGACGGAAAAGGACTGCGTGGATCGATTATGTTGGTTGGACCATTATTAGCTCGCTTTGGAAAAGGTAGTATTCCTAGGCCGGGGGGGGATAAAATCGGGCGACGCCGTTTAGATACTCACTTCGAAGGTTTAATTAAGCTTGGCGCAGAGTTTAACTATAATTCAGAAGATTATTTTTATTCTGTCGAAGCTAAAGAATTAATAGGAACCGATATGCTTTTAGACGAAGCATCGGTTACTGGAACGGCGAATATTGTCATGGCTGCCGTTTTAGCTAAAGGAAAGACCACGATTTATAATGCCGCTTGTGAGCCTTACTTACAACAACTTTGCAATATGCTCATCCGCATGGGAGCAAATATTTCTGGTGTTGGATCAAACCTATTGACCATAGAAGGAGTAGAAAGCCTCAACGGTACAAGCCATCGTGTTTTACCTGATATGGTAGAGATAGGAAGCTGGATTGGTCTTGCTGCAATGACTAAAAGTAAACTAACCATTAAAAATGTCCAATGGGAATATCTAGGGCAAATCCCTTCTGTCTTTAGAAAACTAGGCTTAACCATAGAAAAAAAAGAGGATGATATTTTTATCCCTGCCCATACAGAAGGCTATGAAATACAAAACTATATCGACGGTTCAATCTTAACTGTTGCAGATGCTCCCTGGCCAGGGTTTACACCAGATCTATTGAGTATCGTTCTTGTAGTAGCCACCCAAGCAAGAGGCAGTGTTTTAATTCATCAAAAAATGTTTGAAAGCCGCTTGTTCTTTGTCGATAAATTAATCGATATGGGCGCAAAAATCATCTTATGTGATCCCCATCGTGCATCGATCATTGGGCATGATTTTAAGTCTCAATTAAAAGCGGCCACTTTGACTTCGCCAGATATACGTGCCGGAATTTCTTTATTGATTGCAGCACTATCTGCACAAGGTACTTCCACCATTCACAATATCGAGCAAATCGATCGTGGCTATGAAAGAATTGTTGAACGCCTTCAAAAAATAGGCGCTAAAATTCAACGAATGTAAGCATTAATAAACCCAAACCCTTTTATGCGACCTACCTATCTTATTTTCCTCTTTCTTTTGGGTAATTTACTTTATGCTCAAACCACGATTTTTGGAAAAATCACTGATGCCGAATTTGACGCTCCCTTACCCTATGTCAATATTGGGATTCCCGGGGCTGGGATTGGTACCGTAAGCGATGAGGCTGGCTATTATTTACTTGAAATCCCCAATGATAAGATCAATGATTCGCTCTATTTTTCTATGGTAGGCTTTGCCTCCCAAAGCTTTAAAATTGACCAATTAGATGAGGCAAACGAGAAACTACTCAACATTAGCTTTCAACCAGAAGCGACGGCTTTAAAAGAAGTAGTGGTCACCAGCGGAAAGTGGGAACAAAAAACAGTTGGAAATGAAACAGATTCCAAATTAATTACAGCTGGCTTTACCACCAATCAATTGGGGAATGAAATAGCACAGTTTATTCGGGTGAAAAAGCAGCGCCCTACTTTGGTACAAGGCTTTTGGCTGTCCATTGCAGAAAACACCATTGAAAGTGTCATTTTAAGATTAAACATTTACTTAGAAGAAGAAGGTTTTCCCGGTGAAAACGTCTTACAAGAACCCATTTATTTAGAACTGCCTAATGAACCTCAAACCATAGCGGTTGATTTAACGCCCTATGATATCTATGTCGAAGATGACTTTTTTGTTTCCATCGAATGGATTGAAGACCTGGGTGTAGAAGGCCTTTGGTTTTCTGCTGGGGTATTTGGGAAATCTCTTTATGCGCGTAGTGCAAGTCATGCACAATGGGTCAAACAACGCGCTTTGAGTATAGGGATGGGAGTAGAAATTTTGCAAAAAGAAAATTAAGAATACTTTTCTTCAATAATGCGAATAGAGTCTTGAATGATTCTTTTGAGGACTTCAACATCTATATCGCTTAAACGTTTGATATAAAGGCAGCCTTTTCCCAGTTTGTATTTTCCTAGACCTGTAAAGTCTAAACCATCGTGCGAGAGATCGCACATAAGATAAAGCGTTAAAGCTTGCTTTCTTGGGGCGAATCCCGTTAAAAACCAATCGCCTTCTCTTCCGGTTTTATATTTGTAATGGTATTCACCAAAACCAATGATGCTCGTTCCCCATAAATGGGGTTCGGCCTGTGTGATTTCCCCCATTAAGTTTAACAAGGTGTAACTGTCTTCCCGCTTTTGTTCCTCTGCTACAGAAGACAAAAACAAGCGAACACTCTCGTTCGTTTTTTGTGTTTTATTCTGTTTCATTTCTTAAGGATTTCTCCTTAAGGTACAAAATTATCTTTTAGACACCTTGTTATTGCTAATGTTGCGTTGTCTGGAACACTTAAAACGATCCACCTCTTCCCCGCGACTTTTGCGGTGTTTTGTACTTCTTCCTTGTACACGTGCACGCCACAAATTAAAACTGGAACGTTTCATTTCTTTGCGCATTAATTCAATAACATCTTGCTCTTTTAAACCAAATTGATCTGTAATTGCATCAAAAGGGGTGCGATCTTCCCAGGCCATTTCGATAATGCGATCGATTTGTTCTTCATTAAGGTCAAATTTCTTCTTCATCTTTATTGTATGCTTTTTCTGTTGGGTAAGGTATGACGCTGTAAAATACGTTTACTCTCTTGATATACATGTGAATTCTTCTGTAAGTTCCACAAGATATCAGAGGCGTGTTTTCTGCTTTTGTCAAGATCCACGATGGGTTTTGGGTAGCTTGTGCCTAATTCGAAACCATAAAGGCCTTCTTCAAAAGGAGTAATATCCCAGGGGGTGTGCACTAGGGCAGCGGGGAGTGGCTTTAATTCAGGGAGCCATTGTTGGGTAAAGTGACCTTTTGGGTCGTGCTCTTGCCCATTTTTTACTGGATTGTAAATACGCAGGGTATTGATCCCAGTTTCTCCGGCTTGCATTTGCAATTGTGGAAAGTGAATCCCCGGTTCAAAATCCAAAAACTGTCTCGCTAAAAAAGCAGAACAAGCCTGCCAGGGTTGCCATAACTGATGTACAAAAAACGAAACCACTAAAGCCCGCATTCTAAAATTTAGATAACCTGTCGCGACCAAACAGCGCATAGCAGCGTCAACCATGGGAACCCCTGTTTTTCCTTCTTCCCAGGCAGTGATATGACTTTGATTCAAAGGTTTTTTTAGTTGATGATATCCCCGGTTGATACTCTCAAACTCCATACGGCATTCCATTTCAAACTTTTGAATAAAATGCGCTTGCCAGCGTAAACGCGATTCAAAGGCGCGAATCCCAAAACCTTTCTTTCCGGCTTCTTTTTCTGTTTCTGTACGATGTAAAACTTGTCTCATCGAGAGATTTCCATAGGCAATATAAGGGGAGAGGCGACTACAACTTTTACGGGCGAGATCGGGTTTTGATATATGATTTTGATAGTTTTGGTAGCGTCCTTCAAAAAAGGAATCTAGATAGCGATATGCAGCCTTTTCTCCGCCAGGCTGTATTCCTTTTGCCATTGTAGTGGCACAATTTAAAACCTCAAAATGTGCGCTCAACTGCTGCACTTGTTTTTCATGAATAAAGCCTTTTTTTGTCGGAGTAGGGTACTGTGCCTTATTCATCAATTGGCTCCATTGTTGTATCCATTTTTTTCTATTGCGCATTGCGCGAAAAACGCCTTGTTGCCTTTCTTCAACCCATGGAATGTTGTGATCTTTACACCAGGCTGCAACATTGAGGTCTCGTTGAAAAGTTATCCCAATTCCTGTTTCTATGTGAGAATAAATTCCTTCAACTATAAGGAGCTGCTTTAGTTGATTAAAAACATCAATGACCTCGCCTACAACAGTTAAAACAGCCGTATTAAATGCTTTTAGCTGTTGATTTAAATCAACGATAGATTGTTTGATAAAGTCGAAGTGGCGATCACTACTATGCGCTTCTTTTCTTAAAGAAGGCTCTGCAACATATAGTAAGAGAACTTGCTTGTGATTTTCTTGCGCTAAACTAATTGCAGCATGATCCCTTAAACGCAAGTCGCGCTTTAACCAAACAATAGCGGTAGGAATCGAATTAATAGGCATCTGGATTACTTAATATCGCCCCAGCGCGGGCTTTGATTTCTGATAATTCTTGTGCAGGTATTTTTTCGAGTAATCGCAGCATCATCGCCATGCGATTATTTTTGGCGAAATACTGCTTTTTATCATCGAGGAAATTCCAATAGAGACTATTAAAGGGACAGGCATCTTCGCCTAAACGTTTCTTTTTATCATAAGCGCAGCTTTCGCAATAATTACTCATTTTATTGATATAGGAAGCGGCAGAAACATAGGGCTTTGTTGCGACTATTCCGCCGTCTGCCCACTGGCTCATTCCACGCGTATTGGTGATTTGCACCCATTCAATTGCATCGGCATAAATGCCCAAATACCATTGATCTACTGCATCGGGATGGACTTGAGCTAATAGGGCAAAGTTACCCGTGATCATCAAACGCTGAATATGGTGGGCATAGGCATTGTCTAAAGAATTTTGAATACTGTGGTGTAGGCAATTCATCTTTGTCTTTGCTGTCCAGTAAAAATCTGGAAGCGGGTTGTGATTTTCTAAAGCATTCTTTTCTGCATAAGCGGGCATTTCTTTCCAATAAATCCCGCGCATATATTCTCTCCATCCAATGATTTGTCGTACAAAACCTTCAACTTGCGAAAGTTCAATTTCATCTTCATGTTGACGATAATAGGCGATGACTTTTTCTACTACTTCTAGCGGACTAATCATTTTAACATTGAGCGCAAAAGATATTCTGGAATGAAAAAGGTTAATTTCTTCGGTGTGTAGGGCGTCTTGATAATCCCCAAAATGTACCAATAAATGCTTACAGAAATAAGCCAGCTGGGCCAGCGCTTCTTCTCGGCTAAACGGGAAAAGATAATTGTCTGTATCAAGGGTTCCTATTGTCTTTACTCCGGCAGTATGAATCAGTTTTTCGAGGGCTTGAAGTTCTTCTGTTTTTGGGATATAAGCCACTGGGATCGCAGGACTACCTTTCCACTTTTTGCGATTGTTTTTGTCAAAATTCCATTGTCCCCCTTCTGGCTGTCCTTGTTCCATTAAAAGGTTGAATTGCTTCCGCATATTGCGGTAAAAGAACTCTAAAATTAATTGCTTCTTACCTTCAAAAAATTGTGATAATTCTTCCCGACTGGTCATAAAGTGATGACTGTCATGCACTTTTGTAGGCAAGTCGAGTCCCTCACAAAAGTTCTTTAATTGTTGGTCTAAGCGGTACTCATCTGGGTGTTGGTATTCAAAAGAAGTGATTTGTTGTTGTTCAATGATTGCATTCAGATTTGCGGGGAGTGCTTGTTGGTTTTCAAAATCATCAAGTTTGAAATAAATGACCTGATGTCCTTGTTGTTTTAACACTTGAGCAAAATGGCGCATGGCGCCAAAAAAACCAACGACCTTTTGAATATGGTGCGGCGCATAATCTGTCTCTTGTCGCATTTCCATTAGGAGATAAGTAACCTTTTCCTCCACGCTTTCAAACCACGGATGTTGTAAGTTGAGTTGGTCCCCTAAGATTAAACGTAATTTCATTCGAATAAACTTTTTTGATTCCACTGACGTTGAAACTTTCCGTTTTCATCATAGCGTTCTGCTTGCATACGAACATTGAATTTACGGTCTCTAGGATCGTTTCCTACCCCGGCGACATACATCCAGTTCCCAAAATTGCTATGTACGTCATAATCGATTAATTGTGCTTCAAAATAGGCCGCGCCTATACGCCAATCGAGTAAAAGATCTTTAGCAAAATAAGAAGCCACATTTTGTCTCCCGCGATTGCTCATCCATCCAGTCTTTTGCAATTCAATCATATTGGCATTGACAAAAGGTTCTTGGGTTTCCCCGTCGATCCAGGCTTGTATGGTTTTGGGATTATTTTTCCAGTGATAATCCTTTTGCAGAATGCCTCCCAGTTGGAAGATATGATCTTGATGTTTGAGGGAAATAAACTTAAAATAATCTCTCCAAATCAATTCAAAAATAAGCCAATAGGTCGATTGATTCTTTTGTATTTGTGCTTCGTATTCTTTAATCTCCCAATAGATTTGTCGGGCAGAGATGGATCCATTGGCTAACCAAGCCGAGAACTTCGAGCTATAATCTAAGCCGACTAATCCGTTGCGGGTTTGTTTGTAGAACGACAATTTTTCGGTATCCCAGAAGTAATGTTCTAGGCGCAATTGTGCTGCCAAGCTTCCTCCTTTAAAGGGAAAAGCAGAGTGGGGGTGAGCTTCAGGAGTTTTTAAACCTAAATCTGCTAGACTGGGAAGTGTAAACTGTTTGCTCAATAAATTGCTCTCTGACATCACTAAAGCTTTAGGAAAACTGCTGCGTACTTTACTGTACTTTTCACATTTCTTACGGAAGACGGTAAAGACTTCGGGTAATTGATCGATCTCCATGGGGACATCTTCTGGATGGAAGAGAAATTGATCATAATGGGTGTGCACCGAAATGTTTTCTGATAGTAGAGCGCGAACTTCTTCTTCGCGTTCTCTTTCTTCCTGGGTCCACTCTTTTTGCCAGTAAATTTCTGAGATAGCCTGATCTTTGATCAGTTCTTGAATTCCCTTTACAGGAACTTCTTGACTAATCACTAGACTGATGTTGAGCTTGAGGAGATCCTTTTGAAGTTGAGCAAGGGTTTCAAGTAAAAACTGCACTCTAAAGGCTTCGGTTTTTTTAAATCCCCATTGCGTCTCGTTGTAATGTATGGGGTCAAAGCTATAAAAAGCAATGACTGTTTCGTGTTTATGGGTGGCGTGATAAAAGGAAGCTTGGTCCTTAATGCGCAAATCATTTCTTAGCCATACGAGGGCTTTTCCTTTTCGTTTCTGCATCTTTTGCTACAATATTTTACATTTCCCCAATCCTTTTCCCATTTCTTTCGCCAACTAAAAGGGCGTTGACAACTGGCACAAATTTTTTCTGGTAGGTGGGCTTTTTTTACCCCCCTAGGCATTGAGCGCAGCTTTATAAGTGGTCAAGCAACGTTCGCGAGCGAACTTGTGGTCAACGATGGGTTGCGGGTAGGTTAATTCTTGATAATCTGGCACCCATTTCTGGATGTATTCGTGTTGCTTGTCAAACTTTTTGATTTGATCAATGGGATTAAAAATACGGAAGTAGGGTGCTGCATCTACGCCACAACCTGCTACCCATTGCCAGTTTCCTACATTACTCGACATTTCATAATCCAATAACTTTTCTGCGAAGTAAGCTTCTCCCCATCGCCAATCGATCAATAGGTGTTTACACAAGAAACTCCCCACTAACATGCGCACGCGATTGTGCATAAAGCCAGTGGTATTGAGTTCGCGCATACCTGCATCGACAAAAGGATAGCCTGTTTTACCTTCGCACCAACGTTGAAATTCTTCTTCATTATTGCGCCATTCAATACGCTCGTATTTAGGTTTAAAACTACTTTTTGGGGTGTGGGGGAAATGCCATAAAATCTGCATAAAGAATTCCCGCCATATCAATTCTTTTAAAAAAGTAGGGTTTTCTTCTTTGGCAGAGTCGGCTACCATTTTGCGAACGCTAATGGTTCCAAACCTCAAATGCGCTCCTGTTCTAGAGGTTTTATCTACCGCAGGAAAATTTCTGGTTTCCTCATATTCTTTGATGATCGTCGCATTGAAAGTATATTGAGGTTGAGGAACAGCAGAAGGGCTAAAGCCTAAATCCTCTAGACTAAGTTGGGGTTGTTCTACGGGGGCTAGTTGATCTAAGTGCGTTTCTGACGGATAGTGGGAGATGCCCTCTTCCGCGAAGCGTTTTAACCATTTGCGCGAGTAGGGGGTGTAAACTTTATAAGCAGTGCCATCGTCTTTGACTACCTCGCTTTTTTCAAAGATGACTTGATCTTTATAGGTTTCAAAGGCGACACCATTTTTTTCTAAGAACTCTCCTATTACTGTATCACGTTCTATGGCATAGGGTTCATAGTCGTGATTAGTCACGACTTTAGTAATGTTAAACTTTTTTAATAGTGATTCAAAAACGGCCTTGGGTTGTCCCAGATACATTCCAACCTTACATCTGTTCCTCTCCATAGCATCAGTTATGTTCCTCAAGGCCGCATGAATCATTTCTATTCTAGCATCCTCTTTAGGCAGCTTGTGAATGATCTCAGTATCAAAAATAAAGAGGGGAAGTACTTTATTACCACTTGTTAAGGCGTGATAAAGCCCTGCATTGTCGTCGATGCGCAGGTCCCTTCTAAACCAGAATACTGTATAGTTTTCCACTCTAATTAGTTTTTAGGTCTCCTATTCCACCATCTACGTGGAGTATTTGACCGGTCATCCATTGACTTTCTTCTCCTAATAAAAAGGCAGTCATCTGGGCGATATTTTTTGCTGTTCCCACTTGTTTTAGTGGGTGACGTTCTTGTGCTTTTTCGAGTTTAGCTTCATTGTTTAAAAACTTATCAGCTAAAGGAGTATCTGTTAAGGATGGAGCGATACAATTGACCCTAAACTTTGGGGCATATTCTGCCGCTAGTGAACGGGTTAGGCCTTCGAGGGCTCCCTTGGCGGCAGCCACAGAAGCATGAAAAGGCATTCCTGTACTTACAGCAACTGTGCTGTAAAATACTAGGCTAGCTTGTGGGCTCTTTTGCAATAAGGGCAAAACGCTTTGTAAAGATTTTACTGCTCCTACAACATTTAAGTTAAAATCATCTTGAAATGTTTGTGGCTTTAGACCACGGAAAGGGCGTAGATTAATACTCCCTGGACAGTATACAAAACCGTCAAGTTGTTCGGGTAAGTCGCTCACGTCAAGTGCATCGTTCATAACATCATAAGATATATGAGTAACTTCTGCATTAGCGAGTGATTCGTTGCTTCTCGAGGCTACGTAAATGTTGTGCTCTGGCCTCAGTAAATCCACCAAGGCACGGCCTATTCCGCTTGAACCACCAATGATTAAAACATTCTTTTTCATAGCTATCTAATCCCTAAATTCGCCGAACAACTCAACGAGTTTGTTATATCTGTAATTAAAAATTTGGTTTAGTTGTCTTTTTACAAAAAGTGGATGTGCAATTCTTCCTAGCACACCTAAGGGCAATTTGTAATCAACGATATCAATCATCTCCACACCTCCCGGGATGTCTTTAATAAAATGTTTGTGATGCCAAAGGCTGTATGGTCCAAATCGCTGTTCGTCTACAAAATACTTTTGGTCCTCCACATGGGTGATTTCTGTCACCCAGCGCAGTGGTAATCCCATCACCGGAGTAACGATATACTTGATGATTTGCCCCGCATACATATTGTCTTCTGCACCTTCCAGGATCTTAAACCCCATATAATCAGGGGTGATTGTTTTAAGGTTTCCTGGGTCCGAAAGGAAATCCCATGCCTTGTCAACACTGATTGGTAAATTTTGGACTGTTTTTAGTCGGTAGACCATAAAAGCAATTATTTTTAGTAAAGATACGATGTTTAATCATTTAAAATAAAGTTTAAACAAAAATTATCAACAAAATGTCAAAAATACTTTTAAAAGGAACTTTTGAGGTGGTTAGGAAACATTTTCTACATTTGATTAATAATTAAAATTTAATCAAATGAAAAAATTAATCTACATGCTAGCCATTTGCGTTTCAAGCACAGCCCTAGCACAAGTTCAAACCCCACAGCCAAGTCCATCTTCTAAGATCCAACAAACTGTAGGATTGACAGAAGTGAGTGTTGAATTCTCACGCCCATCAATGCGCGGAAGAGACATTATGGGAGCCTTAGTGCCTTATGGTGCCATCTGGAGAACTGGAGCCAACAAAAACACCGTGATTACCTTTGGGGATGCGGTTACTTTTGGGGACCAAGAATTAGCGGCAGGAAGTTATGCGCTATATACGCGTCCAGGTAAAGACCAGTGGGAAGTGTTTTTCTATTCTTCTACCGAAAATTGGGGAACGCCAGATCCATGGGATGCAAGTAAAGTGGCTGCAACCATTGAAGTAGCGCCAACCACCGCAAAAGACATTGAGTCTTTTTCAATTTGGTTTTCAAAGCTGCATAATAATGGTGCAACCCTTAATTTAGGATGGGCAGATACGCGTGTCGCATTGCCTTTTGGCGTGCCCACGGTAGCCAAAGCTACCGCTTCTATCGAAAAGGCGTTAAAGAATGATCCTAAGCATCGTGATTATTACAATGCAGCTGTGTATTACTTACAAGAAGGTCAAGATTTAGACCAAGCGAAAGCCTGGATGAAAAAAGCCATTGAAGGAAAAGATGATGCTTACTGGTATTTTCGTCAGTACTCTTTGATCTTAGAAGGATTAAAAGATGTAGACGGTGCGATTTCAGCGGCTAAAAATTCTTTAGCCTTAGCTGAAAAAGCAGGAAACCCTGACTATGTGCGCATGAATAAAGCGGCCATTGAAAAGTGGAGTAAGTAAGTTTTTAGTATCGACCTTATTTAAAAACCCTACCGTTTGGTGGGGTTTTTTAGTTTTTTCTCCAACGCGATCATCTCCTCCACATAGACCTGCCTAATTTCTTCGTTAAATTGTTTTCTTTTATAATAGCTATTTAAATAGTCTTTAATTGCTTTATCCACCCAAATAAGGGCTTTTGACTTATCTTCTTTCGAGCTATGGTATAGTGCATAATAATATTTTGCATCAGCGCTTTGGTCTTGATAGTAATTTAAAGCTTTATCGAGATAATAGGGCATGCTGTCAAGACTTTTGTTTTCATAATGAACAATGGCCATATTGAGAAAGGCTTCTGGTTCGACCCAATCTTCTCCAAATTCTGTGGTTACCCTATCAATGTGTTTTCGATAATAATAAAGCGATTTCTCATAGTCTTTAAGCCCCAGATAGGCGTGTCCACGCCAAAAGTCCACCGAGTGTCCTTGCGGTGTATCGATATGATTAGGCGTAAGGGTATCTGTGGCATCAAAATCGGCGATGGCTTTTGTGTAATTTCGGTAATAATAAAGATAATGGTGTCCTCTCCAGCCGATCCAGCTGACAGGATCACATTTCACCCCTTGGTCAATATACTTTTTCCATTCTTGTGGCATCCCTCGTTTTAAATAGGGGATGGAGCGTTCTCGAAGGGCATCGCAATGGTTGGGGTCAAGGACTAAAATTTCTTCAATTTCATTCATATTTGCTGGCGAGCCTTGATGATAAAGATCCGCCTCTAAAAACTCCTGCCATTTAAAAGCAGCTCTCTTCTCTCGCTCCTTGGGTAAGGTTATCAATGTCACAACTCATGCTGGTTAACAAGAGTAGGCTAAGGAATAATTTCAGTGATTTTTCCATTTTCGATTCGGTAGGTTAGGTGCATATAATAATTGAGGTCTTCTTCGCTATAGGGATTCCAGTTGTCTTGTTTAAAACTCAATTCGATCAATTCTTCTTTTAGTCCAGGGCTAAAGTGAATGGGGTTAAAATCAAAATCCATTTCATTGAACTCATAGAGCCAGACTTTCCCTTCATTGCTGATGTAAAAGCGCAAGTTAAAGTAGCCGTTGTCTTTATATTTATCCGCATTAAAAGAGGTGAATAATCTTTCTTTGAATTGGTATTTACTCCCCTGATAAATTTTTGGTGCAGCACTACTGTAGTCCCCTAATATTTTTTTGTGCCAATGCGCTTTTGCCGTATCTAAGGTTACCACATTGTCTTTTTCAGGGAAAATAAACCCCACTCTGTGGGTTTTAGGATTAGTCTTCTCCTTGTAGTTCCAGTATTTTTTTCCAAAATAGCCCGTCGCGATACCAAATAAGAAAAGAAAGGCAATCCAGAAATAATTAATCTTTTTCATAAGCCTTGTTTTAAGGGTAGATTCTTTGCAACTCTCTTAAAGGAGCGTTTTAATAAGAGATAAAATAAACCAATGTAGAGAAAGGTAAAAGTAATTTCGAACCAGTTCCAGTTGGGGATAAAAGGTTCATCGATGATATGATTTGATAGGGTGTAAAGACTTAAGGGCCCTAAGATAAAAGTCAATGGAATGAAAATAAGCATAAGTCTAAAACCAATCACCCAACTTAATCCCCAGTAACGGGGGAAGAAGTCTTTACCATCGTGTTTTTTGTAATTGTTAAATATGGCGTAGCTCCCCCAGATGGTCAAAAGAACATAAGGCAATACGCCCAATTTATAAAGCCCTTCAACATCAAGATCGATTGTAAGAGATAAACAGGATAAAATAAAATAGGCAAGAAAGTAGTGAAAGGCGCTTTTTTCTGTATAACGGTCATTGACCATTTGCCTTTCTAATGCAGCGAGATTGATCCAGTACATAGGCTAAGATTTAAAAGTTTGGGTGCTTCTAAGCTACAAAAAAAATATAAATGCCTTGAATTGATCTTTTTACAAGCGTATTGCGAGTAGGTCTTCTCCCAATTGATGCAGGGCAGTTTCTATTTTTTTTCGTTGTGCTTCTCGTGGTTTTCTATGCCCGGTCAAGTAATGGTGTAATTGTTTTTGATTAATCCCAGTTAGGCGTTCTAGGGCTGGCATATTAAACACCTGGCTATAGTGTTTTAAAAAGCTTTCTGTATCGTATTGAAATAGGAGTTCAAAAGCGGGAAAGGCTTTGCTTTCTTCTGCATAGAGCGCTTTCATTTCTTCCACTGCGCTATAAAAGTCTGCGATGGTTTCTTCTACCGTGTCTCCTTCCCCTAAAAGACCAAAAGGAAGCTCATCATTGGTATAAGCATTATAGGTTCCAGAAGCATCGGTTTCAATAAATACGGTGATTTTTTTCATGGGTGAGCGTTATAGTTTTTCTAATGATGTTCCTGCTGCTTTTAAAATGCTATTTAACGTGCCTTTTTTTACCTCTTGCGATTTGTGGTGACTCATGGTAAACCTTTTTCCTGTTATGGGACTAAACCATATAGGGTGCCTTTTTCCATTGCGTATAAAATAGCATCCCTTGCTTTTCAGTCTTTTCTCTAATTCACTGTATTTCATGATATAGAGTTTTACAAAGATATATAATTGTATATTATATTTGAATCTTTATTTATTAAAAAAGACTCATTTTCCGAATGAAAGCCTTTTTGAATAGCGCTAAAAAAGAATTGAAGCTGTAGCTGCATAAACTGGATTTGGGTACTCCAGTTCACATAAATTAACCTATCCTTAGAGTAGTGCTATTCCTTATTGAATTGCTGTAAGAGCAATGCAAGTGAGACCGTCAACACCGCCCCAATCACATTCAGCCATAAAAAGCTCACCCAGTCCTGGGTGAAAATAAAAATGATTAGTGCTTCGCTTATAATGGCAGCCCAAAAGACCGCTTTCCCTTTCACTTGTTGAAAGAAGAAGGCGACTAAGAAAACCCCTAAAATGGTTCCATAGAAAACAGAACCGATGATGTTGACCAGTTGAATAAGGTTTTCAACCAAACTACCAAAAGCCGCAAAAAGGATCGCGATCCCACCCCAGAGTAGGGTAAAGCCCCTAGAGGCATTGACAAAGTGCGTCGGGGATTTTTCTCCCACATTGCGCTGGTATAAATCTACGGTAGTTGTGGCGGCTAGTGCATTTAATTCAGAGGCAGTTGAACTCATCGCTGCAGAGAGGATGACGGCTAATAATAAGCCCACTAATCCTTTGGGTAAATAACCCAAAATAAAAGAGATAAACACATAGTCCTTATCGTTTGTTTCCTGCTGTAGATCTGCCTGTTCGATCAAGGCTTTCGCCTCTTGTCGTTGCGCTCTTTCTAAAGCGTCAATTTCGGCGAGCTTTTGCAAGGTGATTTGATCGATATTACTTTCCAGTAACGCATGTCGAAGGCTTTGCGTAGCCCTGTGTTCTTCTTCTAGTTTTTGATAAGCACTCGCCTGAGAAGAATTGAGTACAGTTTCCACCCCTTTTGGGTTAAAGTGTAAAGGCGAGGTTTCAAACTGATAAAAGACAAAGACCATGACCCCCACTAAGAGGATAAAGAACTGCATAGGAACTTTTAAAAAACCATTCATGATCATACCCATTTGACTTTCTTTGACTGATTTGCCCGAGAGGTAGCGTTGCACCTGACTTTGGTCTGTCCCAAAATAGGAGAGGGCTAAAAACAGTCCGCCTGTGATCCCACTCCAAAAGGTATAGCGGTTGGTCGGATCAAAGCTAAAATCAATGATATCCAGTTTTCCGGTTTTCCCCGCAATTTCTAAGGCTTTTGTAAACCCAATTTGTTCTGGAAAACTATTGATGATGTAGCCAAAGGCAATAATCATCCCAAAAAAGATGATAAACATCTGCTGTTTTTGGGTCACATTAACGGCTGCAGTACCGCCAATGACCGTATAAAAAATCACCACTAAGCCAATCAATAAAATCAAGGGTTTTAATGGCCAGCCTAAAACAACGCTCAATATAATGGCAGGTGCATAGATCGTAATCCCCGCCGCTAAGCCGCGTTGTACTAAAAAGAGAATGGCCGTAAGGGTACGAGTTCGCTGGTCAAAGCGTTGTTCTAAAAACTCATAAGCCGTAAATACTTTTAACTTGTGATACAGCGGTATAAAGAAGAGGCAAATGATGATGACGGCAAAGGGTAAGCCAAAGTAAAACTGTACAAAGCCCATTCCATCGTGAAAAGCTTGCCCAGGAGTAGATAGAAAGGTAATGGCACTGGCCTGAGTCGCCATCACAGAGAGACCTATGGTCCACCAGCGAGAACTGTTCCCACCTTTTAGATATTCGGTAATACTTTCGTTTTTTCGGTTCTTCCATGCGCCATAGCCCACAATAAACCCTAAGGTGCCCACTAAGATGATCCAGTCTATTGTTGTCATGCGCTGTAACTATTCATAAAAAGGTAAAAGCAGAGCCAATATAACACATTCGCTAAAGCCAAGTAGAGGTAAATTCGTTTTTGCTTTGTCATTATAATGCGATTAGATTCAATAACAGTCGATATGCCCCAGGAACTCCAGCGGGTAACTCTCTAAAGAAACTTAAGCCAGTGTAAACTACTGTTCCTTTGCCATGAGAAGCGATCAAAAGACTACCTAGTTTTTCACGCTCTCCTTCGTCGTTCATCCCTAAGAGCGGAGTGAGTTTTGGATCCCAATTATTGGCGAAATATAAACCGCGCTCTTGGACCCAGCCCTCAAAATCTTTTGCAGTGATTGTATGAGGGTAATTCAATCCACGATGTTTGGGTTCAAGGATACGTACCCGACTGTTTTCATCTGTCACACGATCCCTTGAAAGTTCAATGGGATATGGCAAAATCTCTTTTGTTTGCATTCTTCTACTGGTGTTGTATTGCACGATTAAAGTTCCGCCTTGAGCGGCAAAATCAAATAAAAGCTTGTTCTTATACTTTAAACTTTCTAAAACATTAAAGGCGCGAATCCCTACTAAAACGGTATCAAATTCATTGAGTTCTTCTTGGCTAATGCTTTCTATTTCAATTGTACTGATAGGGAAACCAATCGACTGAAGATTGTTTTGCACTAAATCCCCTGCGCCCATGATATAGCCTACTTTTTTATCGGGTAGACTTAAATCGAGTCGCACCAGTTTCGCCTCACTAGGCTGACTCACATATTGTTTTGGGATATGTTCATAATTGATTTCTTTCACCGAAAAATTCTTGTCCATCGTTTTCCCATTGATGTGAACTAGTGGCCCCATCAAACCACTTTCGGCTTTTGGTGTAGGGGAAAGTTGATAAGACACAAAAGCGGAAGTGCCTCGCCCGCTTAGGCTTACTTTCTTTTTAGCTTGATCGATGGTCCACCCACTAGGGAAGCATAATTCTACTTCGCCTTCAAAAGATTGTCCATAATTGGTAACTTCTATACGAATGGTTTGTGCTGTATCGTTTGGGTAGAGATTGACTTCTTTTTCAAAATTGATCCCTAGTTGAGGTAGGGTGTAAAAGGGAGTAATCACTTCTCCGCGTACAGGATCATTGATGCGATAGTTGATCTTTTCTTCAAAGACAATCATACTTCCGTTAATGCTTACTTCTATAGGTAATTTTAATGCTGGCGTTTCTGGCTGTCCGATTAAGTTTTTGTCTTTTATTTTAAAGACCCCTAAGCTTCCTTTTTCTAAAAGCCAATAAGGGGAGCCTAGTCCTTTCCTTATGGAATATCGAATGCCTTTTTTATAGGCGGTGTTATTCGTTAATGCATGAGCTAACTTGGTTTCACCTACTTTTTTAATGCTGATATCTTGCTGACTTTGATGCACAGCGTTGAAACTTATTTTTAATTCTTCTCCTGCTATGCCATAGCCTCTATCACTATTGAGTTGTAGCGATAATCCAGCACAACTTTTGATTAAGGCTTTAACCGCTTTTAATTTGCGGGTTTTCCAAACCGAAGGTGATAGGCTTTCAATGGCTTGGTGAATTTCAACTAAAACAGCAACACTTTTTTCAGGGACTTTAAAGTCATATGCTGCTAGCGCTTGATCGACAAGTTTCCCTACTTTTTCGCCGCCTTCTACCCTTGTCCATTTGGTATTTATACCATCAAAGGGATCGTTATTCTCAGGGCGATCTCCATTGACTAATTCAATGTACTCTGTTCTTGCACCTAAGCTGGGAGAACTCCCAAAGCCTTGCGACTTATGTGAACTTCTACTGGCTGCAGCAATTTCACTATTTGAAATTCCTTTAAGGGCGTCATAATTCCCTATTTCTAAGGAGAGTAAGTTGGTTTTATCTGCTTTCTCAAAACGTTCTCTGCTACCATAAAACCACCAAGAGGTATTGAAAAACTGTCGCTTTACTTGCCAGGGTCTTAAAGAGTTTAATTGCTCAGGATAGCTGTTGGGATCATTGGTCATCGAAAAAGCTTGATGACTCAATAAAGCTGATGAGGTGTGGTGACCATGCGTTCGCCCGGGGGTGCGATGATCAAAACGATGAATGATAATATCGGGTTGAAAGCTGCGAATGTGTTGGACGACCTCGCCTAAAATTTGCTCTTTGTCCCAAATTTTCAAGGTCTCTTTAGGGTGCTTGGAGTAACCAAAGTCAATCGCAGAGCTAAAGAATTGATTCCCGCCATCAATCTTTCTCGCTTGGATTAATTCATTGGTGCGAATAACCCCTAGCATTTCCCTTAATTCTGTCCCGATAAGGTTTTGCCCTCCGTCCCCACGGGTAAGAGATAAATAAGCCGAATGGGCATGGGTGTGATTTGAAAAATGCGATATCAAGGCGGTGTTTTCGTCATCTGGATGAGCCGCAACATAGAGCATGGAACCTAAAAAATTAAGCTTTTCCATTTGTCGATAGATGCTTCCTGCATCTTGGGCGTTCAAGGACAATAAACTACTTAATGCGAGAGAGAAGAGGACAAGTTTCTTGTACATATTTAATCAAGTTTAAAAGGCGCTCTAAAGCGCGCCGAAGCGGGATTGTTCTCCCGCCAGTATTGACGACGTTCTGTGTGAATGCGTTTTGCGGTTGAGGTATATTGTTCCCCTTTGTGCGCATATTTTTCTTCCCAACCTTCTATGGTATATGGAAAGTTTTGATCAAAATAAATGCTTAAGCTGCGCTGCATGCTGGGGATATAAAGCGTATATGTTCCTGCGTTAAGACTAGCGGTGGCTTTTACCGCTTTAGCTTCTATATGATTTAAACGAATCATTTCTAAAGAAGGTAAAAGATTAAATTCTCCTACCGGAAGGTTTTTAGGATTAAAGCGAATCAAATTCCATAGCTCGTCTTCACTCACTGTTTTTGGAAGCTTGAGGTTTTGATCTGCTTCTCCTTCAAAGTAAGAGTGAGACACCAGAGTGTTTTCTTTCTCTCCTGCGTTGAGTTGCAAATAACTCTGCCCGCACCATTCTTGAATAGAAGCTACTGTTTTAATAAGTGGATGCTTTTTTCTAAGAGAAGAAAACGAGCTACTCATGATGGAGTAGGGGTAGATGCCTGTTAAAAAGCTTTTGGTGCGATTAGATTTTAAAACAGGAATGGTGGTTTTTGATTTTTGATTGGCTTTCACCTGTTCTTTGGCTAAAAAATCTTCGGTGACAAAGATTAAGACAGCCTTTCCTTTTCGTTGCTGTCCATAGCGGGATTGGATTAATTCATAAGAATTAATTTCGGCGAAGCCGTCAAACCAATGGTTTTTGAAAGTTTGACTAAGTTGTGCCATACCAATGAATGGGGCGAGTAGGAAGAGGATGAGGAGCTTTTTCATTAACTGCAAATTTTTTCTAAGGTAGCTAATACTTGGGCAACAGGCAAACCGACGATATTGGCATAACTCCCCTCGATTTTTTCAATGCCCACTGTCCCGATCCATTCTTGAATTCCATAGGCACCCGCTTTGTCAAAGGGTTGGTAGTGGTCGATATAATAGTCGATTTCATCGCTGGTTAATGCCTTAAAGTAAACCCTACTCACCTCATGGATGACTTTTTGTTGATGGGCTTGGGTAAAGGCGACCGAGGTAATCACCTGATGCGCCTCGCCAGAGAGTTGTTCCAACATGCGAACTGCTTCTGCTCGATCTTTAGGTTTTCCTAAGCATTGATCATTATGCCAAACGATGGTGTCTGCCGTGATGACTAAATCCCTTTCGTTTAAGGATTTATATGGTTCCGCTTTTAGCTTCACCAAATAATCCGAAATCGCTGCCGCTTTGAGTGCTGACGGGAAAATCTCTTCTACCGGGTGTGTTTTTATGCTAAAGTCTAGTCCAATATCTTTTAAAAACTGTTGTCTTCTGGGGGAGTTAGACGCCAGTATGATGTTGTAATTCGAAAAACGTTTCATTTAATTAGTCGTTTTTTGCACCGATGTTTGTGAGCCATTTTCCTTGTACTCTTAGGGTTTGCTCGATGATCTCTCGCACACAACCTTCGCCCCCTTTTTTGTGGGAGACATAATTGGCAATTTCTTTGACATCAGAAACCGCATCATTGGGGCAAGCAGCGACAGCGACTTGTTCCATCACGACGATATCTGGAACATCGTCTCCCATATAGAGGATCTCTTCTGGCTTGAGGTCATAGCTGTCCATCAAATCTTGAAAAGGTTCTTGTTTGTGGTGCGCCCCTAAATAGATGTCATAAATCCCTAAGGCTTTTAAACGATTGCGCACTCCCTCATTTGTCCCACCAGAAATGATACAGACCTTATAGCCTTGCACAAGAGCGCATTTAAGGGCATAGCCGTCTTTTGTATCCATTTCGCGGTACATTTCTCCTTGAGATGTAATGAGTACTTTTCCGTTCGTCAAGACTCCATCCACATCAAAAATGAAGGTGGTGATATTAGGTAATAAAGCTTTGTAATTGGGTTTATCCATGTTGTTGTATTGATGCTGAAATTAGTTGGTACAGCTGTTGATGACTTTCTTTTGTTAAATATTGTAGATGATCTTCAAGGATCTTTTGATCTCCCCTTACGGCAGGGCCAGTTTGGGCTGTACTGGGAGGAATGGTTTTGATTTTATCTGCGGTTTCTGCGATTAAAGCTTGCAACACAGAAAAGGGCACTTTGTGTTCCTTACATAGCTCTTCGCCTATGGTATAAAGATAATTGGTGAAATTATTGACAAAGACTGCTGCGACGTGTAAGGCTTTGCGTTGGACCGAATCAATTAGATGAATCGGTCCGCCCATGGCTTGAGCAACACTTTTGAGTAAGTTGAGGTTTTCTTCACTATTCGCTTCTAAACAAAGAGGTATCTGACTAAAGTCCACTTCTTTTTGCTTTGAAAAAGTTTGTAAGGGATAGAAAACAGCGTGATTTTGATGTCCTTCTAAAAGGGACAAGGCAACACTTCCAGCGGTATGGGCAACCAACCCTTTTTTATTTTCTAGGGCTTTGCTTACTGGAGTAATAGCGGTATCTGAGACACTGATCAAATAAAGGTCTGCCTCAACGATTTCATTGAGTTGTGTGGTCACAGGGACAACACTATCCCCTTGTTTATATTGAATGACAGAGCGGTTGTACCATTGTACAAGCTCAATCCCGTTCTTGTTTTGAAGGGCTTTAAATAAATTGACTCCGACATTTCCCGCTCCTAAAAGCACTACTTTAATCATGAGATTAAAGGTAGGATTTTCCTTTTTTTTATACCTTGTCTCTACCTAAATCTTATTCACCATGTTTTTAATACAACATTTAACCCATTATTTTACGCGTTATTATCTTTTAGCCGCGACCGCTAGTATAATTATTTTAGGCTTTATAGGCTCTGCCAATGTATTGTTCATTACCGCAGAACACCCTTCTTTTATGGGGTGGGCAGGACTCTTTTTTACGGTCATGGCGACCATGCGTTTTTTGGCCTTCTTTCTCGCGCAATATCCTAAGAAACGGGTCATAGAGTCGTTTATCTCAGGGGTAATTGTACAACTCATCATCTTGATTTTGGTCCTCCTTAATTAAATCAAAATTTTGGCTTCTTTTACTGCTTGAAGATTTATCTTTGCTTTGACAATGAAGATGATCGTTTAATGAAAGAATTTTTTTTAAAGTACCTCGCTTCCACCCGATTAATGTCGGTGTTATTTTTTGTCTTTCCCGCCGCCATGGGATTAGGCACTTTTATAGAAACTTGGTACTCTACAGATACCGCTAAAATATGGATCTACAGCGCCTGGTGGTTTGAATTAATCATGGGACTATTTGTCCTTAATTTTATTGGCAACATTTTTCGCTACCGTCTACTTCGAAAGGAGAAATGGGCGGTGCTAACCATTCACCTTTCTTTTATCTTAATTTTAATTGGTGCTTTTGTTACTCGTTATATTGGATATGAGGGAGTAATGCCTATTCGAGAAGGAGATTCGACCAATACTTTTTTATCAGAAAAAACCTATCTCACTGTTTTAATCGACGGGGATTTTGAACAACAAGCCTTGCGTAAAAAATTGCAAAAGCAATTATTGTTATCTCAACATGTAGATAATGATTTTACCATTACAGACGATTTTAAGGGGGAAGAAATTACCATTGAGTATGTTGACTTTATGGAAAATGCCACCGAAGGTTTGGTGCTAGATCCAGAGGGAGAGCGCTATTTAAAAATTGTGGAAGCAAGCGACGGGAATCGTCATGATCATTATATCAAAGAAGGGGATGTGGCGAATATTCATAATCTACTTTTTACCCTAGATAATCCCATAAAAGGTGCCATTAATATCGAAGTTAAGGACGGAGAGTACTTTATCAGTTCACCCTTTGCTGGCTCTTTTATGCGTATGGCAGATCAATTCCAAGGAGAATTGACCACAGATGGGCAACAGCCATTACAGTTAAGATCTTTGTATTCTTTGCCTAATTTTCAATTTGTTATTCCAGAACCCGTTTTAAGAGGGAAATTCGATATAGTGCAGGCAGAGGAACAACCCAATGCGCGCCAAGATGCTTTGCGCTTGCAAATTTCGGCCAAAGGCCAAACAAAAACAGTCTCCCTCCTGGGCGGAAAAGGCTATTGCAATGATCCCAAAAAAGTGCAGTTGGGAGGATTTGATTTTTATCTTACCTATGGTTCTTTAAGATTAGAACTGCCATTTCAAATTGGTTTAAATGACTTTGTTGCAGAGAAATATCCTGGGACAGAAAAGAGTTATGCTTCTTTTGAAAGTAAAGTTACCGTTAAAAATAAAGAGGAAAGCTTTGATTATGACATCTATATGAACCACGTTTTAGATCATCAGGGCTATCGTTTTTTCCAGTCTTCTTTTGATCCAGACGAAAAAGGAACGGTACTGTCTGTAAACCACGACTGGTGGGGAACTTATATTACCTATGCAGGCTATATGCTGTTGTACTTAAGTATGATGGCGATTTTCTTTGTGGGGAAAACACGCTTTAAAGATCTCGCTAAAGCCATTGATAAAATTAAAGCAAAGAAAGCAGCATTAACGCTTTTACTTCTTTTTGGGTTGAATGGATTAAGTGCGCAAGATCATTTAAATCACAGTCGTTCAAAAATTAATTTTGACTCTTTAGTAATAGCGGATGCTTTCCCGGCTGATCAAGCAGAAAAGTTTGGTGCGCTTGTGATTCAAGATCTAGGGGGAAGAATGAAACCTGCCAACACCTTCTCGTCTGAGCTATTGCGAAAAGTGAGCAAATCTGATACCTATAAGGATTTAAATTCTGATCAAGTTTTGCTTTCAATTCTCAACGGACCTGCGATTTGGTATAACATTCCGATTATCTACTTAAAACGTGGAAATGATTCTATTCGAGCGATTACTGGAGTAGAAAAGAAGGCCAAATACGCGCCACTCATTTCTTTCTTTGATCAAGAGGGGAATTATAAGATTGCCACCCAACTGGAAGAAGCTTATCGCGCTGGGATCCCTAATCAGTTTCAAAAAGACTTTATCGAAGTGGATAAAAGAGTCAACCTGCTCTACTCTGCCTTAGAAGGAAAGGTGTTACGTATTTTTCCTATTCCAGAAGATGAAAACAATAAATGGGTGTCTTTTCCAGAGTTAGAAGAGGCCAATTTTAGCGGAACTGATTCACTATATGTGAACAATGTATTGCCCTTGTACTTTCGCTCTATGCGTATGGCAAAAAGTACTAATGATTATACTGAGGCAGATGAGTTATTAGAAAGTTTAAAAGGTTTTCAACAGCGTTATGGGGGCAATGTCCTTCCCAGTGAAGACCGTATTAATGCAGAGATTACCTACAATAAGTATGATATATTTAAAAAGCTATTTAGTTGGTATCTCTATGTTGGCTTTTTCTTCTTTGTGTTTTTGATTGTACAGATTTTTCGCGATGGAAAAATCATTCGCGATTTAATCATTTTTTTTAAGGGAGCGACCTTTGCGCTTTTTGCAATGCATACAGCAGGTTTGGCCGCACGCTGGTTTATTTCGGGTCATGCCCCCTGGAGTGACGCTTATGAGTCGATGATTTATGTGGCATGGGCTACAGTCTTATTTGGGATTCTCTTTGGGCGGAAGTCTAACTTAACCCTTGCGGCGACCACCTTTGTCGCTTCGATGATCCTAATGATCTCTCACTGGAACTGGATGGATCCTGCGATTGCAAATCTACAGCCTGTTTTAGATAGTTACTGGTTAATGATTCACGTTGCCGTGATAGTGGGAAGTTATGGTCCTTTTGCTTTAAGTATGATTATTGGAATTATTGCCCTCTTCTTAATGTTGGCAACCAATACCAAGAATAAAGTTAAAATAGATTTAAATATCCAGGAGTTGACCATTATTAACGAGTTATCCCTCACTGTAGGTTTGATCATGTTTACTATAGGAAATTTCTTAGGAGGGATGTGGGCGAATGAAAGTTGGGGACGCTATTGGGGCTGGGACCCTAAAGAGACGTGGGCGTTGATTTCTATCATGATTTATGCCTTTGTGATCCATATGCGCTTGATCCCAGGATTGCGCGGCCGCTGGTTGTTTAATCTAGCCAGTGTTATTGCCTTTGGTAGTATAATGATGACTTATTTTGGCGTTAATTTTTATCTTTCTGGATTGCACTCTTATGCAAGCGGAGATAAAATCATCACACCAGATTTTGTGTACTATTCTATCGCCTTCGTGGCTGTGTTAGGGTTAGTTTCTTATTTTCCTTACAAGAAGTTTTATAAAAAGTAAAGGACTTTGTTTCACCAACTATTTCTTAAGTGATTTTCACTATTTAGAGTAAAGAATTATCTTTCTTAAAAAAAGTAATGACGGCAAAACAAAAATGGTTACTCTATGCTGTAAGTGGCTTAGTGTTATTTGGTTTTGGTCTCTCTTTATTAGGGGAAGCAATTATCCATAAATACAATGATTCAGACTATTGGATACTAGCAGGTACATCAGCCTTAGTTGTGACTAATAGCGGCTTATGTCTTTTCGGTCAAGCGATAATCATAAAAGTAAAAGAAGTAAAGGACTAAAAAGCGGCGATAAAGTCGTCTTCATCTCTTCCATCTGCGACAAGCGCCAAAGCTTTATCTGCGATCGCACTGGCTTCTTCAGTAGGAAAGCCTAATCCAACAACTAAGCGGTTGAGCAATTGAACTTCACCTTCGTCTGCGATATGATCTGCATAGACCATGCGCGTTAAATCATATAGGCGCTCTAAACGGCGTTGCTCATTCGCAGGTGGGTTAATGGGATATTTGTCAGGATTTGCCATAATTTCTGCTACCTCTTCATCTTCAATTTCAAGGTTAATCGCTGTTCGATTAATAAAAGCTTTTTCTTCGTCTGTGATAATTCCGTCAGAAAGCGCTACACGCACGATAGCAGCGAAATGATCACGATTACGTTGTTTAAAGCCAGAGGTAAATAGGTCGGAAAATGACATAAAATTAGTTTTGTTCAAAGATAAAAAATCAAAGAAAATATTGGCGACTTGTCTCAATAGTTTTTGAAATAAATATGTACTTTCCCAAAAAATTGGCACATGAAGCATCGTTTGAAAATAATTAAGAATAGATCTGATATAGGCGCAGGTACCCGTGGGTCTGATATGGGGATTGATGCGCTAGAGATTGCAGCGATTAATCGTGAAAACGATTTTTTTCATCGTCATCCTTTTATCGATGTTCCTACCCATAATGAAACCATTTATGACAAGGTGAATAATACTTTTGCCAAGCGCATTAATTTTGTGGCTGAACAATGCGAGCGCGTATGCGAAGTAACGACCATGGTACTGCAACAAAAGCATTTTCCTTTGGTGATTTCTGGAGATCATTCTTCTGCCTTAGGTACTATAGCGGGGATAAAATCTGCCTATCCTGAAAAAACTATTGGGGCAATATGGATTGATGCCCATGCAGATTTACACACCCCTTTAAGTTCGCCTTCGGGAAATATTCACGGGATGCCATTAGCAGCTGCTTTGGGGCACGACAATGAAAAATATGCGGTCAATACCATTCATGATGAAACTAAAGAAAGCTGGAATCAAATCAAAGCTTTAGGGGGAAAGGCGCCAAAACTTAAACCAGAGCATTTGATCTACTTTGGCTTGCGTTCTACAGAAGAGGCCGAAGATCGAAGCATTGAAGAGCACAATATACGGGCTTATCCTGTTCATGAAGTCCGCCATCGAACTATTCAAAGCTGTGTTGCAGAAGCACTTGAAAAGTTGTCTGATGTCGATTTGATTTACATCACCTTTGATGTAGATAGTCTCGATTGTGACTTGATTTCTAGAGGAACTGGAACACCTGTTTCAAAAGGCTTTGACCCAGAAGAAATCGTCGCTTTAATCAAAGGGTTTATTGCTTCAGAAAAAGTGAGCTGTCTCGAAGTATGCGAGATCAACCCACTGCTAGATGAAAAGGGCAATAAAATGGCCGAAACTGCCTTTGATATTATTGACGCTCTCTTTTAGTCTAGTTCAACTTGAGCGACTTCTTTTAAATAATTAAAGTGGTTCTTGCTGTTTTGATTGGCTGTTTTGCTTTTCTTTTTCGCTAGCTTTTTGATTTTACTTAAAAGTCCTTGAATATCTGCTCTGATGGCTGGGTTAAGTTCGTCTTCATTTAATAAAGATTTAAGTTGCGTAGCAAAATGGATTTGTAAACTTTTTTGCGAAAGATCTATGTTTTTTGGGGCTATCATCAAGTCTGCATACAGATGATTAAGAAGTTCTGAAGCTTCCATACCCTGCCCGATAAGAGTGATATTTGCAGATAAAATGCGGTTTAAACGTTTTACACTGAGTAATCGATTCAAGGCAGAGCGTTGTAAGTTTTGTAAGCTAATTAATCCCCCTTCTCCTTTAATTTCAGAGATGATACGGTTGTCCATTAACCAGTTTTGAGTCTGCCATAGATTTGACTTTAAAAAGTCGAGAGCTGCCAGTTGTTTTGCGCGTTCGACATTTTGATAGGTTACCGTGTTAGTTTGATTTGTATTGTGTTTGGTTTGATAGACTCCGCCTATCATGCTGTGCACATGATAGATATAGCGTCTGTATACCCCCACCATTTCTCCGTATAATTCTTCTAAATCATCATAGGTGTCATTAGGGGATAGGGTCCAATCCATTAGGTTTTTAGCGACGATTTTCAAATTATTTAATCCATAGGTACTTGCTTTAATGGGATCATCACCAATGTTTTCTGTTTGTGAATTAGGGTCATTTCCTCTTCCACCAAACATATACATTGGATCGAGGGATTTTGCATCTACCATAGCTTTTAGTTGGCTTTGTTCCACCTTTGGCGAAAGCCCATAATAGCGATAACCCCATTCAATGGCATAATCATCGTAAGGTCCTAGTTGACGTACAAACCGAATGTTTTCATCGCCCGGTTGTGCGATATAATTATAGCGTGCATAGTCCATAATGGTAGTGGCAATTCCATATTTTTGGGTGAAATCCCCAGAGCGTAAAGAGTCGACCGCATAAGCACTGCTGGCCTTCATATTATGAGGTAAACCTAAGGCATGCCCTACTTCATGTGAAATTACCCGGCGCATCATTTCACCGATTTCTTCTTCAGGAGTGTTAAGGGAGCGGGCTTTTGGGTTTGCCGCTCCTGTTTCTAGTAAGTAGCGATTGCGGTAAGAACGCAAGTGGTTGTGGTACCAGATAATATCACTTTCAAGAATCTCTCCAGTTCGTGGGTCAGAGACGCTGGGTCCTGTAGCATTTCGTGTTGTCGATGCAACATACCGCACTGTGGAATAACGAACATCTTCTGGGCTAAAGTCTGGGTCTTCTTCTTTTGATGGGGGATCTTTTGCCAAGATAGCATTTTTAAAACCCGCTTTTTTAAAAGCACTGTTCCAGTCTTCAATTCCTAGTTTAAAATACTTTCTCCACTTAAGGGGAGTGGCAGGGTCTAGATAATATACAATGGGTTTAATGGGCTCTACTAATTCCCCCTTGAGGTAGGCTTCTTTGTCTTTGGGTTCAAGTCTCCATCGGCGTACAATGCTGTATTCGTCAGATTTTAAAGCATCAGAGCTGTAGTCAATCTTAGATAAGCTAAACCAGCCTACACGATCATCCTCATAGCGAACGGGCATAGGGTCTTCTGGTAAAACGATAAAAGAATGATTGATTTGAAAGCTAAAGGTATTCGTACGATTAGCCCGTGGGGGTTTGTTTACTTTAAACGTCAGGGTGTGCCTAATCTCAGTGTTTTTTGGGAAACTATTGGCGCTGTCAATACTGCTGCGTTTTTTATCTACTCCGCCAAATTTATAGCGATCTTTATCACCTTTTCTGATGACATTAAAACCGGGAGAATCTGCCATAAAATGATTTGACACATCAATCAAATAGCGATCTGTTTCTTTATTTTTAATGTCAAAAGCCGCTAAGATAGGAGCAAAGTTGTTTTCTTTTACGCTAATGGCAATGGGGTCTTCTTCCGCGCTAGCGATATTGTTATAACTTATTTGCTTGAGGAGTATTTTCTTTCCTTTTTTCACAAAGCGAATGACCTGTTGTGCGGTTTTTGACCCTGCATTGAGGTAGGCAGAATAGTTAGCGGGTAACTGTGCAAAGCGCGTTACCACAAGTAATTCTTTTTCAAGAAGATCTTGAGATAATTCAAAATACAACTTGTTTTCTTCGTCGAGATAAGTTGTAATGAGCCCTTTTTTAGCGACCATTTCTTTGGTCAAAGAGTCTAAGGGTTTTAGTGCATCTGTTTTTTTCTTTTTTTGCGCTTGCAGCGAAAAAAAGACTAATAAGACTACGAGGAAAGGAAGTAACTTCTTCATATATTTTTTTGTGATAAATCTACAAAAGTTTTTGTCAGTTTGAGAATGAATTTGATTACTGAATTGAAAAAAATCATTGACTTTTAGCCTTTTCATTTTCTTCTTTTTTGATTTGTACATCTATTTTTTTGTGCCCTTTTAGGTAATGATTACCTTACCTGCCCTAAACACTATTGAAATGAATTTCGAGTACACAGAGAAATCCCTAGCATTGCAAAAACGGGTGAATGATTTTATGGTAGAACATATCTACCCACATGAAGAAGAGATACAAGCTTACCACCTTGATCACAATAATTTATGGCTAGATTTCCCTAAATTAGAAGAATGGAAAGCTGCGGCTAAACGCGAAGGCTTATGGAATTTGTTTCTCCCTACTGATTATGGGGACTTGAGTGCTGGATTAACGAATCTTGAGTATGCACCTTTAGCTGAGCTAATGGGACGTTCAAAAATCGCTTCTGAAGTATTCAATTGTTCTGCTCCTGATACAGGAAATATGGAAGTATTTGCAAAATACGGAACTCCAGAACAGCAAGCAGAATGGCTCAACCCATTAATGAACGGCGAAATACGTTCTGCTTTTTTAATGACTGAACCCGCCGTAGCATCTTCTGATGCGACCAATATAGAAACCTCGATTGTTAGAGAAGGGGAGGAGTATGTAATCAATGGTCGTAAATGGTGGTCTTCGGGCGCTATGCGCCCTAATTGCAAGGTGTTTATCGTGATGGGGAAAACAGACCCTACTGCACATCGACATGCCCAGCAAAGTATGATTATTGTTCCGCGGGATACGCCTGGCGTAGAAATTGTTCGCCCATTACGCGTCTTTGGTTCGATAGATTCTCCAGAGGGACATGCAGAAATAAAATTGACCAATGTTCGTGTGCCGGTAACAAATATGTTACTAGGCGAGGGGCGTGGTTTTGAAATTGCCCAAGGGCGTTTAGGTCCTGGACGTATTCATCACTGTATGCGATTAATCGGTGCGGCACAACGCTCTCTTGAAATGATGTGTGAACGCGTGGCAGAGCGCGAGGCTTTCGGCCGAAAAATAAAAGACTTTAGTAGTATAAGACAAGACATTGCAAAGTCTGCTGCAGAGATTGAGCAGGCGAGACTATTGACTTTAGCCTGTGCAGATAAGATTGATAAATTTGGCGCTGCAGGCGCAAAAAATCTAATTGCAATGATCAAAATTGCAGTTCCTGATATGACGACAAAAGTGGTCGATCGAGCCATTCAAGCACATGGTGGAATGGGGGTTTGTCAGGATACTCCACTGGCAGAGTTCTGGATTTATGGGCGTACCATTAGAATTGCCGATGGACCAGACGAAGTGCATATGTATCAACTGGGAAGAAACTTGGTCAAGGAGGTGTTGACTTCTTCTTAAGCTTAAAGATAAATTTGATTGAGCCCTTACTGGATTATTCTTGTAAGGGTTTTTTATTTAATGCCATTAAAACAGCGATAGCCCCGCCGCAATAACTCAGGGTCATAAGTAGGCCAGAAATCATGACGATATAAGCTAAAGAAGCGTATCCTAACCAAAGAAAATAAATCCCGCCAAAGGTTACAATGATGGAGCAAAAGGGCTCGATCATGAAGAATTTTTTCCAGAAAAGAGGCAGTTCTGTTCCCCAAACCAAAACGCCTAAAAAGGCGAATATAAATCCAATGGAAAGAATATGCGAGTGTAGGATGGTGAGCATCTCGCGCTCTCCTTTTTTAAACTTAAGTACAGCAGCATCTTTAACCTCTTCATTGCCGTTGTAATTCTCTACCATACCCTTAGGTGAAGTACTGTCTGTTTGAGCAACAAATAACAAACCAGTAAAATAGCCTATAGATAAAACGATGAGGAAGGAAAATATAAAAGACTTAAATGGTTTTGAGAAGTTGCGAAGTAAAAAGAAGGGTTCCATTACAATCCTACCGCAGCTATTCCACGATTCTTTAAAGAAGAGAAAACATGATTAACGGAGGCCGTCATCGATTGAACTGAGATGGTAGCACCAGAAATTGCACTGATGTTATTCCCAAACACGAATGCATCATTTGATTGCTTCTTTACAAACTGTGAAAGCCAACGTTTACTGGCGATTTCCCCACCGTAATCTTCACGATAAATGAGCACAGTAGCTTTTTTAATGGTGAAGCTAGGGTCGAATAAGATTAAATACTCAAAAGTATCTGTTTTACTAGGAGCAGTCCCTAAAAAGGCATAGCCTAGAAGCTCGTTATTTACTTTAATTTCGTTCATCTGTTGTCCTACAAGAAATGGACTAGAAGGAATTGTGATCGTCGATTCAGTAAGTTCAAACTCTTCTACAGAAAAGATTGCTTTGACTTCTTTTGCAACCTTCTTTTGGATTCTTTTAGCCAGTGCATTATTATTAAATGTTGCCCCTGAGCTTAGGAGAAAAAAGGATGAAATTAAAAAGAGGATTGAGCTTGTTCTCGACATATTCAAATTCTATGGCACAAATATATTTTACAAATTTTAAACCTCCAAGTTTATTTAGATTAATTTTAAATAAATTAAAACCAAACGCCTACACCAACATTAAATTGGCCATATTGGCTGTCTGCTAGACCGGAAGCTTTTGATTGATAATCCACTTTAAACACAGTACCTATTGACATATGGTAGCTCAAGCCAGTGGTCCACTCTTGTCTATCATAAGCAAGGTTTTTAGTAAGGTTCCCAGCGACAGCTTTATGGGTGTTATATGCTTCATAACGTACAAAGGCATCTAGGCGTTGTTTGTTTGTGATAGGAAGAATATTGTAGGCAGCTTCTACATAATATCCTTCTAGTTGACTTCCTAAGTCGCGTTCTGTGAATGTATTATAGGCTTCGGTATCGCTTAAGTTAGCATGTACATATTGTCCTCTTGCAGAAAATTTCATCCATTTATAGCGCGCGTCTAGTCCGATCATCGAGACCCCTATATCACTCCCTAGAACATCATTTACAGCGTCATCTGCTTGCGTTCTTCCGTGATATCCTGATAATCCAATACGAAGGTTTGGAATCCCATAGTAATCTAATTTAGCAGACAGGTTAAACTGATCTACCATAGATTCTGCGCCTTTTTGACGTCCCCCACGAAGGCCGTTGCTCCCTTTTAATTTTCCAGCTTCGCCGTCATGAGAAATAAAACCATTAAATAGGTAAGCTTGGTAACGCAAGGCAAGTCCGTCTAATCTTCCTGACACTCCAATCCCTATTTCTCTCCAAGTGGTTGGAACGATTTTATTGTCCATGCTGGGACGCTCTACCCCGTTAAAGGTGGTAGGTTCATGAAATTCATTGACGATTCCCATTGGGACAAGCATTAAACCTGCTCTAATATTGACAGCATTTGCAATAGAATAGTTGACAAAGGCTTGTTCAATATAGACTTCTTTAACGTGTTCGTATTCTATCTCTGTTACAAACTGCACTCTATCGTCAAACTTATATCCAAACAGCATAACCAAGCGTTGCACATCTAATTCTCCGTTTAAGTTGTTAGGTTGATTGTAAAGAACCTCTCCATAACCACCAATAGTAACCCCTTGAGGGATGCCACTTAAATTACTAAGGATTCTTTGGTACCCATTAATTTGAAGGCTTTGTGCTAAAGAATCTGCAGCAGTAGTGTTTTGATTTAAAATAGTTTGTTGTGCCTCCAGCTTAGCAAAATTTAACAGTGAAAAGACAAGGATGATGTAAAGATTTTTCATTTATACTTATTTAGACTTATTTTAAATAACGTCCCAAATATAAATTCTAAAAGTTAAACTGCAAAGCTTATTTAGAATTATTTTAAATAAAATCAATCTATTTTTCCTTTCATTAAAAGCAATACCTTTTTTGAGTATAGAATGGACTTAAAAAGGCGGTAATAATCATTAGAAATTAGAAAGGAGTAGAGATCCTTTTTTGGATAAAAATAGCTGTTCTTTTATGTTGTAAATAGATTGCTATAAAGTCAATTAGAGTTTCTTATCCCATGATCATCCCCGCCATGGTCGCCGACATCAAGGAGACTAGAGTTCCTCCTAATACAGCCTTTAATCCTAATTCTGATAAGTTCTTATATTGAGAAGGGGCAAGGATGCCTATCCCACCTATTTGTATTCCGATAGAAGAAAAATTGGCAAAGCCACATAGGATAAAGGTGGACATCACGATTGACTTTTCATACATCAAGTGCATGCAGCTCCCCACATTTTTCAAATCGGCTAGTTGTACATAAGCGACAAATTCGCTTGCGGCTAGTTTAATTCCTAATAGTTGGCCGACAAGAGTCATGTCCTCTTTGGCTACGCCTATTAACCACATTAATGGTGCAAAAAGATAACCTAAGAGGAATTCAATAGTCAATTTACTATAAGGAGTGTTCGCTGCGATAATATCATTTAAACCAACCATATCTCCCAAACTGCTTAAACCATCGTTGACTAAGGCGAGTAAGGCGACAAAGACTAACAGCATTGCACCAACATTTACGGCAAGTTTTAAGCCCTGGGTTGTTCCATTTGTAATGGCGGTTAGAATGTTACTGCCAAAGTCTTGTTTTTCGATTTTAGTTCCACTAAGATGTTCTACCACTCCAACTGGTGGAACAAGAATACGAGAAAATACTACCGCACCAGGTGCAGCCATAACAGAAGCGGCAATAAGGTGTTTTGTAATGATGATGCGTTGTACGGGATCATCTCCGCCCAGAAAGCCCACATAGGCCGCGAGTACACTACCCGCCACTGTGGCCATTCCACCCAGCATAACAAGGTAGATTTCTGAGCGTTGCATTTTATCTAAATAAGCTTTGATCAATAAGGGAGCTTCGGTTTGTCCTAAAAAGATGTTTCCTGTTAAGGAAAGACTTTCTGCCCCGCTAATATCAACCAGTTTGTGAAGGGCTAAAGCTAAAAAGCCCACGATCTTTTGAATTACCCCTAAATAATACAAGACTGAAGTAAGAGCAGAGAAGAATAAAATCACCGGCAGCACTTGAAAAGCGAAAATATAGGCGGTTTTTGTCAAGTCAACAATCTCACCAAAAAGGAAGCTGCTTCCCGCAAGGGTGTATTCAATTACTTTAATGAAAAAGCCCCCTAATTGTTCAAATAAAGCTTGAATAAAAGGAACTTTCAGGATACAGATTCCAATAAATAATTGTGTGGCTAAAGCCAAAATAACTGTTTTCCATGGGATGTTTTTACGGTTACTACTTGCTCCAAAAGCAATGATCAAGAGCACAATAATTCCCATGCAACCTTTAAGGATAGAAGCGAGGGTTATTCCATTTGAGGGGATAAATTCCATGTGGTATTTTTCAGTTTAATAATATAGACATAAAACGACAAGATACAATCTTGCTTTTTTTTGCAGAAGAGAAAAAGTAATTTGAAATAATTCAGTTTTTTTTAATGAGATTTTCTTTTGTTAGTGAAGAGTAAATTAAACCCATAGACTTGGTGTAAAAAAGCTGCCATAAAAGTGAGTACAATAGATTTTTGAGCAATTACCTGTAGCATAAGATCTTCTTCGCTGTAGATTATTCCAGGGCCAATCTGTGGTCCAAAAAATATAATCCTTAAGTAAACAAAAAGCACGAAACAAAAAGCAACATATCCTAGAACATAGCCGTTACTAAGAACGCTTGAATGATAAATTGTAAGACCGTGAAGGATACAAAGAAAAAAGAGGGTTAGAAAAGCATTGTTTGCAAAAAACACATGCGCCTCAAAATGAAGATCATGTGGTACAAATCCAACCCCAGCGTAAAAGAATCCTGCAAGTAATCCCAGTGGCATAGTGATTCTAGAGTAGAAGATTGATTTGCTAGTATCTTTTATAAGCGGAAATACTTTTTTAAAGTAAAAGTAAAAGAGCATTAATGTCCCCCCGATCAAAATCAAACTCCCATTGAATAGTAGCATTGATGGGGTGTTGTCTTCTTGAATAATCGCTGGATTGGTCTCGTCTGTATTTGTTTTTAAGCTTCCTAAATCACTTAGAAAGTTATGCGTAAACGAATAGTAGTCAGATTGATAATTAATCAGTTCTTTATGAGAACCTGGATAAATTAATGCTGCTATAACACAACAAATAAAAAAGATTGTGATTGATATAATGGGTAGTTGGACTAAATATAGTTTTGCTTTCTTCATAAATAAAATTTAGTGTAGTAAGACATTTAAGTAATGACTTGTTTAAATGAGAAACGATTAAAAGCCTAAACAGTTTTCTCCCACATCTCTCTTAGATAGACTAGAGTAGTTTTTTGATCGCTTTGACATAGCTCAATTTTAATCCTAATCAATATAGTCAAACAGTTAATCCTTTTCTAATTTTTGCAGTTTTTGTTATCGTGATAAAGTGTAGTTGTAAATTTTATTTTGCAGAGAAACTGGCTCTAAAGCACTAGATCCAATAGCTAGCAGTAGAGATGCAGTAGCGATATATTGATTATAATTTGTGTTATTCAAAAATATAATCAATAAATTTATACATATTAAGCCCAAATAAACTAATAGCGGAAAATATTTTTGACCATAAATCAAATGTCTAAAAAGGAAATCATACAGATTGTTGTCTTGTTTATTGCCGCATTACTCGTTTTTAACCTTTTAAAAAAATAAAATGAGGCTATTAATATTCTTATTACTCATTCCGAATTTTTTGATTGCACAAAATATAAACGAGGAAATTGCTGCCTTAAAAGATTCGATTATACTTTATAAAAACAGTAATCCAGATAAATCTATTTTTTATGGTTTTGAAGTAATATCGATGGCTGATTTTAATAATCCTACTAAAGATCTTATATCTGTTCATAATCATATTGGGGAAATTTTATTCAATAGAAACTTAGATGCAGAAGCCCTCCGTTTTTATAATCAGTCCCTAAAATTGTTTGAAGCTATCCCGAAAAATAAACGGAAAGAAAAGAAAATAAAATTCCTTCCATGGATACTTGTTAATATAGGCAATGTCTATTTCAAGAACAATAATTTTGCAAAAGCCAAAGAGAAATATTTAGAAGCTGAAGTGAATTTCAAATTGTATGATAATAAAATAATGCAGTCACAAGGAATTGCAACGATCAATGATAACCTTGCCCTAATTGCACTTGAAAATAATAATTTCAATAAAGCACAAGATCACTTTAATAGTTCCTATTTATTAAGAAAAAAATCCAATAAAGTTGAAGACATTATCTATTCTCATTTAGGTTTTCTTTCAGTTAATATGCGTAAGGATGATCTGTTTAAAATAAATTTTCATTTTAATAAAATTGAAAAATTATATGAATTAGAAAAAGTCAGCTATACGCCAAAAGAGCTCTCAACAAGTTTTTTATTAAGAAATTACGGTTATGCATATAGTATAATGGGGGATTATTATAAAACCAAAGAAAATTATATTGCTGCCATTGATTATTATAAGCAAGCTTCAAATCTCTTAGAGAGATTTCCAGTAGAATTACCCAAACTTCAGGTGAATATAGCAGAATCTTACTTGGCACTTAATGACATGGAAAAAGCCATGTCAAGTGCTCAAAACAATTTAAATGAAATTAGGGGGAATTTCTTTGCCGAAGAAAAAAAGCGAAATTTTCTTGTGTTAGAATCAATTTATGAGCACAATTCTGATAATATTAACCTAATTAAGGTTAAGGATTCTTTAATCAAGATTGTCTCTTTTGGATCAACACTAAACCTTGGTGATAAGTTTAATGAATTAGAATCAAATATTCTATTGTCAAAAAAAAGATCTGAACTTAACGAAAGTAAAATCAAGTATAACACCTATTTATTCATTTTAATTATTGGCTCAACCATTCTGCTATTTTCATTGATTTCATTACGTTTGAATTTTAACCTTCAAAAAGAAAAGTCAGAAAAAATCATTTCAGAAAAGAAATATATTGAAGCTTCATTAGAGCACAAAAAAATGGAATTGGTCAACAAATCCAATTATATTTCTCAACGCAACAAAAATCTTAATTACATTCTTGAATCTGTCGATAAAGTTGATATTTCAAGTAAGAATGACAGTACTAGTATCATAAAGGAAAAAATAGCCCTAATTCTTAAGTCAGAAAATATTAATAATAGATTTGAGAAGCAATTTGAAGAAGTATATCCTGGTTTTTTTAAAGATCTAATTGCAAAATCAAGCCATCTTTCTCAAAATGATTTACGCTTATGTGCTTACTTAAAAATGAATCAAGGTACAAATGAGATCGCACAATTATCAGGTGTTTCTATTCGAACAGTAGAAAGTCAGAAATACCGTCTTAAAAAGAAACTTAACCTTTCAAAAGAAGAAAACTTAGTTCATTTTCTATTTACCCTTTAGCACATCATTACTACTGCATTACTACTTCATTTGTTTTGATAATGTAATTGTATGTTAATTTTGTATTTAAAATAAAAACAGATTACTTTGAGTAGATCCCATCGCAAGTTACCACATCTTAGATTTTTCTATTTATTTTTTGCATTTTTTGTATGCAATTCAGCTTTCCCCCAGTTTAGTCTCGCATCGAATAACAAGACCATTCTCTGCCCTAATGTAGCTAATGGAAGTACTGGAACTGTTAATGGCGTAGTATATACAAAAGTGAATCGTAGTGATTTACAAACAAAAATTGCAGCTAACCAGGATGTAAGCTGTGTTTGTACAACAGGAATTACCGACATGAGTAGTTTATTTAATAATAACTCTAGTTTTAATCAAGACATAAGCAGTTGGGATACTTCGAGTGTTAGCAACATGCAAGGACTCTTTCAAAATGCCGGGTCTTTCAATCAAGATATTGGGTATTGGGACATTTCTAGTATGAATGATCAAAATGGGGTAAACCAATTATTCGATAACGCAGGTAGTTTGAATCAAGATCTATCCTACTGGTGTTTTCCCTCAGGAGGGAGTGCTTCGAATATTTATCAAAACAGACAAAATATTTGGGGGAACAACAATCCCATAAAAAACAACTCTTCTTTACGTCCCCGTTTTGCTGTTGCCAATAATTGTATTTCTGCAAAGGTAGCTCCTCCTGCTTTTGAAGCCACTCCTACATTTTCGAATTGGTTAAATTTTAATGGATCGAGTGCGATAGGTATGACAACAACGTCAAATGTCACTATTGGTAATACTGACCAGATAACCGTTGAAGCATGGTTTAAAGTAAACCAAATCCCAAATGAACAAGAATGGGATTTTATTGTATCAAGACAAGACGATTGGCAAATATATTTATATGTTGAAAACGGTAATTTATATGTTAAAGGGAGGATAAGACAAGATTTTAGTGGTCAATGGCCTGGAGTAACCTCTGATCCAATATCGACAGATACTTGGTACCATGTTGCTCTTACTGCAGATTCATCGAGCTCTAGTAGTCAATTGAAACTATACATCAATGGTCAATTACAAGGTACTGATAATTTTACTAGATCTGGAAATGGTTTAACCGATAACGATAGAGAGATCTCTATCGGAGGTTTTGACAACTATGGTGTATATGGAAGATATTTAACTGGCCAAATAAGTGATGTTCGAATTTGGAATACAGTTAGAACACAATCAGAGATTAGCTCCAATCTAAATCAAACGGTTTCTACCGATTCATCTTTATTGTTGTATTATAAGCTGAATGAAGGTTCGGGTTCTACTTACAGTGATTCGAGTGGAAATTCAATCAGTGGATCTTTAATTGGAGGATATCAATGGATGCCTCTTCAAGATCTCACCACAACAATTACCAGCAGTGATTCCGACAATCTCATCACATCTGGAGTAGTAACCCTTACGGCTACATTCTCAGAAAATATAGCGGCTACTCCGCTTGTGTCCATTGCAGGATTGGTGACCAATACAGCCATGACACAAGGGTCTTCTGCGGCTCAGTGGACTTACTACTGGCAGGTACCTTCTTCAGTCACCACAGGAACTTATGCAGTTACGGTAGCTGCAACCGATACAACTTCACTTGCTTATGATGGAAGTGCAAGCCTGAATTTAAGTATAGACCCAATGTTCTATTTGGACGCAAATGGGGTAACTATAAAATGCTCTGGCTGTAGCGCTGGGAACACAGGTTATGTGGGAGGAGTTTTATATACCGCTTATGATAATGCGTCTTTAGGAGCTAAACCATTAAATGACTCTGATTGGGGTGGTGTCGTAACAACTTTGGTTACAGATATGTCGGATTTATTTTATATCAATGGTAATATTGATGGAGCTAATCTTAATGCTTTCTTCAACGCTAATGATATTACTTCTTGGGACACTTCAAATGTGACCAATTTCCATGGTATGTTTCAAGCGGAGAATTACTCATCTTTGAGATTCAATCAAAACATAAGTTATTGGGATACTTCTAGTGCACTAGATATGAGTTACATGTTTTATGATCAATCCACATTCAATCAAAATATTGGTGATTGGGACACTTCAAATGTGACCAATATGAGTTATATGTTTTATAAAGCAGATGACTTTAACAATGGAGCTGCTTCAGGGGTGAGCACTAATTCGTTGAACTGGGATACCTCAAATGTGACTGATATGAATAGAATGTTTGGTGGTGGTGCTTGGGCATTCAATATAGATATTGATTCTTGGGATGTTTCTTCCGTTACCGATATGGCGGGGATGTTTGCATCTGCAATCTCATTTAATCATGACTTAAATAATTGGGATGTTTCTAATGTTACGAATATGCTATTTATGTTCCATACGGCACGTATTTTTAATGGTAATATATCCTCTTGGGACACTTCCTCAGTTACAGACATGTCTTATATGCTTTATGATGCCTGGGCCTTTAATCAAGACATTGGTTTATGGAATGTATCTAGTGTAACTACTGCGGAAAGCATGTTTAGATTAGCTAAGTCATTTAATCAAAATATAGGTTCATGGGACGTATCGAACATAACCAATTTTGAATATTTCTTTGCAGATGCTACAAACTTTAACAATGGTGATGCCAGTGGTGTAACATCAAATACACTAAATTGGGATACATCGAATGCAACAAACTTGTATGGAATGTTCTTAGAAGGATCGGATGGGTCCAGCTTTAACCAAAATTTAAGTGGATGGTGTGTTTCATTGATTAGTTCTGAGCCACAAAATTTTGTTCCATCCTCTTTTAATTCTGCCAACAAACCCATATGGGGTAGTTGTAACTCACAAGCAACTTTAACCCTAGCAAATAATTATTCAGATAATATCGTCACGTCAGATGTAGTAATGATAACCGCTACATTCTCTGAAAATATGGCGGCTACTCCGCTAATTTCCATAGCAGGATTAGTAACTGATACCGCAATGACACAGGGCTCTACTGCGGCTGATTGGACTTACTACTGGCAAGTGCCTTCATCAGTGACAACAGGAACCTATGCTGTAACGGTAGCAGCTACCGATACTAATTCAAGGCCTTATGCAGGGAGCGAATCATTAGACTTAAGTATTGATCCAATATTCTATTTTGACGCTAACGGGGTCACGATAAAATGTAATGGCTGTAGTGCAGGAGATACGGGATATATAGGAAACGTCTTATACACCGCAGTCGATGAAATAACCCTTCGTACTAAAATTACAAATGGTGATGCAGATTTGGATCGTATTTGTACCACATTGGTCACAGATATGAATAGCCTATTTCAAAATCAGACCACAATTCAAGATATCTCTTCCTGGGACACTTCAAATGTGACCAATATGCGTGCTATGTTTAAAAATGCGAGTGTTTCCTCAACACTTAACAATTGGAACACTGGCAGTGTGACCAATATGTATGAAATGTTCGGTGGAAATACAGGATTCAATTATGACATTGGATCTTGGAATACATCAAGTGTTACCGTTATGACTTATATGTTTAGTGGTGCATCCTCTTTTAACAAAGCAATTGGAAACTGGGATACTTCCAGTGTTACAGATATGAGTCACATGTTTGGAACAGCTTCTACATTTAATCAAAACATTGATGCTTGGGATACTAGTAGTGTGACCAATATGCAATACATGTTTAACGGGGCAAGCGCATTTAACCAGCCTTTGAATTCTTGGGATACTTCTAATGTGACTGCCATGGATCATATGTTTAGAATGGCTAATTTATTCAACCAAGACCTTAATGATTGGGATTTATCTAATGTTACCACTATACGCTCAATGTTTATTGGTGCTTACGCATTTAATGGGCTAATATCAGATTGGAATACCTCAAATGTAACTGATATGACGGCTGTGTTTTATGAAAACTTTGCGTTTAATCAAGATATTGGTAATTGGGATGTATCCTCTGTAACTACAATGTTTGATATGTTTAAAGTAGCACGAGCATTTAATCAAGATGTTAGTGGCTGGAATGTTTCTTCCGTTACTAATATGGGACAAATGTTTATGAGTGCACAAAACTTTAATCAAGACATCAGTTCTTGGGATATAAGTAGTGTGACTAACATGAATGATATGTTTAATGGTGCTTCAAACTTTAATCAAAATCTTCTAAGCTGGTGTGTAACCAATATCAGTAGTCTACCCACAGGATTTGCTAATTCTTCTGCCTTAACTTCAAACAATTACCCCCAATGGGGCGTTTGTGACACAGTTCCTCCTTCAATCAACGGAGTGCGTGGAAGTCCAGTAAGTGGATTCTTTACCGATGATGACAGTAACCCCAGCAACTCGGATATCATCACCCTTGAGCTACTTTTATCTGAAGTGGTTTATGTAGACACTACCACAGGAACTCCTCACATTGAATTAGAAACTGGGGATACTGATAGCAATGCTATTTTCTCCTCAGGAAGTGGATCAAACACATTAATTTTTGACTATGTTGTTCAAGACGGTGATATTACAGGAGCTTTAGATTACAAGTCCGCCTCCTCTTTGGTACTCAATGGGGCAACAATTAAAGATGGCGGAAATAATGATTTAGACACGACGCTACCTACCGTGGGCAGTGGACTTTCAATCATTAACTATGGAATTATCCATATTAAGGCGACTAATCCCACCCTTTACGTTTCAGCAGATACTTCTAATACAACAGATGCTAAAGCGGCAACAGATGGGGATACCATCACTTTTGAAATTCGTGCCTCAGATGCGTTAGATTTAAGCTCTATATCTGCTACAACTAGCCTGAGTACAAACCCTAGCTTTAGCTTAAGCTCTTCAGTTAATCATGAATATCAAGCAACTTACACGGTGAGTAGTGCAGACCCAGAGGGGGAAATCAATTGGGCTGTTTCTGCTACTGATACTTCTACGAACGCTGGTATAACTACTGGAAATCCTTCAGGAAATTATTCTACCTACAATACTGTTTCTAATGTTATTTCATCTGTCATCACCATAGACCGTACACCTCCGACTTTGGTCACATCTACCAGCCTATCAATAAACGAGGGCGAAACCAGTGTAGGCAACATTACTGCAAATGAATTATCGTTTATTAGCATAAGTGGCGGTCCAGATGCAGCCTTATTTAATTCCTTAGGATACACTTCACAAACAGCACCTTACTCACTAAATTTATCTTTTGTAAATGCACTGGATTTTGAATCCCCTGCCGATGCAAATGCAGATAATATTTTTGTTATCGAGATAACTATTTCTGACCGAGTGGGACTGACCCATACAGAAACCCTCAGTATTACCCTTACACAAATCACAGATCCAGATACAGATGCAGACGGTATTAATGACAGCATTGATCCTGATGACGATAATGACGGTGTTTCCGACGCAGACGAAGTAACCAATGGAACAGACCCACTTAACCCAGACACAGATAATGACGGTTTGGATGACGGTGAAGAAAATACTTTAGGTACCGATCCTTTGGATGATGATACTGATGACGATGGTACAATAGATGCTGAAGATATCTTCCCACTTGACCCTAATGAGTCAGCAGACAATGACGAAGATGGAATTGGTGATAATGCAGATGAAGATGATGACAATGATGGTGTAGCAGACTTTTATGAAATTAATATTGGGACAGATCCATTAAACCCAGATACCGATGGAGATGGAAGTACTGATGGGGAAGAAATTGAACGAGGAACTGATCCCCTAAATCCAGATACCGATGGAGATGGAACCCTAGATGGAGAGGACGATGCTCCACTCAATCCAAACGAAGAAGTTGATACAGATGGAGACGGTATCCCTGATCAATATGACACTGATGATGATGGAGATAATCTCTCTGATATAGAAGAAATTGCTCTAGGGACAGACCCCCTTAATCCAGATACAGATGGAGACGGGTTAACCGATAAAGAAGAACAGCAACGCAATACCAATCCTTTAATTATTGACACAGATGGGGATGGAGTAAATGATCTTGAAGATGCATTCCCTACCGATCCATTTGAACAAGAAGATGCAGACAACGACGGTTTAGGGAACAATATGGATACCGACGATGACAATGACGGCTTAAGTGATCTTGAGGAGTTAGCGATTGGCTGTGATCCATTGAGTGATGATTCAGATGATGATGGATTAACTGATAATGAAGAGATCGCTTTAGGGACAGATCCAAATAACTCAGACACAGATGGAGATGGCGCTTCAGACAAAGAAGAAATAGATGCTGGAACAAATCCATTAAACCCAGATACAGATGGCGATGGTGTGAATGATAGCGAAGATCAACTTCCGTTAGATGCCAGTGATTCTATTGATACAGATGGTGATGGGCAAGGAGATAACACTGACACAGACGACGACAACGATGGCTTGTTAGATACAGAAGAAAACGCGCTAGGGACTGATCCAAAAAATCCTGATTGTGACAATGACGGTGTTTTAGACGGAGCGGAACAAAGCGATGGGACTGACCCACTAAATGCTGATTCTGATGGAGATGGAGTGCTTGATGGTGAAGACGATTATCCCCTCGATGAAAATCGATCAAATGACAATGATGGCGATGGTATCCCAGACGAGCTTGATCCAGACGATGATAACGATGGTTTAACAGACCTAGAGGAAATAAACCTTGGGACTGATCCCTTGCAGGCAGATAGCGATGGGGATGGTCTTAATGATGCCGAAGAAATTAATTTGGGAACCAATCCAAATAATTCAGATACTGATAATGATGGTGTTGAAGATCAACAAGAAATAGCGTTAGCTACCAATCCCCTAGATAACGACACAGACGATGATGGCTTATTTGACGGTGTAGAAGTCATCAATGGAACAGATCCAAACAATAGCGATAGTGATGGAGATGGAACAGAAGACGGATTAGATGATTTCCCACTTGATCCAACAGAACAAAATGACAATGACAACGATGGTCTGGGAGATAATATGGATAGTGATGACGATAATGATGGACTCACTGATGTACAAGAATCTAATCTAGGGACAGATCCTTTCGATAGTGATAGCGATAATGATGGCTTGACCGATAGTAAAGAACAAGAAATTGGAACAGACCCACTCAATTCAGATACAGACGGTGATGGGAATTTAGACGGCGAAGATGATTTCCCACTTGATCCTAATTTGAATCTTGACACAGATGGGGACGGTCTTGACGACAGTATTGACACAGATGATGATAATGACGGTTTATCTGATGTAGAAGAAGCTAGCCTAGGAACTGACCCACTTAATCCCGATTCAGACAATGATGGCTTAAATGATAAGGAGGAAGAAACTTCTGGCTGTGATCCATTAGATCCAGATACAGATGGCGATGGTGTCCCAGATGGTATAGATCAATTCCCCCTTGACGCTAATAGAGCAAATGACAATGATGGAGATGGCTTATCTAATGAAGAAGAAGCTGCCTTTAACACTGATCCTAACAATGCTGATACCGATGGGGATGGATTGAATGATAAAGACGAAAAAGAAGCAGGAACAGACCCTCTAAACCCTGATACAGATGGAGATGGGGTTGAAGATGATATTGATGCTTTTCCGCTTGATCCTACAGAAAATCAGGATCGTGATAACGATGGTCTTGGGGATTCAATTGATGATGATGATGATGATGATGGTCTCAGCGATACTCAAGAAGCAGCGCAAGGAACAAATCCTAATAATCCAGATACTGATGGGGATGGTCTTAGCGACTATGATGAAATTAATAACGGAACAAACCCGCTAAGTCCAGATTCTGATAATGATGGATTAAATGATGCGGAAGAAGTAACTGAAGGAACAAACCCTAACAACCCAGATACAGACGGAGACGGGGTGTTAGATGGTGAGGATGATTTACCACTTGATCCCTTTGGAGAGGTAGATACAGATGGAGACGGAATTAGAGATGGAATAGATCTAGATGATGATAATGATGGCCTTTCTGATAATGAAGAAGAAAGCTTAGGTACTGACCCTAGAAATCCTGACACCGATAGCGATAATAGCGGTGATGAAGAAGAACAAATCAATGGAACGAATCCTTTAGATCCTGATACAGATGGGGATGGACAAGATGACGCAACAGAAAATGAACAAGGCACCGATCCATTGAACCCTGATACCGATGGAGACTCCTATAATGACAGTGAAGATCAGTTCCCACTTGATCCTAATGAAAATAGCGATTATGATGACGATGGGATAGGGGATAATCGGGATAACGATGATGATAATGATGGTCTTTCAGATGGACAAGAAGCAAATTACAACACGAATCCTTTACTACAAGACACCGATGGTGATGGCCTAAATGATGGAGAAGAAGTTGTTCAAGGCACAAATCCAACCCAGCAAGATACTGATGGAGATGGAGTAATTGATGGAGAAGATGCTTTCCCTAATGATCCTACAGAAAGTAAGGATACTGATTTTGATGGAATTGGGGATAATCAAGATGATGACGATGACAATGACGGCATTATAGACCAACACGATGTTTTCCCTAAAGATGCTGCGGAGAGTAGAGATATCGACAATGACGGAGTAGGAAACAACGAAGACATCGATGATGATAACGATGGTATAATAGACTGGAAAGAACATCAATTCATTACCATATATGAGTACTATAGTATTGAAGTAAGTAACGAAGGTTCTAATCAAAGAACAATTCTCCCGCCTAGCAAAAATAAAGGAGTTGGTAAATGGAAGATTCGTAAAAAGATTACAGGAGGAGCAGATGCAGATTTATTTACCATTCGTTCTGGAGAGCCACAAAGAGAAGAAAGTGCAGAAGAAAGAAAATCAGATTTAGGGGAAGGCTATCTCTCTTTTCTTGAACCACCAAAACAAGGAGAAATACTCGATGCAAATCAAGATGGAATATACGAAGTCTTAGTAGGTTTTGTCAACACCACCTTTGGAGATACTCGAGTACCAATTCCAAATGTAAGTAGCGAAATAGCCATTGCACCTGGGCAGGAAGATGTGATTCAATTATCTACCAATAAAATTCCCCTCGAAGAGGTCGATAGAAGACGTATCTCCTCTGACACAGATGCAGATGGTTTAATCAATCCTATCGACCCAGACGATGACGGAGATCATATTTATAGTCGCTTTGAAACCTCTGGAGAAACCAAATTCAGTCAAGGATCAGATGATTTTGACGAAGATGAAATAAGTAATTACCTCGATCCTGACGATGAAAATGACGGGGTATTTACTGAATTTGAACAGCCAGATCCAAATCAAGATTTCAATCCAGATGATGCTAGAGATACTGACCAAGATGGGATCCCAGATTATTTTGATACAGATGATGATGGAGATGGAATACCTACAATTGAAGAAAATTCAGATCCAAACTTTGATGGAAATCCTGTAGATGCTATAGACAGTGATCAAGACGGCATTCCAGACTATTTAGATGCTGACGATGACAACGACGGTGTCCCCACAATAGATGAATTTTCTCAAGGTTTACCACTCGACTCTGACAATGACGGTATTTTTGATCATTTTGACATTGATGATGATAGTGATGGTATCCCAACTATTGATGAAATCAATGAGGGTAATACTCAAATATTCGACACCGATGGTGATGGCATCCCTAACTACCTCGATACAGATGACGATAATGATGGTATCGATACTTATCTAGAAGATGAAAATCAAAACAACTCGCCTCTTGATGACGATATTGATAATGATGGTATCATCGATGCGCTAGATTCTATCTTACTCGATTGTGATAATGATGGGGTTATAGATCAATTTGATGCTGAAAACTGTAATCCATACAACGATAGTGATGGGGATGGAATTTCAAACATAGATGAAGTAAATGCTGGATATGATCCTAACAATCCAGAGGATAAACCAACTGACTTTAAAGAATTAGAGTTTACCATAACAAACTTTTTCTCCCCTAATGGTGATGGAAGAAATGACAACTGGCAAGATTCAGCTATTGAACGATACCCCAATAATGAAGTTTGGGTTTACTCAAGAGCAGGTCTACTCGTGTTTAATAAAAAGAATTATCAAAACAATTGGAATGGCACCAGTGATGGAAAGCCACTTCCAGAGGGAAGCTATTATTACTTAATCGACTTTAATCAAGATGGTCAATCTGATTATAAAGGTTGGATATTTTTAACCAGATAAGCACATGAAAAAATACTTATTCTTATTATCCCTCATCCCATATTGGCTAATTGCCCAACAGGACGCTTATCTCTCAAATTATCAATATCAAATGAGTTTGATCAATCCAGCATATGTAGGATCAGAAGGTCAGCATAGTTTTGTTTTTACCTCAAGAAATCAATGGGCAAAAATTGAGGATAGCCCAAAAACAATAGCCTTTACTTATTCAACAGAGCGAGGTAAAAATGTAGGGCTAGGGCTTTCTGTAGTTTCAGATCAAATATTTGTTGAAAAGCAAACCCAGGTAAATATTGACTTTTCTTATAAGTTAACTTTCTCTAACACTTCTTTACTTTATTTTGGGATAAAAGCTGGCGGAAATTCCTATCGTTCAGACCCTGAAGGTCTGAATAGTTATACTGCGTTTGATCCATTAAAGAAAGCACTGAGTCGTTTCAACCCCAACATTGGAATTGGTACGTACTTTAAGAGCGAAACCTTTTGGATTTCTGCCTCCATGCCTCGTTTGTTTGAACCAAAAAGAGATGATGATGTCCTCGTGATGGCTAGAGATCGTACCCATCTTTATTTAGGAGCTGGAGCAAGTTTTCCTGTCAATGAAAAACTCGAGCTTCTTCCCACGCTTATTTATCGAAAAGGGAAAGGCATTGATGCGGTAAGCGATATCGGTATAAAAGCCGCTTATATGAATAAATTTGAGGGCGGTTTTGCTTATCGCACTAATTCTATATGGTCCATTCAAGCTTCTTTTCATGTGAATAATTCGCTAAGTATTGGATATGCTTATGATACTTATTTAGAAAATCAGTTATCTGGACTAAATTTAAAAGCACATGAGCTAGTTGTTCGATTTAAACTAGGGGATGCTTCTCCTGCTGAACAACAAGAGGTAGAAAGTGTTGATGAATAATCAGCAATTCATATTTTAAAAGGTCTTATAAATTAAAATTTTATCAGAATTAATTCAAAACTTCGAAGTTTAATCAAGTCTATCAAAAACATCAACAATCACGAAGTAAAGATGATCCTGATCTTTCAGTATATCACGGCTTTGGGTTAACAAAAAATAACTTAGAAGCACCTATCGTTATACATAAAGTAAAAATGAATGGGGAAGATGTTGAATTCCTCAAGGGTTATATGTCCATCGGTTCATCTTCTTATGACAAATCCAATAAGTAACATTCCTTTATCTTACTTTTTTGCTCTTACAAAGCATCTTGAATTCGCAATTTATGCAAAGCATAGAAAAGCCAAATAGTACAAAGGTTTACAGTGAATTTTTATTGATGCCTATCCTGCGAAATGCGCTCAGACAAAAGGCCTTTTCGTTATATACTATTTTAGAGAAATACATCTAAAAAGAAAAACCTTATAATAGAAACTAGCCCCCGAATAATAGTATAAAACTTTTGTCGGGAGGCTATCCGCACAATAAAATCAGCCAAAGGTTATATCTTTGACCTATGAATACAACTACAAAAAGACTAATTGCGCTTTGCCGCCGATTAGACAAAGAGGCAGAACATTTCGATATCTTAATTGATATCCTGAATTCAGACAAAAGCAAAGAGGATATTATAAAAGAGGTAAAAAAGGAGTTAGTGCGTGGTCAACTTAACCGGAATTTAGTTGTTACTCAGGAAATTGCTACCTTAACTAAGGGTGGTGTACTGTTAGATGCAGTCGGCTCAAAGGCTTTAGCTTATTTGACTGAGGTTTTAAAAGAAACTTCAAAAGTAAGCGACTAGGTAGGCTGCATTTTCATCACAATAAATGGATCTGTAAATGACTGTTACGATTTAAAGGATTAGTTTCCGAATGCAAATAAACACGAGTATTAAAAGAGTGTAGCCAATAAAGAAGGGAATGACGTAACTTTGTAACTCAAAGACCAGCATCAGTGCCATCAGTAATAACTGAAAACCAAGCCCATACATAGAAATGAGCGTCATAAACCACTTTGGAAAGGGTTTACTATACCTTGCGTTTCTATCCATGTAATAAATGCACTTATCAAAGCAGATATACAAAATATTGTAAATAGTATAAAACAACTTTACGGTGGCTTGACTTTCACCTGCGAAAGCCTTTGGTGTGGAGTTTTCAAAAATACGACTGGTTGAATCTCCTTGTACTGAATTGCGTAAAATTACATAATAGTAATTGTAAAGCGTCCCTTGAAGTTGAATCCCAAAAAAAGCGATTAGCATATAGATTATGGAAATCTCAGTAATGTACCAAAAGCTCAATAAAAAACAAAAGTTGAGCAATAGATCAGCTATTGAATCATAGTAGCGTCCAACATAGGAAGGTGTCTTTTTTAGACGCGCTAATTCCCCATCAGCCGCATCTAAAACAGATTTTAAGAGTAAAAAAAAAGCGGCGGCAATCATATATCCGTTTAACAAGAATCCAACCGCAATAAATCCTGTTATTACAAAAAGAGTCGTTATATGAATTGCAGTTAAAGGGGTAAACTGTAGCTTACTAGCAATCCAATGCCCTGGTGTACGACCATAGTCAGATAAATCTAAAAATTGATATTCTTTTGGTAGTTTGCCCATTTACAATAATAAAGTGCAGTGATATTATTGTTTAAAAATACATCGAATTTTATGTAATTGGACTTATGTTCTAAAAAAAGAATTTATTCGACTTTGTTAAGCCAATACTATACCAATCATTGCTAAAATAAAATAAATGGCTATGGTTTTGGCTCCTTCATAATTTTTGGCGACCCGCTGTCCAAATAAAAGGACCAACAACGCAAGCGATCCAACAATAAGTCCAAGAAAACCGATATGACTATTATTATTCAAGATAAAATCGACAATGCCAACAAGGCACAACACTCCTGAAATTATTTCTAAAATTGTAACGGAAATCAATGCTACTGAAATTAATGGTGGTGGGAAAAAGGCTTTAAACAGATTCTTCAAAAAAGCTAGGTTACCTTTGTAGTCAATGATCTTGTCCAACCCACTTTGAAGAAACACAATTAAAAAGAAGGCTAATACGAAAAGAAAGGTAACGTTTTGTGGTATCATAGTCTCAAATTTACGAATTATAATTATCATAAGACGCTTAACAAATGCCCCCTATTTATACTAATTCATATATTTCATTAGATCAATCATGCACATTTATTGATTCAGGGTTCCAACCTTTACGCAGTTCTTCGGCCATGAACTTCATAAAGACCTTGGCTTCTTTCTTGCGTTGTTTTAAATCGGAAATACGATTTAGCCCGGCTTTATAACTTTTGAGCTTACCGTTATAATAAATTGAAACGTACCAGCCCGAGTCAGACATGGTCAATTTTGGCTTGTTGTATTTGACTTTCATTTTTAAAGATTAAAAATGCTCGCAAGCTTGTCAATTATACTGTTCTTACACTGTTTGGCTTTAATGGAATTCAAACCCCTGAAAAACAGGGGCTTAAGCCTCCTTAGCGGAGAAAGAGGGATTACTTCGTGATCCCAAAAGGGGAGAGTACACAACCATAAAAACCCACAAGCCGCTTTGCGGCTTTGCTTTCTTGTTTTTATTCACAAGTCAAAACAAGTTTTGCTATTTCCAAAAACAAAAACCCCACAACTTGCGTTATGGGTTTTCTTTTGCGGAGAAAGAGGCTCCATTACTATCTTCCGTTAGTTTCCGGTATTAATATCCAATAAGCTGATATTCTGAATCTTAAAGATTAGAGTGTACACTATTATCCGCATTTAGCGGGTAAACTTGTGCAATAGTTTAGGCAACGATCCAGGCAACTGGTAGTTGTAAGTCTAATTTTTAAACCATAGTCAAGATGAAGTTAAAATTAAAAAATCCAAACCAAACAAAACCCAGTTTAATCCTTTGCTACGTAACACTAGGAGGTGGAGAACGCTTTGTTTATTCAACAGGCGAAAAGATAGATCCTTATTTATGGGATGCTCGCGTTCAACAACCCAAAAAGACAAAAGCTCAAAAGGATCAAGAAACAGTCAATGGGATCAATCTTCAGTTGAACAGATACCTTGAGACTTATGCGCAGCTAAAGGTACGATATCAACTTTCAGATGAAGCGCTTACAAAACAAAAACTAAAAGCGGAGTTCGATCAACGTTTTAAAAATATTAGATCAACTTTAGACTTTTGGGATCACTATACATCTTTCTGTGATCTTAACGATAAGTCAGGAAAATGGCAGCCTTCCACTTGTCAACGTTACCGAGTTCTAAAGAACCTTTTATTGGAGTTTGAAGAAATTTATGGAACCCTTTCTCTAGAAAAGATAAGCAACACCTGGTACGCTAATTTTAAGCATTTTTGTGAGCAGAATAAGAGACATCAAGTAAATACCTTCGGCAGGAATCTAGGGTTGCTTAAAACCTTTCTGGGCTATTGTTTAGAAGAAGGGTATACCAAGAATGATCAGTTCAAAAAGTTTGTTGTAAAGCGAGAAGTAACGTATCAAGAAGTTTTTGATATGGAGGAAGTGAAACATTTATACGGATTCAATTTATCCGAAAACAAGCGTCTTGAGCGTGTTAGGGATGTTTTTGTATTGGGATGCTTGACGGGTATGCGCTACAGTGATTATAAACGGATCCAAAGAGAAAATGTGATTAATGACGTCATAAGGATAAGGGAGGTTAAGGATAAATCTAAAACCCTAGAAATTCCACTTTCAGGTTGGGCCAAAGCGATCTTAGAGAAATACAACTACTGTCTACCTTTGATTTCAGAACAAAAATTCAGAGAATACATCAAACAGATTGCAGAACTCGCAGGGTTTACAGCGCCCACCATTAAATCTACTAGGGTAGGTAATACCGTTGAAGAGAAAAGTGTAAGAAGATGCGACCTGATCAGCACCCATACAGCTAGAAGAACCTTTATTACCATCATGAAGAATAAGGGAGTTCCGGACAAGGTTATTATGGATATTACGGGGCATAAGTCCTTGTCTTCTTTCCATAGGTATTATAGACCCAATAATGAAGATGTTTTCAACTTTATGCATTCCGTATGGGGGTAGGGTTTATTAACAGCTTTTTTGGATAACTGTTATAGCGTCAAGTTGTTAAATGATCTACAATTTTAAATATTTGAAATGTAGAAAACAAATAACTTGAAAAGTATGCAAGCAAATTATCAGCTTAAAGAAGAGACATTAAAGGATAGTATGAGAGGTTTGACAAGAAGTATTAATCATATTGTAGAGAATCTAAAAGATGTAAATGAAAAAATTGATCGTTTAGAGGCAAGTCAAAATATCATAGTTGATAAACTCTCAAAAAAACCAGAGTACCTAAGTGTTGGAGAAGTTGCATTAATTGAAGGTGTATGCGAGAAAACCATTCGTAATCGGATTAAAGAGGGGGCCATCCCTGCGACTAAAAATGAAGGAGAACGTTCCTACAAAATCTCTGCATTGCAGTATTATGAAACTCGGACAGAAGTCAAGTCTAAAAACAGCTCCAGAAACGTTAGCTAATTATATGATGACTTGTTTAAATGTATTTCAAGAATGATAACCCTGTTAAATTGATGAGCAGGGTTTTTTCTTTAATAAAGTTATTTGAAGCGTTTGAAATTCTTTTAATCGACTTATTTGTCACAAATTTCTAACAATATTACTTAATTAAAGGCTGTTTTTCAAAAGGTTATTAACCTCAAAGTTCTCAAATCCTATTTTTGAAGATCTATCTGTTCAAGGGTCGATTATTCTATGATAGATTTATTATATTTACCAAAAATTTTCGATGTTTTTCAAGTATTTGCATTTTTATGTCATTTTTTTATCATCCGTATTTTTTAACTTTATTTTTGGGCAAGAGCTTAAAGTAGATATACCTGAGAACAACGGTTTTTCTTCAGAGAGATTATCAAATATCGATACTGTATTTTCTGACTATGTCGCAAAGGGGAAATTGCCTGGTGCTGTTGTTTTAGTTGCTAGAAATGGAAAGATTGTATACCATCAGGCTATAGGCATGAGTGATATGGAACATAACATTCCCATGCAAAAGGATAATATCTTTAGAATTGCCTCTCAAACAAAGGCAATTGTCAGTGTTGGCATCATGATGCTCCAAGAAGAGGGCATGCTTTTGATTTCAGATTCTTTATCCAAATATATTCCAGAATTTGAAGAATCAACCGTCGCTGTAAAATCTACTGATGGAAGCTTCACTGTAGAAAAAGCGAAAAGGCAAATCATACTTCGTGACTTGCTTACGCACACAGCTGGAATTGACTATGGATATGGATTGGCTTCAGAAGAATGGGAAGAAGGAGGAATGCAAGGTTGGTATTTTGCACACAGGAATGAGCCTATTCTTGAAACAGTAAAAAGAATGGCTAAACTACCCATGGAGGCTCATCCCGGAGAAAAGTATGTTTATGGTTATAGTACTGATATCCTCGGTGCTGTTATAGAGGTTGTTTCTGGACAATCATTAGACGTATTTCTGAAAGAGCGCATATTGGATCCCTTAGGTATGATAGACACGTATTTCTATTTGCCAAAGTCAAAGGCTTCAAGACTTAGCGTTGTTTACAGCCAATGTGGTAATAAACTTTTGAGAGCTGCCGCTGATGGAAGGCCCATATTTAAATGGGATGATGAAGTAAATTGTATTGGGAACAATCAAACGCAAGGACACTATTTAAATGGCCCACGCGTTAGTTTTTCAGGAGGTGCAGGCTTGTTAAGTACTTCTAAAGATTATGCTATTTATCTTCAAATGATGCTTAACGAGGGTGTGTATAATGGTGTGAGAATATTATCTAGAAAATCTGTTGAACTCATGACCACCAATCATTTGGGTGGAGATCATTACAAAGATGTAAAGTTTCCATGGGATTGGGGCGTGGGCTTTGGATTAGGATTTTCTGTTACAACAGATGTCGGTGATCGCGGAGTGCTTGGAAGTCTTGGTGAATATGGATGGGGTGGTGCCTATCATTCTAGCTATTGGGTTGACCCAAATGAAAATCTAGTTGTTGTTTACTTCACACAGGTTGCTCCAATCAATCTAGATGACCACCAAAAACTACGCAATTTAATCTATCAAGCTATAGTTGATTAAGTGCTAATAATATAATCCATATAATACTAAAATAAGCTAGCGAATTATTTCAATTGCTTTCCCTCCTTTATTGTTGTTGTCAAATGCACGAAGCATTACTTTCGCTTTAGCGGCTACGTATATTGGACCATCATAAGATTTATTGTTTTTGGTGGGCAATGCGCCATCTGTCGAATACCGTAATTTAATGCCTGGAAAATGTGTGCGAACAAATAAGGTGTCATTTCTAATTATACCTCCTGGTTTAGGAAGATGGATATTTAAATCTTTTAACTGATTGTTTAGAAAGGGAATAGTGTTTTGCCCTAATGTGTTAACAAACACATTCCATTGCTCAAGCATAGGTGCTTTTTGTTGACTTGCAGGAAGCTTTATCCAATCCGGACGACTGATCCAAGCACGCTCGGCAAATACTATCAGGTTGGGTAAGATCATCTCGTTTAAAATCTTTTCATTACGAACAGTTTCACCAAATAATTGACTTTGTATCCCAATCAGATTACTGCGTTTGTTGGGATCTAACATTACTTTTTTTGCGATATATTCATCCGATAATTTATGCTTTTTATTAAGTATTCCATTAGAGAAGATGTTTTCTGGGTCAATTGCCCATGTATCGAAATAATCCACATAACCAGACCAGTTTAATCCATGGCTTTCCATGTCGCGATCATCCGCCATATCAAAGTAAAAAGCCGATGAGTTACTCATCACTGTTTTGAAACCCAAATTGGCAAATTTATAGTTCATGTCTTCTCTCCCGCCACCCCAAATATTGTTCCAAACATAAGGGATGACCTCATAATTAAATCTATTATCTTTTATCAAGGTTTCAGATTGACTCTGATCAGAATGCTCCAAAAGAAAGTCTTCCCAACCAGAGAGTACAATACCGTGGTTGTTTAAAATATGTTTAAGACGGGAAACATTTGCATCATACAAATCATTTAGTGACTGCTGATCCGAAATTACATCCATGCACAATGGTGATGCTTTCCATACACCAAAAGGTAATTCATCTGCTCCAATACTGAGCTGCTTCAGAGGTACTTCAGCTTTGGCATACATCTTTACAATCTCATCTATTAATTTTTTAAAAAAAGCATAGGAGCTTTCACGACAAATGTTAATTGTATTATCGTTGTATAATTGGGGAGATTTGTAAATACTTTTATCGTTGAGATCGGTCAATACATACTCTTCTGCGGCTTCATATTCTCCTTTTTCGATGAGTTTTTTCCTTCTTGATTCCATGGAAACAATGGCTGCACGCGCATGTGATGGAAAGCTGATTTGCGGGATAATGGTCACGTTCCTCACGCTAGCATACCGAATTAGTTCAACAAAATCTTGCTGAGTTAAAAACCCATTACCAGTCTTTCCTCCATTAGCACCAGAACCATACATGGGAATTAATTTATCCCGTTCGTCAAGGGTGTAACCCCTTTTTGCACCAACCTCTGTTAGTTCAGGTAGCCCAGGAATTTCCAAGCGCCAACCCTCGTCATCTGTTAACTTTAGATCCAAATGATTTAATTTGAACAAAGACATTAAGTCAATTATTTCCTTGATTTTGTTTAAACCATAAAAGTTTCGTGAGATATCAAGTAAAAAACCTCGGTATGCAAATCGAGGAGCATCGTTAATCTCCACAATCGGCCAACGCTTTGTTTGAATTTGAGAGACAGCATCTAATTGCACAAGAGATTGGATTGCATAAAGGATTCCAGCGTATGAAGAAGCATTTATCTGTATATGTTGTTCTTCAATAAGCAGCTTATAAGACTCGTCTTTAATTTCAGAATTTGACTGAATAATCAAGTTAGCATGTTTAATATCTGATACCCATTCAATATCTTTTTTAGTTTGCATTAGCAGGGTTTCAATATTAGCACGAAAGTAATAAAAGGATTTGGCTGCATATACACGCCAACTAGTGTTAGCTTTTCGATATGATAATGGTTTGGATACATACTTGGGGGTAGGCAACAGAATCGAAAGTTTTTCTTTTGGTATAAGCGAAATTTCTTTAAGCTGATCGTATCGGGTCTTTGAGGTGGGCAAGTTTAAGTCAGTCAGTCCTTCAGCCTTTAGCCACTTTACATTAATATGAACAGGATAAGTTTCGCCATTTTGCACTAAGAAGGCACCAAAAGGACCTAAGCTTAATCGTGACATTATTCCCCTTTTTTTTAATTGGAGTTTTTGCTGAGTTCCTGCCTTTAAGGTCCATTTGTCACCAAAAGAAAGAACGAAATATGAGTTTCCATTTACTCGCCTAAATTTCACTCCAGTTGGGAGACTCTCTGGGATTATCTCTCCAATAATTTGATTCCAATGAAGCTCCCATTGATTTGATGCAAAATCTATATCTGTGTGATTATCAATATTAAGAGTGACGATCATCTCATTTTTTTCTACATCAAATGCATCGATGGTGTATGTCAGGTTAATGATATTTTGAGAAGGATTTAACAATAAATATGTCATTAATGCACACACCAATAGTGCTAAGATTATTAATGCTTTAAACTTCATATGCTGTGTCATATCAAATGCAATTTAAGAAGAAAATATAGTAGGCTTGGGAGGATTGACTGATAGGCTGTCTAAAAATGTTTCATATGCACATTAACGATTAAACGCTTATTTATTTTGAAAATAACGAACAAAGCCCTCAATAGCTTCATAATCAGGTAGTCCCAAAGCATTATATTTTCTTGCCGTATTTCGATTTCTTTGTTCTGATCGTTGCCAAAACTCTCTCTCGTCAGGTCCTGGGAACATCGCTTTATCTTTTTGAGATTGATGCTTAAAAATTGCACTTCTCTTTTTAATCAAATCTGATGGCGACAAAGGGACGGCCATTTCAATATCAGAAACATTCCATTCTTGCCATGCGCCTCGATACAGCCAAACTTCGCACTTCTCAATCCATTCTTTTTTGTCAAGGATTAATTGCTCAATAGTGTCGAATAAAATTTGAAGGCATACCCTGTGAGTTCCGTGTGGATCAGAAAGGTCTCCTGCTGCAAAAATTTTTTCTGGTTTGGTTTTTTCAAGTAGTGCATAGGTTTGTTCAATATCTGCTTTTGTGTGCGGTTTTTTCTTGACTGCGCCTGTTTCGTAAAAAGGAAGATTCATGAAATGACAATTATCTTCTCCAATTCCACAAACACGACTAGCAGCTAGGGCTTCACCTTTACGAATAAAGCCCTTTAAATCTAAAATCTTTTTTGTGTCAATCTGTCCCTCTCGTTTGCTGCTAAAAAACTTTTTAGTAGTATCAAATGCTTTTAGCAGATAAGGGTCACCACAGGACGCATCTATGCAAAATTGTAAAAAGCGTAAAACATCATCATCATGGACAGCGATATTCCCAGAAGTTTGATAGGCAACGTGAACATCAAAGCCGTTATCTACCAACTGGATTATAGAACCACCCATTGAAATCACATCATCGTCTGGATGAGGGCTAAATACAACAGCCCTAGTTCCCTTGCCATTGCTAGTATTTGAGCGCCACAATTCAAAAGCACCAAAGAGCGATTCGTATACTTCTTTGATTGCCGCATTTAAATCAAATTCATGTTCATAAAACAATTCTGCCAGATGATTTTGCATAAAATCACTTTTAGTGAGTTTTAAAATTGATTTATTTGTTTTGTGGGATAGCCAAATGACTGCCTTTCTAATAAGTTTGGAATCCCAAATACATGCACCAACCAACCAAGGTGTTTTTTCTCTGATTAATTCAGAGGCTGCGGCTTTATCGAGTATAAACTTACAGTTGTTATGTTTTTGTAGTAGGGTTGCAGGAATCTTTTTTGTCACATTACCTTCTATAGTTTTTTGGAGAATAGATACCTTACTCTCGCCCCAAGCCAATAGTATTATTTCCTTGGATTGCATGATTGTTTTCATCCCCATGGTAATGGCTTGAGTTGGTACGTTTTTCTCTCCAAAAAAACTATTTGATGCATCTTTTCTAGTCAAAGGATCAAGCCACACCAACCGCGTTTCACTTTCAAAAGAAGTATTGGGCTCATTAAACCCAATATGGCCTGTTCTGCCAATGCCCAAAAGTTGCAAGTCAATACCCCCCAGTTCACTAATTTTTTTCTCATATTCAGTACAGTAAGTCTTAATTTTTTCTAAAGGTAAAGAACCGTCGGGAATATGTATATTTTCTTTTGGAATGTCAATTTCATTAAACAGGTTTTGATGCATAAACTGCACATACGAATGTATAGAGTTGCTATCCATTGGAAAGTATTCGTCTAAATTAAAAGTATATACATTTTTAAAACTTACCCTGCCGTTTTTGTAGGCATGGATGAGATTTCTATATATTTCTATTGGACTAGATCCTGTTGCCAAGCCAAGTACAAAAGCTTCTCCTGTTTTAACTTTTTGATTAATTTTTTCTATGATATAATCTGAAATAGCTTTGCTTGCAATGTCACTATCAGGGTGTATTTTTACTTTAACATGCTCATTTGATAAATTCAAATCTTTTTTGACAATGTTTTTTACGTTGTTGGTTAATTCCATTCAGTGTTTTAATTGTTATTATGTGTAGGTTAATGCATTTATTTTCAAATTTATGCTATATTTTGCAATCTTGCAATTCTATTTATCGTATTTTTTTTTTTTAAATTGTAAAATAAATACCAAGCAAATGTTAAAAGAAGAGCGTCAACAAAAAATATTGAATGAAGTGTCACTTCGTAATAGAGTCCTTTTGAATGATATTGCAGAGCATTTGGATGTTTCTGTAGACACGGTTAGACGAGATGTAAAAGAGCTTGACAAAAAAAATCTTCTTAAAAAAGTGCATGGTGGTGCCATTTCATTGAGCTTTACTTCGGATAGAAAATCTACAGAGGTATATGATGTTGATGAAAAGCAATTTATCGCACGCAAGGCTGTTGTCAGAATTCAGGATGGTTCTGCCATTTTTATTGACGGCGGTACTACATGTATGGAGCTTGCTAAGGCAATTCCCAACAACAAAAAGATTACTTGTTTTACCCTAAGTTTACACATTGCCATGGAATTGGTTCATAAAGAGGGAGTAAACTTAATATTTATTGGAGGCAAGGTTTCTAAGGATTCTCTAATGAGCATCAGTGCAGGCGCAATAAATGAATTATCTCAGATTACGTTTGACCAAAGCTTCATTGGAACAGGCTACATTGATGTAGTTCATGGTCTTAGTGAATTTGACTGGGAGGTCGTTCAAATTAAACGTGCCATTATAAAATCCTCTAAAAAAACAACCTTATTGTGTATTTCTAAAAAATTCAACTCTCAGCAGAAATATAAATGCGTTAACGTTAATGCGATTACCACTATTATAACTGAATTAGAATCCACAGACAAGCTTTTTGAACCCTTTAAGTCGTTAAACATTAATTTGGTTTAAGCTTTTCTTCTTTTGAGTAGTAATCTACTTAAAACTAAATGCTGTTTTTTATTTATTTTTGCAAGTAGTTGCAATTTAATGCTTATTTACTATATTTACAGCATACTAACTATTAACTAAGCAAAATTAACTATTAATCAAGTAAACTATGATTTTAAAAAATTCAATTATTACACTGTTCTTCTCTTTAAGCAGTGTTCTTTTTGCGCAAAAAACGGTTACAGGAAATGTAAGCGCTGCGCAAGACGGCCCATTGCCTGGGGCATCTATTATTGTCAAAGGTAGTGATAATACAGGTGCCATCACTGATTTTGATGGTAACTTCTCTGTAAGTGCATCCATTGGAGATGTTCTAATTGTTTCATTTGTCGGCTTTGCTTCACAGCAAGTAAGTGTTGCAAATGATTCTACTCTTTCTATTGTTCTTGAAGCTGATCAGCAGTTAGATGAAGTTGTGGTTACAGCATTGGGTATTTCGCGTGAAAAAAAATCGCTGGGATATGCCGTAACGCAAGTGTCTGGCGAAAATTTAAACACTGTTAAAGATAATAATCTTGCAAGTTCTTTGACGGGTAAGGTTGCAGGTCTTCAGATTTCACAGTCAGGATCCCTAGGTTCCGCTTCAAGGATTACAATCAGAGGGAATAATTCCCTTGGCGGAAATTCTCAGGCGCTAATAATTGTTGACGGGATGCCTATTAATGCATCTTTACCAATTAGTGGAGATGGTTCTCAGATTAGTTCTGGAAGTTCTGGCGTAGGGGGAGGTCCAAGTTATGAACCAAGTATTTCAGGTGGCGGTATTTCCGACATTAATCCTGATGATGTTGAGTCTATTTCTGTTTTAAAAGGTCCAAGTGCAGCTGCACTTTATGGATCTAGAGCTGGTAACGGTGTCATTCTCATAACAACAAAAAAGGGAAAACGTTCAGATGAATTAGGTGTTAAAATTAAAACTGATTTATATGTTGATAACCCTTTATTATTGCCAGAATATCAAAATCAATATGGTCAAGGTTCTTTTGGAGCTGCTTATACAGACCGTACAGACAATTGGGGAGAGCTTTCTTGGGGTTCAGTTTTAGACGGATCACAACAGGCATATTATAACGGAACTACTAAGGCATACAGTGCTCAATCTGATAATGTTAAAAACTTTTTCAGACAAGCGGTCAGAAGAATTACTTCAATTTCTATGGATAAAGGATCAGAAAACTCTTCATTACGATTTTCTTATACCAATAATCAATCTGAAGCGATTGTAGAAAATTCCGACTTAGACAGCCATAATTTTAATTTAAGATCTATTACTAACCTATCGGACAAATTAACTCTTGACGCAAAAGCTACATATTTTACACAGATTGTTAAAAACAGATCTTCAACTACGGGAGCGCAGGGTCTTTTAGCTTACGTGTACAACATGCCAAGAAATGTAGCTGTTGATGATTTGCGAAATTACCAAATGGACAATCCAGCAACACCAAGTGATTTTGCTGTGATTCGCTACGCTGATGGTAATATTGGAAATCCTTTTTGGCAAGTATATAACGATGAAAATACTGTTCGTAGGAATAGATTTTTAGGTTATACTAAAATAGATTACAAATTTACAGATTGGCTGAGTGCTTTTGTTCGTGTTGGTGCTGATGTCACTAATATTAGAGATATAAAAATATTTAAGCCAGGACATCACTTTGTATCGACTGGATCAATGAATATTGGAGAAAGTACTTTTAATGAATTAAATTCTGAGTTCTTAGTTACTGCTCAGCATGACTTTTCAGACAAACTCAACGTAGTTGCTAATGTAGGGGGTAATTTATCTAGAAGGACTGCTGAGGGTATGTCAGTAGGGGGTACGGCTTTCAAAATCCCAACTGCATTTTTTATCAATAATTTAGAAGTTCTTCAATCACCTCAGGAATCTCCGTTAAGTATTAAAAAAGTCAACTCACTATATGGAGCGGCTAATTTAGCTTATGAAAACTTTTTATACTTAGATGTTTCTGTGCGTAATGACTGGTCTTCTACTTTAAGTGAAGAAAATAGATCATTTATGTATAGTTCAGCAAGCTTATCAGCCATTTTAAACAAATTCATAGACCCAAGCCAAAAGATATTTAATCTAATTAAACTTCGCGGAAGTTTTGCAGAAGTAGGTAACGATACTGATCCATATCAATTAAATCAAACTTATAACGTTCCAGGTCAAGGATATTTGGGTCTCACCACTCTTCAATCACCAACTGTAAAGTTAAATTCAGATTTAAAACCTGAAAATATAGCATCTTCAGAATTTGGTTTAGAATTGGCTATGTTAAATAACAAACTGTCGCTTGATGTTTCTGTTTATAACGTAAAAACAACCGATTTAATTTTTGATGTTCCGGTTCCCGCTGCAACAGGATATCAATTTAACAGAACAAACATTGGTGAAGTAACTAACAAAGGTCTTGAAATTGTATTTGGTGCTAATTTGCTCAATACAGCTGATTTTTCATGGGACACTTCAATCTTCTATTCTAAAAATGAAAATAAAATCGTGGAATTAGTTGAAGGAGTTGATCGATTTAGTTACACAATTTCAACTGATAGTAATGTAAGTATTAGTGCGACTGAGGGTGGAAGCATTGGAGACATATACGGAAGAGTTTGGACTGGAGAAGTCGATTCAGAGGGTGTTCCAATTGGTTCTGCTGCACCTGATGTATTATTAGGAAATGCTCAGCCAGATTGGAAAGGTGGATGGTCAAATACAATTAAATACAAAGACTTATCTTTACGATTCTTAATCGATGCACGAATGGGGGGGCAAATATATTCTCAAACATCTGCTGATTTAGATAGAAATGGTGTGTCTAAAAGAAGTTTACAATACCGTGAAAGTGGTGTGGTTGTAAATGGTACAAACACTGGTACCGGTAGTGCAAACACTCAGAGTATTACAGGGCAACAATATTGGACGGCAATGTCTAATATTTCTGAAAACTATATTTATGATCAAGATAACATTAGGTTGAGAGAATTAGCTTTGGCGTATAATATTCCTCTGAAATCAAACAAACTTGGTTTACAGAATGCTACGCTTCAATTAGTAGGTAGAAACTTATTTTTCTTTATGAATAAGGCTGATGACATTGACCCTGAGGCGATGTTAGGAACATCACTAGGTGTTCAGGGTTTATCACAGAATGCAATGCCAACTCTTAGAAGTGTTGGATTAAATTTAAACTTGACTTTTTAACTTAAAAATTAACAATAATGAAAAATAAAATTATAATATTAGTAAGTCTTTTCACGGCATTTTTAGTGTCATGTACAGAGGACTTTAATGAAATTAACAAGCAGCCAGACGCACTTTCTACTGAGGATGTAAGTGCGAAGTTTTTTGTAACTACGCTTCAACAGGGCCTATTAAGACCCACAATGATCCCTTTGTGGTTTGGTGATGTAATAATGCCAGATCAATTTTCTGCTAATAAAGCTGATGGGTATGCAGGGTCAGATTGGAATGGTGATTTAGGCTGGGAATACAGCAGTTTATATACAGATCTAGGTTCTTGGGATTTTCTTGCTGGGTATAATAGTAATCTAACAGCATTTCTTAATAATGTTGGTGAAGGAGGTGCTTTAGAAAATGACCAGTATTTTGCGCTTGGACTTATAATGAAAGGATACTACTACCAAGTATATACTGAAACCTTCGGTATGATACCTTATTCAGAGGCATCTAATCCAGATATCGCATTACCGTCATATGATTCTCAAATTAGTATTTATAAAGGTATTATTGCTGAGTTAAATCAAGCGATTACAATAATTGGATCTAATCAGACAACAGGATCTGGAATTGATCAACTAGCTGAAAATGATGTAATATTTAATGGCAATATGCAGAACTGGAAAAAACTAGCCAACAGCTTAAAGCTAAGAATTGCACTTCGTGCTCATGGTTCTATTGGTGAAGATTTTTCCGCAGCTGCAGCATCTGAAGCAATTTCCTCTGGTGTGCTTGCAGATACTGACGCACTATTTGAAGCATATGCTGATGAGGGAAACATATGGGGTGGATCTGCATCATATGGCGATGTTTGGCATAATTTCGAAGGTAGCCGTTGGAAAATGACTGATGCGATGATTAATATTCTTAAAAGTAACAATGATCCAAGATTAGCCGCGATGAGTAAGCCAAGTGTAGGTGGTACAATGACTGTATTGAAGCCTACAACTGGTGAAAATGTTGCACTAATTGATGATCACGTTAATTTTCTTAAAAGCACTTTAGATAACTCTGGGCTTGTTGAAAACACTGATTACACTTGGGTAGAGACATCAACAGATTTGACAATCACAATGCCTGAAAACACTAATTATGTAGGTTTACCAGGGCGATTGAGTGCAAAAATTAAACCCTACATGCACGGTGATTTATTTTCTGATCCTGCAGATATAGTTACTCAGAAAACAAATGAGGGTAAACCAATTTTTCCATCAATTGTACTTACATCTGCTGATTCACATTTCATGATTGCAGAGGCAATTGTTAAAGGACTTGCTACGGGTGATGCTGCATCATTCTATCAATTAGGCTTAGAAAAAGCAATGTCTCTATGGGAAACAAGTGTATCATCTGACTTTTTAGCATCAGATATGGGATCACTAACTGGTACTACTGAAGAAATGCTTGAAAAAATAGCTACCCAAAGATGGCTAACAAATTATACTAACGGTTATGAATCCTGGGCGATCATTAGAGATACGGGATATCCCTCTTCAGCATTTGTAGAATCATCTAATAATGATATTATTAGTTTAGCTGGAGTACTTAACGGTGCATACCCACAAAGATTAAAATATGGGACAAGTATTTACACATCCAACTCAGCTAACGCTAATGCAGCTGTGTCTGTTCAAGGTCCTGATGAAATGGCAACTAAACTATGGTTTGCTAAATAATAATTGTTGATTTATATATAGTGAATTAAAGGGGTCTACAATTGTAGCCCCCTTTTTTTATTGGAATGTATTTAAGCTCACAATTTGAAACATAACATCTATTTCATTGGTAGTAAAATGAATCTGTTTTTCTTGATTAGGCAACAGATCAAAGTAATTATCTTCAAAAAACCCTTGATTATCAGCAGACACCCTTACCGACTTATGTAGTGTTTCCGATTTAAGTAGTATTGAATAACCGTCCGCTTGTTGCGTGACCTTCATATCAATTTCACTATCATTTAAATTAATATTTTTAGGTCGTTCAAAATAGAACAGACCGTTTGCTGATTTCATAGAAGCCTTAAGAAAACTATCTTTAGTATCGATTTCTAGATTGTCTAAAGCTAGAGAATAGACTAGCTGACTTGAGTTAGATGATACCTCAACTGCAATATGTTTCTTCTGTATTTGCTCACCTTGAAAATTTTGTATCAGAAGCTCCAGTGTTTCGTTTATGGGATAGAGATGGTCATTCACTATATATACATTAATCATATCGTCTTCTCGTTCAAAAGAAATAAGCACATTTTTAAAAGCTTCCCGTGCAGCATAGTGCAATGCTTTCCACTGCCCAAAATAATCGATGCTCGACCATGAAATAGCAGGCCAACAATCGTTCAATTGCCAAAATAGAGTGCCCATATTGTAAGGTTTTGCACGTCTATGTGCCTCAATACCCATACGCATACCCTTGGCCTGAACCAACTGACTCACATAAGCGTAGTCTTCGGTCTTAGTTGGTACGGGAAAATCTCGAGCCATATATTCATCTATCAGTTGAAAGCCACGGTGATGTTTTTGATGAGATTTTATTGCACCATCGTTTAAATCAAGCTGTTTGTTCTCCACAATATAGTCCAGCACTTGTTGACTGGGAAAGGACTGAAAGCCAAACTCAGTCATAAAGCGGGGTACCTGTTCTTCAAAATGCTCAAAAGGATATGCATCATGCCATACCCACCAATCGTGTGCATCGCCCTCGTATTTATATTTTGGATTTCCACGACCAAATTTTGGTGAGCTTTCCCAGTAGGGGAGTTTACTGTAATTAGCTACTTGTTGTGGTAATATGCTGTCAAAAAGTTTAAGATAATCCCCCCAAATTTTGTCTTTTTGCCGCTCCGTTTTTCCTTCTTGCCAGCCCCATCTATGCCACCCCTCTGAACTTTCGTTGTTTCCACACCATAAGACAATACTCGGGTGGTTTCGCAAACGTGTTAGTTGATCTACAGCTTCCTGTTTGGCGTTCTCCAAAAAGGCTTCATCGCCAGGATACATCGCACAGGCATACATAAAGTCCTGCCAAATCAAAATTCCTTTTTCATCACATATTTCATAAAACAAATCATCTTCATAAATACCACCTCCCCACACACGGAGCATGTTCATGTTTGCGGATACTGCATCAGTCAACAAATTATTGTAATCTTTTGCAGATAAACGGTTTTGCATACTGTGCTGAGGGATGTAATTTGCGCCCTTCATATATACTGGGGTACCATTAATTTTAAAGAAGAAGCTCTCACCAGAAGCATCTTCTTCTGTGACCAATTCCACCGTTCGTATTCCATGTTTTAGTTGTTTTACGTCCAAAACTTCCTCCTTGTTTCTTAAGCGCACATCAACCGTATACAAATGTGGGGTTCCCAAATTGTGTGGCCACCAAAAGCTTGGATTTTCTATAATAACAGGAATAGTGTAGGTTGTTTGTTTTTCGTCTAATTCGATTACAAATCTTTTTCCAGCAACCTCCACCTCTATGCTACTGCCAAAAACAGCAGGATTTGTAAGTGCCACGTTTACATTGAAGCTTGCCTTTTCAGTAGTGTAGACATTTTCTTCTAGGTAAATGTGATCAATGGCAGCCATATTCCATGCTTTTAGGTAAATATCTTTCCAAATACCACTAGTATTCAATTTGGGACCCCAATCCCATCCATATTGAAACTGGGCTTTTCGGGTAAATATTCTATTTCCCTCAGGCATGGTAAAATCTAGTTGTGCCTTGGCCTTATTTTCTTGTGTGCTGGTGGGTTCAAAATGTATTTCTATTGTATTTTCAGCAGTGAGCAAGTGCTTTACTGGGACCTTATAGTTTCGAAATGCGTTGTTAGTTTTTATTAATGCTTCACCGTTCAATAACACATTAGTATAGGTATCCAAACCATCAAAATTGAGTGTAATACATTGTTTGTTTAATATGGTATTTGGTAAGGAGAATGATGATTTGTAAACCCATATAGAATCAGAAACCCATTGCAGCTTGTATTCATTTTCACCTATAAATGGATCTTCAATTACTTGGTTATCCATCAAATCCGAAAAGATATTGCCTGGAACAGTAGCCGAATATGATTCATTACTGTTTTTCGATGAAACGGTCCAATTATCGTGTAGTTTTAATACAAGTGTATCTTGTTGTTTGGATTGACAGGAGGTTAACAATACTGTTAACACCAAAAACATTGGGATGTGTTTACGCATGAATTTGACTTATAAGTTGTTGTAATATAAATAGACTAGAAGCGCTCTGCATGTTTAGGTCAAAGTGTTTTTTAGAATTTACTTTCTTGAGTTGTCCATAGTTGGGTGTAATGTTTCCCAATGTAAGTTCATTGAAAAGCTCTAATCGGTCTGCATCCTCTTGTTTTGTGTTTAAAGCAGATTGAAAACTGTTTGTACAAACTTTAACTATCATGGGAGATTAATCGTTGCTTTTACGCAGTTGCACTCTTCCAAAAAAGTAGATGTAAAAGTAACAGATAACCAATAAGGAAAATGCCCATTTAAACCCGTAAAGATCTGTGAGGTAACCGTACATTGGAGGAATAATGGCACCTCCCACAATCATGGTACATAAAATACCTGAGGCTTGTGGTTTTAAATCATCCAATCCCTCTAGAGACAAACTAAAAATTGTTGGGAACATGATAGAGTTAAAAAGCCCGACAGTCAATATAGATACCATAGATACCAAGCCTGTTGTTTGAGCAGATATAAGTATCATGCCTAAAGCGCCTAAAGCAAAAAACGATAATACCCGTGCAGGTTTAAGAACATTGGTTAGATATGAGCCTATAAACCGGCCAATCATAGCTCCACTCCAATAGAAAGTAACAAAGGAACCTAGGATGCCGTAGTCATCAACTCCTGAAAGACGCTTCCCCAATAAAGTAGATGAAATAGACGAAAGCACACTACTTTCTTTAATGACTGAAATCAACTTCATGTCATAGAAATAATTCACTAGATAGCTACCAATGGAAACTTCCGCACCAACATAAATAAAAATCCCTAACGCGCCCAGTAGTAGAGATTTCTTTTTTAATAGTATCGAGTAACCACCTTTGGGAGCATCACTTAACATTTTAGGAAGCCTTACTCTCATAAAAACAAGGGCTAGAAGAAGAATCATTATTGTAACGATAATAAAAGGAGATTGTACAGCAGAGGCCTCAGCTGTCAAATAGGCTTCCTTTGTGACTTGCCCTAACAAAGCGATTTCTTCTTTCGATTTTACTTTATCGCTTAGAATAAAAGAAGCACCAAGAATGGGTGCAATTGATGTACCAAAAGAGTTAAATGCTTGTGAAAGATTAAGTCTACTTGAAGCACCATCTTCAGAACCTAATACGGCCACATAGGGGTTGGCGGCAACCTGCAAAATTGTAATTCCTCCTGCTAATATAAAGTAGGCTAAAAGAAAGATTGAAAACGTTCGGTAGGAAGCCGCTGGATAAAAAAGAACACAGCCTATTGCCATGGTAATAAGCCCTAAAACAATCCCCTTTTTGTATCCAATTTTTGAGAGTAGAAAACCTGCTGGGATGGACAAAACAAAATAGGCGCCAAAAAAAGCAAATTGAACCAGTCCCGCTTGAAAGTAGGTAAGCGTAAATAAATCCCTTATACGTGGAATTAGACTATCAACCAAAACAGTAATAAACCCCCAAAGAAAAAATAAAGAGGTTAAGAAGATAAATGCGTTACGATAATTTTTTTTGGTCATGTTTTAAAAACTTCAATAAGATGTTAGATTTTCAGTGTTAAATTTTTTTATCAATTTCTGTTGTCAATAAAAATGTGCAAATAGCCTCACCCTCTTCGTTTACGATGCTTCCTGTGCCAATGTCAGACCAGGCGTGACGAACGTATTTAGGATTAGAAACTTTACTAGATGAAACTATAATTCTGCAGCCATCAGCTATAACTTTTGCAGGATAGTATGTAATGTTATCTGCTGAAATCTCAATTTCAGTAGGAATGGGTTTTACCGAAACACTTCCTCCGTCTTGACAATCAAATTGTACAATAAGCTTGTTTATTTTTTGCATTACGCTAGTAGGTTTTGAAGCGCGCAGCTTTCCACCTAGGCCATAGTCATTTCCTAAAGCGAGGTTCGCCAAACGCTTACCAACATCCATTTTATTTGCAGGGTGAATGTTTTCGACGTTCCCAAGGTCAAGAGTAGACACAATGCCCGTCTTTGAAGACGCTGTAGATTTGTACTGTGCATTTCGTAGGGCCGCAGATAAACCATTTTCGTAGTCAAAAGGTGCAATTTGAACAAAATAGAAGGGAAATTCATATTTCCATTGTTTTCGCCAACCTTCTATCATGGCTTGAAAAGTTCTTTCATATTCATCCTCAAAACCCACATTAGACTCTCCTTGGTACCAGATGGCTCCCTTGATTGTGAAAGGAACCAATGGATGAATCATTGCGTTGTATAGTACGGTGGGTGTAAATGGGGTGACCTTGATAAATCCTGGTCTATCAGTCGTTTTGACATAATTAGCGTCTAATCTATAAAAATTGTTTTCATATAATTCAGCAGATGGTATCACCTTCCATAAACCTTCCAAGTTTATGTCGACAGTATTACTTTTTATTGAAATTGGCGACCAAACTCTTGCAGGCCCCATGGTGTCTATAAGTCTAATTGCGATTACGTTTTCCCCTTTTTTTAGAAGCCCTGCTGGTATTTCATATCGCTTTTCTCGAAAGCTCTCTGCTTCAAATGAACTGCCAACAAATACACCATTTATGTAGGTAAAATCCATATCGTCAACAAGTCCCAAGTCAAGAAAATAAGCATCTTCCAAATGGTCCAAATAAAAACTTTTTCTGACCCAGACAACCCCGTCAAAGTCATTAACGATGGTTTCTCCAAAAACATCATTAAAATTACCTGGAAATTTAATGTCAAACCAATTACTATCATTAAACGCTTCATTGGCATAATCTTTATCATTAAATGACAATTCCTTCCAGTCCTCATGAGTTGAATCAGCATCAGGCATTGGAAAATATGTAAGCGGTGCTAGCCATTGCTCAAAGTCAACTAATTTTTCATCAAATCCAGAAAAATTAGCAAGCTTCTCATCATAAAGCTTTGTTTCACGAAGGGCATTAATTCCAGTCCATGACTCTACAGGTGTACCACCCCAACTACTGTCAATAATTCCAATAGGGACATCAAGTTCTTGAAATAATTCTTTAGCAAAGAAATAAGCAGTTGCGCTAAAATTAGGTGCGTTTATGGAATCGCTTAATAACCATTTTCCGTTGACATCATCGAGTGGAAGATTGCTTAAATCTCGTTCAACAGAAAAAAAGTGTAATTTATAGTTTCCAGCTTGAGCTATCTCATTAGTAGAATTGATTATAGTATCACCAGGTGGCCATCCCTTGAGAGGCATTTCCATATTACTCTGCCCAGAAGCCAACCAAACCTCTCCTAATACTACGTTGTTAATTTTAATACATTCATTAGATGTACAAACATCTATATTGAAAGATGGATTTTCATTGGGTGTTGAAAATCCTATTTGCCATTTTCCAGAATCATCTGTCTTTCCTTTATGGTTGCCCCATGGCGTGCTTATTAAAACTTCGGTGTTTTGCCCAGCTACTCCCCAGAACTGTACACTTGCATTACGCTGTAGAACCATATTATCTGAAAAAAGCGCAGGCAAATAAAGGGAGGGAGTTTTTTTACAGCTAAGTAGTAATAAGAGCGAAAAAAGTGAAATGATTGTTGATCTCATGTAATATGTTTTATTAGTTGATTTGTATTTCATCGATAAAGATCCATCCCAGACCGTTGTCTTCAAAACCCTTATGCCATTCGGGTACAACACCTATTTTTTTTGCAATAACTTTTATGTAACGGTAAGGTGTCTTATAGTTATCAATGTTATAGGTTTTAATTTCAGAGTTGTTTAGTTCTGTAATTTCGTTTTTTTCTGAATAAATCAAGTCGAAATTTTCACCATCTGCTGAACCATAAAAAAAGACTTCTTTGGGATGAAAAATCCAAAAGTTTTGGTCACTTAGGAAATTGACAGCTAACCTATTAATTTGCTCAACTTTGCCAATATCTATAGTTGCAACTACATCTGAACCTTCATAACCTTGCCAAGTGCCTGTTCTAAAGTCTTGACTACCTAAAATTCCATCTACAAGTGCTTTGTCTCCGCCAGCACTGTATTGATTTGAATAAGTTGTTGCTAAGCTAATCTTAATAGCTGTATTTATTTTTCTAAAAACTGTTTTAAGTGTTGCACTTTTGTTCCCATTCAAAACAGCATAGGTGTTCAAATCACTATCTTTAGTTATTGTAATTGGTGATTCATATTTTATAAAAGATTCTCCTAAACTGTAAAAAATTGTTGCTTGGGGCTGAATACTCTTTAGTGTTATTTTAGTTTCTTCATTAAAGGCAGTGTCACCTTTTTCAATAAATGGAGGGGTTGTAATAAAATAATCTTCAATTTTTGAAGTAGGAATGTGTTCATCTGAAGTGCCCCAATCACTTTTTGTGTTACTCATTTTATAAGTAAGGTTTCCGCCATTCACAATGTCAAAATGACTTAAGTAAGCCTTTTTGTACTCAATGCCATTGAGGGATACACTTTGTATGAAGGGCTTACCGTTTTGGTTGTTTGGAGAATTAATTTTAAATGTCTTTCCATTCTCTAGATTGATCGTGGCAGACTTGACAATAGGTGAGCCGATAATATATTCGTTAGATCCAGGAGTAACAGGATAAAAACCAAGCGAACTAAAAATATACCAAGCGCTCATTTGTCCACAATCCTCATTTCCAGAAATACCGTCAGGGGAATTTTTATACTGCTCTTCAAGGATTTTACGAATCATGGCTTGAGTTTTATAGGGCTTATTTACAAAATTATATAAGTATGCCATGTGATGACTCGGTTCATTTCCTTGTGCATATTGTCCAATTAACCCTGTAATATCTGATTGATCACGTCCAGAAGTTTCGGTTTTAGCACTGAAAAGGCCATCAAGCATTTCCTCATATTGAGCTTTTCCACCCATGAGTTCTATATGACCAGAAATGTCTTGGGGCACGTAAAAACTGTATTGCCATGAATTGGCTTCAGTATAGTTGAAATTAACTTCATAGGGATCAAATGGGGCAAACCATTTATTATTAAGTCGCCCACGCATAAATTTAGTTTGTGGGTCAAACACATTTTTGTAATGTTGGGCGCGTTGGATAAAGGTTTTATAATCTTCTGATTTGCCAAGGGCCATAGCCATCATGGCAATGGTCCAATCGTCATAAGCGTATTCTAAAGTTTTAGATACCGATTCAGGCTCCATTTCTACTTGGACATATCCTTTGCTTTTATAGCTGACTAAGCCTAATTTATTTTGAAAAGCAGAGTGTTTCATTGCTTCAAAGGCTTTGTTTACATCATATCCATCAATGCCTTTTAAATAGGCATCTGCAATTACAGGGACTGCATGGTATCCTATCATACAGCCCGTGTAGTTTGCAGATAAATCCCAGATGGGCATGATACCGCCCTCTTCATACTTATTTAGAAAGGTGTTTATGAAATCGTTGGTACGTTCTTGTTCTATGATTGTATAGAGTGGGTGGGCCGCTCTATAAGTGTCCCACAGCGAAAAAACGGTATAATAGTCATTGTCCAAGTCTTGATGAATTTCCAGATCCATTCCAAGGTAACGACCATCTACATCTTGATATAGATTAGGGGCTATCATGGTGTGGTATAGGGCAGAATAGAAATTGTACATATCATCTTCCTTATAGGTTTCAACAACTATTTTATTTAATTGCTTTTCCCATATTGAATCGGCCTCTTCACGAAGTTGATCAAAAGACTTGTCTCTTAATTCAGTTATTCTGTTTTTGCGAGCACCTGCTTCATCCACTGCGGAAATACCCACTTCAATTTCTAATATATTGGATGTGCTTTCATCAAATTCGAAGGCAGCTTTTACATTTTCACCGGTTGTTTTTTCATCAAGAAGTGTGACATTTGTAAAAGGTTTGGAAAAGGCAATGTCAAAAAATAGGCGTTGTTCTTCTGCCCAGGCTCTTGAAAAGCGATGTCCATGGACTAATTGGTTGCTTTCGATAAAAATCTCAGCATCTAGCACTCTATCTCGGTGAGCTAGGTCAAGTATAACAACTTGTTTGGATCCTTTTGGAAACACATACTGATGGATGCCACTTCGCTTTGAAACGCTAAGGGAAACATCAATCTTTGTGTCATTTAGGTGGACGGCATAATAGCCCGGACTTGCAACTTCATTCTGGTGTGAAAAAGAAGACCTATAACCTTTTTCGTTATTTGATCCATTATTAAAAATGACTTGGTTGCTGGGCATCAATAGTATGTCTCCATAATCGGAAATTCCAGTTCCAGAAAGATGGGTGTGCGAAAAGCCATAAATATACTTATCGGAATAGTGATAACCCGAGCAGCCATCCCAACCTTCGAGACGGGTGTCTGGACTGAGTTGCATCATTCCGTAGGGGAGTGAAGCACCAGGATAAGTATGTCCGTGTCCATCTGTACCAATAAAAGTATTGACGTAGAGAGTTAGTTTTTTTACATGATTATTGACCGAAAAACTGTTTTTACATGAAAGGGATAGTATTGATAAGAAGATTATTATAATGGACCTCATAACTAATTAATTAAATCATTTTGGTTTCACAATTTTAACAAATTAATTTTGTTTTTTGCTGTTTTTTGCCGTTTTTTTCATATTTATGCTTATGTTTACTTTGTAGATTTTTAACGGTAAAGAAGAAGTATTGAATTCCAATCTACAAAGTAACTAATATCGATGACTTAATAACTGACGGTTTAATTTTAAATAAAATACATTAAAACAATAATCACTTATTTTTAGTACATGAATTCAGAACAATCCAATAAAACAGCCATTGCAATTATTGCAGGCTTGTTTTTTATTTTTGGCTTTATTACTTGGGTGAATGGGGCATTAATTCCTTTTATGAAAACCATTAATGAATTGACCGAAGCCCAGTCCTATTTTGTGGCCTCTGCCTCCTATATATCTTTTGTGGTTATGGCATTACCAGCTTCTTATTTATTGCGTAAAATAGGTTATAAAAAAGGGATGTCCATCGGGCTATTTCTTATGGCTGTTGGTGCTTTGGTATTTATTCCTGCTGCCGATGCCAGAACCTATTGGATATTTTTAGCGGGTATCTTCATTCAAGGAACGGGCATGACTGTATTACAAACTGCTGCAAATCCATACATTACCATTTTGGGCCCCATTGAAAGTGGCGCTAAGCGCATTGCCATTATGGGGATAGCCAACAAGGTCGCTGGGGCACTGGGTTCTGTCATTTTTGGCGCCATACTCTTAAATGGAATCGATGAGGTCAAAGATGTTATAAGTCAAGTTTCTACTGAAGAAAAAGCGATTCTTTTAGATCAAATGGCGGATAGTGTTTTTATGCCTTACTTGATCATGGCAATTGTATTATTTGTATTGGGCTTATTGATGCGCCGTGCCCCTCTACCTAATGTGGAAGCGGAAGTCAGTATTGAAGAAGAAACCGAATCTGGAGGCAAAAAAACTATTTTCCAATACCCACACCTTTGGTTCGGTATGCTTACCCTATTTGTTTATGTTGGTGCAGAGGTGATTGCTGGAGATACCATTATTGCCTATGGTCTTGCACTTGGAATTTCTGCATCAAAAGCTAAGTTTTTCACTACCTTTACCTTGATGGCAATGGTAGCCACTTATGCACTTGGTGTTGTATTAATACCAAAATATTTAAGTCAGAAGAAGGCATTACAAATCAGTGCAGTGGTTGGACTGGTGTTGAGCTTTTGTATCATTAGTACGAATGGATTTACATCGGTTCTTTTTGTAGCGGCATTGGGAATTGCCAACGCACTTGTTTGGCCTGCATTGTGGCCACTGACTTTAGAGGGGCTTGGGAAACACACCAATACGGCAGCGGCCTTGCTTATTATGGCAATTTCTGGAGGGGCTATTATTCCACCGATGTACGGTCGCCTTGTAGATAGTGGTAAAGCGGCCCTTATCGACTCGGGGCTTGATGCTGCAGATGCACTAGCTACAGCGGCCAAGGAGAGTTATTATATCCTTATTCCCTGCTATGCCATCATTTTTGTTTTTGCATTATGGGGACAACGACTTAAGAAATAAACTGTTTAAAAATATGTCAACTTCAACACATAAAAATAATGCTTACTGGAAGAAAAACATCCAGTACATCAGCATTCTACTCTCCCTTTGGTTTACTGTTTCTTTCGGTTGTGGAATATTATTTGTAGAGCAATTAAATTCCATACAAATTGGTGGTTTTAAACTCGGGTTTTGGTTTGCTCAACAAGGATCTATTTATGGATTTGTGATCATCATATTTACCTATATCTACCTCATGAATCGATTAGATAACAAACTAAATAAAGACAACTAGATGGAACTTCAATATTGGATTTGGATTGCAGTTGGATTGAGTTTTTCACTATACATTGGTATAGCTATTTGGTCTCGTGCTGGCTCTACAAAAGAATTTTATGTAGCTGGCGGTGGTGTCCATCCTATTGCCAATGGTATGGCAACTGCAGCCGATTGGATGTCAGCCGCCTCGTTTATTTCCATGGCGGGTATTATATCGTTTAGTGGCTATGACGGCTCGGTTTATTTGATGGGATGGACAGGTGGATATGTTCTTTTGGCACTCTTACTCGCTCCTTATTTGCGGAAATTCGGCAAGTTTACAGTGCCTGATTTTATTGGAGACAGATATTACTCAAACACTGCACGCTCGGTTGCTGTTTTTTCCGCCCTGATTGTTTCCTTTACCTATATCGCTGGACAAATGCGAGGGGTAGGGGTGGTCTTTTCTAGATATCTAGAGGTAGATATTGTAACAGGTGTCCTGATAGGAATGGGGATTGTTTTGTTTTATGCCGTCATTGGAGGTATGAAGGGGATTACTTATACCCAAGTTGCACAATACTGTGTACTCATTTTTGCCTTTATGGTGCCTGCAATTTATATTTCATTTTTGATAACGGGAAATTTAGTTCCACAGCTTGGATTTGGAGGTGTTGATGCAAACGGGGTTTATCTTTTAGACAAACTCGATGGATTACATAAAGAACTTGGCTTCCACGAATATACCTCAGGAAGTAAATCCATGTTTGATGTTTTTTGTATTACCATGGCACTTATGGTAGGCACAGCAGGACTACCTCATGTAATCGTTCGCTTTTTTACCGTAAAAAAAGTAAGCGATGCCAGAAAATCTGCTGGATGGGCGCTTTTATTTATAGCGATTCTTTACACAACAGCTCCTGCCATTGCTGTTTTTTCAAGAACAAACCTAATTGAAACGGTAAGCAACAAGCCATACGAACATATGCCGTATTGGTTTGAAAAATGGGAGACCACAGGACTACTTGGTTTTAAAGACAAAAACAAAGACGGACTCATTCAATATACAGCAGATACTGCAACCAACGAATTGGAAGTAGATGCGGATATCATGGTAATGGCGAATCCAGAAATCGCCGATTTACCAAATTGGGTCATTGCCCTTCTTGCAGCAGGAGCACTGGCGGCAGCTCTTTCTACAGCAGCAGGACTCTTGCTAGTAATCTCATCAGCAGTGTCACATGATTTACTCAAAAAAATGGTTATGCCCAATATCTCAGAACGAGGTGAACTTATCGCAGCTCGATTGGCTGCAACAGGAGCAGTATGTTTGGCGGGTTATTTTGGGATTAATCCCCCTGGCTTTGTAGCAGCTACAGTGGCCTTGGCTTTTGGACTGGCGGCATCCTCTTTTTTTCCAGTAATATTATTGGGGATTTTCTCCAAACGTGTCAATAAAGAAGGTGCGATTAGTGGTATGCTGGTAGGCATTTTTCTTATGTTATTCTATATGCTAAAATTCAAATTTGGCTGGTTTGGTGGTGGCACTAAAGCTGATTGGTGGTTTGGTATTTCTCCAGAAGGGTTTGGCACCATAGCGATGATGGCAAATTTCTTTGTTACCATTACCGTGACTAGTATGACTCCAGCACCTTTAAAAGAAATTCAGCAGTTGGTTGAAAATATCAGGAAGCCTTGAAATTATGAGATAGACATGGATATTTTTCATAAGCTAAAGAACTCAAAAGTATCTAAATACGAGAACTCTCAATAGACAAGTATTTACAGTGCCGTATTATGACGAAATCAAGAACCTACAGAAAATTAGCGGTTACATAGTGAAATATCAAACAGAGAACATCTATAACATCCTGTTAAGAGGTAGTTAGTCGTTCATTACTCTGAATGTAATATATTAGAGTTATGAAACAGAATCCAAAAAAGTTAAGATCACAAACCTAAACGCACCTATTCCAGAGTTTAAAGGGAAGGATATAGAGGGAACTACCTACAGAGATATATTTACAAGCTTATCTACTGAAGACCAGATAGAGTGGTTAGTATCGTTAATAGAAGACTCAAACGAACAGATATTTAGATTATAGCAACAAGTAGATTATCTACAGGAGGAGACAGGATTATATGTTAATGAAGTGGAGATGTTACAGAGGAAGGATGTATGGACGAAAGAGGTGGTTGAGGGGTACTTCAAGGTAGATCTTAGAGAAATACAACTACTGTCTACCTTTGATTTCAGAACAAAAATTCAGAGAATACATCAAACAGATTGCAGAACTCGCAGGGTTTACAGCGCCCACCATTAAATCTACTAGGGTAGGTAATACCGTTGAAGAGAAAAGTGTAAGAAGATGCGACCTGATCAGCACCCATACAGCTAGAAGAACCTTTATTACCATCATGAAGAATAAGGGAGTTCCGGACAAGGTTATTATGGATATTACGGGGCATAAGTCCTTGTCTTCTTTCCATAGGTATTATAGACCCAATAATGAAGATGTTTTCAACTTTATGCATTCCGTATGGGGGTAGGGTTTATTAACAGCTTTTTTGGATAACTGTTATAGCGTCAAGTTGTTAAATGATCTACAATTTTAAATATTTGAAATGTAGAAAACAAATAACTTGAAAAGTATGCAAGCAAATTATCAGCTTAAAGAAGAGACATTAAAGGATAGTATGAGAGGTTTGGCAAGAAGTATTAATCATATTGTAGAGAATCTAAAAGATGTAAATGAAAAAATTGATCGTTTAGAGGCAAGTCAAAATATCATAGTTGATAAACTCTCAAAAAAACCAGAGTACCTAAGTGTTGGAGAAGTTGCATTAATTGAAGGTGTATGCGAGAAAACCATTCGTAATCGGATTAAAGAGGGGGCCATCCCTGCGACTAAAAATGAAGGAGAACGTTCCTACAAAATCTCTGCATTGCAGTATTATGAAACTCGGACAGAAGTCAAGTCTAAAAACAGCTCCAGAAACGTTAGCTAATTATATGATGACTTGTTTAAATGTATTTCAAGAATGACAACCCTGTTCAATTGATGAGCAGGTTTTTTTTAATAAAGTTTTAAGGGCCTATAAAGAATTTGAACATGACATGTTTTACTGGATAAGATGTTAGCGAATACAAGTCATTGAAAATGCGGATAGTTTTAAATTCTCTTCTAAAGTTGTTTTTGATTGTATGGTGTATTTGAATTTTAATTTGCAGAGAAACTGGCTCTAAAGTGCTAAATTAAATAGCTGGCAGTAGAGATGCAGTAGTGATATATTCATCATGATTTGTGTTACTCTATAATATTATTAATAAATTTAAGTATTAAAAACTATTGATATTAGTTTGTTAAACTGACGATAAACTCAAATAAATTAATAGTTAAAAACATTTTTGACCATAAATAAAATGTCTAAAAAGGAAATCATACAGATTGTTGTCTTGTTTATTGCCGCATTACTCGTTTTTAACCTTTTAAAAAAATAAAATGAGGCTATTTATATTCTTATTCCTCATTCCGAATTTTCTGATTGCACAAAATGTAAACGAGGAAATTGCTACCTTAAAAGATTCTATTATACTCTTTAAAAATAGTAATCCAGATAAATCTATTTTTTATGGTTTTGAAGTAATAGCTATTGCTGATTTTAATAATCCCACTTTTGATCTTGTATGGAGATCGAAGAGTAGTAATGATGTTCCAAGGTAGTTGTCCGATGAAGTCTCCGTAGGCTTTATTTACTTTCATGTTGTTTCGTTTATGCCATAGACAGGGTTAAGGCAATCCACTAGAATTGCATCAAATTGTTGATAAAAATGGGCGTTAAGGGCCTATAAACATTAGGATACTAAGATACGAATAAAGAATTTGTTATATATTGGTATAGTCTTTAGGAGGTAGTTTATCAGCACTTTAGGCAACCGCTCAGGCAACCGGAAATAAAAAAGCCCGTAAACATTAAGCTTACGAGCTAGTAGAGCGGAGAAAGAGGGATTCGAACCCCCGGAGGTGTGACCCTCAACAGTTTTCAAGACTGCCGCATTCGACCACTCTGCCATTTCTCCTATGCGGTGGCAAATATACATCCCTTATTTGATTTAAGAAAAGTTTTTTTAAAAATGATATGCCTATTTTTATCTTTTAATTCTTTTATGGAAATCATCACCCAATACGCCCTTCTTTTTTTAGTAGGTATTAGTACAGGAATCATCAATACCCTTGCAGGAGGGGGGTCTTTATTAACACTACCAGTACTGATTTTTATGGGGCTGCCCTCTCAAGTGGCTAATGGTACCAATCGCATTGCCATTGTTTTACAGTCTTTTGTGGGAACAGCAGGTTATCGCTCAAAAGGAGTCTCTACTTATCCCTTCAATGTGTATTTAGGAATTGCGGCTTTCTTTGGTTCTTTAATCGGGGCACAAATTGCGGTAGATATAGCAGGAGCAGTTTTTAATCGTATTCTTTCTATCATCATGTTAATCGTGGTGGCTATTATTGTTTTTAAGCCAAAGACCAAAGAAATTAACCTCCCAGAAAGATTGACAGGACGTTATCTCGTCTATGCCCTCATCGGGTTTTTCTTTATAGGGATTTATGGTGGTTTTATCAATGCAGGGATTGGCTTTATTATTATCCTCTTTTTAAATAACGTTAACCGTCTTTCTTTGATTAAGACAAACGCGACTAAGGTCGCCTTGGTTTTTATCTACTCTTTAGGGGCACTCGCCTTATTCGCTTGGAACGATGCTGTAGATTGGTCTTTGGGGATTGTCTTAGCTTTAGGAAGTGCGATAGGTGCTTGGTGGTCTAGCCGCTGGTCGGTAGATCAAGGAGAAGGCGTCATCAAAGTTGCCATGATAATCATGGTAACAGCGATGTCGATAAAGTTGTGGTTTTTTTAGTAGTTGACGTATTCAACGATCTCTAAGCCATAACCTGTAATTCCAACACGGGGACCTTGAGATGAATTTGTAATTACACGTAGCTTACTGATATGCAACTCATGTAAAATTTGGGCACCTATCCCAAAATCCTTTAAGTCCATTTTTAATGGCGGTACTTTTGCGACTTTGTTCTTTGCAGTATCACTATCTTTTAACTCTTTAATGCGCGCCAAAAGATTTTCTGATTGCTGCTGTTGATTAATAAAGATAATGGCACCCTTTTCTTCGGCATTGATCAATTTAAAGATCTCTTCTAAACCTTTGTCATTTGAACCTGTTAGCATTCCTAAAAGATCATTGCTGATTTGAGACGAGTTAATTCGGGTAAGAACAGCTTCATCTTGTTCCCATGATCCTTTGGTCAAGGCAATATGAACTTGATTATTTGTAGTTTGTTGAAATGCTCTTAGGCGAAATTCGCCAAATCTTGTCATGATTTCAGTATCCTCTCTTTTAAGGACCAAACTATCGTGTTGCATGCGATACGCTACTAAATCTTCAATGGAAACTAATTTAAGATCAAACTTTTCGGCTACTTTCATCAATTGAGGTAAGCGAGCCATAGTTCCATCTTCATTCATGATTTCTACAATCACCCCTGCAGCTTGTTTCCCTGCAAGACGAGCAAAGTCTATGGCAGCTTCTGTATGCCCAGTTCTTCTTAAAACGCCCCCCTCTTTCGCGATTAGCGGAAAAATATGCCCTGGACGAGACAAATCTTGTGGACGTATATCAGGATCTACTAAAGCTTGTATGGTTAAAGCGCGATCACTCGCAGAAATTCCTGTAGTCACTCCTTTACCTTTTAAGTCCACAGATACTGTAAAAGCCGTTTCCATAGGATCTGTGTTATTACTCACCATGCGATCTAGTTGTAGTTCTTTACAACGTTTTTCGGTCATAGGTGCACAGATTAATCCACGACCTTCTTTGGCCATAAAATTAATAATCTCTGGATTGATGTTTTCTGCAGCTGTCAAGAAGTCGCCTTCGTTTTCACGATTATCATCGTCAACAACGATAATCACTTCGCCATTTTTTACAGCTGCTATTGCATTTTCTATCGAGTCTAAGGTCTTCTTTTCCATAGTGTATTAATCCAGGCTAAAATAGTGTTCTTAATTGAGCTAAACATGCTTTTAAATGAAACTATTAAAAAGTCATACTCAATCAATCCTTTATCTGTAGATGCTCTTCTGGTTAGATATATTGCAAATGGGGCGATGATAAATACTGACAACCAACTTCCTACAAAAGGGGATATACTGCTGTCTTCTGCAGCATTTCTCCCAAATAAGCCGATATAATAATAAGTTAAAAAGATTAAAATGGCTAAAACCATGGGCAGTCCTAATCCGCCTTTTCTAATAATGGCTCCTAAAGATGCCCCCACTAAAAATAAAAAGAACACACTAAAGCCTAGGGTGTATTTTTCGTGTAAACTGTTTTTATGTAGGTTAATTCTCTTTTGATTGATAAAAAATATTTTTTTCTTAGAGGTTAAATTTCTTTGTAGGCTTTTAATGGAATTTTTTGCACCTCTAAGAACATCAGAATGTCGATTGTAAATCGAATCGCCGATTATTTTTAATGGATTGCTATAAAGTTGAAAGACAGAATCTGTTGTAGTGATGTCTTTTTCTGCTTCATTATAATTGATGTTATTTGAGATGCTGGTGCTTACAAAGTTTTCTCCGTAAGTTTTTTGTTCGTTTTTAAACTTTATTTCTAAAGAATCAATACTATAGGTGAGTTCATCTGCCTTTTGCATCCTAAAGGTACTGGTGTATTTTTCTTCGCCTAAATCTACATTGTTGAATTGTGATAGATCAATATTCAGTACATACTCTTTAAAGGCGACCTTTGCATGTTGAATTCTTTTTCGCTCTTGCACTTTTTTAGTGTAAACTTCTTCATAGCGATTTCCATCAAAAAGCACAAGCTGAAGTTCTTGATCAATACTCGCACTTTTCAGTTCGCCTCTTTTTGCTTTGATGACAATGCGATTTTGATTGTCGGGGGATTTTTCGTGAATGATAACATCTTCCAAAAAGCGATTGTTCTCTCCGTACTTTCGGGTTACCTTAATATTCATTTCTCCAATTTCATTAAAGATACCCTCTGTAATGGCAAGAGCTGGTTTTAGCTTGGCTAAGTTTCTGCGCAAGTTATAGTATTTGAACTCTCCGTAAGGGATCACATTATTGGAGAAATAATAGCTTCCTACCCCTAGAAAAAAGTGAAAAATGGTGAGACCTAATAATGCTCGTTGAAGCGATATGCCAGTTGATTTCATCGCAGCAAACTCATAGTTTTCTGCAAAGGTGCCATAGGTCATGATCGAGGCCAGTAAAACCGATAAGGGCATTACTAATGGGTAAAGCTTAGGCGAATAATAGGTGAGAAACTTAAAGATTATCTCTGCATCTAGCCCTTTTCCTGCGAATTCATCGATAAAGAGCCAAAAGGTTTGAATGATGAAAATAAACATCAAAATAAAAAACACGCTGGCCAGTCGAGTGAGGTAGGTGGTTAGAATGTAGCGATCAATTATTTTCACTATTCGTTGATGTAATAATTAGGGTATTCTGCCGCATTAAACTCAAAGTAATCTTCTGGTAGTGTCACATTGAACTCTTGACTTTTAAGGGTAAGGGTAGTCATGGTACCGTTAATCCCAATTTCAATCAATCGGTACACTTGCAAGCGATCTACATCTATTCCTAGTAATAAATACTTTACTTCGTCTGATGCCTCTGTAGGGAGTAATTTGATAAACTGGATGTTTCTACCTGTTACACGTTGTTGAATATCCCATTCATAGCCATAGCCTTCTTCATAAAAGGTGAGGAGTTTTGAAGGACTAATGCTTACGTCTTCTTCATCTTCGGGGTAGCTTATGGTAATTTCTTCGTTTTCTGGAACAATGGTATAGGTCTTAGTTCCATCAAATAATTGAATAGCCTCAAGGAAGGATAATTTATATTGATCTCCTGCAAGCGTAACATTCCCTTCCATTTCTTGGCGAATTTGTTCTTTTTTATTTTCGAGCACATAGGCGAAATCAAAGCGAATATTCTTTTTGCTTTTCATCTCTTTAGAAACAAGATCTAATAAGTTTTTGGCTTGTTCGTATCCCTGGGCAAAAGACAAGGATGAGAAGAGCAAAATAAGGCCTGCAGCAGTTTTTTTCATCGTCATATTAACTAAGCTTCATTATTCAATAATTGTTCCAAAGTGGTTAAATCTGGGACCAATACTTGTCGAGCCTTGCTTCCTTCAAAAGGACCTACAATCCCGGCGGCTTCCATTTGGTCGATAATTCGACCTGCTCGATTATAGCCTAATTTTAGTTTGCGTTGCAATAAAGAGGCCGAGCCTTGTTGTGCTGTAACAATTACTTCTGCCGCTTCGCGGAAGAGGGCATCGCGATCACTTGCATCGATATCTAGCACAGTGCTTTCTTCGCCTACAAATTCTGGCAATAAGTGTGCTTCTGGATAGGCTTTTTGACTTCCGATATATTCCGCGATTTTCTCTACTTCTGGGGTGTCGACAAAGGCACATTGAATACGGGTTAAATCATTCCCTTGGGTATACAGCATGTCTCCACGTCCAATCAATTGATCTGCACCACCACTGTCTAAAATGGTTCGCGAATCGATTTTTGAGGTTACCCTAAAGGCAATTCTGGCAGGGAAGTTTGCTTTGATAATCCCTGTAATCACATTGACAGATGGTCGCTGGGTGGCGATGATTAAGTGGATCCCGATAGCACGCGCTAACTGGGCTAATCGCGCGATGGGGGTTTCTACTTCTTTCCCGGCCGTCATGATTAGATCGGCAAATTCATCTACTACAAGAACGATATATGGTAAAAAGGCATGACCGTCGTCTGGGTTGAGTTTACGGGTCTTAAACTTAGCATTGTATTCTTTGATATTACGACACATGGCATTCTTGAGCAACTCATAACGGTTGTCCATTTCAATACATAGCGAATTGAGGGTGTTAATTACCTTGGTGTTGTCTGTGATAATAGCATCTTCGGCATCAGGAAGTTTCGCCAGATAGTGGCGTTCAATTTTATTGTAGATGTTTAATTCTACTTTTTTGGGATCGACTAAAACAAATTTGACTTCAGCTGGATGTTTTTTGTACAACAAGGAAGTCAATACGGCGTTGAGCCCTACAGACTTTCCTTGTCCAGTTGCCCCCGCCATTAACATATGGGGCATTTTTGCTAAGTCTACGACAAAGGTTTCATTGCTAATGGTTTTTCCTATAGCGATAGGTAATTCCATCTCAGCTTTTTGGAAGCGCTGCGAAGCAATGACAGAACGCATAGAAACAATACTAGGTTTTTGATTGGGCACTTCAATACCGATTGTTCCCTTTCCTGGGATGGGCGCAATAATACGTATTCCTAAAGCAGATAAAGACAGGGCGATATCATCTTCAAGGTTTTTGATCTTTGAAATGCGAATTCCTGCTTCTGGAACGATTTCATATAAAGTGACTGTAGGGCCAATGTTCGCTTTGATCTTTGCAATTTCAATTTTGTAATTGCGCAGGGTATCGATGATTTTGTTTTTATTGGCTTCTAATTCATCTTCGTCAATGGTAATGCTGGCATTGCCATAATCTTTTAATAATTCAAGGGTTGGAAATTGATAGTTACTCAATTCTAGGGTAGGGTCAAAGGCGCCGTATTTTTCTACTAATTCCTGTGAAAGGGTTTCAACGACATCTTCTTCGGCTACTGCTTTTACCTCAATTTTAAGTTCTTCTTCATCGGTTGGTTGTGCTGCTTCTTGATTTTGTTCTGTGGCGAGTGTTTCTTCTGCCGAAGGCATTACAATTTCAATTTTCTCTTTTTCTTCTACCTCCTCTGGATAACGATCTTCGACAGTTTTAAAATCGATACTTTCTTCTTCAAATGAAGTAGCTGGAGAAGTGGTTTTTTCTTCTTTAATAAAATAGGGTTGAAGCTTTGCTATGATTCTTTCTGGGGTGATGTTTAAATGCAGTACCATGGCAATTAAAGTCATAAAAGAGATAACTGCCCATAAACCGATGATCCCAATATAATCTGTAAGAAAACGAGAAAGTTCATAGCCTATTTTACCACCTAAAAAAGGGAAGATTTGATCAAAACGTGCTGCAATGATAGCAGATAAAAGGAGGTAATAGATTCCCCAGCTCCATCGATCGATGATGGTTTTTTTCTGAACGTTGAAAAACAAAAATAAACCACTGGTTAAAATCAAGTAGGCGAGAATGAAGGCAGATATCCCCACACCTTCAAAAATAAATAAGTGACTGATCTCTGCGCCTAATTTGCTTAAAAGGTTACTGCTTTCTACCGTTCTGTCTGCTAATTGAGAGAGATTGCTTTGATCTACTTTCCAAGTAAAGAAATAGGAACTAAATGCAACGATAAAGAGTAGCCCCATCAAAATTAAAAAGCCACCAAAGAGAATTTCTCTGGAGCGTTTTTTTTGTGGGTCATCCTTTTTAAATTTCGGGACTTTAGGTGCAGTCTTTTTTTTGGCCGCCATAATATTCGCTTCCAACAAATTTACAAATTAAGATTGATTTCTGCTTTGTTATTTAAAAAAGCCCCTAGAAATATTTGGCATAAAAAAACCCCCTCAAAAGAGGGGGCGTGGTTTATTGATCAATGCTGCCTTGAACCCGTTTCATAAAGTTGTTGAGTGCTTCCTTATTTGAGGTGCCCACTTTTATTTCTTTATGTACTTCTAAGGCGCCATAGAGATTAGAAATCATTTCTCCTAATACATCTATTTCGTCGTCTTTTATTCCAGAAAAATCACAAAGATGTTCCAAAACCTCTAGGGTTTCTTCGATATAATCTTCGTCGTTTTCTTCAATAAATTGAACGATGTGCTTAATGAGCGGCAGCTTCATCGACAAAGGTTTTAAGTACGTCAGCCTTGTTGGTTTGTACTTGATTTAACAATGCTCCATTTTCAAAAGCTGCGAAGGTAGGCAAGTTGCTTACATCGGCTAACTGTCTTGAATTTGGGTTTTTTTCAGCATCAATTAAGACAAAGCTAATGCCTTCAATCTCTGTCGCCATTTTTTTGAATTTTGGCTTCATGATGCGGCAATTCCCACACCATCCCGCAGAGTACTGAACGATTACCTTAGGCTGGCTTGCGACTAGCTCTTGTAAGCTATCATCTTTGATTTCTTGCAACATAAGGCTTATGTTTTAGTTGTTGCTTAAATAGCTTTGAACTCCTTTTCTGTCAGCATTCATCGCTTCTTTTCCTTCTTCCCAGTTCGCTGGACAAACTTCTCCTTTTTCTTGAACGTGCGTTAAAGCGTCAATGATTCTTAAGTACTCATTTACATTTCTTCCGATTGGCATGTTGTTGATTCCTTCGTGGAATACTACGCCATCTTCGTCTAACACATAAGTCGCACGGAAAGAAACATTGTCTCCATCTACTAAGACAGTGTCTGTCGCTTCGTCATAACGCTCGTTTGTCGTATCTAAGATCCCAAGGGTTCTAGCTAAGTTACGATTGCTGTCTGCTAGAAGGTTATACGTTACTCCTTCAATTCCACCTTCGTCTTTGGCGGTGTTTAGCCATGCAAAGTGAACTTCTGCAGTGTCACAAGAAGCACCGATTAGAATGGTGTTTCTTTTTTCGAATTCTGGTAAAGCAGCTTGAAAAGCGTGTAATTCTGTTGGGCATACAAAAGTGAAATCTTTTGGGTACCAAAACAATAACACTTTTTTCTTGTTATCAACGGCTTCTTTTAAAACGTTAACAGAAATGGTGTCGCCCATTTCGTTCATTGCGTTTACATTTAAATCTGGGAATTTTTTTCCTACTATAGACATAACTATTTTTTTTATGCCACAAAAATAGCCTTAGATAGAGCAATAATTGCCAAATAAAATTTCAAATTGTAATACAGATATAAGTTATGCTTATGCTTTGACTAAGGTTTTGATTTTGATGCCAAAATAAGCGTAAATCAAGGTCATAATAGGACTTAACCAATTGAAAATGGCAAAGGCGAAATATTCTCCAACTCCTACTCCTAAGACCCCAGATTGATATGCCCCACAGGTGTTCCAAGGGATTAGTACCGAGGTTACTGTACCAGCATCTTCAAGTGTTCTACTCAAATTCTCTGGTGCTAATCCACGGTCGCGGTAAGCTTGATCAAACATTTTCCCCGGAAGTACAATAGAGAGGTATTGATCAGATGCAGTCAAATTAATGGTAACACAAGAAGCGGCAGTCCCTGCAAATAGCTGGAAGGTACTTTGCGCTTTTTCTAATAATGCGCTACTTAACTTTTGTAGACCATCAATGGCATCCATCACCCCACCAAAAACCATGGCGCAGATAATGAGCCAAATGGTCCCTAACATCCCCTGCATTCCGCCAGAGGTAAATAGATCATTTAATAAATCATTTGAAGTGACAATAGCATTATCTATAGTGATGGCATTCATAATACCCCTATAAGCTGAAGTAATGTTTAATTGCACTGCCCCAGCAGTTTCCAACACTAAGTGGGGTTGATAGAGTAGGGCAAACCCCCCACCTAATAAGGTCCCAATCATTAACGCCACTAGGGGTGGAGCTTTGCGAACAATCATAAAAATCACAAGCATGGGAACAATAAAAAGTCCCAAGTTTATGGTAAATCGTTCATCAATACTATCGAGTAAAAGTTGTGTATCGGCTTGTCCATTAGTCTCTTGAAAATAGCCCAAGAATAAAAAGACAATCAAAGTGATGACTATGCTTGGTACTGTGGTATAGGTCATGTAGCGAATATGGGTAAACAAATCTGTCCCAGCCATGGCGGGTGCTAAATTTGTCGTATCACTTAGAGGCGATAATTTATCGCCAAAATATGCTCCAGAGATAACCGCACCTGCGACCATTCCCACTGGAATCTCAAGGGCACGACCTATCCCGATTAAAGCAATTCCTACCGTTGCAGAGGTAGTCCAACTGCTTCCAGTAGCCAAAGAAATAATCGCACATATAATAATACAAGCCGGTAAAAAGATACTGGGGTGTAAGATTTGTAAACCATAATAAATCATGGCGGGAATAATTCCACTCAATAACCAAGTTCCCGCTAATGCGCCCACAAAAAGAAGAATCAAGATCGCACCAGTAGTGGATTTTAAATTGGACCCAATTGCTTCTAACATTACCTCATAGCTTACCTTATTGCGAAAGCCTACTACCGCGGCAACAGCTGCCCCTATCAATAGGATGAATTGATTTGATCCTCCTAACGCATCATCGCCAAAAACAAAGACATTAAAGGCGAGCAATAAGACGAGAATAATTACAGGAAGTAAAGCCTGACTTAAACTTATGGAGGAACTTTTTTGGGTCATATCAAATTCTTTCCCCCAATGATACGATTTTTTCTCTTATTTGGTTTTTTCACGCTGGGATTTGTAGTGATGAAAAACCGCATTGATGAAGCCTAAGATCATTCCAACTCCAGCAACAATATACCCAATGGTAAATAACTTCCCTGCTGTGGTTTGTGGAGAAAAATCTCCATAGCCTATGGTGGTTAAAGTGATGATGGAAAAATAAAGCGCATCAATCCAGGTCCATCCTTCTATATAATGATAGCTAATGGTTCCAATGGCAAGAATAATTGCGGTAATAGCTAAGAGTTGACGGTATTCTTTGTCCTTTAAAAAAGACAGCATAATGGTAAATAAATACATAATAAAACGATTTGGTAATATTAATGTAAAGCGAGTAAGATTAAAAACCAATTTTATTTCAATGCAAATGAAACATTCGTATTTTTGTGACTCAAATTATAAGAAAATGAGTCAATTTGATGTTGCCGTAATCGGATCAGGCCCTGGAGGCTATGTAGCTGCTATTCGTTGTGCCCAGTTAGGAATGAAAACTGCTCTAATTGAAAAGTACAGTACTTTAGGAGGAACTTGCTTAAATGTAGGTTGTATTCCCTCTAAATCCTTATTGGATTCTTCTCACCATTATGAAGATGCGATAAAGCATTTTGATACCCATGGGATTGAAATCCCGGGAGAGATCAAAGTAAATTTTGAAAAAATGATCGCCCGTAAAAGAGGGGTTGTTGAACAAACCACCAAGGGGATTGACTTTTTAATGGACAAAAATAACATTACCGTCTTTAAAGGCTTAGGGAGTTTTGTCGATGCCACTCATATTAAAATTGAGGGGGAAAGCGATACAACTATTGAAGCTAAACACAGCATTATCGCAACTGGCTCAAAACCCGGCTCATTACCCTTTATCACCTTAGATAAAGAACGCGTGATTACTTCAACCGAAGCCTTAGAATTAAAAGAAATACCCAAACATCTTATCGTGATCGGTGGGGGAGTTATTGGTTTAGAGCTAGGACAAGTATACCGTCGTTTAGGGGCTGAAGTTTCTGTAGTTGAATATGCAGATCGCATTACACCTATAATGGATAGTGCCGTTTCTCGTGAATTGACCAAAGTATTAAAGAAACAAGGCGTTAAGTTTTATGTTTCTCATGGCGTAAATAAAGTAGCGCGTAAAGGAGACGAAGTCACCGTTACCGCCACAAACAAAAAAGGAGAAGAAGTATCTTTCGCAGGTGACTATTGTTTGGTTTCTGTAGGACGCCGCCCTTATACCGATGGGTTGAATGCCCAAGCTGCCGGAGTTCAAATAACAGAGCGTGGACAAATTGAAGTAAATGATCACTTACAGACTACAGCTTCAAATATATATGCCATTGGTGATGTTGTTCGTGGAGCGATGTTAGCCCATAAGGCAGAAGAAGAAGGAGTTATGGTCGCTGAAATCTTAGCTGGTCAAAAACCACATATCGACTACAATCTTATTCCTAATGTAATTTATACCTGGCCAGAAGTTGCTTCTGTCGGTAAAACCGAAGAAGAGTTAAAGTCTGCCGGGGTAAAATACAAAAGCGGACAATTTCCTATGCGAGCTTTAGGAAGAGCTAGAGCAAGTATGGATACCGATGGATTTGTAAAAATCTTAGCAGATGCTGCAACAGATGAAGTACTAGGCGTACACATGGTAGGAGCTCGTGTTGCTGATTTAATCGCAGAAGCGGTAACGGCCATGGAATTTCGTGCGTCAGCAGAAGATATTTCACGTATGTCGCATTCTCACCCTACCTATGCTGAAGCGGTGAAAGAAGCGGCTCTTGCAGCAACGGATAACCGTCCATTACATATTTAATTGACAACTTCATTAGAAATCAAGCTTACAAAAGTATATTGATACTCGCCTACATCTTGAATTGAAGGATCTCGTTTTGTTTTGAATACCTCAATTTCATATCGAAATCCTGGGGTATAGTCAAAGCCATCAATGCTTTCATAAAAGAGACTCCACTCCCCATCGGGTATGGCATCTCCTTCTTTGACGAGATAACATTGTTGTTCAATAAAACCTTGACAGGTCACGGTATAGCTTTCGACGAGTAGTCGAGTGGTTAATATTGTTTCATTTTGTGGTTTTGGACAGCTTTGTAGGAGAATTAATAAGACTAGGGAAAAGAGTTTCATGGGTTGATGATTTTATTCTTTTGATAAAAACTTATCATTAATTGCGCCAAAAGCAGTCCTTGATCTTCTTGAAGAAAGTGTCCGCCAGAGACCATTTGGTGGGCTTGATCTTTTGTTCCAGGGATTAATTTTTGAAAAACTTGCTCTCCGCCTTTGGTGATAGGGTCTTGATCGCTAAAAAGCGTAAGAAAAGGTTTTTGCCATTGGCATAATATTCCCCAAGCAGCTTTGTTGTTATCGCTTTCAGGATCATTTTCTGATGTGGGGACCAGCGCGGGAAAGATACGCGCACCCGCTTTGAATTCTTCTCCGGGAAAAGGAGCATTATAAGCCACTAAAATTTCAGGGCTAAGGTCTGTAGTTGTGGCGCGTTGTATCACCGTCGCTACATCAAACTTAGGACTGGTTGTCGCAAACTTTTGCCAGTCTAGAAAAGCTTGTGGCGGAGTTACCGTTCCAGTAGGGAGCATGGTGTTCCCAGCAACGATAGAAGCAAAGTTATCGGGATTTGCGGTTACTAAACGCAGCCCAATTAAACCTCCCCAATCTTGAATAAAGATATTGATGTCCTTTAATTGTAAATGATCCAGCAGGGTTTGCGTCCATTGAATATGTTTGGCATAGGTGTAATCACTTTGCTCACTGGGCTTGTCTGATTTACCGAAGCCAATGAGGTCTGGGGCAATCACCCTTAATCCTGCTGCAACTAAGCCGGGAATCATTTTGCGATAGAGATAAGCCCAACTGGGTTCTCCATGTAAAAGAAGCACAACAGGGCCTTCTCCTTCATCTACATAATGCATGCGTAACCCTTCATTTACATCACAATACCGTGGTCTATAAGGGAAATCAGTAATTTGATTAAAGGCCGTTTCTGGCGTTCGTAATATCTTCATTTTAGTTGCATTTTATGCTATTATTTCCCGCCCATTCGACGGCTTCAATTAGTAGTTGTTGGTATAGTGTGTCTTGATAATAGGTACCCTTATGACCCATGGCGGTATAAAAAACTTTACCCTTTTCTTGGCAGTGATACCATACAATAGGATGATCTTCTCCCATACCCCATTGCTTGTCTTCTTGCTCGCCTACCATAACCAGGTTGCTTTCGTCTAAATTGTAAAGCACCGTGCTTCCATGTTTCTTTGGACTTTCATAAAATACATACCACTCTTCTTCCCATTTCCATTGATCGGGAAAATCCTTGGCGGCTGGGAATAGGCTATCGCCAATTTTATTCAAGGTACCAACTTGGAACTGCGGTTTCATTGGATGGTGAGAAAAGAGCGTGCGAATAACATTCTTATCATACCATTCCCATTGGTGAGAATCATCTCCAGATCCGTGAATGCCCACAAAACCCCCTCCAGTTTCGATGTAATTTTTGAATGTTTCTCGCTGTAGGCTATCAAGAGTCTGCCCAGTGACATTGTTCCAAATTACCACATTAAAGTAAGATAGCTGTGCCGTGCTGAATAAAGCACTATCGTCAGAGACCGTAAGTTTCCAATTTTGTTTTTGCGCTATGCGCGGAAAGATTTTTTTTGCAGCCGCAATCGCATCTTCATGCACCCAGCCATTCGCTTTTGAATAGAGTAAGACATTGTAATCATCCTTATCTAGTTTGAGTAAGGAGAGAAGGGAGTCATTAGGAACTTTCTCTGTTTTAGAAGGCACCTCTGCCCATTTACTTTGGATTTTTTTAGCCGTGAAATAGCCTAAGTAGAGGACTATAAAAAAAATAAAGGCTTTTCTCATTTGGTGACTTTACGCCCCAAAAAGGTAAACATTTTTTCGCGATATCGGTCATCGACTAAAACAATTGCCGTACAAACCACCATAAAAATAAGCGCCCCGATGATACTTAGCGGGAAGGTCCAACTGTATTTAAAGTATTTATAAAGGCCAATGCCAAAGAGACTTCCATAAAAGATAAAGTAATGCACGACATAGATTTCAAGGGTTTTACTCCCAATCCTTGTCCACAAGCCTTTTTTGAGATAGTCGTTGATCAAAATAAATATTCCAAAGAGTAAAAACACATCTCCCAGTCTTATAAACAAGAAGTTGTTATAGGCGACTTTTCTAAATAATTCAAGCCCAGTAAAAAACTCTATATCGATTAAAAAAGCCGAAGATCGATTGATCAACCAGTAGCCAAGAGCTAAAAACCCCAACCCCCAAGCCCATAATTGCTCTGTTTTGGGATTGAATAAATAGGCAATAAAAGTGCCCATGCAGACATAGCCCAACCATGGAAAGAGATAGAAAACCCCTTTATTTGCTTTAGTTAAATATGCAGCCAAGTAATTGGGGAGTTCGGGGAATGTCAAGTCAACATACAGGGGCTCACTGATAAAGATGAGCAAACCAATTACCAAAAAAATTAGTCCTGTCCAACGTTTAAGAAAGCCAAAAATGATATAAATAAGAATGATAAAACTCAGACTTAACCCTATGATTTGCAAAACATCAGGATAAAGAAAAGAGTTGTTAATTTTCCCCTCGAATAACATGGGCAAGTTTAAACGCAAAACATAGCCCCATGCTAATAGTTCTAAAGTGCGTTTCAATCCTTTTTTAATTCGAGGATTTTTCCAGCCTTGCATCTTAGTGCGTAATAAAAGAAAAGTAAAGACCCAACCGGTAATAGTAAAAAACACTGGTGCAGTAAACCCGCGGCAATACAACCAAAAAGAATAAATAGGATTATCAGGGTCTTTGAACACTGGATCTAACAAACCGCTGATAAAATGTCCTTGTAACATCATTAAGATGGCAAAGGCCCTTAATGCATCAATAAAATATAATCGAGGTGCTGAACTCATTTACCGCCAAAATACAAAATATTGTAAGCTTTTAATTTTCTTCAAAAGCGCTTTTCATCTTCGCTCTAATTTGATCCAGTTGCAGGTTCCCAATACTCCCAATATGGCTGTGTTGTACCTCCCGATTAGGCTTAAAGTTTCCATCCTCTATCGCTTGTCCCAATTCTCTATAAGCATCGCGGAAAGGTTTTCCTGCTAATACTTCTTGGTTCAAAGTGTCCACGCTAAAGAGATAATCATATTTCACTTGAGCCGTAATGTCTTTGCTTACTTGGATATTAGGTAAGCTAAAGAGCAATATTTCTAAACTTGCTTTAAGCTCTTGAATGGCCTCGATGATTGGACCTTTGGCCAACTGTAACTCACGGTGATACCCACTAGGGAGATTTGTCGTCAATAAGGCCAACTGGTTAGGGAGAGCTTGTAAACTATTACATTTTCCACGAACTAATTCGAATAGATCTGGATTCTTTTTGTGCGGCATTATACTTGATCCTGTGGTGAGGTCGTCTGGGAAAGAAATAAAATTGAAATCTTGTCCCATATAAAGACAAACATCCATACTGAATTTTGCCAGTGTACTTCCTATAGATGATAAGGCCATGGCCGTACTTTTCTCTAACTTCCCACGACTCATTTGTGCCGCGACAGAATTCACTTTAAGTTGCGCAAAATCTAAAGCATCTGTGGTAAAGGCGCGATCAATAGGGAAGGCGCTTCCATAGCCTGCAGCACTTCCCAACGGGTTTTGGTCGGCGATTTTGTAGGCACTTTGCCAAAAATATAAATCGTCGATCAAGCTTTCTGCATAGGCAGAAAACCAAAGTCCAAAAGAAGATGGCATGGCTACCTGTAAGTGAGTATAGCCAGGAATTAATTCATTCTGATGTTTTTCGGCTAGGGAGAGAAGTAGTTCAAAGAGAGCTGAAACCTGAGATTTAACTTCGCCTAATTCGTTTTTAAGATAGAGGTGCATGGCGACTAGAACTTGGTCATTTCTAGAGCGTGCTGTATGAATCTTTTTCCCTACATCGCCTAAGCGTTCAATAAGGAGATGCTCAATCTTTGAATGCATGTCTTCAAATTCATCTTCTATAGTGAACTGACCTTCTTTTGCTTGCTGTTGTATTTCCTCTAATACAGTAGAGAGTTGTGTTGCTTCTTCTTTAGTGATGAGTCCAATTTTTGCCAGCATATTGGCATGAGCAATAGAGGCTTGACAATCGTATTCTGCTAGGACTAAATCGTATTCACGATCTTTACCCACTGTAAAATGATCTACTCTTTCGTGGGCAGCAGCCCCTTTTTGCCAAAGTTTCATACTAAAGAATTTTCTTTAAAAGTTGAATATACAAATCAATCCCTTCTTCTATTTCGTTGACATAGATAAATTCGTTTGCGGTATGTGAGCGCGTTGAATCTCCTGGGCCTAATTTAAGCGAAGGACAACTCAGTTTTGCTTGATCAGATAGGGTAGGAGAGCCATAAGTGCTACGCCCTAATTCAATTCCTGCTTGTACTAAAGGATGTTCGGCTGGTATAGAAGAAGAATTTAAATTTAAAGAACGCGGCGTCATAATTAAAGGGGCGTCTTTTTGTAACATTTCTGCAATTTCTGTATTGCTATAACAATCGTTCACCCTTACATCAATCACTAAATCAACTGCAGCTGGAACAACGTTGTGCTGTTTCCCGGCATTGACTTGGGTCACAGTTAGTTTAACTGGTCCTAAAACGTCTGATTCTTTTTCAAAGTTGAACTTACTTAACCATTGTAAAACTTCGGGAAGCTTTAAGATAGGATTATCTGCATTAGGGTGAGCAGCGTGGCTAGCAGTTCCCTCTACTTTTCCATCAAAAACCACTAAGCCTTTTTCAGCGATAGCCAATTGCATCAAGGTAGGTTCTCCTACGATCGCTACATCAATGGGTGGAAGCGTGGGTAAGAGACTGTTGAGTCCTTTAGGTCCAGAGCTTTCTTCTTCGGCGGTAGCCGCCAAAATTAAATTGTATTTAGGATTGGGGTGATCGTAATAATGCGTAAATAAGGCAATCAATGAAACCAATGCGCCACCAGCATCATTACTCCCTAAACCGTATAATTTTCCGTCTTCAACATGCGGATGAAATGGATCTTTGGTATAGGCCGAATTAGGCTTCACCGTATCGTGATGAGAGTTTAATAAAAGCGTAGGCTTACTTTGATCAAATGCCTTGTTAAAAGCATAAACATTGTAATCTTGCTGTTCAAAAGGAATGTTGTGATCCTTGAACCATTGTCCCACTCTTGCGGCTGTCTTGTCTTCTTCGCTAGAAAAAGATTGAATGGAAATAAGATCGTGTAATAAGGCAATCGCTTTTTCGCTTAATGTTTTCATTAGAGGGTGATTGAGGTATAAGGAATTGTTTGATTGATCATATTCGTTGCGCCTATGGCAACTTCTTTTACGCCAGCTTGTAACGCATCAAAGGCATTGTGCAACTTTGGTAACATCCCAGCTGAAATGGTGTTGTTGAGCAGTAACTGCTGATAAGATGCTTGGTTGATTTTTTCGATCAATGAGTTGGAATCATTGATGTCTTTCATTACTCCAGGGAGTTCAAAGCAATAGCTTATTTTGACTTCAAAGTCTTGGGCTAAAGCTTTTCCAATTTCCGCCGTAATGGTATCTGCATTGGTATTGAATAGTTGTCCGTTTTTGTCGTGGGTAATCGCACAACATACAGGACTAATATTTTGACCTAATAAATGTTTAAACCAGCGATTGTTGACCTGTTTAACATCTCCCACAAAACCATAATCTATGGCTTTTACAGGGCGTTTTACGGCTTGAATCGCATTGGCGTCTGCGCCAGAAAGACCTAAAGCGTTACAGTTCATCCCTTGAAGATGGGCAACAATGCTTTTATTGACTTGACCTGCATATAGTCCGGTGATTAGTTCAAGGGTAGCGGCATCTGTCACCCTGCGACCGTCTTTCATTTGAACGGGAATACCTAATTTATCTGCCCAAGCGGTGGCTCTTTTTCCGCCGCCATGTACCAAAATCTTTGGCCCCTTTAGGGCAGCAAAACCTTGTAGAAAAGGAAGGAGTTTAGCTTCCTGTTCAATAATGGCACCGCCGATTTTGACTATGTTGAGTTTAAGCATGATCCAATAAGGTTTTTAACACGGCCTGTGCGGCAAATGTCCTGTTGTTTGCTTGTTCAATCACTAAAGCATTAGGAGAATCTAACACCCCGTCTGCTGCAACGATGTTTCGTCTAATGGGCAGACAATGCATGAATTTAGCATTGTTGGTTAGCGCCATTTTCTCTTCGGTGAGCAACCACGCATCATCAGTGCGTAAGATTTGCCCGTATTGACTGTAAGAACACCAGTTCTTTGCATAGACAAAATCAGCATCTTTTAAGGCTTCTTCTTGGTTGTGGATAACAGGAATGCCTTTGGTGATATTTTTATCTAGGTCATAACCCTCTGGGTTAGTGATGACATAATCGGCGTCTTGAAATTCCATCATTTGGGTAAAAGAATTTCCTACGGCATGGGGTAAGGCCTTAGGGTGAGGTGCCCAAGTCAAGACAACTTTAGGTCGATGCGAAGTTTTGTGTTCTTCTAAGGTCAGTGCATCGGCCAGTGCTTGAAGTGGGTGTCCTGTAGCACTTTCCATATTGATGACGGGGATGTCGGCATATTTGGCGAAGCTATTCAAAACAATTTCTGCTTCATCCTGTTCTTTATCGGTCAAAGAAGCAAAGGCACGAATGGCCACCATATCACAATATTGCGAAACCACCGCAGCCGCTTCACGAACATGTTCAGAACGAATGCCGCGCATTTGTGTTCCATCTTCAAATTCTAGGGCCCAGGCTTCGTTAGAAAAGTTCATCACCATGGTAGAAAAACCCAACTGCTGTGCTGCCTTTTGGGTGCTTAAACGGGTACGTAAACTAGGGTTAAAGAACAATAATCCTAAAGTTTTACGCTTCCCTTGGGCTTCAAATTCATAAGGGTTTTGCTTGAGCGATTTAGCTAAATTGACCGCTTCTTGAAAGCTAGGCAAATCCTTTAATGAGATAAAATGTTTCATGCTTGTACTGTATTAAGTGCCTCTTCAAGTTTTTGAAAAAAGAAGTCAATATGTTTTTTCTGCACCGTTAAAGGGGGAAGGATACGCAATAGTTTTTTGTTGCTGCTACCACCAGTAAAAATGTGATGCTGATAGATTAATTCTTTTCTTAATGCCCCAACTTCAAAGTCAAACTCTAAGCCTAGCATGAGTCCTCGACCCTTTATTTTCTTTACTTCAGCAATATTTTGAGCTGACTGAATAAAGTATCCTCCTAAGTCTTTAGCGTGTTTTTGCAAGTTTTGATTCTTCAAAACATCAAGTACCGCGAGGGAAGCAGAGCAAGCGAGATGGTTTCCACCAAAGGTGGTTCCCAGCATTCCATATTTTGCCTCGATAGAAGGGTGCACTAAGATTCCCCCTACAGGAAAACCATTCCCCATCCCTTTGGCCATGGTGATGATATGTGGTTCGATCAGGTATTTCTGATAACCAAAAAAGGTTCCAGTTCTACTAAAACCTGCTTGAACTTCATCTGCTATTAAACAAGTGTTGTATGCCTTACATAAACAGTCCATAGCATAAACAAAGTCTTCACTGGGTTCGTCAAGTCCACCCACACCTTGAATGGCTTCAAAAATCACGGCACAAACATCTCCTTTTTGGAGTTCTGTTTCCAGGGCCTTTTCGTCATTAAAGGGTAAGAAGGTTACTTCTTGTTGCTGGTTTAATGGTGCATTGATATTGGTGTTATCTGTGGCCGCTACTGCCGCCGACGTTCTCCCGTGAAAAGCATTGTGAAATGCGATCATACGCTTTTTTCCGGTGACAAAAGAGGCGAGTTTAAGTGCGTTTTCATTCGCTTCTGCTCCAGAACTACACAAGAATAATTGATAGTCGTGGCAGCAAGAGTGTTCCCCTATGGCATTCGCTAATTCTTGTTGTAGCGGGTTTTGAACCGCATTAGAATAAAAACCGATTTGATGCATCTGTTGGGTGAGACGTTCTAAATAACGATCATGGCCATGACCGATAGAAATCACCGCATGACCTCCATAGAGATCAAGGTATTCTGTTCCATTTTCGTCATAGACATAAACGTCTTTTGCACGAACTGGGGTAACATCATAAAGAGGGTAAACATCAAAAAGTTTCATATTACTGTTTTGAGATTTCGTTGATTTTATTAAATGAAGCGACTAAACCTTGAATTAATGAGGAACTCAATCCTTGGTGTTCCATCTCGTTTAATCCAGTAATGGTACAACCTCTAGGCGTAGTTACTTTATCGATTTCTTGTTCTGGGTGAGTATCTGTTTCAATTAAAAGACTTGCAGCGCCTAAGGCAGTTTGCATAGACATCTTCATGGCCTCTTCTGCATCAAAGCCCAGTTGGACTCCGCCTTGTGTTGTGGCGCGAATCAATCGCATCCAGAAGGCAATTCCGCTGGCACAAATTACCGTAGCGGCTTGCATGTGTTCTTCTTCGATTTTGATCGAAGTTCCCACGCCATTAAAAATCGCAGAAGCAATATCAATGCGTTTTTGCCCCACTTCATTGCTACAGAGACAAGTCATTGATTTCCCTACAGAGATAGCCGTGTTTGGCATAGAGCGAATAATCGGAACATCAGTTCCTAAAATCGCTTCGATACGGGCAATTTTAAAACCTGTAATGGTAGAAATTATCACGTGATTTTCTGATAATAAATCTTTTACTTCGTCTAAAATGGCTTCCATTTGACTGGGTTGTACCGCAAAGATTAAAATATCAGAATTACGTATTGCCTCTCTATTATCTGAGGTTACATTAACCTGTTTTGACTTATTCCAGTCTGCCAGACTATCTGGGTTGCGTTTTGTTAAATAAAGCGTTGTAATACTGTTGTTTACAATCAGCCCTTTAGCGATGCTAAGGCCTAAATTTCCAGTTCCGATGATGGCTATTTTCATATACTTAAAATATGGAGGTTTTTAATTGAAGTCCTAGGTTTTCTTCCCATCCCATCATTAGGTTTAGATTTTGAATGGCTTGTCCAGAAGCTCCTTTGATTAAATTATCGATCACAGAAGTGATTAATAATTGGTTTTTATGTTTGTGTAAATGCAAAAAGCATTGGTTTGAGTTGACGACTAACTTTAAGTGAACTTCTTTTCTAGACACCTGGGTAAAAGGCGCATCTTGATAAAAAGCTTCATATAAGGCATAGGCTTCCTCTAGCGTCCCGTCAAATGCGGTATAAGCCGTAGCAAAAATCCCCCGCGTAAAATCTCCGCGCTGTGGTAAGAATAACACCTCAGTGTCCTCTCCTTGCGCCTGCGTTAAGGTTTCACCTATCTCCCCTAAATGTTGATGCGTAAAAGGTTTATACCACGAAATGTTATTGTTTCTCCAACTAAAATGACTGGTAGCAGAAAGGCCCACTCCAGCACCTGTAGATCCTGTAATGGCATTCACATGCACGGTATCTTTAATTTTTTTGGCATTCGTCAAAGGGAGTAAAGCCAACTGTATCGCAGTAGCAAAACAACCAGGGTTCGCGATTGCAGTCGCTTTTTCAATGGCTGTACGATTGATTTCTGGAAGGCCATAGATAAATTCCCTTCCGCCGAAGTGCGCATCCTTATTCAAACGGAAATCATTACTTAAATCAATGATTATGGTTTGGCTTGAAAAAGTATGCTGTTCTAAAAAAGCTGAAGAGTTTCCATGTCCTAAACACAAAAACAATACATCGACTGTTGCATTTACCTGATCGGTAAAGGCAAGCTCAACCTGCCCTAAAAGGTCATGGTGGGTGTCGCTAATGGGAGTACCAGGCCGGGTACTGCTGTATACAAAGTCAAGGCTTAGTGCCGGGTGATTAATCACAAGTCTCAATAACTCTCCGCCGGTATAACCAGAACCGCCTATGATGCCTATTGTTTTCATTTCTTATCGTTGTTTACCGATCCATAAATTTTATGCGCATTGGCTGTGATCTTGATAAAGCCTTTTGCGTCATCTGCCGTCCAGCCTTTGTTCATCTCGCCATAGCTGCCAAAAGAAGCATTCATCAAATCATTTGGAGAATCTACTCCTTCTAATTCAAAACGATGCGGGTGAAGGGTAACAAAAACATCGCCATTAACCGTTTTCTGACTGCTTTGTAGAAAGGCTTCAATATCGCGCATTACAGCATCGAGGTAGTTTCCTTCGTGCAATTGCATGCCATAGAAGTTGGCCATCTGTTCTTTTTGAAATTGTTGCCACTTAGTCTGGGTGTGCTTTTCTAATAAGTGGTGTGCTTTAAGGATGATCATAGGAGCAGCAGCTTCAAAACCTACACGCCCTTTAATCCCGATTATGGTATCACCCACATGAATATCTCGACCTATTGCATAGTCTTTTGCAATGGTTTGTAATTGTTGAATTAAGCTTACTGCATCGTCACTTTTTCCATTCAAGGCAACCAATTCCCCTGCTTTAAAGCTCAAGATGATTTTTTTTGGCGTACTTTCTTTTAACGGACTTGGATAAGCGCTGTCAGGAAGTGATTGATGAGAGGTAAGGGTTTCACTACCCCCTACACTTGTTCCCCATAAACCTTGATTGATGGAGTATTGTGCTTTTTCCCATGAGAGGTTAATCCCTTGACTTTTTAAATAGTCAATCTCTGCTTCTCGGGATAATTGCTTGTCACGAATTGGAGTAATAATTTCGATAGAAGGCGCAAGGACTTGGAAAATTAAATCAAATCGAACTTGGTCATTTCCCGCTCCCGTACTACCGTGAGCGATGTATTGCGCATCAATACTTTTAGCATATTCTATGATTTCGATGGCTTGAACAATGCGTTCTGCACTAACTGAAAGGGGGTAGGTATTGTTTTTTAACACATTCCCAAAGATTAAATACTTGACAATTTTGTCGTAAAAAGACTGTAACGCATCAATAGAGCGATAGGTGCTCGCCCCCATGGCGTAAGCGTTTTTTTCTTGGGTAGCAATTTCTTCTGTAGAAAACCCTCCAGTATTCACACTTACCGCATGAACTTCATAGCCTTCTTGAGAAAGGGTTTTTAAACAGTAAGAGGTGTCTAGGCCACCGCTATAAGCAAGGACAAGTTTTTTCATTTTTTATTCTTTTTAAATAAACCACTCAAAAAACGACTTGTTTTAGAGGGAGTTTCTTTTTGTTCGTTTGGATCGTGTAGCATTCCGGTGCACAAACACAGTTTGCGTTCTGTTCTAGTTAGGACATCAAAGTTTTTACAGGTCTGACAGCCTTTCCAGAATTCTGGATCATCGGTCAATTCAGAGAAGTGAACAGGTTTATAGCCTAGTTCATAATTAATTTTCATCACCGCTTGACCGGTGGTAATACCAAAGATTTTTGCTCCTGGAAATTTTTCAAGAGAAAGATCAAAAACGCGCTTTTTGATCCGTTTGGCTAAGCCTTGACCGCGAAAAGCGGGAGCGACAATCAATCCAGAGTGGGCGACATATTTTCCATGTCCCCATATTTCGATATAGCAAAATCCAGCGAACTCATCTCCTTCAAAGGCAATGGCTGCATTCCTGTTTTGCATCTTTTCCATGATATATTCTGGGGTTCTTCTAGCAATTCCTGTCCCTCGATCTTTAGCCGATTCTTCTATCGTAAGACTAATGGTTTTTGCAAAATGTAAATGTTCTGGACCCGCGATGACAATTTCCATAGGAAATGGTTTGAGTTAAATTTAAAAATAGTAGAAAGGTGGATTGATATAGGAACCGGACTCACCTAAGTTCCATAAATGTATTAGACCCCCAAGGGGCGACGGCTGCGTGGGCGACGTGGAAATGTAAACCTAATGTTGATCTCTGTTTTCATAATACAGTGCAAAAATGCGTGTTTTTTTTGGCATGAGCAAATCCCTTGCTAATTCTTCGTTTAAAATGCCTTTTTAAAACATTATCTTTGCCATGTGTTTGAAATCGTACAAAATCAATTAGAAAGACAACTTAACCAAGTTGAAAAGCCTAAGCTTTTACTCGCCTGTAGTGGGGGAGTAGACAGCATGGTTTTGCTTTATCTTTTGCAAAAATCAAACTATTCTATCGCTGTTGCTCATTGTAACTTTTTATTACGTGAAGCTGCCAGTGACGGGGATGCAGCCTTTGTTTCGGGCTATTGTACTGCACATGGATTACAATATTTTGAACAATCTTTTAAGACAAAAGATCATGCCAAAACAAAGGGAATTTCAACCCAAATGGCGGCAAGAGAATTGCGCTATCAATGGTTTGATACTTTAAAAAATGACCACGAATTTACTCATCTGCTCACCGCACACCATTTAGATGACCAATTAGAAACTTTTCTCATCAACTTAGGTAGAGGAAGTGGGATAAAAGGATTGAGCGGAATTCCTGACCAGCTCATTCTACGCCCTTTGTTGACGGTTTCTAAAGAGGATATTATGGCTTACGCCAAAGAGAATAAGATTTCTTGGCGAGAGGATGCTTCTAATGCAGAAGAAGATTATTTGAGAAATCAACTGCGGCATCAATTGATTCCAAAGTGGAAGGCAATACAACCTAACCTTATTGAGCAGCTAGAAAAAAGTCAGCAGCAATTGCGCATGGCAGAAGAAGCACTTGCTGTTCAATGCGATCAATTTATAGCCGAATACTTTATTGCAAAAGAAGATTATGTGGCTATTTCCATTGAAGTATTACAAACATTAAAGCCTTTAACATACTATTTACATGCCTTGTTTTCCCCTTATGGCTTCACCCATTTTTCTGACCTGAATGCTCTTTTAGTTGCGCAAAGCGGGAAGCAATTGTTTTCTGTCACCCATCGCTTGTTAAAAGATAGGGGCGTTCTTTTACTTTCGCCTGTAGCGCAAGCGGAAGACAAAGAAATTTTTCATTGGACCCCAACAGAAGATTTAAGTTTTCCGATAAAGCTAAGATTAGGGGAGCATGTCACAGAAAATGCTCACTCTGCGATTTTAGCGACTGAAGCGTTAAAATATCCCTTAATCCTTCGTAAATATAAAGAAGGAGATTATTTTTACCCTGTGGGAATGAAGGGAAAGAAAAAGTTGAGTAAGTTTTTTAAAGACCAAAAATATTCCTTGCTAGAAAAAGAACAGCAGTGGTTATTGTGTTCAGGAGGTGAAATTGTATGGGTAGTAGGTCAACGTGTCGACGCCCGCTTTGCCGCCACCTCTGAAACCCAAAACCCGCTTAGAATTGTATGCGATTGAAAAAGTTAATCTTATTTATTTTGGCTTGCCTGCCCTTAATGGCAGTCGCACAAACCGAAGAGGAACCAGTTATATGGACAACCTCCGTTGATCGAATTTCAAAGAATGTTATCACGCTTCAATTTGATGCCACTATTGCAGAGCAATGGCATTTGTATTCTTTAGAAGAATTTGATGATGGACCGCTACCCACAGAATTCACTTTTGTTTTTGATTCACTACAAATTCAGTTGGAGGGGAAAACCACTTCTGGAACCCCAAAACGAGCCTTTGATGAGATTTTTCAAATTGATTTACCCTTCTTTGACAATGAAGCACAATTCACTCAGCGCTTTACCTTATTAGACCCCAATGCCAAGCAAATTAGCGGAGAAATCAATTATCAAGCTTGTGACGATCGAGTCTGTATTTTTAGAACAGAGCCCTTTCAAATTATGTTAGATGGGAGCGAGGCCACAGTGGCCAAAGTTGAATTAACCACTGTCGATCTAGCACGCTCAAAAACCTTGACTTTATCCTTAAAAAATAAAGCATATCTTACTTCTAGTATCGACCCAGCAGATGATACTTCTCCTTTTTTAAAACTCTTCCTTTTAGGGTTTCTAGGGGGCTTAATAGCCCTGTTGACCCCTTGTGTCTTCCCTATGATTCCCTTAACGGTTTCTTTTTTCTTAAAACAAGGTAATAGTTTGCGACAGGGAATTTTAAATGCCCTTTTGTACGGCTTTTTTATCGTGGTGATTTATGTTTTGCTAAGCTTGCCTTTTCACTTTTTGGATTCTTTGAATCCTGAAATTCTCAATACCATCTCGACCAATGTTCCACTGAATTTAGTCTTCTTTGGGGTATTTGTCTTTTTTGCGTTTTCCTTCTTTGGGTACTATGAGTTAACCTTGCCTTCTAGCTGGGGAAGTGCCACAGACGAAGGGTCAAATCGCAACGGGATTATCGGGATCTTTTTTATGGCACTAACGCTTGCCATTGTTTCTTTTTCTTGTACCGGGCCTATTCTGGGAAGTTTGCTTGCCGGATCATTAACGGCAGAAGGCGGCGCGATGCAACTCACAGCTGGGATGACCGGTTTTGGTTTTGCTTTGGCTATGCCATTTGCACTTTTTGCCCTTTTTCCTAATGCTCTCAATGCCTTGCCAAAGTCTGGTGGGTGGATGACTACCATCAAGGTAATCCTGGGCTTCTTAGAGCTTGCCCTCGCTTTAAAATTCTTGTCCAATGCCGATTTAGTTTCCCATTGGGGCTTATTAAAACGAGAGGTATTTATTGGGATATGGACCCTTTTGGCCTTTGGTCTCACCCTATATCTCTTTGGGATTTTCCGCTTTCCACATGATGTGAAAGGACCCTTGTCTAAAAGTCGTTATGCCCTAGCTGGGCTATCACTTGTCTTAACGGCTTATTTGTTTATGGGCTTGGTTTCTAAAGAGAATACTTTAAAACCACTGAGTGGTTTCCCGCCTCCTGCTTTTTACAGTATCTATGAAAAAGAAAATGATTGTCCGCTGGGCCTAGACTGCTATAAAGATTTTGAGCAAGGTCTTGCAGCAGCGCGTTTACAAAACAAACCCATTCTTTTAGATTTTACGGGTTGGGCCTGTGTGAATTGTCGTAAAGTGGAAGAAAATGTCTGGTCAGAACCCGCAATTTTTAAATTGTTAAATGAGGAGCTTGTGCTTATTTCTCTTTATGTTGACGATCGAACAGCCTTGCCAATAACGCAACAGTTTAACTTCCAATATCCCGACGGGCGCATTAGGGAAATCAATACCATAGGAGAGCAGTGGGCGACTTTTCAGAGTTTGAATTTTAACTCGGCTTCACAGCCCTATTATGTGTTGATGCAAGCAGATGGGACTTTACTCAATGCACCCATTCAATATACCGATGCAAAGACCTATTTGGATTGGCTAACAAAAGGTTTAGACAACAATTAGTGTAGGATTCGTTTGCGTAAAGCTTTTATTTTCCGCTCCATTTGTTTCGCTTTTCCTGTATAACGGATGATGACTTTTCGTGGTTTAAGCCGGATTTTGTAGTGATAAGCTGGCCCATATTTTTCCCAGACATAGGTGTTTTTGTGTTTTTTAGCTGCGCCAAAATTTTCCTGAATAATTTCGCGGTTTTGCTGACTGTTTGCAATAGTAACGCTAAGGGTATACGATAGCTTAGTTTGCGAGAGTAAGGGGGTTGCTGTGCATAAGACAACCCATAGCAATAAGGTTTTCATGTTTGTAAGTTTAGGTTGTTCTAATATACTTAAAATGCTGATTCTTTAAAAGCAACCTATTTTTTATTCTTATACATCCTCCTCTTTATTAGGGTTTTGTATATTTAAGTGAACTAAAAACCTACTTATGTTAATACAACTCAACGGCAGTGCTGTCTTTGGGGTAGATGCCCATTTAATTACCATCGAGGTAAATGTTGATCAAGGAATAGGCTACCATTTAGTCGGACTTCCAGACAATGCCATCAAAGAAAGTAACTACCGTATTGCGGCAGCATTGCAGAACATTGGCTATAAACTACCGGGCAAGAAAATTACCATCAATATGGCACCGGCAGATTTACGTAAAGAGGGATCGGCCTATGATTTACCCATTGCTTTAGGAATTCTTACTGCCTCAAAGCAAATCGAAGCCCCCACTATAGGGGATTATATTATCATGGGAGAGATTGCTTTAGACGGAGCAATTCGCCCGATCAAAGGAGCTCTTCCCATTGCGATCCAAGCGTTGAAAGACGGTTTTAAAGGCTTTATTCTACCCCAAGAAAATGCGGCAGAAGCAGCGATCGTCAAAGGAATAGCAGTGTATGGAATTACCCATTTAAAAGAGGTAATGGATTTTTTTGAAGGCAAGCAAAGTTTAACTCCCCTAACCATCGATGCCCGAAAACTTTTTGCGCAGCAGGACAAATTTGATGCCCTTGACTTTGCCGATGTTAAAGGACAAGAAACCATCAAGCGGTGTATGGAAATTGCTGCCTCTGGGGGACATAATATCATCTTGATTGGCCCGCCAGGCGCAGGAAAGACGATGTTGGCCAAGCGACTACCCTCCATCTTACCGCCCATGACTTTGGGCGAAGCCCTCGAAACCACTAAGATTCATTCTGTTTTAGGGAGGGTAAAGGAGAGAGGTTTGGTACATCAACGTCCGTTTCGTTCTCCTCATCATACCATCTCTGATGTCGCCTTAGTAGGCGGGGGGACTTATCCCCAACCGGGGGAAATCTCTTTGGCACATAATGGGGTGCTATTTCTTGACGAATTACCCGAATTTAAGCGCTCTGTTTTAGAAGTCATGCGGCAACCGCTGGAGGACCGAGAAGTGACCATCTCTAGAGCCAAGTTTACCGTGACTTATCCCAGTTCCTTTATGTTGGTGGCGAGTATGAATCCTAGTCCCTCTGGCTATTTTAATCGCGGGACGACTACGCCAGTGGAGACCCAGCGGTATTTGAGTAAGATATCTGGGCCTTTGCTCGATCGTATTGATTTACATATTGAAGTAGAGCCTGTTCCTTTTGAGGATCTAGCGAAAAAGCCTTTGGGCGAAGCCTCACAACCCATTAGAGAGAGGGTAACGAAGGCGAGGCAAATTCAAGCAGATCGCTTTAAAGATTTTAAAAGCATTCATTATAATGCGCAAATGACGCCTAAACAGTTAAGAACGTATTGTGAATTGGAGGCCCCAGCAAAAGCCTTAATCAAAACCGCCATGGACAAGTTAGGTTTATCGGCACGTGCCTATGATCGTATCTTGAAAGTAGCGCGAACCATCGCCGATCTCGCCCAAGCCACCAACCTCCAAACAGACCATATCGCCGAAGCCATCCAATACCGCAGCCTGGACCGAGAGGGCTGGATGGGGTGAAAGGGTTTAGATATAAAACAAGCACCTAGTTTTTAAAAAGGCTTATTTTTGTAATATCCAATCTAAACAGTCTATGCACACTCTCGGAGAATTCCTCATCGCCAGTCAGCAAAAACACCCCGCCAGTACAGGAGAGTTTAGTAAAGTTATACACGCCCTGCGTTTAGCGGCAAAAGTGGTGAGTCATAAAGTTAATAAAGCAGGATTAATTGACATTATTGGGGCGAATGGTGTGACTAACGCACAAGGCGAAAGTCAACAAAAATTAGATGTTTATGCGCATGAAACCTTTATTGGCTCCTTAACCAACAGAAAAATTGTTTGTGGTATTGCCAGTGAAGAAGCAGATGATTTTATCGAAGTGCATAACAGTACTGAAAATCCAGAAAGCAAATACATCGTTTTAATCGATCCGCTTGATGGATCTTCTAATATCGATGTGAATGTTTCTTTAGGGACCATTTTCTCTATTTATAAACGTATTTCTCCTTCAACAGGTCCAGTTACCCAAGAAGACTTTCTTCAAAAAGGCACTGAACAAGTTGCGGCAGGTTATATTCTTTATGGCACTTCGACCCTTTTTGTTTATACTACCGGGAATGGGGTGAATGGTTTTACCCTTAATCCTGCCATTGGAACTTTTTATTTGTCGCATCCTGATATTACGCTTCCGCCCAAAGGGCATATCTATTCCATTAACGAAGCGAATTTTGCCACCTTCCCAGAGAGCATAAAAGATTTTTTAAAAAACCGCAAAGCGGAAGATCAAAAATATACCACACGTTATATCGGTTCGATGGTCTCTGACATTCACCGCAATATGTTAAAGGGCGGATTGTATTTATATCCTCCCAATCAAAAATCTCCGCAAGGAAAATTGCGCTTGCTGTATGAGTGTAACCCCATCGCCTTTATTGTAGAACAGGCTGAGGGAGAAGCCATTAGCATGGACCAACGGATTATGGAAATTGACCCCATCACCTTGCACCAACGGGTTCCCTTCTTTTGTGGAAACAAAGAAATGGTTGCCACCTTAAAATCTTATCTCTAGTTCACTTCATTTTTGCGGCCTCAATTCAGACGAAGAATTAGGATTGCATCTGCTGCTCTTTATGTTTAAGCGATTGGAGTAATCCCCTTTTAGCTTGCAAAGCCTAGATGGGCTAAATTGCTTATCTTCCTTAAAAATTAGTGTATGCGAATTTCCATAGGCCCAGCTGCTTTAATTACCGCTGCCTTTATCGGTCCTGGAACCATTACCCTCTGTATTTTAGCGGGGGTCACGCATGGGTTTAGTTTATTGTGGGCCATGCTGTTGTCGGTTATTATCACGATTTTTATCCAAAACACTGCGGCGCGTATCGCATGGACTACTCGAAAGGGATTAGCGCAGAGTAGCCTTGAACAGAGTAATCATCCTCTAATTAGACTATTGTTAGGGCTGTTGTTGATCGGGGCGATATTGATTGGGAATGCCGCTTATGAAGCGGGAAATTTGTCAGGAGCTTTAATTGGTTTAAAGGGAATCCTCTCTATGGAAAAGCTCACCTTTGGCGGCAGCCTAGATTGGTTTCCGTTGCTTTTAGGATTGGGTGTAGGAGGTTTGTTGGTTGTCGGGAGTTTTCGCTTTTTAAAAAATAGTTTGATCGCCATAGTGGTGTTAATGAGTGTTTCTTTTTTATTGACCGCCATCATGACTAAACCCGATTTAGGGTTAATGTTACATGGGTTGTTTGTTCCTTCATTTAATACAGAAGAAATTTTAACCATTGTTGGCTTATTGGGAACCACAGTAGTGCCTTATAATTTATTCTTACATGCCGCGCTAGTGGCGCAATCCCCAAATGTACCTTTCGCTGCGATCAAAAAAGACACTTTAGTTGCCATAGGGCTGGGGGGAATCATCTCTTTATGCATTATCATTTCTGCTGCTGCCTTAGAAGGTGCAGAGGTTAAAAATGCCCTTGACTTAGGGAAAGCACTTGAGCCTCTCTATGGAACTGCTGCGCCTTTATTATTACAATTTGGTTTTTTTGCCGCCGGCTTAACTTCGGCATTAACGGCGCCAATGGCGGCCGCTTTTGTGGTGTCAGAATGCTTTAGCATGCCAAAAGAAGGCTGGGGTTATCGCATCACCGCCTTTATGGTTTTAGCGGTTGGGGTATATTTTACAACCACGGGAATTGTTCCCATTGAAATCATTCGTTTTGCACAAATCGCCAATGGGATTTTATTACCCGTCATCGGCTTGCTGCTGTTATTCATGGTGAATAACAGCCAGCTCATGCGCGGAGCTACCCCCTCAAAATTACAGAACAGCTATTTTATTTTGATCGAACTCTTTTTTATCTTTTTAGGAATTAAAAGTTTAGGCTTAATATTTTGATGCAAAAGATAGATCTCAATTGTGATGTAGGCGAAGGAACGGGAAACGATGCCGCTTTAATGCCTTTTATTTCCTCTTGTTCGATTGCTTGTGGAGGGCATTTTGGCAATGCCAAAACAATCGCTGCCACCTTAGCTTTAGCAGCGCAAAATAAGGTCAAAACCGGCGCTCATCCCGCCTATCCCGACCCACAAAACTTTGGCCGAAAATCCATGGACCTTCCCTTGACTGAATTGCAAGATGTGTTGCGGGAGCAATTGGATTTATTTTTTGGTTTATGTCCAGCCGTTAACCATATCAAACCTCATGGGGCTTTGTACAACGACCTTTTTGACGAAAGGGAAAAGGCTAGTGCAGTTGTAGAAGTATTTGCGGCATATAACCCCAAGATAAAAGTTTACTGCGCCCCTAAAAGTGCGCTGGCTACTGCAGCTAAAGCAGCAGGTCTTGTTCCTGTTTTAGAAGGCTTTGGGGATAGGGCATATCAGCTAAGCGGAGCTTTAGTTCCACGTAAAAATCCTTTAGCGACTTTTACCCAAAAAGAACAAATCACCCAACAAGTACTGGAGATCATTCAGCAAGCGGAAGTGATTGGATTAGAAGGAGAAAGGATTCCCTTAAAAATCAATACCATATGTTTACATGGTGATGGTAAAAATGTGCAGGAGAATCTTCCATATTTGGTCAAGACCTTAAAACAAAAAAACATTGCTGTTGAAGCCTACTAATATTTTATTGATCAATAAAAAAGTCGTTTCCCTTTGCTTTGAGGCAACAACTGGTCTTGATATTAGTGTTTTTAGAAAAGTGTTACTGCAACATTTTCCCTCCTTAGAAGAAGTGACCCATAGCTTTGATCGGGTGAACCTATTGTTTAAAAGTCCGATCGAAGAAGAAACGATTTTAAAGAAGATAGCACAATTAGATTGGAATCAATTGAAGCGAGAGCAACCCACTTATTATTGGGAAATTCCAATCTGTTTTAATGAGCAATACCCTAATGATTTAGCCCAAATTTTTCAAGGAGATAAAAACGCCATCGATCACTATAGAACCGTTTTTTTATCTGCTACCTATCGTTTAGAATTTTATGGCTTTTTACCGGGTTTTGGGTACCTCTCTGGTTTGCCTAAACAATGCCATTTAGACCGAAAGTTAACCGCTAATCGAAAGACGCTAAAAGGTACCGTCGCCGTGGGGGGAGAGCAAGTAGGTGTTTACCCCCAAGACAGTCCCGGGGGCTGGCAAGCCATAGGCTATAGTCCGCTGCCATGGATACAAGCAAAACAAGCGCCCTATGTTTTTATTCAGCCAGGAGAGGCGATTCGTTTTGTAACTGTTGATCTTCAAGAATGTAAAGCGATCGCAAAGGGGATTGAAACAGGGCACTATCAACCTAAAAAAGTGCTGCTATGATTAAAGTCATGGAAGCAGGTTTTTATACGACCATTCAAGATCAAGGTCGCTTTGGTTTCCGGCATTTAGGGGTGCCAACTTCTGGACCTATGGATAGCCAAGCCTTTAGGCTGGCGAATGCGCTTTTGCCGTTGAAAGATGAGCAAACGGTTTTTGAATGTACCCTAACGGGCCCCATACTTGAAATCAATGCGCCTTTGCGTTTTGTCGTGACTGGAGCCAACGTCCCCATTGATTTAGATGGGCAGCCTTGTGCAATGAACCAAGTCCATTTTGCGCCAAAGGGCAGTAGGTTAAAGTTTGGAAAAATAAGCACTGGAGTGCGGTTTTATCTGCGATTCGAAGCGATTTTTGATCTCCCAAAATATTTTGATAGTGTTTCTTTTTATCCCGCCTTAGGGAGCCCTAGTCGCTTAGAAAAAGGAGATGAGTTGTCGATTGTTTCTTTTCCAAATCACACTAAAGTTGCCCATGCAAAAGTCAATATCGCCCAAGATTATTTGCGCTTGTCTAAACTAGACGTTCAGCCGGGGACAGATTGGGAAAGACTTACTACCGCACAGCAAAAACAATTGATGGAAGAAACCCATAAGGTCCTTGCCCAAAATCGCATGGGCTATCGTTTAAGCAGTACCATCGTTGTCACTGCACCACAATTATTAAGTCAATTGATTTTACCAGGAATGGTGCAATTAACCCCCAGCGGAGAAATACTCATTGCCACAGCAGATTGCCAAGTGTCAGGCGGATACCTACAAGTCCTTTGTCTGTCTGAAGAAGCCCTAGCTGTTTTAGTCCAAAAAAGAGAAGGCGAACAGCTTACTTTTCGAAATACACTTCCTCAAAAGCAACCCTAAATTATGGGCCATAAACTCCGCCTTTTCCACGAATGCTAAGCTATCACCATGGTAATCATCGCCTCATTAGGCAAGCTTAAAATTGCTTGACGGATACATCTTTTACTATATCTGAATCAATTGACTACATGGAATCATATACCCTTACAGATCTTGTGTAAGCGATCGCCTCTTGAAGAGATTTTTGGGACTTCTAAATAAAGTTTAATAGTTTTTTTAGCCAATCAAAAGAACTAGGATAAGGTGCATAACGCACAAAAGGATCTATCCAAGTTCCTCTTTTGATAAAGGGTTTAAAGTGAGTAAAGGCATCAAAAGAATGTTTTCCGTGATAAGCCCCTAATCCGCTGTAACCAACCCCACCAAATGGGAGTTTGTCGTTTGCAAATTGAATCACGGTATCATTGGCTACGCCTCCACCATAAGAATAACGATGAAAGATGTTTTTAATGAACTTTTTACGTTTTGAGAAAACATAAAACCCTAGCGGGCGCTCATAAGTATCAATAATTGGATTGAGTTCACTTTCATTTGAATAGCTAAGCACAGGCAGGATTGGACCAAAGATCTCCTCCGCCATAGTGGGATGTTGGGTGTTATCAACTTCCAAAAGCGTAGGACCAAAATAAAGGGTTTTATCATCGCTATCACCACCATAAACCAAGTCACTGCCTTTGATTAATTCGACCAAACGGTCAAAGTGTCTTTGGTGCGCAATGCGGCCATAACTATGGGCAGTTGAAGCATCTTCACCATAGGCGTTTTTGATTTCTTCTACTAAGGCTTTGAGTAAAGGTGCTTTGATGCTTTCGTCTACTAAAAGGTAATCAGGTGCAATACAGGTCTGCCCACAGTTAACATATTTTCCCCAAACAATTCTTTTTGCCGTTAACTGTATAGGTGCCGTGGCATCGACGATACAAGGGTTTTTCCCACCTAATTCTAAGATTGTAGGGGTGAGGTGGTCTGCCGCTGCTTTTGCGATTATTTTTCCAACATGAGTACTTCCCGTAAAAATGATGTGATCCCAGCGATGGTCTAACAATTCTTTTGCAACGCTTGCATCTCCATTAACCACGGTTACATGTTGAGGGTCAAATGTTTTTGCAATTAACTCTGCGAGTAAAGTGGCAGTCTTAGGGGCATGTTCAGAAGGTTTTAAAACTACGGTATTTCCTGCGGCAACCGCTCCTACTAAGGTAGCAAAAGACAATTGAAAAGGGTAGTTCCATGGACTTATTTGTAAGCAAAGACCATAGGGTTCTGGGAGTAAATAGTCTTTTGATGGGAAATTTAATGGAGACGATTTGATCCGTTTTGGCTGTGACCATCGCTCAAGATTTTTTATCATGGTCTTTAATTCTGCCATCACCACAAAATACTCGGTTAGATAAGCCTCGAATTCTGGCTTTCCAAGATCTTCAAAAAGGGCAGTAGAAATCGATTTTTCTTCTTGCTTTAGCACTCTTTGAAAACGCTTTAAACTATCTTTACGATATAAAACGTTTTTAGTTTGTTGGGTCTTAAAAAATGTGCGCTGATTTTTGTGAATTTCTTGTATTTTCATTCGGTCTTTTAATAATGTTTTAAAATAGACATCTTTTTTGAATAATAAACTAGTACTAGTTAACTAATCTTTAATTTTATTCATTTAAATCCACTTAGAAATCAACGCTTTTATAAGTTTAAAAATCTGATATTAAATAACTTAAACATATAATTTTGCCTTTAGGCATAAGAGTAAAAAATCTTTTAAACACAACTTCTTTTTAAAGGATTTTATTTTCGCAAGACATTCAATTTCATGGAACTTAACAAATACAGTAAAGCGGTCACGCAAGACCCCACTCAGCCAGCTGCACAAGCGATGTTGCACGCCATTGGTTTGACAGACGAAGACTTTAAAAAACCTTTGATTGGTATCGCTAGTACAGGTTATGAGGGCAACCCTTGTAACATGCACTTAAACGATTTATCAGTAGATATTAAAAAAGGGGTTCAAGCTGCCGATTTGGTAGGCCTTATTTTTAATACCATTGGGGTAAGTGACGGGATTTCTATGGGAACTCCTGGAATGCGTTTTTCTTTACCATCTCGTGATGTCATTGCTGACTCTGTTGAAACAGTAGTACAAGCGATGTCATATGATGGGGTTGTAACCGTAGTTGGTTGTGATAAAAATATGCCCGGTGCCCTAATGGCCATGTTGCGTCTAAATCGTCCTAGTATTCTAGTGTATGGCGGAACCATAGCGCCTGGTTGTCACAAAGACAAAAAACTCGATGTTGTTTCTGCCTTTGAAGCTTGGGGTGAAAAAGTTGCCGGAACAATCGACGAAAAAGAATATAAAGAAGTCGTTCGCAATGCTTGTCCGGGAGCTGGTGCTTGTGGCGGTATGTACACGGCAAATACCATGGCCTCTGCAATTGAAGCCTTAGGAATGGCATTGCCTTACAACTCTTCTAATCCGGCCGTTAGTTCTGATAAAAAAGCTGAATGTGAGCGTGTAGGAAGTGCTTTACGTCATTTAGTTGAACAAGATATTAAACCGAAAGATCTAGTGACGAGAAAGTCGCTTGAAAACGCCATCCGCTTGATCGCTGTTTTAGGAGGATCAACCAATGCTGTTTTACACTTTTTGGCGATTGCCAAAGCAGCCGAAATAGAATTTACCATAGACGATTTCCAAGCTATTATGGACAAGACTCCTTTCCTAGCGGACTTAAAGCCTAGTGGAAAATACCTAATGGAAGACCTACATAATGTTGGGGGAGTTCCAGCAGTATTGAAGTTTATGCTTGAAGAAGGTATGCTGCACGGAGATTGCTTAACCGTTACTGGAAAAACCCTTGCAGAAAATTTAGTAGAAGTTAACTCTCTTAAAGAAGGGCAAGATATTATTCACCCAGTTGCTAACCCTATCAAGGAAACTGGGCACATCCGTATCCTAAAAGGAAACCTTGCAGAAGGTGGATCTGTGGCTAAAATTACCGGAAAAGAAGGACTCCTATTTAAAGGTCCTGCACGTGTTTTCAACGGAGAATATGCTGCAAATGATGGCATCCGTAACGGTCTAGTTCAAAAAGGCGAAGTAGTTGTAATTCGTTATGAGGGACCCAAAGGTGGCCCTGGAATGCCAGAAATGTTAAAACCTACTGCTGCTATTATGGGAGTGGGACTAGGGAAAGATGTCGCTTTAATTACCGATGGTCGCTTCTCTGGTGGAACACATGGCTTTGTTGTGGGACATATTGTTCCAGAAGCACAAGCGGGTGGAGCAATTGCTTTAATCGAAGATGGAGACATCATTGAAATCAACGCAGAGAAAAATACCCTAGAAGTACATTTAAGCGATGCTGAATTAAAAGAGCGTAAAGCCAACTGGAAAGCTCCTGATTTAAAATTCTCAAGCGGAGTACTTTATAAATACATCAAAAACGTATCCACTGCCTCTGAAGGTTGTGTGACAGACGAATAATATTATGGAAAAACAAACTCCCTTACATATTTCAGGGGCAGAAGCCGTTATTCGATGCTTGTTAGTTGAAGGAGCTGACTTAATCTATGGTTACCCAGGTGGAGCAATTATGCCCATCTATGATGAGCTCTATAAGTTTAGCGATCAATTACAACATGTTTTAACACGTCATGAACAAGGAGCAACCCACGCAGCGCAAGGCTTTGCTCGTACCTCAGGTAAAGTAGGGGTCGCTATGGCTACCTCTGGACCGGGGGCAACAAATCTTGTGACAGGAATCGCAGATGCTCAAATTGATTCTACTCCCATGGTTTGTATTACGGGGCAGGTAGCCTCTCATTTATTGGGTTCAGATGCTTTTCAAGAAACAGATATTATCGGGATTTCAACCCCGGTAACAAAATGGAATTATCAAATCACTAAGGCCAGTGAAATACCAGAAATCATGGCGAAGGCGTTTTATATCGCGCGCTCTGGTCGTCCAGGCCCCGTATTGATTGACATTACAAAAGATGCACAGTTTGAGTTGTTTGACTTTACTTATGAAAAATGTAAAGGGGTACGCTCTTATCAACCTGTTCCTCAACTTCAGTTAGACCAAGTACAAGCTGCCGCAAAAGCCATTAACGCTGCTAAAAAACCCATGATTGTATGGGGGCAAGGCGTTATTTTAGGCGAAGCCGAAGAAGAATTTAAAACCTTTGTCGAAAGTTCAGGAATCCCCGCAGTGTGGACCATTTTAGGTCTTTCGGCCCTGCCTACAAAACACCCATTAAATATGGGAATGGTAGGGATGCATGGAAACTATGGGCCTAATTTATTGACCAATGAATGCGATGTTTTAATCGCAATCGGGATGCGATTTGACGATCGCGTAACTGGGAATTTAGCTACTTATGCAAAACAAGCGCAAGTGGTTCATCTTGAAATTGATCCCGCAGAAATTAGCAAGAATGTACATGCACATTATCCTGTTTTAGCAGATTGTAAAAGTAGTCTTAAGGCACTAACCCCTTTGGTACATAATAAACCACTAACCGAATGGAAAGCGCAATTTGCTGCCCATATGGATACAGAGTTCGAAACAGTGATTAAAGCCGATACACAACCGACTAAAGAAGGACTTACCATGGGAGAAGCAATTGCTGCCATCAACAAGTACACAGGCGGAGATGCCGTCATCGTAACCGATGTAGGACAGCACCAAATGATTGCTTGTCGCTATGCTGAGTTTATTCGCTCGAAAAGTAACGTTACCTCTGGAGGTTTAGGGACCATGGGCTTTGCCTTACCCGCCGCAATTGGCGCTAAAATGGGGGCGCAAGACCGCCATGTTGTCGCAGTAATCGGGGATGGGGGGTATCAAATGACCATCCAAGAGTTAGGAACCATTTTCCAAACAGGAACGGCAGTTAAAATCGTCGTTTTAAATAACGACTATTTAGGAATGGTACGTCAATGGCAACAACTGTTTTTTGACAAGCGATATGCTTCTACAGAAATGACCAACCCAGATTTTGTAACCATTGCAAAAGGGTATCATATTGATGCAAAACGCGTGTCAAAAAGAGATGAACTCGATCAGGCAGTGAGTGAGATGATTGCTTCAGACAAACCCTACTTTTTAGAGGTTTGCGTAGAAAAGGAAGATAATGTATTCCCGATGATTCCTACAGGAGCCTCGGTATCAGATATAAGATTACAATAAATGAGTAAAATTAACCGCTATACCATATCGATTTATTCTGAAAACAATGTTGGCTTGCTCAACCGTGTTTCGGCTATTTTTTTAAAGCGTCATATTAATTTGTTGAGCTTTTCTACCTCTCAATCTGAAATCCCAAATGTTTTTCGTTTTGTAATTGTGGTAAAAGTGACTGAAGATAAAATTATCAAATTGGTACAACAAATCGAAAAGCAAATAGACGTAATCAGAGCCTTTTATCACACAGATGAAGAAACGATTTTTCAAGAGACAGCTTTGTATAAAGTAAAATCAAGTTACTTATTTGAAGAGCGTCAAATTCAAAACATCATTAAAGATAGTCATGCGAATATCGTGACTGTTTCCCCTGAGTTTTTTGTGATTGAAAAAACTGGCTTCCGTCATGAGACCGAAAAGCTGCGAGAAGACTTAGCTCCTTATGGTTTGCTACAATTTGTTCGTTCAGGAAGAATATCTGTAACAAAAGCCCCTATGGGCATTTCAGAAATATTGAATAATTTTAACAACCAAAAAAACGACTAAACAACACACAATGGCAAATTATTTTAATCAACTATCATTACGCGATCAACTAGAGCAACTAGGACAATGTCGCTTTATGGACGCTTCAGAATTCAACGATGGAATCAAAGCGTTAGAAGGAAAGAAAATCGTTATTGTGGGCTGTGGTGCACAAGGGCTAAATCAAGGTTTAAACATGCGTGACTCTGGTTTAGATATTTCTTATGCTTTACGTCAAGGTGCCATCGATCAAAAACGCGCTTCTTTTCAAAATGCATCAGATAACAACTTTGCTGTAGGTAGTTATGAAGATATGATCCCTACTGCAGATGTGGTGATTAACCTTACGCCAGATAAAAATCACACTTCTGTGGTTAAGGCAGTGATGCCTTTGATGAAAAAAGGAGCTACCTTATCGTATTCTCACGGTTTTAATATCGTTGAAGAAGGCACACAAGTTCGCGAAGACTTAACCGTTATCATGGTCGCTCCTAAGTGTCCAGGATCTGAAGTACGTGAAGAGTACAAAAGAGGCTTTGGAGTACCAACGCTAATCGCTGTTCACCCAGAGAACGACCCTCAAGGTCACGGTTTAGACCAAGCGAAAGCCTATGCAGTTGGTACAGGAGGTCACCGCGCTGGAGTTTTAGAATCTTCTTTTGTGGCAGAAGTAAAATCTGATTTAATGGGAGAACAAACCATTTTATGTGGGGTGTTACAAACCGGATCTATTTTATGTTTTGATAAAATGGTTGAAAAAGGCATTGAGCCTGCTTACGCAGCCAAATTGATTCAGTACGGATGGGAAACCATTACCGAAGCTTTAAAGCACGGTGGAATCACTAATATGATGGATCGTTTATCAAACCCAGCAAAGGTGAAAGCCTTTGAACTGTCTGAACAGTTAAAAGAAATTATGGAGCCATTGTTCCACAAACATATGGACGATATCATGTCTGGACATTTCTCTAAGACAATGATGGAAGACTGGGCAAATGACGATAAAAATCTTTTAGGCTGGAGAGCTGCAACTGGGGAAACTGCTTTTGAAAAAACAGCACCTACTGATGCAGAGATTTCTGAGCAAGAATTTTTTGACCACGGTGTATTAATGGTGGCTTTTGTTCGTGCAGGAGTTGAGTTAGCCTTTGATACTATGGTAGCAGCTGGAATTAAAGAAGAGTCTGCTTACTACGAGTCTTTACACGAAACACCATTAATTGCCAACACCATCGCGCGTAAGAAATTATTCGAAATGAATCGTGTAATTTCTGATACGGCAGAATATGGTTGTTATTTATTCGATCATGCTTGTAAGCCACTATTAGTGGACTTTATGAAAGATATCGATACCGATGTGATCGGGAAAGCTTATGCCCATGAAGCAGGAAATGGTGTTGATAACAAACAATTGATCGACATCAATGAAATTATTCGTTTTCACCCCATCGAATTAATCGGTTATGAGTTACGTGACTCTATGACCGCGATGAAGAAAATAGTATAATATGGAATGGCCAAGTGTTGAAGGCGCACTAGCAGCTCAAACTCGATTAAAAGAGGTTGGGCTGCTTACACCCTTTCAAAACTTGGCTCGTTTTTCTTCTCTTATTGAAGGTCAAGTTTTTGTAAAACGCGAAGACTTACAGCAGGTGCGCTCTTTTAAAATTAGAGGGGCCTTTAACAAAATAGTTACCCTTAAACCAGCTGAAAGAAATAGAGGTATAGTTTGCGCCAGTGCAGGGAACCATGCGCAAGGCTTCGCCTATGCTTGTAATGCATTAAAGATTAAGGGTACGGTTTTTATGCCTACGCCTACTCCAAAGCAAAAAATTGAGCAGGTCCGCATGTTTGGCGGGGACTATGTCAACATATCCTTATTGGGAGATACGTTTGATGATGCCTATAAAGCTGCTTTGCATTTTCAACAAGACTATCAATCTGTTTTTATTCATCCTTTTGATGATAAAGAAGTGATAGAGGGGCAAGCGACTATTGCTTTAGAGATTTTGACACAAATTGATCAACCCTTAGATTACCTTTTCGTTCCAGTAGGAGGGGGAGGACTAATCTCTGGGATTTTAACTGTGTTCAAAGCTAAATCTCCGCTCACTAAAATTATAGCAGTTGAACCTGCTGGGGCTCCTTCTTTGGGCACCTCAATAAAAAATAATGTCAATACACGATTAAAGCAAATTGATAAGTTTGTCGATGGTGCCGCAGTACAAAGGGTGGGAGATCTCGGTTTCTCAGTATGCAAGGATTTAGTAGACGATTGTATTACAGTAGCTGAGGGCCGCATTTGTCAAGAAATTCTAGATCTCTATAATAAAGAAGGAATTGTAGTCGAACCCGCTGGGGCGATCTCTTTAGCCGCTTTAGAACAATATAAGGATCAACTGAAAGGCAAACGTGTTGGTACCCTTATTTGTGGGGGGAATAACGATATTACCCGTACTCCAGAAATAAAAGAAAGAGCACTCTTACACGCTAATCTAAAGCATTATTTTATTGTGCGTTTTCCGCAACGTGCCGGAGCCTTAAAAGAGTTTGTAAACGAAATTTTAGGTTCTAATGATGACATTGCCTTTTTCGAATATTCCAAAAAGAATAGTAGGGTACATGCCCCAGCTGTCGTCGGTATTGAATTAAAAAGCGAAGCAGATTTTTCTCCGCTATTAGAACGCATGAAAGCCAAAGGATTCTATGGGGACTACCTCAATGAAAAACCAGATCTCTTCCAGTATTTGGTATAATTAAAACACTAACGGAATCACGAAGCGATACATCAAAATCAATAGCACTACAGCAATTAGATTGATAAATATTCCTACCCTTGCCATTTGCGCTACCTTGACATAACCACTGGCAAAAACAATGGCATTTGGCGGGGTCGCCATGGGCAACATAAAGGCACAACTACTGGCCATGGTCACTGGGATGAGTAAATATAAAAGCGGAATTTCTAAGCCTATTGCGATTCCAGCCACTACAGGCGCTAAAACAGCGACAAGGGCAACATTACTCATCAATTCTGTCATAAAAAGCATCAAAAGGATCAAGAGGGAAACGGTGAGTAATACGTTTAAATTAGCGTTGGCAATACCATCAGTGATCAAGGAAACGATACCTGTGGTAGACATGCCTTTGGCTAAAGCCAAACCACCCCCAAAAAGAATTAAAATTCCCCAAGCTAAACGCGAGGTGTCTTCCCATTTTAGAATAAAGATTCCTTGTTTAAATTGATGTGGAATTGAAAATAAGGCTATAGCACAACCCACACTAATCATGGTGTCAGACAAGCCTAGACTTGGGAAAAAAGAATTGATCAAAGTGCGAAATACCCATAAGAAAACGGTGACAGCAAATATGCGTAAAACGTGTTTTTCTTGAGGACTGGTAGGGCCTAGATCTGCGAGCTTTTGTGAAATAAGGGCATTAGAAGAAGCGAATTTAATCCCTTTATTGGGGAACATCCATCGGGTTAAAACAAAATAAATAATCCCGATCATCGTGGCAGAAAAAGGCAAGCCAATGATCATCCATTTTAAAAAGGAGATCTCCATATTGTATTCATTTTCCAATAGCCCAATTAAAACTGAATTAGGCGGGGTTCCAATCACCGTAGCAATTCCGCCTGCATTAGCCGAGAAGGCAATTCCTAGCATGACAGAAAGCGAAAAATGACGTTCTTCTTTTGTAAATACTCCGTCGCTTTGTACCAAAAGGTGGATAACAGACAGCGCAATGGGCAACATCACAACAGTACTAGCGGTATTCGAAATCCACATACTCATAAACGCTGTGGCAAGCATAAAACCCAGTATCACTCGATTTGGCGTTGTCCCTGTTTTATGGATAATGGTCAGTGCAATGCGCTTGTGTAAATTCACTTTTTCTAAGGCTAAAGCCAAAACAAAGCCCCCAAAAAATAAAAACACAATTGAACTTCCGTAATTCGCCCCAACTACATTCATCGACATAATATCAAAAAGCGGAAAGATGACCAGTGGAAGTAAGGCAGTCACTGAGATCGAGACTGCTTCTGTTATCCACCAAGTCACCATCCAGACCGCTAAAGCGATAACAGTGATTGCTTGAGATGAAAGCCCGTGATGGGCAAAAAAATGTAATAGAATAAAGAAAGTAGGACCTAAAAATAAACCGACTTGTTTGCCCATGGAGCGATTGTTTTGTTAAATATAAATGATTTTCCCTTTAATATTCTGAAATTCATTCTTTCAATTGCTAAAAATAAGTAACGCATAATTCAGCATTTATGTTTATTAAGTTTAACTTTATAACAAAAAAAATAAACAGACAGTTATGGAAACCACTCAAAAGGTAAAAATTGATGCTGCGATTCGCTTTGAGGAACCGATTCATTGTACCCAGTATTTAGTCGATGGAGAATTGAAAATATGGGAGGGCGGAACTTCAGATGTATTTTCAACCATCTATACTGAGAATAGCAAAGGGAAGGTAGGTCCAACACTTTTAGGCTCTATTCCAGATATGGAAACAGATGCTGCCCTAGACGCTTTAAATGCTGCAGAAAAAGCCTTTAATCGCGGTCAAGGTGCATGGCCTACCATGAAAGTTAAAGACCGTTTAAAATGTCTCGAAGTTTTTGCCAAGAAAATGCAAGAACATAGAGAAGAAGTTGTTGAACTATTGATGTGGGAAATCGCAAAGAACAAAGCCGATTCTTATAAAGAGTTTGATCGTACTGTTGACTATATCTATGATACGATAGAAGCCTATAAAAAACTAGACCGCAAGAGTGCTAAGTTTGACAAGCAAGCAGGCATACATGCGCACATACGTCGTGGACCACTAGGAGTTGTCTTGTGTTTAGGCCCCTATAATTATCCACTAAACGAGACGTTTTGCTTGTTGATTCCCGCGATTATTATGGGAAATACAGCCATCTTTAAGCCAGCAAAACACGGGGGTACTATTGATTACGCCATTATTAAAAGCTTTCCACGAGAGTTTTCCTCCTGGAGTTGTGAACATTGTCTTCGGTCGTGGGCGAAAGATTGCTTCTCCCATTATGCAAACCGGTAAGATCGATGTGCTTGCCTTAATCGGGCATTCTTCTTCGGCGGTAGCCTTACAAGATTTGCACCCTAATAAAAACAGATTGCGATTGGTCCTTGGACTTGAAGCTAAAAATCCCGGGATCATTTTACCCGATGCAGATTTAGACTTGACCATTAAAGAGTGTATCTCTGGAACATTATCCTATAACGGACAGCGGTGTACGGCTCTAAAAATGTTGTTTGTTCACGAATCAATTGTGGATGAGTTCAACGCTCGTTTTACTAAAGCAGTCGATGCCTTAAAGTTTGGTCTACCCTGGGAAGAGGGAGTTTTTTTAACTCCGCTACCAGAGCCAAGTAAGCCGGCTTATATTCAAGATTTAATTAAAGATGCTAAAGCCAAAGGGGCCAAGGTTCTAAATAAAAAAGGAGGGCAACTGAGTCACAACTATTCTTATCCAGCGGTATTGTATCCAGTGACCAGTGAGATGGATGTGTACCACGAGGAGCAATTTGGTCCTGTAGTTCCAGTGATGTCTTATAAAGACATCAATGAGCCACTTGACGTTATGGCTGCTTCAGATTATGGGCAGCAAGTCAGTCTTTTTGGAAGAGATATTCGCAAGATTGGACCCCTAGTAGATGTATTGGCGAATTTAGTTTGTCGTGTAAACTTAAACTCTGCCTGCCAGCGTGGGCCAGATGTTTATCCATTTACTGGGAGAAAAAACTCTGCTGTTAGCACCTTGAGTGTTTTTGATGCATTGCGTTCTTTTTCTATCCGCACCTTTGTGGCAGCAAAAGACAATTCTTACAACAACGAAATTCTCGATGCCTTAATGGATACAAAGGATTCAAACTTTGTGAATACAGAATACTTACTCTAGTTAAAAGAATTGGTCTATTCAAAAGACCAAAGATGAATTTTTAAAGCCGTCTAAGTTGATGCCATAATCAATCCTTAAGACGGCTTTATAGATATATTTATGTATAATACGCAAGCCGATACCGCCGTATTGATAATTGTTTTCACTTTTAAAAAGTTGACTTAGTTTGCTATCAACGGGTCGAATTCCTGCCATATCAACAAAGACATTTCCTTGTAAAGCAAACCAGCCTTTTTCAAAAAGACTATGACGGTATTCTGTATTGATAGCCCAATAGGTGTTTCCCCGTTGAACAAGATTTCCCGCTCCACGCACATTGCGGTTATTGTCAATAACAAAAGGAGGGAAGGGAGAGTCAATATTTCGAGCTAAACCTAGTTGTCCCCTTATCGCGAGATTTCCCATCTTATTGATTCGTTTAAAATATTTGGTTTCGTTCTCGATGGTGTAAAAGGTATTGTTATCTGTAATGGATTTTCCCCAGACATGCGTGGCATTAGTTTGGCTGCGCCATCCTTTTAAATGATATTAATGTGGTTGAATATAATCATAGGTATAACCTAGTTTTCCCACTCCTTTAGTAGTAGAAAAATGCTTTGGAATATTCGCTATTTCATCTCCCTCTTCAAATAAATAACGCTCGCCTATGACCCCAGCGCCTAGCATTACTTTATGTTTTAGATTGATTTCTCGCCCCAGACTAATCTCTCAACTTTGAAAGCGGTAACGAAAGTTTGCTAGACTGGTTTCAAGCCTTATTGGCTCTAGGGTTTCTAATTGTTGTGCCAAAAGTTTTAATTCTGTTTTAGCTGACATAAAATTGTTGTTTTCGACTATCAATCCAAAGCCAGGGAAATTATTTTGACGATAGAAAGCCCCTATAGTATACCCTCTTCCGGCAAAATTATAATCTGTAAGCCCCAGGTGGTAAGCAAAGGCATTATTAACTGTTTGCCATAAATCCACCGCAGGGATAAGGGTCTTGTTTTCTTCGATATGATAAGTAAGTTTGATGCGACCAGAAGACAGGGTGTCAATTGAAGTGAAAGCATGACTCACCGCAGGTTCCCGCAAGAGTACGATAAGGTCATTTTTTACTTTAATGGAATCATATGCTTGACCAATCTTTTGCATTAGTAAGCGCTTGAGATATTGCGGTTTACTTTTCTCTAAACCGTTAAAATCAATGTGTTCTAGTGTTTTCTCTTGTGCGATTCCTTGCCAACACAGTAACAACAAGAAGAGTTTAATTGAATAACGCACGAAGTCCTAAATTAAAGGTTTGACCCAGTCCAGAATTTTTTCCAGCAATAAAGTTGGTATAGATAACTTCAAGGTTGAGCACTTGGGTGAGTTGAAATTTAGCGCCTCCTCCTAAAGCAGTGAATCTTTGATTGATGCTGTCCCCCAAATCAACTAGTTGAGAATTTTGTATTAAGCCTAAAAGCGTGGTGTTAGAGGAGGGAAAATAGCTCACAAAAACACCAGGGGTAAGGCGAAAAGAATCATTGGCAAAACTGTCGGTATTCTTACCAAAGTTGAATTCTGTATTTAACTCGCTATAGATTTGAATCATCCCATTTGGTGCTAAATAATCATAGAAAAAGCGATTTTGAAAAGTGTATCCTTTTTGATCTAAAAAGATGCCGTCCTCTGATTCATTCTCAAATAAGGGAAGACTAAAAGAGGTTTGGACAGCAAAACGCGCCCAGTTTTTTATAGGAGTGAATTTGATCGCCGGTGCAATACTACTCAACCCATTACGCCGATAAGTTTGCGTTGAGAACCCAAAGGGAGCCAAAATGTTTTTCCCTAGAATAGTATTTGAACGGTATTCTACCAATAAACCAATATTCAAGCGATTGTCGTTGCTCACTCCAGTGAAAACATCCAGCGAAGAGGTAAAGAAATTTTTTCGGGGAAATCTAGTTTTATTTCCTCGATCATCCCTTCCTTTTACTTCAGTATAAAGATTATTGAACCATTTGATATCCCATTGCCCTTGAGAAAGAAGTTTAGTGGGGGTATAGGTTTGAATGTTGGATTGAGGTTGGTCGATCTCCTCTTGTCCATAAATAAGGCAGGAGATAAAGCACAAAAGGGCAAAAAGCTTTTTCATCTATCGGTAGGTTAGTAAGATTGAGTATCTTAAAGGTATAAAAAAAACAGCATGCGCTTATTTTACGCACTTATATTTCTTTTTCTATTCACCCAATGTTCCCCTTTAAAACAATATCCTAAAAGCTCTTATGCATGGGCTTCGCCCGAAATTAACAACTTTCGCGCCCTCAATAAAGTTGAAGTGCCAGAGAATGCCTTGTTGTTTCTAGGGAGTTCCAGCATTCGACTTTGGGAAACCTTAGCACAAGATATGGCGCCCTATCCCGTCATTCAAAGAGGCTATGGTGGAGCACATTTACGAGATGCCATCTTTTATACAGACGCCTTGTTAGGCGACTATCAACCCGCGATGATCATTGGTTTTATTGCGAACGATATCAAGGGAGATCCAGCAGATGAGTCTCCAGCAAAAGTCAAACGGCTCTTTAAATTTTTTCTAAAACAAATAAGAGAACGACATCCAGTGACCCCTTTTTTATGGGTAGAAATTACGCCTACCAAAAGTCGCTGGGCGCAATGGGAAGACATTAAAAAGGTCAATCAAAAAATTAAAGCCTACTGCGACAAAACCGACAATGTGTATTTTGTTTCTACTGCTAATGCATTTCTCAACGAAAAAGGTTTGCCAAAGACCGCCCTTTTTGTAGAAGATCAATTGCATCTCAACAAAGACGGGTATGCCTTGTGGTCTTCCATAATTAGAAAGGAGATCGAAGCGCTTTTAGATTAGGCTTTCTTTTCTAACATTCTTAAAGCGAGATAGGGTACTAGATTGAAAAAGAACCAAAATAGTTTATAAATCCCCATCATATAATAGAGGGTTTGTTGAAACTCTTCTAAGCTACCGCTGTAAAAATACTGGTGGATATGATACACTGGTTCAGCCAATAATAAAACAACAAAAGTAAAGAGTAAAAAGAAAAAATTAATCTTGGTACACTGCCATAAAAAGCCTTTTAATTGAGAAGTCGTCATCATTCAATGGTTTGTTTAAAGTTAATTACAAATATAACATTTGCAATAAATCAGTGATATCCCAAAAAAAACCGCCCGAATGGGCGGTTGCATTATAAAGCTAAAAGATACTTTTTTATGCTTTCGCAATCAGTTCTGCTAAATAATCTCCTATCTCAGATGTTTTATAGGCTTTTCCACCATTGGCAAGATCTTCGGTTACAAAACCTTCTGCCAAAGATTGATCTACTACTTTGCGAATCAAGGCGCCTTCTTCTTGTAAGTTAAACGACATTTCAAACATCATCGCTGCAGACAAGATCGTTGCAAGTGGATTAGCAATGTCTAGTCCAGTCGCTTGTGGGAATGAACCGTGGATGGGTTCATACAAGGCATTGTCACTTCCTACAGAAGCAGAGGGCATTAAGCCCATTGAACCAGAGATGACAGAGGCTTCGTCGGTTAATATATCACCAAATAAGTTTTCGGTGATTAAGACATCATAGCTGTTAGGCCATTGCACTAAACGCATGGCAACTGCATCGACTAATTCATAAGATACTTCTACTTCTGGATAATCTTTTTCCATGCTTTGTACCGTCTCTCTCCATAGACGAGAACTTTCTAAGACGTTTGCCTTATCGACACAGCATAACTTTTTTGTACGTGTCATGGCTAGTTCAAAGCCTTTTTTCGCTAAGCGAATAATTTCGCCACGGGTATAAGTACAGGTGTCAAAAGCGGTATTCCCATTGTCTAGACGACCGCGTTCTCCAAAGTAAATTCCTCCTGTTAATTCGCGTAAGAAAACTAAATCTGTTCCTTCGATGCGTTCCTGCTTTAAGGGAGATTTATCTAATAAAGACGGAAAAGTAAAGGTGGGACGTACATTAGCGAATAAACCTAATTTTTTACGCATTCTTAATAAACCTTGCTCTGGGCGAACTTTTGCAGAAGGATCATTGTCAAAACGCGGTAAACCAATGGCTCCAAACAAAACAGCATCTGCTGCTTCGCATACCGCATGGGTTTCGTCTGGATAAGGATCACCAACTGCGTCAATGGCTGCTGCACCGGTTAGGGCAGGGGTCCAGTTGATTTCATGGCCAAATTTTGTTGCAATGGCGTTACTTACTTTCACGGCTTGATCGATTACTTCTGGACCGATTCCGTCGCCGGCTAAAAGGGCAATATTCATGTTCATATTTAAAGTGCTATACTATTTAACATTTTTTCGGTGGCCTTAATGGCAGATACGGTTTGATCTGAATCTAAACCACGGGTAATGAATTCTTTTCCGTCTAAAAGCCAAGTGATACTGGTTTCGCACAAGGCATCAGAATGACTCCCAGGAGGGATGTGTACGGCATAGTCCACCAATTGGGGGAGTTGTCGTTTTTTCTTTTTATACATGATGCGAATGGCATTTAAAAAGGCATCATATTGCCCATCGCCACTGGCATTTTCTTCTAAAAGTTCTCCATCAATTTCTACCGCAACTGTTGTAGAGGGTTGTAAGCCTTTGGAATGCGTCAAAACATAGGATTTGATTATTACGCTAGTTGTGCTTACGCTACCCAATACATCTGATATGATATAAGGTAAATCTTCTGTACTTACTTTTTGCTTTTTATCGCCTAACTCAATAATGCGTAGAGTTACTTGTTTGAGTTCTTCTTCATTTAGGGTTAAACCTAACTCCTGTAAGTTTTTGACAATGTTCGCTTTCCCCGAAGTTTTGCCTAAAGCATAGGAGCGCTTACGCCCAAAGCGTTCTGGTAAAAGATCGTTAAAATATAGGTTCTTTTTAGAGTCTCCATCAGCATGTATTCCCGCAGTTTGCGTAAAGACATTTGCTCCTACTATAGGTTTATTTGCAGGAATTCTAAAACCGGTAAAGGTTGCCACCAGTTGGCTTACTTTATACAAGGCCTTTTCTTTAATATTGGTTGTTACTGTAGGTACAAAGTCATTCAGCACTGCAACGACAGAGGCGAGGGGAGCATTTCCTGCTCTTTCTCCCATTCCATTGACTGTTAAGTGTAAACCGTGTACTCCAGCTTTTACCGCCTCCATGGCATTGGCTACGCCTAAATCATAATCGTTATGTCCATGGAAATCAAAATGAAGCTTAGGATAACGCGCAACAATCGTTGCGAGGTATTGAGAAGTTTCACTTGGTGTCAAAACGCCTAAGGTATCGGGTAATAAAACCCTTGAAATATTTTGGGTAGACAAAAAGTCCAAAAATGCAAAGACATATTCAGGGGAATTACGCATGCCATTACTCCAATCTTCTAGGTAAACATTTGTTTGTATTCCCTTTTTCTCGGCGAGTGCAATGTTCTCTCCAATATTCTTAAAATGCTGTTCAGGCGTTTGCTTTAGTTGATAAGTTAAATGGTTAACCGATCCTTTGGTCAAAAGGTTTTGCACTTTGGCGCCAGCTTCCTGCATCCATTTAATCGAAGTCCCTTTATCTACAAATGTCAAGATTTCAACTTGGGATAAAAGTCCAACTTCGTTTGCCCAGGCAGTAATACGCTTGACCGCATCAAATTCTCCTTTAGAAACTCTAGCTGAGGCAATTTCTATGCGATCCACCTTGAGCTCTTCTAATAAAAGCTTTGCTAGGGTTAATTTTTCGGAAACCGAAAAGGAAACGCCAGAGGTTTGTTCACCATCCCTAAGGGTGGTGTCCATTATTTCTATTTTGCGTGGTTTGCTTGCGCCCAAAATAAAGCCTTATAAAGGTGTGTTGGCCGCAAAATCGCGGATGTTATCTTTGATGTTTAACAGATAGTCGATATCGTCAAAACCATTGGTCATATTCCCTTTTTTATAGGTGTTGATGTCAAAAGATTCTGTTGCCCCAGTACTACTAATTGTAATGCTTTGCGCAGGTAAATCAATCACTAATTCTGTTGAAGCATCTTTTTCAATGGCCGCAAAAATATCAGCAAGAAATGCTGGAGAAACTTGAACGGGTAATACTCCAATGTTTAAACAGTTGTTTTTAAAGATATCGGCAAAAAAGCTCGATACCACACATCTAAAGCCATAGTCATAAACAGACCATGCAGCATGTTCTCTTGATGATCCAGAACCAAAGTTCTTTCCTCCAACGAGAATTTTCCCACTGTATTTAGGGTTGTTTAAAACGAAGTCCTCTTTTGGGCTGTCATCTTGATTATATCTCCAATCACGAAAAAGGTTATCACCAAATCCCTTGCGTTCTGTCGCTTTTAAAAAGCGCGCAGGGATGATTTGGTCAGTATCTACATTTTCAATGGGTAAGGGAACGGCAGTGCTAGTAAGCACCTTGAATTTATCGTAAGCCATAATTATAGTAAGGTTCTTGGATCAGTTACTTTTCCGGTGACAGCTGCAGCAGCAGCAACAATTGGACTGGCCAAAAGGGTTCTTGAACCGGGGCCTTGACGGCCTTCGAAATTTCGGTTAGAGGTACTCACTGCATATTTTCCTGCAGGAATTTTATCGTCGTTCATCGCTAAACAAGCAGAACATCCAGGTTCTCTTAGTTCAAATCCAGCTGTGTGGAGTTCGTCTAAAATACCTTCTTCTTTGATCGCCGCTAATACTTTATGTGAACCAGGGACTAACCAAGCAGTAACATTATCTGCCTTTTTACGCCCCTTGATGATTTCAGCAAAAGCACGAAAATCTTCAATTCGTCCATTGGTACAACTTCCTAAGAAAACAAAATCGATGGGCTTCCCAATCATGTCCTCTCCTTCGTTATAGCCCATATAGGCCAAAGATTTTTTATAAGTAGCTTCCCCACCTTCAACGGCTTCAGCAGTTGGAATACCATTGGTGATCCCCATTCCCATTCCTGGGTTAGTACCATAGGTAATCATTGGTTCGATTTCGCTGGCATCAAAGTGATATTCTTTGTCAAAAGATGCTCCTTCGTCTGTGTGAAGGGTATCCCAATAAGCTTTGGCTTTATCCCAAGCTGCAGCAGTAGGCGTGAACTCACGTCCTTTAATATAGTCAAATGTCTTTTCGTCTGGAGCAATCATTCCACCACGTGCTCCCATTTCGATCGAAAGATTACAAACGGTCATACGACCCTCCATGGACATAGCAGTAAAAACATCACCAGCATATTCAACAAAATAGCCCGTTGCACCAGAAGTGGATAAACGTGAAATGATGTATAAGGCAACATCCTTTGGCGTTACGCCTTTACCTAATTCCCCATTAATATTGATGCGCATGCTCTTTGGCTTTGGCTGCATAATACATTGGGTAGAAAGTACCATCTCAACTTCAGATGTTCCAATCCCAAAAGCAATTGCCCCAAAGGCACCATGAGTTGAAGTATGTGAATCTCCACAAACAATGGTAGCTCCAGGTTGGGTGATACCATATTCTGGTCCTACTACGTGAACAATTCCGTTTTTTTCATGCCCTAATCCCCAGTAAGAAATTCCGTGTGCTGCAGCATTTTTTTCTAATGCTTTTAGTTGATTTGCAGACAGTGGATCTTTCACTGGAAGGTGTTGATTGATCGTTGGTGTATTGTGATCTGCTGTTGCAAAAGTACGCTCTGGATACATTACTGGAATCTTACGGTTTTTTAAACCTAAAAAAGCCACTGGACTCGTTACTTCGTGTACCATGTGGCGATCAATAAAAAGAATGTCTGGACCGTCTTCAACTTGTTGAACAACGTGTGAATCCCAAACTTTATCAAAAAGTGTTTTCTTCATCTGTGAAAGAATAGAATGGTTTATAATTTTGCGGCTTCAATGATTTTTGGAATATCATTATCGCTAATTTCTTTTTGTAAATCAGCAAATTTTAAAAATTCCTGATAGACTTTATCTAATTGTAGTTTATCTAATTCAAACCCTACATTTTTGGCTCGATAGGCTAAAGCAGCTCGGCCAGAACGCGCGGTTAAAACAATTGCAGATTCTGTTACGCCTACATCATGTGGATTCATGATTTCATAGGTTTCTCTATTTTTGATGACCCCGTCTTGATGAATCCCAGAGCTGTGGGCAAAAGCATTTGCTCCTACGACAGCTTTATTAGGTTGCACCATCATTCCCATACTTTCAGATACTAAGCGACTGGTGTCGTATAACAACTTTGAGTTGATGTTTGTATCTAGTTTAAGGGTTGGGTGTTGACGCATAATCATCACGACTTCTTCTAAAGAGGTGTTTCCAGCACGTTCCCCGATTCCGTTAATGGTACACTCAATTTGTCGTGCTCCATTGATGATTCCAGCGATAGAATTAGCTGTAGCCAGTCCTAGATCGTTATGACAATGACAAGATAATGTGGCTTTATCAATTCCAGTAACATTTTCTTTAAGGTACTTGATTTTAGCGCCGTATTCTTCAGGTAGGCAGTAGCCAGTGGTATCTGGAATGTTTAAAACAGTTGCTCCAGCTTTGACAACTGCTTCGCAAACACGGGCAAGAAATTCATTGTCGGTTCTCCCGGCATCTTCGGCATAAAACTCAACATCTTCTACAAAGGTCTTTGCATATGTCACGGCGGCAACCGCACGCTCGATGATTTTCTCACGGGTAGAGTTAAACTTGTATTTGATATGGGAATCAGAGGTCCCAATTCCTGTATGGATTCTAGGTCGCTTAGCATGCTTAAGTGCATCTGCAGCGACTTCAATATCTTTTTTTACAGATCGGGTTAAACCACAAACAGTGGCGTTCTTGACTAACTTAGCGATTTCTTCCACAGAATGAAAGTCTCCAGGACTAGAAATAGGGAAGCCTGCTTCAATAATATCCACTCCAAGAAGGTCTAGACGTTCTGCAATAATTAACTTATTTTTAGTGTCTAATTTACATCCGGGAACTTGTTCTCCGTCTCTTAATGTGGTGTCAAAAATTTGTACTTGATCTGTTGCCATGGAAGCCCTTATGATTTCTATAAACGAAAGTACTATTTATTGGCAAAACAGCCTTATTTTTGGTAGAAATTTATTACGATTTCTAAAGCTATAAGTGTTGTTATAAATAATTTATTTTCATAGTTTTACGTTCAAATATGTCCCTATGACTACCGATCATAAAGAAAATTTATTCAGACTCGTTAAATCGCTCTCTAAATCAGAAAAGCGGCAATTTAAATTATATGCTGGAAGAGTAGAGGCAAATCAGAACGCAAAATTCCTGCATTTGTTCAATATTTTGGATCGTGCAAAGACCTATGATGAGCGAGAAATTCTCAAGAAAAATTTTGTCACTAAACAACAACTCTCGAATCTCAAGGCGCATCTGTACCGCCAAATTTTGGTGAGTTTAAGAATGAATCCCTCCATTCAAAATGCCCGAATGCAAATCAGGGAACAATTAGATTTTGCTACTGTTTTATACCAAAAAGGCTTGTATAAACAAAGCTTAAAAATCCTTGAAAAGGCCAAAAGTATTGCTTATGGTTTTGAAGAAAAATACTTGGCTTTTGAAATTGTGGAATTAGAAAAAGTGATTGAATCACAATATATTACGCGCAGCATGAGCAATCGTGCAGAGCAGTTGATTCAAGATGCATCAAACCTTTCTGAGCAGAACGAATTGTGCAGTCAATTGTCCAATCTTTCTCTGCAAATATACGAGCGATTAATCAAAGCTGGTTATGTAAAAAGTGATAGCGAATTTAGAGAAGTAACCAAATTCTTTTTTGAACGCTTGCCTAATGTAGCTTATGAAGAAATGGGGTTTAGAGAGCGCATGTGGTATTGTAAAGCCCATGTGTGGTACAGTTTATTAACCCAAGACTTTTTGTCTAGTTATAAGTATGCTACCCGCTGGGTAGAGTTGTTTCGACAATTCCCGCGTATGATAGAATCCCATCCCGTTTTTTATCTTAAGGCCAATAATTTTTTATTAGAAGCCATTGTTTTAATCAAGCATCCAGAGCGTTTTAAAACTGTCTTATACGATATGAAGGTTGTATTAGCCTCTGATCGTTTCCCTAAAAATGATAATTTAAAAGTCCTTAGTTTCCTTTACTCTTATAACAACCAATTAAATCTCTACTTTTTAGAGGGTGAATTCAAAGCAGGCCAAGTAATTGTACCAGAGATATTAGCACATATTGAACAATATAAAAACAAAATAGACGCCCATCATGTCATGTTGTTGTATTATAAATTAGGCTGTTTATACTTTGGCTGTGAAGACTATGAAAGCGCTATAATTTATCTGAATAAAATTGTTCAAAACAAAGGCCTTAAAATGCGAGAGGACCTCTTGTGTTTTGCGCGAGTTCTCAATCTTGTCGCCCATTATGAAGCTGGCTATGACTATCATATCGATACCCATATTCGCGATACCTATAAATTCTTGTTGAAGATGGATGACCTTCACGAGGTGCAAAAATCCATGATTACTTTTATAAGAAAGTTAGGGGATATATATCCACAAGAGTTAAAACTACACTTTAAACAATTGCATGAAGAACTAAAGCAATATGAAGAAGATCCCTATGAAAGAAGGGCGTTCTTGTACTTAGACATTTTGTCTTGGTTAGAAAGTAAAATAGAAAATAAGCCTATCGCACAAATTATCAAGGCAAAGTCCTTGAAGAGTCAGCGGCAACACAAGCCAGCCATAACACATCTTTAGGCGGTGCAGCAGTCCACTTAATGGCTTCTTTTTTCACGGGATGTAGGATTTCTAAAGATCGTGCATGCAAACAAATGCTGCCATCTTTATTACTTCTTGCGGCACCGTATTTTAAATCTCCTTTGATAATATGCCCTTCAAAACTCAGTTGAGCTCTAATTTGATGGTGTCTTCCAGTATCCAATTTAATCTCTAAACAGCTGTAGCGATCTAAGGAATGATGTAATTGAAAACTAAGTCGCGCTTCTTTACTATTGGCGATCTCCTTTTTGTGGGCATAAGATTTATTCTGTTTAGAATTGCGAACTAACCAGTGCTTTAAGCTTTGTTGCTTTGGCACTTTAGTGCCTTCCACAATGGCCCAATAAATCTTTTTCGCTTCCCTGGATTTAAATTGTTCGTTTAAACGGTTTAAGGCTTTTGAGGTACGCGCAAAAACTAACACTCCGCTGGTGGGACGGTCTAAGCGATGTACGACCCCTAGGAAAACTTCGCCGGGTTTATTGTATTTTGTTTTGATGTAGGCTTTCGCCAAATCGACTAAAGGTACGTCCCCAGTTTTATCCCCTTGGACTAACTGCCCTGGCGCTTTATTGACCACCAATAAATGATTGTCTTCAAATAAAATCGAAGAAGGATCTAGCGAGTTAATACTGCTCTTTTTCGTTAGGGAAATCCCCAGATTTAACATCGGTCGTATAAGCAGATACCGCCTCTGTAACGGCGCTGTGTAAGTCGGCATAACGACGTAAGAATCGCGGACTAAACTCTTTGCTCATCCCCAGCATATCGTGTAAAACCAGCACTTGGCCATCGACATGATTTCCTGCGCCAATCCCGATCACAGGAATACTGATAGATTCGGCTACTTTTTTAGCTAATGCAGCAGGGATTTTTTCTAGGACTACGCCAAAACAACCCAATTCTTCCAGCATCTTTGCATCTGAAAGCAATTGAGCAGCTTCTTCCTCTTCTTTTGCACGAACGGTATAGGTTCCAAATTTATAGATCGATTGTGGGGTTAAGCCTAAATGTCCCATGACAGGAATTCCCGCTTGAAGAATACGCTCAATCGATTGCTTTTCTTGGACGCCTCCTTCTAGCTTTACGGCATGTCCACCTGATTCTTTCATGATTTTAATGGCAGACTTGAGCGCTTCTTTAGAATCGGCTTGATAGGTCCCAAAAGGAAGATCCACCACAACTAAGGCTCTTTTCGCTCCACGAACAACAGAACTGGCGTGATAAATCATTTGGTCTAGGGTAATGGGTAAAGTTGTCTCATGCCCTGCAATTACATTCGAGGCAGAATCGCCTACTAAGATCACATCTATCCCTGCAGCATCTACAATCCCTGCAAAGGTGTAATCATAAGAGGTAAGCATGGCAATCTTCTCGCCATCTTTTTTCATTTGAATTAAAGAATTCGTGGTGATGCGTTGGTAACTTTTTTTGGCCGTGGACATGACTACTAATTTTTCTCAAATGTACTTCTTTTCCCATTTTAAATGATAATAAAAGTAAAAATTGGAACAAACTGTCTGATGATGCTGACAGCCTGTCAGAAAATTCAATATGGCATATTCCTTGTCTTATTCAAAAAAAAATTAAAACCACTAACATGAGTAAAATAATTGGAATCGATTTAGGAACGACCAATTCGTGTGTTTCGGTAATGGAAGGTAACGAACCTGTTGTTATCCCAAATGCAGAAGGAAAGCGCACCACCCCATCGGTTATTGCCTTTGTAGAAGGAGGAGAGATCAAAGTAGGAGATCCTGCGAAACGTCAAGCAGTAACAAACCCTACAAAAACCATCGCTTCTGTGAAGCGATTTATGGGAAACAAATATTCTGAATCTTCAAAAGAAGCTTCTACTGTTGCCTATAAGGTAGTAAAAGGAGATAATAACACCCCACGTGTAGACATCGACGGGCGTTTATATACCCCACAAGAATTGTCTGCCATGACCCTTCAAAAAATGAAGAAGACGGCAGAAGATTACTTAGGTCAAGATGTAACTGAAGCTGTAATTACTGTCCCAGCATATTTTAACGATGCACAACGTCAAGCGACAAAAGAAGCGGGAGAAATTGCTGGTCTTAAAGTACAACGTATCATCAACGAACCAACAGCAGCTGCACTTGCTTATGGAATGGACAAAGGTGGGGCAGACCGCAAGATTGCCGTATATGATTTAGGGGGAGGAACCTTTGATATCTCTATCCTCGAATTAGGAGACGGAGTCTTTGAAGTACTTGCTACCAATGGGGATACTCATCTAGGGGGAGATGACTTTGACCAAGTTCTAATCGACTGGTTAGCAGATCAATTTAACGAAGCAGAAGGCATGGACTTAAGAAAAGATCCTATGGCGTTGCAACGTTTAAAAGAAGCGGCGGAAAAAGCGAAGATTGAATTATCTTCTTCTACCCAGACAGAGATCAACTTGCCTTATGTTACAGCAACCGCTTCTGGACCTAAACACTTAGTAACCACTTTAACCCGTTCTAAGTTTGAACAGTTGTCTGACGAATTAATACGTCGTTCGATGGCTCCTGTAAAGAAAGCATTAGAAGATGCAGGTTTATCGACTTCAGACGTTGATGAAATCATCTTAGTAGGAGGGTCAACGCGTATCCCGATTATCCAAGAAGAGGTCGAAAAATTCTTTGGCAAAAAGCCATCAAAAGGTGTAAACCCAGACGAAGTAGTCGCCATTGGTGCGGCGATCCAAGGGGGAGTATTAACTGGAGATGTAAAAGATGTTTTACTCTTAGACGTTACTCCACTTTCGCTAGGGATTGAAACCATGGGAAGTGTAATGACGAAATTAATCGAATCGAACACCACCATTCCGACCAAGAAATCACAAGTCTTTTCTACCGCAGCAGACAACCAACCGTCTGTAGAGATTCACGTCTTACAAGGAGAGCGCTCTATGGCGGCAGACAATAAGACCATTGGTCGTTTTCACTTAGATGGAATTCCACCAGCGCCTAGAGGAACACCTCAAATCGAAGTAACCTTTGATATTGATGCGAACGGAATCATCAAAGTAACTGCCGCAGATAAAGCCACAGGAAAAACACAAGACATTCGCATCGAAGCTTCTTCTGGTTTAACCGAAGAAGAAATCGAGAAAATGAAGCAGGAAGCCGAAGCAAATGCCGAAGCAGATAAGCAAGCCAAAGAGCAGGTCGATAAACTCAACGCTGCCGATCAAATGATTTTTCAAACCGAAAGTCAATTGAAAGAGTTTGGAGAAAAACTTTCTGACGATAAGAAAAAGCCCATCGAAGAAGCTTTAGAAGAATTAAAGAAAGCGTATGAAACCAAAGACTTGGCCATTATCGATCCCGCTTTAGAAAAGATCAATGAAGCCTGGAAAGTAGCTTCTGAAGAAATGTACAAGGCACAAGCCGAAGGCCAAGCCCAAGGCCAGCCAGGACCAGACCCAACTGCTAATGCAGGTGGAGAAGCCGCAGCTGGTGACGATGTACAAGATGTTGATTTTGAAGAAGTCAAATAAACCTTTGACCTTTTTAGATGAAAAAGCGACTCCTTTTGGGTCGCTTTTTTTATGTCAATATTTTTTATACTTTTATTGAGAATCCAAATTACATGAAACCTACTAAAGCCATTTTCGCTTTATCGACTGCCGTTAAGCCCTTTTTTATTTTAAGGACTGTACTTATGTTTATGCTACTCAACACCAACACAAGCTATTTGTAAAAAATCTACACTTTAAGCCGCCCCACGCTTTTGTTTCCCTTCCACTGTTTAATCTCTAATTCAAGATCATTGCTGGTTTTGGCTTTGATGTATAGTGGATCAACTTCGCTCAATGACCGTTTTTAGTACAATTCCCTTTTTGACATTCACGAAATCGGCGTAAAGAAAAGGGGAGTGATCTCCGTAAAGAAGCAAAAGCTGTTTGAGCGCAGCGAGTTCTTTTGCTTTAGGAGAGTAGTTCACTTTTTTGGCCCACGCGCCATCTGGCCCGTCGCTAAAAACAGCCACCGGCTGTTTTCTTTACGCTCCGTCCTTTATCAAGACAAAATGAACATTAGCAGCCTTCTACAAAAGAATAGATCAAACACGACTTGCAGGCCTTTTATTATTCCTTAAATTTGAATAAAAAAAGCATGGAAAATGCCGACAAGCTTGTCTTGCTCAATCAATCGACGAATAACTACTTATTAAAGACCCTAGAGATCAGTTTTACTGAATTAGGGGACGATTATCTCGTCGCTAAAATGCCGGTCAATGAAAGCGTCTATCAACCCGATCGCGTTTTACATGGCGGCGCCACTTTTGCCCTAGCAGAAACCGTGGGTAGTGTAGCCTCTTATATTTTTGCCAAAGGCGAAAACCAAATCGTTCGCGGGATAGAGATGTCGGGGAATCATTTGCGTTCTGTAACGTCTGGGAATGTGTATGCACGCGCAGAAAGTATTCATAAAGGACGCACCACTCAAATCTGGCAGATCAAAGTAACCGACGATGAAGATCAGCTGGTCTCTTTAATAAAGTTAACCACCATGACGCTTCCACAAGAATAGATGCAAGAATTTCTCGCAGACTTATTAGAAAAACAATACCCTTTTGTGCTTTTTCGCTTTCCGCAAAAAGCCCAAGTACACTGCTATTATCAATCAGACAACACGACGCACTGGACCTGTAATTTTGAGGAAGAGGGCTTTGTATTTGCTCCTTTTGTTCGACAGCAAAAACAGTTGATGGTTCCAGCGAGTCAGCAAAAAAGTTTTGCGCTTAGCGCGTTAAATGCTTCTAGTGAAACCCCTGTATTGCCCCATGGTGCAAAGGTGAATTTTGAAGCTAAAGTTACCGCTGCGGTGCAAAAAATCACTGATACCGCTCTTGAAAAAGTGGTCTTGTCCAACGCCTTTGATTTAACTTATCAGGGAGAGGGTAGTGCAGTCTTCACTCGTTTAGCGAACACCTATACCAATGCCTTTGTTTACTATTGGTTTCATCCAGAAACCGGGCAATGGTTAGGGGCATCTCCAGAGCGTTTGGTCACGTTAGAAAATGGACATTTTTCGACTGTGGCTTTAGCGGGGACTTTGCCTAGCGGCGAAAGCGATACCGACTGGACTCAAAAAGAAAAGCACGAACAACAAATAGTAGTTGATGCTATAGTAGATGGCTTACGCCAAAGTGGCGCCGCTCATAACATTCAAGTAGGCGAGCGAACCACAGTACAAGCCGGGAAACTCTTTCATTTACAAACCCCCATTAATGCAGCCATTGAAGCAGGAAATTTATTGTCCCTTGTGCAGTATTTGCATCCCACTCCCGCAGTAGGAGGCCTGCCAAAGGCAGCTGCAGTAGATTATATCCATGCGCATGAAGATTATGATCGTGCCTATTATACTGGCTTTTTAGGTCCTTTTTCTAAAAGGGTGACAGCCAATTTCTTTGTCAACTTACGCTGTGGGAAATTATCGCAAAATAGTCTAAGGATTTACACTGGTGCAGGGATCACTGCAGGGAGTGATCCTAACAAAGAATGGGAAGAGATTTGTCGTAAAGCCACTACTTTTTTATCGGCCTTGTGATTTTTGCATTAAAATGAAGGGGAAGCACAGACGTTTTGTATTTTTGTTGCGCTATGACGAAAATGAACGAGACCAATGTGGAGCAATTGTACCCCTCAATTCCTTTGGCGCAAACCATTGTTCAATTTTGTGCGGCTAAAAACATACAGCATATTGTCATCTCTCCGGGCTCTCGCAACGCCCCTTTAACCAAAGGTTTTACGGCTAGTCCTTTTTTTACAACCTACAGCATCGTCGACGAGCGTGCAGCGGCTTTTTTTGCTTTGGGTATCGCCCAGCAAATTCAGCAACCAGTTGCCGTGGTTTGCACTTCTGGATCGGCATTATTGAATTATTACCCCGCCGTGGCAGAAGCCTTTTACAGTGATATTCCGCTAGTAGTACTTTCGGCAGATCGTATGCCACACCGCATTGATATTGGAGATGGACAAACCATTCGGCAAACCCAAGTCTTTGAACCACACCTTGAAGCAGCAGCATACTTAACCCCAGATGTTTCACATGCTACCGCAACGCTTTTGGCACATCCTAGTCAGACCCTTTTATCCAAAAATGCAACGGAAAAAGAGATCAAAGAGCGACAAGATCAAATCCAGTCTGAAAACGAAAAAGCCATCAATCAGGTACTGGATACAGCCCTAGCGCAATGTGGTCCGGTACATCTTAATATTCCGTTAGAAGAGCCTTTATATGATACGACCAATACACAATTAGGCTTAGGGCAATGTTTCCCTTTTTGCCCTAAGCAGGATCCAATTGACCTTTCTCCCTTTTTGACGCAGTGGCAACAAGCCTCTAAAAAAATGATTTTAGTAGGGGTATTAGCCCCAGACAGTTTAGAAGGAAAAATAGTGGATTTTTTAGCCGCAGATCCCTCTGTTACGGTCTTGACAGAAACGACCTCTAATTTGTCTCACTACACCTTTATTGAGTCCATTGATACTTTTATCGCTCCCTTAGAAAATGCAGGAAAGGATTTAAGTGAATATCAGCCAGAGCTCTTATTGACCTTTGGCGGGATGGTGGTGTCTAAAAAAATCAAAGCTTTTTTAAGAGCGTATTCTCCAAAACAACATTGGCATCTTGATCACAAAAAAGCCTATGATACTTACTACTGCTTAACTGATCACCTCAAGATTGCACCTTCGGTCTTTTTTGAGGCCTTAATGGCCGAAAAAAAGGAGTATGTACAAAGCAATTACTGCGTCAATTTTTTAGCACAATACAACAAACAGCGTTTGTTAGGACTCGATTATATCAAGCAGCTTCCTTTTTCAGATTTTAAGGCTTTTGATATGATTTTTAGGCAATTGCCAAAGGGATATCTGCTACAGTTAGCCAATAGTTCAACCATTCGTTATGCCCAACTATTTGCTTTACCACAATTAAGCGGTATTTATTGTAATCGTGGCACCAGCGGCATCGATGGTAGTACTTCTACAGCCATGGGAGCCGCCTGGGTCAATGAGGTTCCCACCTTATTCGTTACAGGAGATCTGAGTTTTTTCTATGATGCGAACGGGCTGTGGCATAATTATTTAAAACCATCTACCCGTATCATAGTGATCAACAATCAAGGAGGAGGAATTTTTCGTATTCTCCCGGGAGAGAAAGATACCCCCGCTTATGATACCTATTTTGAAACAGTGCAAAACAGATCGACAAAACAGCTTTGTAAAGCACATGGCTTAGGCTATCGTTCTGCCTCCTCTAGTCTTGACTTAAAGTGGCAGTTAAAGCGCTTTTTTCGTCCTGCAAATCGCCCCCAATTATTAGAGATCAAAACCCCAAGAAAATTGAATGATAAAGTCTTGCTCAATTACTTTAAATCTATGCAAGCAGAATAAGGATAAATGACGTATTTTTAAAACAAAAAATTCATGACAGAAATCAAGTGGACCCCAATCAAATCGTATTCAGATATTTTATTTGAAATCTATAATGGTGTAGCTAAAATCACTATAAACCGCCCTGAAGTATACAATGCTTTTCGTCCAGAGACGAACAATCAAATGCTAGAAGCAATGGATATTTGCCGTGAACGCAATGACATTGATGTAGTGGTATTTACTGGTGCCGGTGAAAAAGCTTTTTGTAGTGGGGGAGACCAGAATGTTAAAGGAGTAGGTGGATATGTAGGCGAAGACGGTGTTCCTCGTTTAAATGTCCTTGACCTGCATAAAAAAATTAGAGAAATCCCTAAGCCAGTGATCGCCATGGTTAATGGTTATGCCATTGGGGGGGGACATGTACTTCACGTGGTCTGTGATTTAACCATCGCTAGTGAGAATGCCATCTTTGGACAAACTGGTCCTAAAGTGGGAAGTTTTGACGGGGGCTTTGGCTCCTCTTATTTAGCACGCCACGTAGGCCAAAAGAAAGCCCGTGAGATCTGGTTCTTATGTAATCAATACTCTGCACACGAAGCAGAAGAGATGGGAATGGTCAATAAAGTAGTGCCTTTAGCCGACTTAGAAACCACTGTATTAGAATGGTGTTCTATAATGCAGAAAAGAAGTCCGCTTGCTTTGCGTATGGTCAAGCGTTGCTTGAATGCAGAACTCGATGGGCAACACGGGCTTATGCAATTAGCGGGAGATGCGACCTTAATGTATTATTTAATGGACGAAGCCCAAGAAGGGAAACACGCCTTTTTAGACAAGCGTGATCCTGATTTTAAGCAGTATCCAAAATTCCCATAAAATAATCTTATGCCTTTTATAGACGAAGATCAACTTGCCGCCCTCTACAAAGAAGTAGATCAAGAAAAGAAAGCCGCAGCTTTCTTTCAAAATCTGCAACAAGAGAATAAAGCAAAGTTACTTCGTTATGATATCTATCGCCTAGGGTTCTTCATTGCACTGGCAATATTGATTCTGGGCGGTATTTACTTTTTTGGTTTTAATAGTACAGAAGATGATTCAGCAATAATTAGTCGCATTGAGCAACTGGAATTAGAAAATAAAATCTTAGGCGGTAGTTCAAAAGAGATACAAGAAAACTTAAAAAAATTCACCGTCTATACGGTACAGTTTACGGCTTCTGCCAATAGTGATATCCTCTTGTTCTCAGATAATTTTGTCAACTTCAAAGCTTATCCACTACAAGACTTCAATGCTTATTCCTTAGGAAATTTTGCTACTGAAGAAGAGGCGGAAGCTTTTAGACAAGAATTAATAAAATTAGGATTGACAGACTTATGGATTACCTCATATAAATCTGGGGAAAGAATATTACTCAATAAATAATGCAGACAATCTCTGTTTGGTTCGCCGCCGCCCGTTTACGTACGCTTCCTTTATCTGTTTCGGGAATATTAGTGGGAAATGGTATTGCTTGGATTGAGGGAAGTTTTTCATGGTCACTGTTTATTTTGGCCCTACTCACCACCATTGCTTTTCAGGTCTTATCAAATTTTGCCAACGATTATGGCGATGGGGTAAAAGGAACCGACAACGATCAACGTTTAGGCCCTAAAAGAGTTTTACAGCAAGGCTTATTAACTAAAGCCGCCCTCAAAAAAGGGATTCAGATTACAGCGGGAGTTAGTTTGTTGTTTGCATTGAGTTTAATTTATCTGGCTTTTGGAAGTGAAGACTGGGGGAAAGCACTCTTTTTTATCGCACTAGGCCTGGCGAGTATAATCGCTGCGATTAAGTATACCATTGGAGATTCTGCTTATGGCTATTATGCCTTGGGGGATCTGTTTGTCTTTCTCTTTTTTGGCGGAGTAAGTGTATTAGGGTCCTATTACTTACAGACACAATTGTTACCACTTACATTAATATTGCCCGCTGCCAGTATTGGATTGTTTAGTACTGCAGTATTGAATTTGAATAATTTGCGGGACATGGACAATGATCGCGCTTCAAATAAACTCACTGTACCCTTGCTTTTGGGCTATGATAAAGGAAGGATATATCACAGTTTTCTTGTCATTACTGCTTTTGTATTAAGCAGTATTTATGCTTTTTTAAACGCTGAAAGTGTTTTTTCTTATCTATTCTTACTCCTTTTTCTACCACTGGGGAATCATTTGATTCGCGTGTCAAAATCGAAAGGCGGAAAAAGTCTTGATCCAGAGTTAAAAGTGGTCGCAGTAAGCACCTTCTTTTTTGCCATTGTATTTATCTTAGGTTTTTATATAGCACACTAATGAAAGCCTACTACAAAAAACATGTCTTGCAATTTAAGCGTCCCAGCGGTACCTCTCGTGGGATTTTAAAAATAAAAGAGACTTGGTTTATTGTACTTGAAAACGAAGCGAAGCAAGGGTTAGGAGAATGTGGTTTATTAAGAGGCTTAAGTATAGATGATCGACCAGATTATGAGGCAAAACTCGCTTGGGTTTGCGATAATATTCATTTAGGAAAAGATGCCCTTTATGCTGCCTTGACAGAATTTCCTTCCATACAGATGGGGCTAGAAATGGCCTTTTTGTCCTTTGAACAAGTAGATGCTTTCTCCTTATTTCCTTCCGCTTTTTCTACTGGGGAAACAAAGATTCCCATCAATGGCTTGATCTGGATGGGAGATCAGCAGTTTATGCTTGATCAAGTAGAAGAAAAACTCGCCCAAGGCTTTTCCTGTATTAAAATGAAAGTGGGAGCGATCGCCTTTTCCGACGAAGTCGAAATTTTAAAAGCCATTAGGAAGCGCTACAGTGCAGATCAAATGGTTTTAAGGGTGGATGCCAATGGCGCTTTTGGACAGGATGCCCTCGAGAAATTGCATATTCTAGCAGACCTAGAGTTACATTCCATCGAGCAACCTATCCCACAAGGAAATTGGGAAGAGATGAAGGCGCTATGTCAAAAAACACCTCTCCCGATTGCCCTTGACGAAGAATTGATTGGGGTTTTTAGCACCGCAGAGAAGATTGCTTTATTAGACAGCATTCAACCGCAGTATATTATTTTAAAGCCTAGTTTTATTGGTGGCTTTCAAGGTGCAGAAGAGTGGACAAGCCTTGCAACAGCAAGGGGAATAGACAGCTGGGTGACCAGTGCTTTAGAAAGTAATATTGGGCTTAATGCGATCGCACAATGGGTCTATCAACAGGGCTATAAGGGGCATCAAGGTTTAGGGACAGGGAGTTTATACACCAACAATATTCCCGCTCCTTTAGAAATAAAAAATGGTTATATTAACATCGACAATACCCAACAATGGCAACCGATAAACCAACTTCTTTCTTAACAGATTTTTCAACAGATAAGCGTCCTTTTGGTTTTTACCTCATAGGTTCACTTATTGTTATTCTTTTTAGTTTCTTTGGGCAAATTCCCATGTTTTTCTTTATGCCAGAAGACCCTATTGCAGTGACCAGCCAACTGGATTATTTCGCGCATCTCGACACTAATGTGACCTTATTGCTTTTATTGATCCCTTCTGTAATTGCCTTTTTGGGCTTTTTATTTGTGATCAAATACATCCACCGTCAAAGTTTAACAGCCGTCACCACTATTAGAGACTTTATAGATGTCAAGAGAATTCTCTTTGGGTTTACTTTTTGGGGAGGAATAAGTGTGCTAGTTTTTGCAATAAGTTTATGGCTCTCGCCAAATGATTATCAGTGGAATTTCGAATTGCAACCTTTCTTGACCATGTTTGTAATTGCCTGCTTGCTCATTCCTTTTCAATCGGCTTTAGAAGAATGGCTATTTCGCGGCTATTTATTGCAAGGCTTCGCCACCTTGACCAAAAGCAGATTATTGTCACTTTTATTAACTTCAGTCATTTTTGGAAGTTTGCATATCCTCAATCCAGAAATTGATAAATTGGGCTATGGTTTATTAGCCTATTATATTGGTACGGGCTTGTTTTTTGGCATCATGAGTTTGATGGACGAAGGGATCGAACTCGCCATAGGGTTTCATGTAGCGAATAATCTAATCACTGCCATACTTGTCACTGCAGACTGGACCGCCTTTCAAACCGCTTCTTTATTCAAAGATGTTTCTACCCCTAATTTAACCCTTGAATTATTCCTGCTTTTAGTTGTTATTTATCCATTGAGTTTGCTCTTTTTAGCAAAAAAATACCAATGGAAAAACTGGTATCACAAACTAATCAGTACTATTGATGGAGCATAGACCAAATTATACCAATGTTCACAATAGATTTTTACTGAACGGTAATCACTATCGTTTTGATGATCTTTTTGAGATTGCTTATTCTTTTATCAAAGAAGGGGAAGCCCACGAAAAAGCCATTGGGGATTTTTTGATGGACTGGATTCGCCCGAATGAAATTATCACTTTAAAGACCTCTGGTTCTACAGGCAAGCCAAAATTAATTCAATATAATAAACAAGCGATGGTGAATTCTGCTCTAGCGACAGGAGACCATTTTAACCTAAAAATAGGGGATAAGGCCCTTCATTGTCTCAACGCAGATTTTATTGCAGGAAAGATGATGCTCGTTCGTGCTATGATACTAGGGTTAGAAATAGATTTAGTTCCCCCGCAAGGAAATGTTTTGGCCAATACAAATAAAACCTATGATTTTGCGGCTATGGTACCCTTGCAGGTAGAACATGCTTTTGAAGATTTGAACAAAGTAAAAACCCTTTTGATAGGGGGAGCGCCTCCTTCCATTCAGCTAAAAGAGAAGTTAAAGCTGAAAAGTACGCATTGTTTTGAAACCTATGGGATGACAGAAACAGTAACCCATATCGCTTCGCGAAAGATCAATGGGGATACTATGTTGTTTACACCTCTTCCGGCTGTGAAACTATCAACAGATGAACGCGATTGCCTGGTCATAGATGTACCTTATTTATCACAAGAGAAAATCGTTACAAATGATTTGGTCAGCCTTGAAAGTGATCATCGTTTTCTGTTAAAAGGACGAGTAGATAATGTAATTAATACTGGTGGTATTAAAGTCATAGCTGAGGAAATAGAAGCAAAAATGGCTGCACATATTTCACAGCCATTTTTTGTAGGAGCTATAAAAGATCTATCCCTAGGGCAAAAGGTAATATTGTTAGTAGAGGGAGATCATGCTCCAGATATCCTCCATCAACTTTCTAGTATTGAGGGGTTATCAAAATATGAATTGCCTAAAGAAGTATATGCTGTTGCACTCTTTGAACGCACCCCAAACGGAAAGATTATGCGTCAGCAAACCATTTCAAGCTTAAACTTGTAAGACGCCCATATTAAAACGTTCTGTGATAGGAGCGTGGTTAGCGGCTTCAATTCCCATACTGATCCATTTTCTAGTTTCTGTTGGATTGATAATAGCATCTGTCCATAAACGTGCCGCGGCATATTCTGCTTTGGTTTGCTTGTCATAACTCCCTTTGATTTTTTCAAATAAGGCTTTTTGTTCCTCCTCAGAGATTTTTACGCCTTTTTTCTTTAGCGAGCTTGCTTCTATTTGCATTAAAACCTTTGCCGCTTGAGCGCCCCCCATTACAGCCATTTCCGCCGAAGGCCAAGCAACAATAAGACGAGGGTCAAATGCTTTTCCACACATGGCATAGTTTCCTGCTCCATAAGAATTCCCCATGATAACAGTGAATTTTGGTACGACAGAGTTGGCCATGGCATTGACCATTTTGGCACCATCTTTTATTATACCTCCATGTTCTGCTTGACTGCCAACCATAAAACCGGTGACATCTTGTAAAAAAACCAAAGGGATTTTCTTTTGGTTACAGTTGGCGATAAAGCGAGTGGCTTTATCTGCAGCGTCACCATAGATGACTCCTCCCAACTGCATTTCTCCTTTTTTAGATTTGACCACCTTGCGCTGGTTAGCGATAATTCCTACAGCCCAACCATCGATACGGGCATAGGCGGTGATGATGGTTTTACCATAGCCGGCTTTATATTCGTCATATTCTCCTTGATCAACTAATTGTTCAATCATAGGGTAAATATCATAGGGAGTGTTTCGCTCTTTTGGGAGTAGACCGAATAAATGTGTGTTCTCCTTCAAGGGAGGAGTAGCTTTAATACGGTTAAATCCAGCAGTTTCTGGATGACCTAACTTGTTAATTAAGGATCTAATTTTTTCTAATGCAGCAGCATCATTAGGGACCTTATAATCGGTTACTCCGCTTATTTCTGTATGGGTTGTAGCTCCGCCTAAGGTCTCATTGTCAATATCTTCACCTATGGCGGCTTTGACAAGATAGCTTCCTGCTAAAAAGATACTTCCCGTTTTATCGACAATCAAGGATTCATCTGACATAATGGGGAGATAAGCTCCTCCTGCAACACAGCTTCCCATTACAGCAGCAATCTGTATGATCCCTTTACTGCTCATTTTAGCGTTGTTTCTAAAGATGCGTCCAAAGTGTTCTTTATCTGGGAAAATCTCGTCTTGCATGGGTAAAAAGACACCGGCAGAATCGACTAGGTACACGATGGGGAGGTGGTTTTCAAGGGCAATTTCTTGTGCTCTTAGGTTCTTTTTTCCTGCCATAGGGAACCATGCTCCTGCCTTAACAGAGGCGTCGTTAGCAACGATTACACAAAGCCTTTTATGGATATAACCTAAGACAACGACAACTCCAGCGGCAGGCGCACCCCCGTAATCTTCATACATATCATGGGCGGCAAAGGCGCCAATTTCTATCAGTTTTGATTTGGAGTCCACAAGCGCTTCTATACGTTCTCTTGCGGTCATTTTACCTTGATCGCGTAGTTTTTGTAACTGTTTCTTTCCTCCCCCTAATTTAATTTGGGCAAGTTTTTTATCGACAGCTGACCAGAGTAACTTATTGTGATCTTCATTTATGTTGAAGTTCAAGTCCATACAATTCTTTTGATAAAAATAAGAAAGTTTGTTTGAGTATTCAGGGATTTGAAGGAAAAGAAAAGCTTTAAAGGATCGAATAAAATAAAAGTGCGATATTTGTTTTTGGAAGAAATCAAATTTATGAGTTTAAACAAAAACAAGATCTTTAGGATAGCTGCTTTCATCATTTCTCTTTTTGGGACAGCCTTGATCCTAATAGGTTATTTTATGTACAGAGATTATGCCATTGGATTTTACATTGGAGGTGCTGGATTTTATGTAGTAGCCTGGGCATTTAACGCTTTAAAAGGAAGAATATAAGTATGTCAGACGATAAGAAAGTTATTTTCTCAATGTCGGGAGTAAGTAAAACTTATCCTTCGGCACAACAACCAGTTTTAAAGAATATTTACCTCAGCTTTTTCTATGGCGCAAAGATTGGAATACTAGGACTTAATGGTTCAGGTAAATCAACTTTGTTAAAGATCATTGCAGGCTTAGATAAGAGCTTTCAAGGGGATGTAGTTTTTTCACAAGATTATAGTGTTGGCTATCTTGCGCAAGAGCCAGAAATGGATGACGAGAAAACCGTCTTAGAGATCGTCAAAGAAGGAGTTGCAGGAACAGTCGCGATTTTAGACGAATACAATCAAATCAATGATCAATTTGGCTTGCCTGAAGTATATGAGAATGCAGATAAAATGCAACAACTCATGGATCGTCAAGCCCAATTACAAGATGAGATTGACGCAGTAAATGCCTGGGAATTAGACACCCAACTTGAGATTGCTATGGATGCCTTGCGTACTCCACCTAGCGATCAAAAAGTAGGCGTACTATCTGGAGGAGAACGACGTCGTGTCGCGCTGTGTCGTTTACTATTGCAAAAGCCAGATGTGTTATTGCTTGATGAACCAACAAACCACTTAGACGCAGAGTCGGTTCACTGGTTAGAACATCACTTAGCCCAATACAAAGGAACGGTTATTGCTGTAACACACGACCGCTATTTTTTAGACAATGTTGCGGGCTGGATATTAGAATTAGACCGCGGAGAAGGAATTCCATGGAAAGGGAATTATTCTTCTTGGTTAGATCAAAAATCAAAGCGATTGGCGCAAGAACAAAAGCAAGCGTCGAAACGTCAAAAGACCCTTGAACGCGAGTTGGAATGGGTGCGTATGGCACCCAAAGGAAGGCAAAGCAAGCAGAAAGCTCGTTTGTCTAACTACGATAAATTGATGAGCCAAGATCAAGGGCAGGTGCAAGAAAAATTAGAGATTTTTATCCCTAATGGACCACGCTTGGGAACCAATGTGATCGAAGCAAAGGGTGTTGCAAAAGCATTTGGCGAAAAATTACTCTATGATGATTTAAACTTTGTGTTGCCGCAAGCAGGGATCGTTGGAATTATTGGTCCTAATGGAGCTGGGAAATCGACCATTTTTAAAATGATCATGGAGCAAGAAATGCCAGATGGCGGAACTTTTGCCGTAGGCGAAACCGTTAAACTGGCTTATGTCGATCAATCACATGCTAATATCGATCCAGAAAAAAGCATCTGGCAAAATTTCTCTGATGAGCAAGAACTCATCATGCTAGGAGGGAAGCAAGTCAACTCTCGCGCCTTTTTAAGTCGTTTTAATTTTTCTGGAAATGAGCAGAACAAAAAAGTAAGTACACTCTCTGGAGGACAACGCAATCGCTTGCATCTTGCCATGACTTTAAAAGAAGAAGGGAATGTTCTTTTATTAGATGAGCCTACAAACGATTTAGATGTCAATACTTTAAGAGCTTTAGAAGAAGGTTTAGAGAACTTTGCAGGCTGTGCCGTAGTGATATCTCACGACCGTTGGTTCCTGGATAGAATCTGTACGCATATCCTTGCCTTTGAAGGCGATTCACAGGTCTATTTCTTTGAAGGGTCTTATTCTGATTATGAAGAAAATAAAAAGAAACGTTTAGGCGGAGATGTTATTCCAAAACGTATTCAATACAGAAAACTGACCCGAGATTAATTAATCACTAGCCCATGTCTTTTCAAGATTTAATTGAAACAGTTTATTTTGACAATACACTAAAAGCTTATTTTGTTTTTGGAGGGATTATCCTTTTTGGTTTACTCTTCAAGCAGTTGATTAGCAAATACCTGGGAGGCATATTGTTTCGTCTGTTAGGAAAAAGCGCTCACGAAGTTGGTCGTTCTGCCTTTGATGATCGGCTTAAAAAGCCCTTGAATAATCTAATTTTTTTAGGGGCGATATTTTTAGCGAGTCAGCAATTGCAATTTCCTGCTAAATGGGAGTTAGTTCCCGCAGAAGAGTTTGGCTTAAGATTTTCGATTCAAAAAGGCTTTTCGTTAGTTTATGCTTATTACATCTTTTTGCTGTTGCTGCGTTTTGTTGATTTCATCGGAGAAATTATGGAGCGTAGAGCTGCAAAGACTTCAAATAAAATGGATGATCAAATCGTCCCTTTTGCGATAGAAATCGCTAAAGTAATGGTCATTATTTTAGGGTCGCTCACGGTAATGAGCAGTGTTTTTGATGTCAATATCGCTGCGCTAGCCACCGGTTTAGGAATAGGGGGGATCGCTATTGCGATGGCCTCAAAAGAGAGTTTAGAAAATTTATTGGGTTCTTTTACCATCTTTTTAGACAAGCCTTTTACCTATGGGGATATTGTTACGGTCAATGGCTATACCGGTACGGTAGAAAAAGTAGGCTTTCGATCGACTAGGATTAGAACTTTTGACAAAAGTATCGTTACTGTACCCAATAAGAACATGGTTAATGCAGAATTAGACAATTTAGGGCTTCGTCCCATTAGAAGAGTCAAGTTTAATATTGGTCTAACTTATGGAACTCCAGTGGAAAGCATCAAGAAGATTGTTGCCGAAATGGAGATGATGATTAACAATCACCCTAATACCACCCAAGATGGGGCAAGGGTTCGTTTTCAAGAATTTGGTGCGAGTTCTTTAGATCTATTGGTATTGTATTATGTGGATAGTCCAGATTGGGAATTGTTGATTGATACCCGTCAAGCGATTAACTTTAATATTATTGAGATTGTCCATGCTCAAGGCAGCGATTTTGCTTTCCCTACTTCATCAGTTTTCTTAGAGAAATAATTTTCCTATCTTCCTGAAATAACGAGAAAGGAAAAGATGGAGAAAAGCGTTTGTGTTATTGGTGCGGGGCCTTCTGGGATCACCGCCCTAAAGAATATTCACGAGAAAGGGATTAAAGTCATTGCATATGATTACAATCACGATGTGGGGGGTAACTGGATTTATTCTGAAAAAGAAAGCCATTCCAGTGTCTTTGAAACCACCCATATTATTAGTTCAAAAACCCTGTCTCAATACGAGGATTTTCCCTTTCCACAAGAAGTGGCCGATTATCCCTCACACGAAGAATTGAGAAATTATTTTCAGGCATACGCCAAAGCCTTTAATTTATATCCTTTAATTTCATTTAATACGCTGGTTCAATCTTGTGTACTTAATCCAGAGAATATATGGGAAGTGACTACTGTCTGTGAAGGGGAAGAAAAAACAGAAAACTTTACCGATCTAGTAGTGTGCAACGGGCACCACTGGCAACCCAAATACCCTAATTACCCCGGAGAATTTTCTGGGGAATTTTTGCATTCCCATCAATTTAAAAAAGCCACCCCGTTTAAGGACAAAAAAGTACTTGTGATTGGCGGTGGTAATTCTGCCTGTGATGTAGCTGTAGAAACCAGCCGAGTTAGTAAAAAGACAAGTATTAGCTGGCGCAGAGGCTATCGAATTTTGCCCAAATTTATTATGGGAAAACCTTCAGATGTATTTGCTTCTTCTATGACTTTTTTACCCATTTGGTTAAGAAATATTTTTGCAGGAATAATGGTGAAAATAGCCACTGGACCCAATAGCTGGTATGGCTTGCCAAAGGTGAATCATAAATTTGGGGCAACGCACCCTACGGTTAATAGTGAATTACTCTATATGATAAGACACGGAAAAGTGAAACCAAAACCTGATATCGAAAGATTTGATGGCTCAACGGTTTACTTTAAAGATGGGAGTAAAGAAAATTTTGATAGTGTGATTGCTTGTACAGGTTTTGTTTTATCTCATCCATTTTTTAAAAAGGAATTCCTCAACTATAGTTCTGGACCAGTACCATTGTATTTAAAAATGTTTCATCCAGTGATGGCTAATCTTTATTTTATTGGTATGTTTCAACCCTTAGGTTGTATTTGGCCAGGGGCAGAGCAACAAAGCAAACTAGCAGCATCTGCATTAACTGGCGAATGGCAACGCCCTCAAAATATAGCACAACTTTGTGAACGAGAAGTATCACAGCCACACATGAAACAGTTAGCCACATCGCGGCATACGATCACGGTAGATTTTCATAAATTTTTGCGTCAAATCAAAGCTGAATTGCGCAAAGCAAAACCCTTTAAAAAAGTTGCCTAATGTTTAAGCATAAACTCGTTAAAATCATTCTCTACACTTTTGTGGTGCTATTACTCATAGGTAAACTTCTTGTTTCTCCAGATAAAACTTTAGAAGAATTAGCGCCAAAATATGCCGCAGCACCTTCCCAATTTATGGAGATAAACGGAATGAAAGTGCATTATCGCGATGAAGGAGAAGGAACTCCTATTGTTTTAATCCATGGAACCGGAGCCTCTCTACATACCTGGAATGACTGGACAATAGATTTAGTTAAAAACTACCGCGTAATACGGTTGGATTTACCCGCCTATGGATTGACGGGACAAGACCCTCAAAAGCGCTATAGTTCAAAAGATTATGTCGATTTACTCGATGCTTTTTTAGAGGAACTAAAGGTGGGTAAATTTCATTTAGGAGGGAATTCTTTAGGAGGATTAATATCTTGGTTATACGCAAGTTATCATCCAGAAAAAGTTGAACAATTGGTCTTGTTAGATCCCAGTGGTTTTCCTTTTAAAAATACGCCTATGGTAATCAAGATGGCGAAAACCCCAATTATAAATAATTTTATCCGTTATATTACTCCGCGCAGCTTTATTGAAAAAAATATTAAAGAAGTTTATTTTGATGAAACTTTGATTAAAACGAGTACCATTGATCGCTATCATGACTTAACACAGTTTGAAGGGAATAGACAAGCCTTTATTGATCGCGCTTATGTCGAAATAGAGGATTATACCGAGCGTTTAGGGCTGATCAAAGCCCCTACTTTAATTCTTTGGGGAGAAAATGATGCATGGATTCCAGTAAGTGATGCTCCAAGATTCAAGGAAGCCATCAAAAATGCACAAATGGTGATTATGCCTAAAACAGGCCATGTTCCCATGGAAGAAAGACCAGGTGAAAGTTTAGCAATTGTATTGGAGTTCTTAATGCCTTAAAGAAGCATTTCCATTTTAATATTCCCCCTTGAATAAAGTGCATCTTTTTCTAGTGGCACTTCAATAAAACCGTATTTGCGGTAAAGGTAGATGGAGTTTTCTAAGATGGTATTAGAATACAAAAGAATCTTTTCCCAGTGGTGTTGTTCTGCAAATCGAATCGCAAATTGCATCATTAGATTGCCAATTCCTTTTCCTCTTAGAGTAGGAGGGACAGCCATCTTACTAAACTCATAAATGCCCTCGCCCTTTTTGATAAAGGCAAAGGTACCTACTGTTTTTTCTTCCATTATCGCCATAAAAACAAAACCTCCCTTATCGATGATTTCTGTTTGAGGATTACTCAATACGAGTTCATCAATTGCTTCGACAACAAAGTACGTTTCTAGCCATTCAATATTAAGCGCTTTGAATGTAGTTGCATCTGCCGACGAGAATTTTCTAAAGCTAATTTCAGGCATTACCAGTCATATCTTCTGGGCGAACCCATTGATCAAATTCTTCTTCTGTTAAATATTCAAGGGCTAGTGCAGCTGCTTTTAAGGTCGTTCCTTCTTGATGAGCTTTATTGGCAATTTCAGCAGCTTTGTAATAACCGATTTTTGTGTTTAAAGCTGTGACAAGCATAAGTGAATTATTCACTAATTCATCGATACGCGTTTGATTAGGTTCAATCCCTACGACACAGTTTTCGGTAAAGCTTACACAGGCATCTCCAATTAAATGCGCAGATTGTAAAATGTTTGCCGCCATCATAGGTTTGAAAACATTGAGTTCATAATGTCCTTGAGTTCCTCCCACAGTAATGGCCACATCGTTCCCCATTACTTGCGCACAAACCATGGTTAAGGCTTCGCACTGGGTAGGGTTAACTTTTCCAGGCATAATTGAGCTTCCAGGCTCATTGGCAGGAATAATGATTTCTCCGATTCCAGAACGTGGGCCAGAGGCCATTAAGCGAATATCGTTTCCGATTTTATTTAAAGAGACCGCGAGTTGTTTTAATGCCCCGTGGGTTTCAACAATGGCATCATGAGCAGCTAGCGCTTCGAATTTATTATGTGCTGTGATAAAGGGTAAACCAGTGAACTCAGCAATGTATTCTGCAACCCTTTTGGCGTAGCCTTTAGGGGTATTAATGCCTGTTCCAACTGCAGTTCCACCCAAAGCCACTTCTGATAAATGTTTTAATGTAAATTCAAGTGCAGCAATCCCGTGATCCAACTGTGAAACATATCCAGAGAACTCTTGGCCTAAAGTAAGGGGAGTGGCATCCATCAAGTGCGTACGACCAATTTTTACGACAGATTCAAACGCTTTTGCCTTCTTATCGAGGGCATCTCTCATGGTTTTAACCCCTGGCAGAGTAACTTCAACTACCTTCTTATAAGCTGCAATATGCATCCCAGTAGGAAAGGTGTCATTTGAAGATTGTGATTTATTGACGTCATCGTTAGGGGCAAGGATTTTGTCTCCCTCTCCTAAAGTATTTCCCGCAAGTACATGAGCGCGGTTAGCAATGACTTCATTTACATTCATATTGCTTTGCGTCCCAGAACCTGTTTGCCAAATCACCAATGGGAATTGGTCGTTTAGTTTTCCCGCAAGGATTTCGTCACATACTTGAGCGATAAGGTCTCTTTTAGTAATGTCTAAAACACCTAATTCGTGATTGGTATAAGCGGCGGCCTTTTTTAAGTAAGCAAAACCTTCAACCACCTCCATGGGCATGGATCCTACTGGACCGATTTTAAAATTTGCTCTTGAGCGTTCTGTTTGTGCGCCCCAATAAACGTCTTTAGGTACTTTAACCTCTCCTAGTGTATCCTTTTCAATACGAAAATTCATGTCAATATATTTGTTACAAAAATAAGGTAAAAATCAATGGCGAACTAGTGTGAATAGCATTGTGAATAAAAAAAGAATTCTCATTGCCAGAACGAGAGAAATGCATTAATTTTGTGACAAATTGAAGATCATGTTTGAATTTGACCAGTACTTAGGATTTTTAACCTTTTTATCGATATTAACCATTGGCTTTTGGCTAATGATATTTTTGTTGACTTTTGTCATTCCTTATTGGTTGACAGGATCATTACTTGAATGGATTCAAGAAAAGAAAGATGGGCGTAAAGAGGTTCCCAAAAGAAAATAAAATTATCCCATATAAAAAACACCGCTAATTGCGGTGTTTTTTTATGCGGTAAATTTAAGTATAGCTTAGAAGTCAAATTCTCCCCCATCACCACCATCTCCATTGGAACGTTGTGACCTTTTACGATCGTTTTTGCTTTCTTTAATACGATAGGTAAAGGTTAAGATATAGGTGGGCTGTCTCCATTGAAATTCAGTGTAGTTAGTGAAATTCTCTGTCACTGTAGTACTTTTTCTTCGTCTAGAATTAAAGATATCTGAAGCACGGAAAGACAAAGTTCCTTTCTTATTAAATAAATCTTTATTGATCGCACCAGACATTGAGAGAATCCCTTGTGATTCTGTTTGAGCTGTTGCACTAGGTCCACTATAGAATGTTCTCAGTTGGGTGGTGATTCCAAAAGGCAAGGGGAAGCTGGCATTGACTCTTGCAAACCAACTTATAATTTCTGCATCTAAAATCTGATCTTCATACGTTCCGATGGTTTCAGAATTAAAAATATTGAAGTTACCGCTAATGCGTGCTTGACGTTTTGGGGAATAGGTCAAGGTGAATTCTGTCCCGGTACGATTATTTTCGGCTAGGTTGATTGAGGTGGAACGCAATGCTGGTACATCAATAATAGGATCATCACTTACTCTTACAATTGTACCGGTAGCTTCTGTTATACGGGTAATTACTTGTTTTGAAGTAGAATAATAAACTGAACCATTTATGGTGAATTTCTCCCAACGTTTAAGATAACCAAAGTCGAAAGAGTTCGCATAGGAAGGATCTAAATTAGGATTTCCTTGTCTGAAAAAGGTCAAACTGGTTAATGATTGAAAAGGATTTAACGACCAAGAACGCGGTCGTCTAATCCTTCTACTGTACCCTAAAGTGATATTCTCTTTTTCATTGAATTCATAGGATAGGTTTACTGTTGGGAACCAATCGGTGTATTTTTTTTCTTTATAAATATTAGCAGTGCGTTGATCAATCACAATTTTAGTATGCTCCATACGTACCCCAAGGAGATAGGAGAATTTGTTTACTTTTTTTCCAAACTGGGTGTAAGCAGCATTGACATTTTGAGTAAAACCTAAATAATTGGTCAGATTTGTGTTTAGGTTTCTGTCATTTCCATTAATGTCAAATACTTGATAATCTGTGTCTTGCTGGCTATAATTTCCACGAAAACCTGTTTCAAATTGGGTGTTTTCATCAATGGGGTAAACATAATCTAACTGCAGTAATTGTCTTTTTTGCTTTTCTTCTGTTGAAGAAGCTTGATCAAATACATTGGTATTAAGGGCAAAATCAGATTCGTCTTCACTGCTTTCTTCGGCTTGAAATTCAATCACTAACTCATGCCCTTTATCATTGAATTTTTTGGTGAAGTTAGCTGTGAATTGACCAGAGTTGTCCTCTTCGGTCTCATCTTGATAGCGTCCTAATCGGTTTAAAACATTTCCGCCAGCGTTTAAATCTTCAATGATAGTAGTGTTATTACTCTCATTATTTGAACGTCTTAAAAACCCACTCAACGTTAATGAGGTGTTGTCATCAAAAAAGTATTCTGCGCCTAGATTAATAAAGAAGCGCTCTCTACTGCGGTCGTAATCTCTGGTCTCGTTAGTGAAAGTACTGGCTTGATCACCATTAAAGTATTCACTGTTAAAAATTCCTCCTCCCAATGATTTTCCATTGTTATAGGAAGTAGTGGTAAAGATGTTTAATTTTTTATTTCTCCAGTTTAAAGAAGCCGATCCGCCATAGCTTGTTGGGGCTCCACCATTCAAGATAAAGGATCCATTAAAGCCGGCGAGTTGTTCTCTTTTTAAAATAATGTTTAGAATACCTGCGGTTCCTGCGGCCTCATAGCGAGCAGAAGGAGAGGTGATGACTTCCACACGTTCAATGGATTCTGCAGGAAGTTGACGTAAGGCATCAGGTCCAGATAAACCCACTAGACCAGAGGGCTTGCCATTGATTAAAATGCGAACATTGTTATTTCCGCGAAGCGAAATATTCCCTTCAACATCAACCGAGACAGAAGGAATGTTATCCATGACATCTGAGACAGAACCCCCGCGAACGGTGATGTCCTTACCTACATTATAGACGCGTTTGTCCAAGCGGATTTCTACCTCGGTACGTTCTGCGACCAGTTCTACTTCATTTAAGCTATTGACTTCCATCCCCAGTGCAATAGTGCCTAAATCTTTAGACTCTCGCAGGACGACTCCCTCTTTGATGTCTTTTTCAAAAGATATATATTCTGTGGTAATGGTGTAACGACCAGGGAAGATTTCGAAGTTGAATTGCCCTTCTTCATTTGTAATACCTCCTTGCAGCCGATCGGGGAAACGAAGATTTTTTAAGGTTATGGTAGCGTATTCTAGGGGTTGTTGGGTTTCTTGGTCAATGACTTTTCCCGTTAGGGAGATTTTTGCAAGTTTTTGAAAGTTTTGTGGACGTTGCGCAAAAGCTATTTTACCCATCATTAAAGATAGGCATAGTACAATAGTGTTTTTCATTAGCAGTTATTAACTTTTATTAGACTCCATTTTGTCTAAAAAGTTTCACTCAAATGAAATTATTTTAAAAAATCTATCAATTTTTCTAGGGGGCGGGCAACCACCGCTTGTTTTCCATTCGAAATAATGGGGCGTTCGATCAATTTTGGGTGTTCAATCATTGCTGAAACCAGCTCATTATCGGTCATTTCTTTTCCTTTATACTCAGATTTCCATATTGCTTCTGAGGTTCGAATGAGGCTTTTCGCTTCAATTCCTAGTGCACGAATAAGTTGCTCTAAATCATCACTCTTTAAGGGTGTTTCAAAATAGTTTATGATCGACAATTCATGTGAAGTAGTTTCAAGGTGATGCAAAGCCTCTCTAGATTTTCTGCAACGCGGATTATGGTAAATGATTAATTTCATGCGTGGTTGATTTATAAAGTGTCCGATTCAGGTTTTTGTCCCATAAACATCAAATAGGCTTTTAAAAATGCGTCGATGTTTCCATTAAGTACCCCATCTACATCACTGGTTTCTGTTTGTGTTCTAACATCCTTGACCAGTTTATAGGGTTGCATAACATAGTTGCGAATTTGAGATCCCCATTCAATCTTCTTTTTGGAAGCTTCAATTTCGTCTCTGGCTGCCATCTTTTTTTGCAACTCAATTTCGTATAATTGCGATTTAAGCAATTGCATGGCTTTTGCTTTATTCTCGAGTTGTGATCTAGTTTCAGAATTTTCGATCATAATCCCCGATGGGGCATGACGTAAACGTACAGCGGTCTCAATTTTATTTACACCTTGACCTCCAGCACCACTAGAGCGCATGGTTTCCCATGATATCTCAGAGGAGTTAATGATGATTTCAATACTATCGTCTGCAAGTGGGTAAACATAAACAGAAGCAAAGGAAGTATGTCGTTTTGCATTACTATCAAATGGGGAGATGCGTACCAGTCGATGTACGCCGTTTTCACCTTTTAACCACCCAAAGGCAAAGTCTCCATCAATTTCTAAGGTTACGGTTTTAATCCCTGCAACATCTCCAGCTTGATGGTTGAGTTCTTTGATTTTAAAGCCCTGCTTTTCTGCCCACATCAAATACATGCGCATTAACATTTCTGCCCAGTCACAACTTTCTGTTCCGCCGGCGCCTGCAGTAATTTGTAAGACAGCACTTAAAGCATCTCCTTCATCAGAGAGCATATTTCTAAATTCGATATCCTCGAGTACACCCAAGAGTTTTTGATGGGTTGTGTTGAGTTCGTCTTCTTCCGCTTCGCCTGCCTTATAAAATTCATAGAGGACTTCTAAGTCTTCGCCTAATTGCTTTGCGCCATTATAGTCTGTGACCCATTTTTTAAGGGTACGCAGGCCTTTCATATGTGTTTCGGCTTTTTTAGGGTCGTTCCAAAAGTTAGGATCTAGGGTTATTTCTTCTTGATTGCGAATTTGGATTTCTTTGGCATCAATGTCAAAGATACCTCCTTAACGCACCAAGGCGTTCAAACAGATCTTTAAGTTGATCAGATGTGAGCATATTTAATTTTTTGTAAAAATAGAATTTAGTTCGCGATTCTTTATTTGTTTGAAATATTTTTTTAGCTTGTTAGAATAAATAATCGGTATGAGTTTAAAGACAATAATAGGGCTTAGTCTTTGTTTAGTGTTTTTTATGGGTCAAGCCCAAAATAAAAGGCGGAAGGCGAAAAAGACTGCCGTGGCAGTTAGTTCGACACTAAAAAGTTATCAAGGCTTTTTTGACTTTAGTTATGATCAAACCAATGGCCAAATTTTACTTAAAGTAAATCGCGCTTCTCAAATGGAGCAATCTTTTTTATACATCAATAGCTTAAGCGCTGGGATAGGCAGTAACGATATTGGCTTAGATCGAGGGCAATTGGGTAATGAACGGGTAGTTCATTTTACAAAAATGGGAAATAAGTTAATGTTGGTGCAGCCCAATTTAGACTACCGTAGCACTTCTGATAATGAACTTGAGCAGGCTTCTATTGAGCAGGCTTTTGCCAAATCTGTTCTTTTTGGTTTTCCTATTAAAAATACCACGGCTACTCATTATACCATTGATTTAACCCCTTTCTTGATGCAAGATGCCCATGGTGTATCTCAACGTTTGAAGCGCAGTAAACAAGGGAGTTATTCTGTGGATAAAAGCCGTTCTGCGGTTTCTTTAGCTCGCACGAAGAATTTCCCACAAAACAGTGAGTTTGACGTGCTACTTACCTTTCAAGGAAGTCCGCAAGGAGGTTTGATTCGCTCGGTGACTCCGTCTCCTAATAGTGTTAGTGTGCACCAGCATCACTCTTTTGTACAGCTACCAGAGGTGGCCTTTGAGCAGCGAAAGTTTGACCCTCGATCTGGTGCGATTCCTTTTAGCTATAATGATTATTCTACGCCAGTAAACGAGGCAACCCGCAAAGTGTTTACCCTGCGCCATCGCTTAGAAAAGAAAGACCCTAATGCAGCGGTGAGTGAAGCCGTTGAACCGATTATTTATTATTTAGATAATGGAACGCCAGAGCCTGTTCGATCTGCCTTATTAGAAGGCGGAAAATGGTGGAATCAGGCTTTTGAAGCTGCAGGATATAAAGATGCTTTTCAATTAAAAATATTACCAGATGATGCCGATCCCATGGATGTGCGCTATAATGTGATCCAATGGGTGCATCGCTCTACCCGTGGGTGGAGTTATGGGGCGAGTGTGGTTGATCCCCGAAGTGGCGAAATTTTAAAAGGCCATGTAAGTTTAGGAAGTTTGCGTATTCGACAAGACTTTATGATCGCACAAGCCTTGACAGATAGCCCTTATGCAAAAGACGATGAAAATGATGATCCCATGTTGCAGATGGCTTTAGCGAGAATACGGCAATTATCTGCCCATGAAATAGGACATACTTTAGGTTTCACTCATAATTTTGCCGCTAGTGTAAAAGAGCGCGCTTCTGTGATGGATTATCCTCATCCTACCCTGGCCATTGAAGATGGTCAAATAAGCTATCAAAACGCTTATGCAGTTGGAATTGGCGATTGGGATAAGGTCACGGTAAAATATGCCTACAGTGATTTCCCCGATGGAGCTGACGAAACTGCTGCCTTAAATCAAATTTTAGAAGAGAGTTATGCTGCAGGACATCGTTTTATTGCCGATCGCGATGCGCGACCTATAGGGGGAGCACATCCTTATGCGCACCTATGGGACAATGGAAAGATGGTTGTAGAAGAATTTAATCACCTTTTAGCAGTACGTCAAATCGCAATGAATAACTTTTCTACAGATCAATTAAAAACAGGAGAGCCCTTGTCTGTGCTTCGTGATCGATTGGTTCCGCTTTACTTTTTACATCGTTACCAATTAGAAGGAGTGGTTAAATTGATCGGTGGGCAAGATTATGATTATGGGGTAAAAGGAGGTTCTTCTATTGGTGTCAAAGCTGTTGCGCCTCGCGTTCAAAAAGAAGCCTTAGCAACTTTAATAAATTCTTTAGATCAAGGGACCCTGGGGATTCCACCGCACATTAGAAAAATGATGCCCCCACATGCCTTTGGGTATGGGGCAAGCCGAGAAAGTTTTGCAACGCAAACAGGATTGACCTTTGATGCTTTGGGCGCAGCCCATACCTTAAGCGATGCTGTTTTATCCATGCTACTCAATGAACAAAGGGCTGCACGATTGGTCCAGCAAAAAGCTTTTGACGAGCAACAACTAGGCTTTAAAGAGACTTTGACCCTTTTGATCGAGGACAGCTTTAAGCAGAAACAATATGATACCGAAGCCAAAGCGATTCAGTTGGTGGTTCAAGGAAATCTTTTGAAGCATATGATGCAATTAGGTCAAGCGTCAAATATTCCTAATGCAGTTCGTGCAGAGGTCCATGAAAGCTTATTCGCTTTATCGACTTGGTTTAAGGATCAACGTACTCATCCTTATGGAAATTACTACCGCAATAGCATTGAAAATTATTTTGAACAACCAGCAGAGCTTCAACCTTTAGTTTCGCCAAAAATACCAGATGGCTCTCCGATTGGGAGTGGCCTAGGATGTAAATAAATATGCAAGTAAACCTAATTAGTGATACAGTCACGCGCCCCTCTAAAGAAATGTTGCAGCAGATGTTGCAAACCGAAGTTGGAGATGATGTTTTTAAAGAAGATCCCAGTATAAATGCTTTAGAGGCCAAAGTTGCTCAGCTATTCGGAAAAGAGGCTGCTTTATTTTTTCCCTCTGGGACTATGGCAAATCAAACGGCGATCAAGCTTCATACAAACCCCGGAGAGCAATTGATTTGCGATCACTATGCCCATGTATTTAATTATGAAGGGGGAGGTGTGAGTTTTAATAGTGGAGTTTCTTGTGCTACCATTGTGGGAGAAAGAGGGCGCATTACCGCAGATCAAATTCAACAGCGTATTAACCTTGCAGATTTTTATCATTCTCCTAAAACAGCTTTAGTGGTATTAGAAAACACTACCAATAAAGGGGGAGGAGCCTGCTATGATCCAGAGGAAATTAAGCGTATCGCAACCTTGTGCAAAAAAGAAAAGCTGCCGTTACATTTAGACGGAGCAAGAATCTGGAATGCGATGATTGCGACAAAAACTTCCCCGACTTTTTATGGAACTCACTTTGACACGATTTCGGTTTGCTTTAGCAAAGGATTAGGTGCTCCAGTAGGATCGGCTTTAGTTGGTTCAAAGGCGCTTATGGATAAAGCCCTTAGGATAAGGAAAATTTTAGGCGGGGGAATGCGACAAGCAGGCTATTTAGCGCAGGCAGCAAGCTATGCGATAGATCACCATTGGGATGCCATGGCAAAAGATCACGAAAAGGCAAAAGCTCTAGGTGAAGCAGTACTAGCGATTGATGGTGTTGATTATCTTGCTCCTGTTGATACAAATATTGTTATTTTTGAATTGACTTCTGCACAATTAGAAGAACATTTTATGACTTATATGCAAAAAAATGGAGTTAAGTTAATCAGTATGGGTTCAGGGAAATTGCGCTTTGTCACCCATCGGGATTATACCGATGTACAGCACGATTATGTGTTGAACTGTTTAAAACAATTTTAAATTTTAATATCATGATGAATAATGCTCCTTATCCAGTTTATGCTAATGTTAAAGGCTTAATTTTGCTTTTTTCATTATTGACAATTGCTTGTAAAAATACTCCACCAGAAATGAAACCAGATGCTTCGCTTACCCCACCTTTAGCCGATCAAAAACCCTATCAGCACAAAATGCACGATGATATTAGGATGGATGAGTTCTATTGGCTTAAAGAACGTGAAAACCCAGAGGTGATTGATTACCTAGAACGCGAAAATGATTATTATCAAAAGTCAACTCAACAATTAGTACCACTCCAGGATAAGTTATTTAAAGAGATGAAGGGACGTATTAAGGAAGAGGACAATTCTGTGCCCTACTTTTATAATGATTACTGGTATATCACCCGTTATGAAAAAGGACAAGACTATCCTATTTATATCCGTAAGAAAGATAGCTTAACCGCTCCAGAAGAAATCTTATTTGATTGTAATGAAATGGCTAAAGGGCAAGATTATTTCCGCCTTGTAGGTATTAATATAAGTCCAGATAATACTAAGGCCATCTTTGGAATTGATACTGTTTCAAGACGTCAATATGTACTTAAAGTCAAAGATTTAGTTACGGGAGAAATTTTTGACACCTCTATTGTAAATAGTACCGGTGGTAGCGCATGGGCAAAAGATAATAATCACTTTTTTTACACAATAAAAAACCCTACCACACTTAGATCAGAAGCAATATATCGCCATACTTTAGCGGATCTAAATGCACAGAGTGAATTGGTTTTTAAAGAAGAAGATGAGACCTTTTCTTGTTATGTGACTACATCAAAATCAGAAGATTATATCTTTATAGGTTCTTATAGTACGCTGTCTACAGAATTTCAATTCATCAAAGCAGATGAACCGCTTTCGGCTTTTGCCACTGTCCAAGATAGAAAGGAAGATTTAGAGTATAGTATTTCACACTATGGAGAACATTTCTACATTTTTACTAATGCAGATGGAGCAAAGAATTACAAGGTAATGAAGACGCCAATTACCGCTACTCAAATGGAAAATTGGGAAGAAGTTTTGGCACATAGAGAAGATGTTTTACTCGAAGATTTAGAACTTTTTAATGAATACTGGACTGTAACAGAAAGAGCTGAAGGCTTAGCCAAAATCCGCATCAAAAGATGGGATGAGCAAGAAGATTATTATTTACCATTAGAAGGGGAAACCTACACGGTTTACACTTCAACTAATATTGATTTTGACACCACAAAGCTGCGTTATGTCTATAATTCAATGACGACACCATCTAGTGTGATTGAATTTGATATGAAAGATAAAACCCAGACCATTCTTAAAGAACAAGAGGTATTAGGTGGGAAGTTCGATAAAAACAACTATTTATCTAAACGCCTATGGGCAAACGCTAAAGACGGAGTGAAAGTTCCTATTTCACTGGTTTATAGAAAAGATACTGCCTTAACACCAGAGACCCCTATACTGCAATATGCCTATGGATCTTATGGTTCAACAATTGATCCTGGATTTTCTACCACTCGTTTAAGCTTATTAGACAGAGGATTTGCTTTTGCAATTGCACATGTTCGCGGGGGAGAATACATGGGTAGAAAGTGGTATGACGATGGTAAAATGTTAAAGAAAAAAAACACCTTTTCTGATTTTATCGCTTGTTCACAATATTTAATTGAGCAAGGGATGACGAGTGAAAAACATTTGTATGCTTACGGAGGCTCAGCAGGAGGATTGTTAATGGGGGTTATTGTCAATGATGCGCCTCAATTGTATAAGGGGGTTATTGCAGCGGTACCTTTTGTAGATGCAGTTACGACCATGCTTGATGAAAGTATCCCACTGACAACGGGTGAGTATGACGAATGGGGAAATCCTAATAATGAAGAATACTATCATTATATCAAGTCATATTCTCCTTATGATAATGTTAAAAAACAAGCTTATCCAAATTTATTAGTAACTACGGGTTTACATGATTCTCAAGTACAATATTGGGAGCCAGCTAAGTGGGTAGCACGTTTGCGACTGCATAAAGAGGATAATACTGTTTTGTTTTTAGATACAAATATGACTGCTGGTCATGGGGGAGCTTCTGGTAGATTTCAAGGACTAAAAGAAACGGCGAAAAAGTATGCTTTTCTTCTTGCGCTAGAGAATACAGATAACTAATATTTTTTAATTAAATTTGCACTGGTTTGTCCAAACATAACCAAGATATGTCATCAGGTATACAATCAGTTCCCAATTTATTATCCCTAGTAGGAAATACACCATTAGTAGAACTCAAGAAGGTAGTTAAAGGCTTTAAAGGTAACTTTTATGCCAAGTGGGAGGCCTTTAATCCGGGGCATTCTAATAAAGACCGTATTGCACTTCATATTATTGAAGAAGCAGAACGTAAGGGACTTATCAAAGAAAACACCACCATCATTGAAACTACTTCTGGGAATACCGGTTTTAGTTTAGCTATGGTTTCTATGATCAAAGGCTATGACTGTATTTTGGCAGTTAGTTCAAAGTCCTCTGAAGATAAAATCAATATGTTGCGCTCCATGGGAGCAAAAGTTTATGTATGCCCAGCAAATGTTAAAGCAGACGACCCAAGATCATATTATCAAGTAGCTAAGCGCATTCATCAAGAAACCAAAGAGTCGGTTTATATCAATCAATATTTTAATGACTTAAATGCACAAGCGCATTATAATACCACTGGTCCAGAGATATGGAAACAAACAAATGGTGAAATAACTCATCTTGTTGCGTGTAGTGGAACCGGAGGTACAATCTCTGGAAGCGCTAAATATTTGAAAGAGCAAAACCCCAATATTAGAATCATCGGTGTAGATGCCTATGGTTCGGTTTTGAAGAAATATCACGAAACCCAGGAGTTAGACCCTAAAGAGATCTATCCTTATCGCATAGAAGGCTTGGGGAAAAACTTAATTCCAACCGCTACAAACTTTGATGTAATCGATAAGTTTGTCAAAGTAAGTGACGAAGAAAGCGCCCACACCGCAAGAGAAACAACCAAAAAGGAAGGAATGTTTGTGGGTTATACTTGTGGAGCCGCTGTTCAAGCAATTAAGCAATTAAATGAAGAAGGGGAGTTTGATGAAAACAGTAAAGTTGTTGCGATCTTCCCAGATCACGGTTCGCGGTATATGAGTAAAATTTACAGTGATAAATGGATGAAAGAGCAAGGTTTCTTTGATTCTGATCACGCAGAAAACCCTAAAAAAGTTGAATATATACAATAGTGTTTAGCACAAGAAAGAAGAGGCAGATGAAAGATTTATTTGAGCGTATACTAGAAAACAAAGGCCCTTTAGGAAAATGGGCTTCAGTAGCTGAAGGTTATTTTGTTTTTCCAAAGTTGGAAGGACCGATTTCAAACAGAATGAAATTTAATGGAAAAGAAGTTATTACATGGAGTGTCAATGACTACTTGGGATTAGCAAACCAACCCGAAATCCGTGAAGTTGATGCTGCAGCTGCAGCAAAATATGGATCTGCCTACCCTATGGGGGCACGTATGATGTCTGGACACACAGATTTACATGAACAATTAGAACGTGAGTTAGCAGAATTTGTAGAAAAAGAAGCCGCTTATGTACTCAACTTTGGGTACCAAGGTATCTTATCTACCATTGATACTTTAGTGTCTAAAAATGATGTGATCGTTTATGATGTTGATGCCCATGCATGTATTATTGATGGGGTTCGTTTACATCCCGGAAAGCGATTTACCTATCAACACAATGATATCGAAAGCCTTGAAAAGAATCTTGTTCGCGCAACTAAGGTAGCAGAACAGACTGGAGGAGGGATATTAGTGATCTCTGAAGGAGTTTTTGGAATGAGAGGAGAACAAGGTCGTTTAAAAGAAATTGTTGCTTTAAAAGAGCAATTCCAATTTAGACTATTGGTCGATGACGCTCATGGTTTTGGAACATTAGGAGAAAGAGGTGCTGGTGCTGGAGAAGAGCAAGGCATACAAGCTGATATTGATGTTTACTTTGCCACATTTGCTAAGTCGATGGCTTCAACTGGTGCTTTTATTGCAGCAGATAAAGAAATCATTGACTTCTTAAAGTACAATATGCGCTCTCAAATGTTTGCAAAATCTCTGCAATCAGTTTTAGTTGAAGGTGCCTTAAAACGTTTAGATATGTTGCGTTCTCGGCCAGAATTTAAAGCCAAATTATGGGAGAATGTCAATGCGTTACAAAATGGTCTAAAAGAACGTGGTTTTGATATAGGAACTACACAAAGTTGTGTTACACCAGTATATCTAAAAGGGAGTATTCCAGAAGCAATGGTATTGGTGAAAGATTTGCGTGAAAACTACGGTATCTTTTGTTCTATCGTCGTTTATCCTGTGATTCCAAAAGGATTAATACTATTGCGTTTGATCCCTACTGCTTCTCACAACCTAGAAGATGTAGCCATTACCTTAGATGCATTTTCTGCCATTAGAGAAAAATTAGAAAAAGGGATTTATAAGCGTATGTCGGCTTCGATAACTGTAGCTTAAGCTTAGCAACTTTATCACATAAAAAAAGGCTCATATTATGAGCCTTTTTTTATAGACTTATAGAAACATTTAGTCGTTTAACATTACAGGCATGACTAGCATGGTAATGTGTTCTCCTTCTTCAACATCATCTAGGGGAGTGATGATTCCAGCTCTGTTAGGCATAGACATCGATAAAGAAACTTCTTCTGCACCTAGATTATTGAGCATTTCAATTAAAAAACGTGAATTAAAGCCTATTTGCATATCATCTCCAATATAACTACAGCTTAAACGCTCTTCGGCTTTATTGCTAAAGTCATAATCTTCTGCAGAAATATTTAATTCTGCTCCAGCGATTTTCAATCGAATTTGATAGGTGGTTTTGTTAGAGAAAATACTCACACGACGCAGTGAATTCAATAAAGTTTCCCGGTGTATGGTTAGTACATTTGGGTTTTCTTTTGGGATAACCGCCTCATAATTAGGATATTTCCCTTCAATTAAACGGCAATTTAAGCTAGTGTTAGCAAAAGTAAATTGGGCGTTTGTATCGTTGTATTCTATATTGATATCCTCTTCGCTGCCTTGTAAAATTCCTTTTAAGATTTGCAAGGCTTTTTTCGGCATGATAAATTCTGCAGTACCAGAAGCGGTAACGTCAGATCTGGTGTATTTGACTAATTTGTGTGCATCTGTCGCAACAAAAGTCAAGCCTTCTGTCGAAAACTGGAAAAAGACTCCGCTCATCACAGGTCTTAAATCATCATTCCCAGACGCAAAAAGAGTAGCATTGATGGCATTTGCAAGGGTATCCCCCATAATGACAGTTTTGCTAGGATCTTTAAGGTGAACAGCTTTTGGGAATTCCTCCCCAGACAAATAGGCTAGGCTGTATTTTCCATTATTAGCGCTTATTTCAATGGCATTGTTTTCTGCCGTGAAAGTAAGGGGCTGCTCTGGAAAGGTTTTTAAGGTATCAAGCAATAAACGTGCTGGAACAGCAATATTACCTGTATCAGTTGATTCAACTGAAAGACTAGAAGACATGCTTGTATCTAGATCAGAAGCAGTAATGGTCAATCGGTCTTGATTGAGTTCAAATAAAAAGTTATCTAAAATAGGTAAGGTGTTTGAGCTATTGATCACACCCCCTAATATTTGTAGTTGTTTAAGCAGTTGATTACTTGAGATGATAAACTTCATAAGTCTAAATTTTATACATTCAAATATATCTTAAAACAAAGCAATACAAAAAGAAACTTATGAAAAGTTATCGACGATAAACACGTCTACGAAGACTGCTAAATAAGAGGCCTATTAAGGCCAAAACGGCTAGCGGTAAAGCGAAAATCACAGTCTGAATTTTTTCTTTTTCTTCAGCAACAAGCGTTTGATCTAAAAAGGCTAAGCGAATTTCTTTTGAGCGTAAGATTAGACGTTTGTTTTCTCCCATAAGGTAATGAACAGTGTTTTGCAATAATTGCTTATTTGCATAAAGGTTATTGGTCCATTTATCATAGCCTAATTCAAGCGGATTCCCTTTGTCTAATTGATTTTCTCCCATATTTCCATCAGAGAAAATAGCCATTTTTGCAGGGCGAGTATCTGCTGTTTTATCCCAAGTAAATGGTGCAATTCTATTTTGAAACAAAGAAGGAAATTTTCCTTCTATTAAAACTCCAGTAATATTGCTTTTATCCTCAAAATTTGTTGGCTTAATGGGTTTTGTTGCTTCTTCAAGAGCAATCATAAAGGGAGGCTTTCTCACTTTAGAGCGATTAGAAGTGCTAAGTAAGATGGTCTTTTTTGTTTGATTTTTTAAGGTGTCAATAGAGCTGACAAATTGCTGCAATACATTTCCTACAGCGCTACCTATAGGATGCTCTGCGTTGGGTTCTACTAAAGGATGGTATATCCAGGGATAGGGTCGATATTCCGACGAAGCGTTTTCTCCTTGTGCTAGGACGATAGGAGCACTGAATAAATCTGTCACAATGTCTTTGTTTAGTCTCGCTCCATACTTAAAGAAAAGCTCATCTAAGCCAATGTCTGTTGGTATAGCAATCGCATTGCCCTTGATGGAAAAAAGACTGTCTTGGGCAATTTTAACTGGATCAATCATAAAAAGACTATTTCCCCCGTTTTGCGTGAATTGATCTAGCATAAACTTCTCTTCGGATGTGAATTCATTTGTCGGATTAGCGACAAATAGAAGATCAAATCGATTGAGGTTTTCTAAGGTTTTTGACGGCTGTGCCGGAAAGGCTTTTAGGTCAAAAGAGGCCAAACTGTAATAGGGAACAAGGCTTTGCAGTAAGCTCGCCAGTTGTAAGTCAGAACTGCCATTGTGAGAGTTAATTACAGCAATACTTTTTTTCTCTTTTAAAAACAAGCGGTGGAAGCCATCGGTTAAATTGTATTCTAGTTGCTGGATAGATTGCTCGATGCGCTCTTCAGCAGTATCGCCTAGGTTTTTCTGTAAAAGCGAAACACGAATGGATTTACTTTCAAATGTAGAATTATCCTGAATGTTTAAAATCATCCATGGAACAACAATGGTTTGATCTGTAGATTGATTTTCTCGATCAATTTCAACTTCGGGCGCAAGCCCATAGCGGTATAACTCCTCAATTAATCCTTCTTTGTTTTCTACTCCATCAAAAGGATCGACAAAGTTGTATTGAATCAATTCATTTTGCTCACTTATTTGCTTTAAGAGTATGGTCAATTCAGTTCTTAAACGTTGATAGTTGGCAGGAAGATCCCCGCCTAACATTACATCAATAAGAATTGGTTGCTCGATGGATTGTGTAATTTCAACTGTATTATCAGCAAGGGTATAACGTTGATCCAAGGTCAAGTCCCATTGTGAGTTAAAGAAAAATAAAACTTGCATCAGAAGGAGTATAATTCCCACTGCCGCAAGGAGACGATAAATATCAAAACGTTGCATCATTGACATCTATTTTTAATATTTATCTTAGTCCAAAAAAGGAAAAACAAACTTTGGAGTATTAAATAACAAACATTAGAAAGTCGAATAATCCCTTTGTTTAACTCGCCATAATGATATTGAAGCCCAATGCTTTTTAAAGCGATATAAGTAGAATAATTTGTAAATAAATCTGCTACTTGGTTCCAACCATAAAAATGAAAAATACTAACAAAAACTGCAATCATAAAGGCAGAGAAAGCACTATCTACCAGAGTTGATGCCCACAAGCTAATGGCGGTAAGCGAGGCTGCTAAAAGGGATAAACCCAGTAAAGAACCACAATATACCCCCCAGTCAAGGCTGTTGTTTTCTAACAGTAAACCTTCTAACTGAAGAAAGTAAAAAAGCGATACACTCAAGGCGATCAATAAAATGGTATAAAGCGCTAAAAACTTTCCAGCAATAAGACGAGTGATGCTAATGGGTTTTGTCAAAAGCAATTCAAGTGTTCCCGCTTTAATTTCTTCAGAAAAGGATTTCATTCCTAGCGCAGGAAGTAAAAAAATAAAGAGCCATGGATTGAGTTCAAAAAATAAGTTTATATCCCCAAAACCAGCATCAAGAATATTCCAACTCGATGGGAATATCCACAGTAGCAAGCCATTTAAAAGTAAAAAAGTTACAAGCAACACATAGCCTAACGGAGTGTAAAAAAAGCTTTGTAATTCCCGTTTATAAATGCTCCACATATTAATTAAAAACGATGGTTATAGGGGTTCTAAAATCTAATCCAAACAAACTGTGCGCACTTCCTACTTTCAAAGGATTACTCTTGTACATCGCAAGCTCTAAATGCCCAGCTGCATTCCATAATGCAATCTTTTTACCGTCTTCCTCTCTATTTTCTTTTGGGATAGAAAAGTTAATCGCTGCAGCAAAAGAATCATAAATATGTTCAAACTTGACACTTTGCGCATAGATCGTAAAAGGACGTGTTTTTTGTATGTCCAAAAAGGTTGATTTTTTTATATTCGTTACAACATTGCCAAAATTATCAATATAAATGACACTTCCAATTATTTGTGTGCTACTATCGTTAATTACCGGTTTAACTCCTACCATTTCTTTGAGTTGCTTGAGGGGCTTCCCAATAACATCCATGGATCCTTTTCTAGATAAATGCCCGGCTACTTTGACAAATATATCGAGTACCGGGAAGGTAGACAGTATGGTATTGTGTATGTTAATCTCTACTAACTTCTCGTATTTCATTTCTTCAATGATCAATGAGAAGATACCGTTATTTGCCCCAATGAAATAATGCCCATCAAAGAGCATTACGATATGATTATTTTCAGGAGATAATTCTGAATCTACCCCTACAATATGGATGCTTCCCTTTGGAAAACTCTTGTAAGCATTTTTAAGAATGTAGGCTGTTTCTGTGTGATTAAAAGGACTTATCTCGTGTGATACATCTACTACAGTAGTGTTAGGTGCCTCTTGAAGTAACGCCGCCTTTGTAACAGAGACAAAATAGTCTTTATGCCCAAAATCGGTCGTCAAAGTGATAATCGACATAAAGTTTTTTTTATTTATTTTGTTTGGAACGAAAAACGTAAATTTGAATACAAACTTACAAAACTGAGCGTATAATCGTTAATTAAAAAGCTATTGAACGAAATTGAAATTGAATTAAGCGAGGTAAACCCACAAGATTTTTTTGGGGAACAAAACAAAACTATTGAACACTTGCGTGCCTATTTTCCTAAGATTAAAATCATTGCACGTGGAAATAAGCTTAAAGCATTAGGGGAAGAAGAAATTTTAGAAGAGTTTGAAAAACGGGTGGATATGCTCGTTGCTCACTTTGGAAAATTCAATAGTCTTGATCAAACAACCATAGAACTCATTCTCACTGCTGACGGTTCAAAAGACTATGAAGCAACAAACGAAAAAGAGGCTTTTATCTTACACGGTATAGGGGGAAGGATTATTAAAGCTAAAACCCTTAATCAGCAAAAGTTGGTTCAATTGAGTAAGAAAAACGACATGCTTTTTGCCATTGGACCTGCCGGAACTGGAAAAACTTATACCAGTGTAGCTTTGGCCGTTAAGGCCTTAAAAGAAAAACAAGTCAAGCGTATTATCTTGACTAGACCTGCAGTAGAAGCTGGGGAAAACTTAGGTTTCCTTCCTGGAGATATGAAAGAGAAATTAGATCCTTATATGCAACCGCTTTACGATGCATTAAGGGATATGATTCCTGCAGAACGTCTAGCCTCACATTTAGAAAAAGGAACCATTCAAATCGCTCCACTAGCTTTTATGCGCGGTAGGACCTTAGACAATGCATTTGTGATTCTTGACGAAGCGCAGAACACCACCCATGCCCAGATGAAAATGTTTTTAACGCGTATGGGACCCAATGCTAAATTTATCATCACTGGCGACCCAGGACAAATTGATTTACCACGCAGGGTGATTTCTGGATTAAAAGAAGCTCTTTTAATTTTGAAAGAGACTTCAGGAATCGGAATTTTACATCTTGATGACCGCGATGTGATTCGTCACAGACTGGTTAAAAAAGTAATTGATGCTTACAAGCATATAGAACACCAGAATTAATGAACAGCCTTTTAGCAACTAATTTTACCCTTCCGGGGCAAACTCATAAATATACTGGCAAAGTGCGCGAAGTCATTAGCCTTGAAGATGATCTTTTAGTTATGATAGCCACAGATCGTTTATCGGCTTTTGATGTAGTGATGCCAAAGGGTATTCCCTACAAAGGACAAATCCTCAATCAAATTGCCACGCAAATGCTCGATGCCACAAAAGACATCGTCCCTAACTGGCTAGAAGCTACCCCAGATCCTTGTGTATCTGTTGGGAAGCGATGTGAGCCTTTTAAAGTTGAAATGGTGATTCGTGGTTATATGTCTGGGCATGCAGCAAGAGAATACAAGGCGGGTAAACGCCTATTGTGCGGAGTTGAAATGCCAGACGGGATGAAAGAAAATGATGCTTTTCCGGTCCCTATTATCACCCCGGCAACGAAAGCCGAAGAAGGACATGACGAAGATATTTCAAGAGAAGAGATTATTCGCCAAGGCATTGTGCGCGAATCAGATTATATTCAACTTGAAAAGTACACCTGCGCCTTATTCCAAAGAGGAACAGAATTAGCTGCCCAAAAAGGACTAATCTTAGTAGACACCAAATATGAATTTGGCAAAACAGCAGAGGGCAAAATCGTTTTAATTGATGAAATTCACACCCCAGATTCTTCTCGTTATTTTTATGCCGAAGGCTATAGCGAAAGGCAAGCTGCAAATGAACCGCAAAAACAATTGTCTAAAGAGTTTGTACGTCAATGGCTTATTGCAAATGGTTTTCAAGGCCTAGAAGGCCAAAGTGTTCCAGATATGTCAGATGAATACATAACAGAAGTCTCGAACAGGTACATCGAATTATACGAAAACATTACAGGGAAAAGTTTTGAAAAAGCAAATCTTGAGCAGATTGAAACGAGAATAGAGCAAAATATTGTGGCCTATCTCGCTCAACGTTAGCGTGGAAAAACTTTAGAACCAAGCGATTAATAGTTTTCAACGACGATATGTTAATTTTTTTAGCGCTATTGATATAGCGCAAACTCTTTGAACCTTTTATATTAGCATTTCTGCACTATGGCTGAAAAAGCACAATATACCGAAGATAATATACGCTCCCTTGATTGGAAAGAGCATATCCGTATGCGTCCCGGTATGTACATCGGGAAGTTAGGAGATGGCTCCTCCTCAGACGACGGGATTTATATTTTGATCAAAGAAGTACTCGACAACTGTATTGATGAGTTTGTCATGGGGGCGGGTAAAACCATCGAAATCAAAATAACAGAGAGTCAAGTTTCTGTGCGTGACTATGGTCGTGGTATACCGCTTGGAAAAGTAGTTGACGTAGTTTCTAAAATGAATACTGGGGGGAAATATGACTCTCGTGCTTTTAAGAAATCTGTTGGACTTAATGGGGTAGGGACAAAAGCTGTGAACGCTTTATCCTCCTCTTTTATCGTTGAATCCATAAGAGATGAGCAATCAAAAAGCGCCTCTTTTGAATTTGGCTCGCTCATTAGCGAAAGTGACTTAACTCCTTCTAAAGCTAGAAGAGGAACTAAGGTGAGTTTTATTCCTGATGGATCCATCTTTAAGCACTATAAATATAGAGCAGAATATATCGTTAAGATGATTAAAAACTATGTATATCTCAACCCGGGATTAACCATAGATTTTAATGGAGAAAAGTATTTTTCAGAAAACGGACTGAAAGATCTTTTAGAAGATCAAATCAATGAAAGCGATTTGCTTTATCCTATTATCCACTTAAAAGGAGAGGACATTGAAGTGGCTATGACCCACAGTAAATCTCAGTATAGCGAAGAATATCACTCCTTTGTTAACGGACAAAATACCACTCAAGGGGGGACGCACCAAGCCGCCTTTCGCGAAGCTTATGTCAAAACCATCAGAGAATTTTTTGGGAAGAGTTATGACGCTGCTGATATTCGAAAATCCATTATAGCAGCCGTAAGTATAAAGGTAATGGAGCCTGTTTTTGAATCTCAAACAAAAACAAAACTAGGTTCTACAGATATGGGGGGGAATATGCCCACCGTTCGTTCCTATATCAATGAGTTTGTGGGGACACAGTTGGACAATTTCTTGCACAAGAATCAAGAAGTCGCTGCCAGTATCCAAAGAAAAATATTGCAGGCAGAAAAAGAGCGTAAAGAACTTTCAGGGATTAGAAAGCTCGCCAGAGAACGCGCTAAAAAAGCCAGCTTACACAATAAAAAACTAAGGGATTGTAGGGTGCATTTAGGGGACCTTAAAAAGGATCGTCGCCTAGATTCAACCCTGTTTATTACAGAGGGAGATTCTGCAAGTGGATCGATTACAAAATCTCGTGATGTCAATACCCAGGCGGTATTTAGCCTTAGAGGAAAACCGTTGAATACTTACGGAATGACGAAAAAAATCGTCTATGAAAACGAGGAATTCAATCTCTTGCAAGCTGCCCTAAATATTGAAGACGGCCTGGAAGACCTGCGTTATAACAATATAGTTATCGCAACAGATGCAGATGTTGATGGGATGCATATACGTTTGCTACTCATTACTTTTTTCTTGCAATTCTTTCCAGAACTCATCAAAGAAGGGCACTTATACATTTTACAAACACCTCTCTTTAGGGTGCGTGATAAAAAGGAAACCATCTATTGTTATTCTGAACAAGAGCGAGTCAATGCAATCAATAAATTACGTGGAAAAGCAGAGATTACTCGATTTAAAGGATTAGGTGAAATCTCGCCAGATGAATTCCAATATTTTATTGGTGAAGACATTCGATTAGATCCAGTCATGTTAGATAAAGGGACGACCATAGAACAATTGTTAGAATTCTATATGGGAAAAAATACACCGAACAGACAAGAGTTTATCATCAATAATCTTAAAGTTGAACTAGATTTAGCCGAATTGGACGCATAGTATGGAAGAAAAAGAATTCTATGAAGTAACGCCCGATAATCCTGATAACGAATCTTTAGTCAAGGTAACTGGCATGTACAAAGATTGGTTCTTAGACTATGCCTCTTATGTAATTCTTGAGCGTGCTGTTCCTGCTATTTCAGACGGATTCAAACCCGTGCAAAGAAGGATTCTTCACTCGATGAAAGACCTAGACGATGGTCGCTATAACAAAGTGGCTAATATCGTGGGACATACCATGCAGTACCACCCTCATGGGGATGCGAGTATTGCAGATGCAATGGTGCAAATAGGCCAAAAAGATCTCTTGATTGATATGCAGGGAAACTGGGGGAATATTCTTACTGGGGACCGCGCAGCAGCGTCACGATATATTGAAGCCCGTTTGTCAAAATTTGCACTTGAAGTTGTTTTTAGTCCAAAAGTAACCGACTGGCAACTTTCTTATGACGGGAGAAAGAACGAACCCGTTCACTTACCAGTTAAATTTCCTTTATTGTTGGCCCAAGGGGCCGAAGGGATTGCAGTAGGACTATCGACAAAAATTCTGCCGCATAATTTTAATGAGTTATTACAAGCGAGTATTGCTTACTTAAAAGGGAAGAAGTTCACCCTCTATCCAGATTTTCAAACAGGAGGAGTAATTGATGTTCAAAATTATAACGATGGTGTTCGCGGCGGAAAAGTTCGGGTACGCGCAAAAATTAGTGTGCGAGATAAGAATACTTTAGTTATTCATGAAATACCTTTTAGTACAACAACTTCTTCTTTGATTGATTCGATTTTAAAAGCCAATGATAAGGGCAAAATTAAAATCAAAAAAATTGAAGATAATACTGCGGCAGAAGTAGAGATTTTAGTCCATTTACCCAATGGTATTTCACCGGATAAGACCATAGATGCATTGTATGCGTTTACGGCTTGCGAATCATCTATTTCGCCTTTAGGCTGTATTATTATTGACCATAAACCTAAATTTATTGGGGTGTCAGAGATGTTAAAAATCTCAACAGACACTTCGGTTAATACATTAAAGAAAGAACTTGAGTACAGACTTCAAGAACTAGAGAATCAATGGCATTATGCTTCTTTAGAACGCATATTTATTGAAAATAAAATTTATCGTTTAATTGAGGAAGAGGAAACCTGGGAAGGCGTGCTAAAAGCAATAGATGAGGGGATTAAGCCTCATATTGCTCATTTAAAGCGCCCTGTAATTGAAGAAGATCTGGTTCGATTGACAGAGATTAGAATTAAGCGTATCTCTAAATTTGATATCGATAAAGCTCAGCAACGTATAGAAGCCTTAGAAGAAGATATTGCTGCGGTTAAAAACAATCTGGATAATCTTATTGACTATGCCATAGATTATTTTAGTCAACTTAAAAAAGATTATGGAAAAGGAAAGGAGCGTAAATCTGAGATCCGCACCTTTGACGATGTCGATGCTAAAAAAGTTGTTGTTAGAAACACTAAACTCTATGTGAATAGAGAAGAAGGTTTTGTGGGAACTTCTTTAAAAAGAGACGAATATGTTTGTGATTGTGCAGACATAGACGATTTAATTGTATTTACCCGTTCTGGAAAAATGCAAGTTGTTAAAGTTGACAGTAAGGTCTTTGTCGAAAAAGATATTATCCATGTTGCCGTCTTTAAGAAGAAAGATAGTCGCACTATTTATAATGCGATTTATAAAGACGGGAAACTAGGTACTTCCTATATTAAACGTTTTGCCGTTACTGGAGTAACCCGTGATAAAATGTACGATATTACTCAAGGTAGAGCAGGGTCTCATCTCTTGTACTTTAGTGCGAATCCTAATGGTGAAGCAGAAATTGTTACGGTTGTATTGCGCAATACAGGGCAAGCCAAAAAACTCAAATGGGAATTAGACTTTGCTGACTTACAAATCAAAGGCCGTGGGGTTAAAGGTAATATTGTTACGAAATACAATGTCTTAAAAGTTGAGCTCAAAGAGAAAGGAGTATCTACCCTTAAGCCAAGAAGAATCTGGTTTGACAGCACTGTGCTAAAACTCAATCTCGACGAAAGAGGGGATTTATTAGGGGCTTTTAGAGGTGAAGATAAATTATTGATTGTCAATGATAAAGGAGAGTCTAAAACGGTCACTCCACAAATGGAGCTACACTTTAATCAAGTACCATTGGTGTTAGAAAGATGGGTTAAAACCAAACCCATTACCGCGGTTTATTTCGATCAAGAAAAGGAGCGTTACTTTATCAAGCGCTTCTTAATTGAAAATGAAAACAAAGAAGATGTCTTTATTAAAGAAGATGGAACCCTCATTTTTGTCAGTACTGAATGGCGACCCATAATTGAGATTGAATTTATCAAGCCAAGAGGAGCAGATCCTATCCCAAATAAAGTGATCAATGTAGAAGATTTTATTGGCGTGAAAAGTTACAAAGCTTTAGGAAACCAATTGACGGATAAAAAAGTGAAAAACATCTCGTTAAAAGAAAGTCTTCCGTATGAATCTCCAGAACCTACTCCAGTAGAACAGGTGGAGGTTAATGATCCAGAAGCTATCGAGGAAGATGATGCTCCGCAAACAAAATTAGAATTTTAAGGAGTAACTAATTCGTCACTTATTTTTTGAATAACACCTCTTTGCTTATTTTTTTGGTCTCCGACCAGAGCGTACTCAAAAACATACTCCTTTTCTGAAGTTGAGATGATTTTTATCGCAATGGGACGTTTATCTTGATTTGAGATAGGATTGAGTTTTGTCAAGATGCACTCACAAGGATTGATCCATCGAATACTAGCAGAATCTATATTTGATTTAAAATACTCCACCTCTAAGTCTTGTGTCCTTAAAAAAGTAGAGGTATGTAATTCATCTCCTATAATTTGTTGAAACTGAAAGGTGCCAGTATGAAAGTCTTGGCAATCTCTTTCAACAGAATAGCAACTTATCATTAAGGTACAAAGTAGTAGAAGGAATATTTTTTTCATAGGATGTAAAAATACTACCTTTTAAAAAAGCTATCAAAACTCCCATCAGCATAATAGTGAACAATTCTGATGATATCATCACTTGCAGGTGAAGAGAAGGTCTTTTCAATACTGTTTTGTGGAGTTTTTACCGTTTCATTTCCTGGCGATATTTGAGACAGAGTAGGGGAAGGGCTTGAAATAGGCGCTTTATTCGGCTTGCCTTTTAAAAGCCACTCAAAGCTTACTTCTTCAAAAGCGGCTTCGATTTTGGCTAAAAATTCTAAACTAGGTTTATTTCTACCAGAGAGTATATGCGAAATACTAGAACGCTGCACCCCTATGGTCTCCGCAAAAGAGGAAGCATTTAATTCATGTTGCTCCATTACTTCTTTAATCCGATCAATCAGCCCCGACGTGTTTAACACTGTTAACATATATAAGATATACTGCAATATATAAAGAATTTACAGTAATCAATAACTTAAATTAGAGCTATTTTTATTAAAGTGAATTCTCTAAAATATAATTTTAAACACTGATTATAATATAGTTACAATATAATAACGTTATTTGAACCGTTTTTGTAGTCAGATGTATACATCAAACACCATAAATAGTATACACTTGTAATATATTAGAGTTTACAAATGAAAACAATCAATAGTATACTTTTGTAACATGAAAAACAAAGCAGTGTTAATGTATTTCCCACCCTCTGACTTAATGAAGGCACTCATTAATTTAAAGTGCGACAAAGCACTAGAGGTGATAGGCTATTCGGTAGAAAATCGTCCTATATACAGTCTTATCTTAGGGGATGGAGCCTACAAGATCCTTGCCTGGTCACAAATGCATGGGAACGAAACAACGACGACTAAAGCCTCTTTAGACCTTGTTGATCACTTAATCAATACCTCAGAAGGGGCTAGGCTATTAAAGCAGTTAAAATTGCAGATTATCTTTCAGCTTAGTCCAGACGGTGCATCGCGCTATACTCGTTTAAACGCGAATGAAGTCGATTTAAATCGAGACGCTGTTGCGCAGTCTCAACCTGAGATGAAAGCCTTAATAAGGACCTATAAGGCATTTAATCCCGACCTGTGTTTAAATCTTCACGGACAGCGAACAATATTTTCTTCTGGAGCGACTAATAAGCCCGCCACAGTCTCTTTTTTAGCTCCAGCGGCTAATGATGCCAGAGCAATTACTCCGGCTCGTCTTGTTGCGATGCAATACATTGCCGCAATGGCAAGAAACCTCCCTGTTGAAGATCATTGGGGGATAGGGAGGTATGATGACGCCTTTAATATCAATTGCACTGGAGACTATTTTACAGCACAAAACACCCCAACCATTTTGTTTGAAGCAGGTCATTATCCAGAGGATTACAACCGAGATAAAACCCGTGACTTAATCCTCTCTTCCTTATTGGCTTGTTTGAATTGCGCTGTTAATCAATCTTATACGGATTTTTCTCTTGAGGATTATGCCGCTATTCCTGATAACGGTAACCATTTAAGGGATGTGGAAATTCAAAATGTTACAATTGTAAACAATGCTAATATCACAACTTCCACCTTATTTGTTCAATACAAAGAAGTACTAAAAGATGGTGCTATTCATTTGATTCCAGAATACGCTGGAAATGAAGTCGAGCTTAAAGGCTTGAAAATCATTAATACTTTGAATAAAAATCAAACAGATCCAGTTAATATTGTTGAATCTTCAGAGAAAATACTAAATCACCTACAATCTTTCATTGATTTCTAGAGATTATCCTTTATTTTTGTCAAGTATTTTAATACAAACAAAAATATATTATTGCTATGACAAAGATTAAATTAGATGATATAGATCATCAAATCCTCGACATTCTTATTGATAACACCAGAGTTCCTTTTACTGACATTTCAAAGCGTTTGCTGATTTCAGCTGGAACAGTACATGTTCGTGTAAAGAAAATGGAAGATGCAGGAATTATTAAAGGATCTTCATTAAACTTGGATTATGAGAAGTTAGGGTATTCTTTTATCGCCTACATCGGTATCTATTTAGAAAAGAATAGTATGACCATGGAAGTATTAGATTCACTCGAAGCGATTCCATATATCACAGTTGCTCATATTACAACTGGTAAATTCAATATCTATTGCAAGCTAAGAGCAAGAGACACAAAACACGCAAAAGATTTAATTTTTATGATTGATGATATTGAAGGTATTTCTCGAACAGAGACAATGATTTCACTAGAAGAAAGCATCAATGATAAGAAAAGATTAATGCATAGTATTTTTAACGATTTATAACCCAAAATATCCTTCCCCAACATGGCGCGCAAGACCAAATTAGAACGCTTTAATGAAAATGTTTTATCAAAGTTTGAAATTTACAATAGTCTTTTTTTAACCCTTCCTTTTGACTCTCTTAAAAAGTCTTCTCTTTATCTCCCTTTATTTTCTAAATATTGCAAAGAGGGATTTGAAGCAAAAAAGTCTCCGCTTCAAATCGTACAAGAGTTTTTTGAAACTTATGGCTTAGAATTAAATGAACAAGAAAAGCACGATTTACTTTTTGGTTTTATCCAATACATAGAACGCCAGGTTGTATTATTTGATGCGATTGAAGACGCTGCTTTTGCAGAAGTAAACAATATGCACGGCCGAGGTACACTGCGATACATTAAAGAAGAAACCTTTCAACGTGGTAAGAAAGATGAGTTAAAAGCTTACTTAGATCGCTTTAATGTTCGTTTAGTATTAACAGCACACCCAACGCAATTTTATCCAGGTTCTGTTTTAGGAATCATCAATGATTTATCAAAAGCCATCAAGGTAGACGATTTAGCACAAATAAAGCAATTGTTAACGCAGTTAGGAAAAACCCGTTTCTTTCAAAAAGAAAAACCTTCTCCGTTTGATGAAGCTGTTAGCCTAATGTGGTTCTTAGAGAACGTATTCTATCATTCTGCAAGTCATATTTATAGTTATGTGCAGCAAAATATTTTAGGCGATGAGCAAATGGATAACACCTTGTTTAATTTCGGTTTTTGGCCAGGAGGGGATCGCGATGGAAACCCTTTTGTAACGCCAGAGACTTCGCTTAAAACTGCAGAGCGACTCAAGTACACCATTCAACGTAACTATTACAGGGATTTGCGTCGTTTAAAGCGCAAGATTACTTTTGATAAAGTAGATGAAAAAATAGCTGCACTTGAAAATGGGATGTATTCAACTTTGCTATATCCAGAAAAAGGGGAACTCATTAGCCTTGAAAAATTGACCTCAGAATTAGCAGAGATCGAAACAATCTTAAAGACCGATCACCAAGGGATATATGTTAATGAAATAAAGGATTTATCACATAAGGTAAAACTATTTGGTTATCATTTTGCTTCCCTAGATATTCGTCAAGATTCAAGTGTACATCAAGGTGTTTTTGACACCATCGTGGGGCATCCAGATATTCAACAATATATAGAGCATTTACCTCATAATTACCTAGAATTACCCCTTGAAGAACGCATTGCGGTTTTGCCTAAGTTAGTAGGTAAAGTCCCAGTTGATATCTTTGAAGATGAGATGACTCGTTATACTTTAGGATCCATTTATGCCATGCAGTCCATTCAACAAACAAATGGAGAGCGAGCTTGTCACTGTTATATCATTTCAAATTGCGGAAGCTTAGAAAGTATATTGCAATTATTTGCCATGCACAGAATTTGTGGATGGGAAGAGCCTACTGTAGATATGATTCCACTCTTTGAGACGGTTGATGATTTACAAGCTGCAGAAGAAATCATGCGCAACCTTTACCTAAATGATACCTATAAGACACATTTAGCGAAGCGCAAAAACAAACAAACCATTATGTTAGGCTTCTCTGACGGAACTAAAGATGGTGGATATATTATGGCCAATTGGAGTATTTATCAAGCAAAAGAAATGCTTTCTAAAGTCTCTGGTGAATTTGACATCGATGTTGCCTTCTTTGACGGAAGAGGTGGACCACCAGCAAGAGGAGGGGGGAATACTCACCAATTCTATGCTTCTCTGGGAGATAAAATCAATGCAAATGATATTCAGGTGACTATTCAAGGTCAAACCATTAGTTCAAACTTTGGTACCCTTGATTCTTCTCAGTTTAACTTAGAACAATTATTGAGTTCTGGGATTCAAAACCAAGTTTTAGACGGTCATCGCACCATTTTAGCTGATGAGGACAGAGCTACATTGCAGTCTCTTGCAGATATTAGCTATAAGGTATATCAAGACTTTAAGGATCACCCACAGTTTGTTCCTTATTTAGAGCATATGAGTACGTTGAAATTCTATGCCAAAACAAATATTGGAAGTCGTCCCTCAAAACGCGGAAATTCAAAAGGCTTGAATTTTTCTGACTTGAGAGCAATACCATTTGTAGGATCATGGAGCCAGTCTAAGCAAAATGTCCCTGGTTTCTTTGGGGTGGGAACAGCCCTTAAAGTGTATGAAGATAATGGAGAATTCGACAAAGTAATTGCTTTGTACAATAATTCTCCTTTCTTTAAAACACTGGTTGCGAATAGTATGATGAGTTTATCAAAGTCCTTTTTAGCACTAACAGCCTATATGGAGAAAGATCCTGTTTATGGCGCATTTTGGTCCATCATTTATAACGAATACTTGCTTAGCAAGCGTTTGTTATTAAAATTAACAGGCTTCACTTCTTTGATGGAAGATCAACAAGCTGGAAAAAAATCGATTGATATTAGAGAAGAAATTGTGCTTCCGTTATTGACGATCCAGCAATATGGTTTGATTAAAATCCAAGAAATGAGCAAAGAGAACAATGTGGACAGCGAGTGGCAAAAAGTATTCGAAAAGCTCGTAACCAGATCTCTCTTTGGAAACATTAATGCGAGTAGAAACTCAGCTTAATTGCCTTGATAATAAGCAAAAGCATCTTTTAAGAGCGCGTTAGGAACTTCAACATCCCACTTTGGATTTCCTATCGCCTCTAAGAGTGCAAATTTTACTTTTCCATGGCTATTTTTCTTGTCGTAGATAAGCATCTCAACAATAGCATCAAAATCTTTTTCGTCAAAGGCTACTTTAGGATAAATAGCGTCAAATACTTTTTTGATTTCATCACATTCATTTTTAGGCAAAGCCAAAAGTACCGAAGAGATATAAGATTCCATAATCATCCCTATTGCAATCGCCTCGCCGTGTAAAAGTGTGGTTTTGTCTTCGTTAATCAAATGGTAGGATTCTACAGCATGCCCTAACGTATGGCCAAAGTTGAGAATCTTTCGCAAAGAATCTTCTCTGGGATCATCACGTACCACTTGATGCTTTATGCTGACAGAGTGATGGATATATTTCCCAATTTGATCTGTACTAATCTTCCCAAAATCTGCTAATTCTTTCCAATAAGCATCATCTTGAATAAGTCCATGCTTGAGCATTTCGGCATAACCGCTTCGATATTCATTTGAAGGCAGTGTGGCTAAGAAGTCAGTGTCAATTACAACTGCTTGAGGGTTGATGATAACGCCAATTTGGTTTTTTAAGGGCCCTAAATCAACCCCAGTTTTACCTCCAACTGAAGCGTCTACCATTGCAAGTAGAGAAGTAGGAACATTGATAAAATCTATTCCTCTTTTAAAGGTAGAAGCGACAAAGCCGCCCAAATCTGTAATAACCCCTCCGCCTAGATTAATTAATAGGCTTTTTCTATCTGCCCCTAATTCTGATAAAGCCTCCCAAACCCCTGCGCAAGTTTGAATATGTTTATGCTCTTCTCCAGCCTCAATAGAAATAACCTCAAAATTTTCTGGGCAAGGGTAATGCGATAAAAAATGAGGTAAACAATGGGTTTCTGTATTTGAATCAACAAGGATAAAAATAGAAGAATAGTTTTTTTTAACGAGTAGGTCAGAGAAGAAACTCTTTTCTCCGCTACTAAAAAATATTGTGTGGTCGTGTGATTGTATGTGCTCCATAAAACTTAAACAAAAGTACATTTTTTAAACTAAAAAATAAGCTTATATTTGGAGTGCCTCAAATAAATAAACACACTATATTTATTTATGAAGAGGCAGTTCTTTTTTTAGGGGGCTGCTTTTTTTTTACGCCTATTTTTTAGACTTTTACTTAAATAGGTTACATGAAATTATTTGAAAATACAGAAATTGCTTTTGCGTCTAAATCAGATGCTGCCTTAGAGCGTGCTTATTTTCTCTTTCGTTTGATTGCAAATCAGCCGTTGGTAAAGATTGGCACTCAGGTAGCACAATTTGCCTTAAAATCACATCTTCCTGTTGAAGGCTTGATTAGAGCGACTGTTTTTGATCATTTTTGCAGTGGCACTTCGGCCAAAGAATCCATCAAAGTTGTTAATGTTTTAGCCGCTCAAAAGGTGTATTCTGTTCTGGATTATTCTGTAGAGGGGGCCAAGGAAGAAATTAGTTTAGACGATTGTTTAGCCAATATTCTCTCAACCATTGAATTATCTGCTCAATTAGAAAGCATCCCCTTTACTGTATTCAAACCCACGGGTTTTGGTTCTTTTGAACTATATGAAAAAGTGAGCTTTAAAGAAGCCCTAACAGAAGAGGAAGCCGCCGCCTGGCAAAGGGTGAGACAGCGTTTTTTTCTTTGCTGCGATTTAGCACAAAAGACTGGTATGAAGCTGTTGATTGATGCCGAAGAGAGTTGGATTCAACCTGCAATAAATAGTATTGTGGAAGAGATGATGTCCATTTATAATCGCGAGACAGCGGTCGTACATACAACTGCACAAATGTATTTGAGTGAGAAACTGGATTACCTTTATTATTTGTCTGATAAGGCTAAAGCCGAAGGTTTTATTGCTGGCATCAAGTTAGTAAGAGGGGCTTATATGGAAAAAGAGCGACAAGTCGCCGAAGAGAAAGGATGGTCAGATCCTATTTGTATATCAAAAGAAGAAACTGACATTAATTTTAATCGAGCATGGCAATTTATTCTGTCCAACTTAGATCACTTCTCCATGTATTTCGGCAGTCATAATGAACAAAGTACTTATGATGTTATAGCCCATTTAGCAGATAAAGGAATCCCAAAGGATCATCCCCATCTATGGTTTGGTCAGTTATATGGTATGAGTGATCATATCTCTTTTAATCTTGCAAATGAGGGATTTAAGGTTTCAAAGTATCTCCCTTTTGGCCCTGTAAAAGATGTGCTCCCATATCTAATTAGACGCGCTGAAGAAAACACCTCTGTTGAAGGACAAACAGTTCGCGAGTTAGAACTACTTCAAAAAGAGCGAAAGAGAAGAAAAATCGATTAGGGCTTGAGGTTGATTGTTTTGACATAAACTGTTTTTGCACAGTTTTCAACTTCTAAGGCAATGTTTTTATTATTGTAATTGGTTGACAAAGCATAGCGTTTACAACTATCTCTTTTCGTGTCACTTGCCCCAAAATCAACAGCAGCATTTTTCAGTAATGTTTGAACTGTAATACTGTCTAAAATCATACTGGGGAGGAGCGTAGTTTTTGCTTGCCAATGTTTTTCAGAGAGGTTATTGAGTACCCTGGCTTCTGGCCCATAATTACACTGGGTGCGCTTTCCGTTAAACAGAAAGAATAGAATCACTAGACCGGCAGAGAAGCCGCCTAAGTAATATCCTAAACGATATAAAAATGACATAGACTGCTAAATTAGCGTTATTTTTCTGGTAGTTGAATCGACCTTTTCAAGGGTCACCAAAGAGCAATTTTCAGGTAAAAGCGACTGAATGTTTTCTGACCATTCAATCAAGCAAAGATGCCCAGAATAAAGGTATTCTTCTGCCCCAAAATCATAAGCTTCTTCTTCGTTTTCAATGCGATAACAATCAAAATGATATAGCGGTTTATGGTCAACAGTGCGATATTCGTTGATCAATGAAAAAGTGGGACTTGAGACTACATCTGGACACTTTAAAGCTTTGCAAAGCGCTTTGATCATGGTTGTTTTTCCTGCGCCCATTTCTCCGTTTAGCAATACAATATTGCTATTTATTTGCGGGAGGAGTTCTTTAGCAACTTCATCAATTTCAGAAAGAGAATACGTTTTTTTCAATGCTTATTTTTTCGGCTTCAAAAATACGAAAGGAATTAACATTTCTTCCATAGAAATGCCCCCGTGTTGATAGGTGTTTTGAAATAAATTGGCAAAGTGATGGTAATTCTGTGGATAGACAAAGTAATTTGCCTCTTTTGCAAAGATGAATTTGCTGTTAATGCTTAAGTTTGGAAGATGAGCAGCTTCAGGATTATTTACCTCCAGTACTTTTTTCTTAGGATACTTAAGATTTCTTCCCGTTTTATAACGCAAATTCATACTTGTTTCTTTATCTCCAACTACCTCAAGTGGCGAGGTTACATTAATGGTTCCATGATCTGTGGTTAAGATAATGTTGTAGTTTTCTTTTTGGGCTACTTGTAGCGCTTCTATTAAAGGAGAATTTTTAAACCAACTTTCTGTCAATGAGCGATAGCCCTTGTTGTCAGAGGCTAATTCTTTAATGATCTCCATTTCAGATTTAGCATGTGAAATCATATCGACAAAATTATAGACCACTGCTGTAAGTACTTCATTCTTGTTCTTTCTAAGGGTGTCACTTAGGGATTTAGCAGCTTTAAGGTTTGTCACCTTGACATAATTGGCTTTAAAATCGGCATGTAATCGTTCCAGCTGAAGTTGGAGCAAGGCTTCTTCATAAAGGTTTTTCCCACCTTCTTCATTGTCATCTTTCCAATACTGTGGGTAGTGTTTCTTTATTTCTGCTGGTGTTAAACCAGCAAAAAAAGCATTGCGAGCATATTGTGTTGCTGTAGGGAGAATGCTATAATGAACAGTCTCCTCTTCCTTTTGATAGTATTTATTGAGTAATGGTTCTATGGTTTTCCATTGGTCCCAGCGCAAATTATCAATGACTAATAATAAGGTAGGAGTGTTTTTTTGTAATCGCGGAAAAACTTTGTTTTTAAAAACCTTGTGAGAAAGAAGAGGAGCTGTTTGTTGATCCTCCATCCAGTCTAAATAATTTTGTTCAATGAATTTCCCAAAAAGCGCGTTTGCCTCTTTTAATTGATTTTCAAAAATTTCTGACATACTAGAGTCGTCTAAATTTTGCAACTCTAATTCCCAGAAAACAAGCTTTTTATAAAAAGTAGTCCATTCTTCAAAGGTGTTGATATCCATCAATTCTAAGCTGATTTTCTGAAACTCTTTTTGATAGTTAAAAGTGGTTTTTTCAGTAATTAAGCTTTGATGATCTAATGTTTTTTTGAGAGAGAGTAGAATTTGATTTGGGTTTACTGGTTTGATTAGGTAATCAGAGATTTTAGAGCCAATGGCTTCTTCCATGATGTACTCCTCTTCATTTTTAGTAACCATGATCACCGGTAGGTTAGGGTGTTCAATCTTTAAAAGCGTTAAAGTTTCTAACCCATTGAGACCAGGCATGTTTTCATCAAGCAAAACCACGTCAAAGTGTTGTTGCTTAACCATGGATAAGGCTTCTTGTCCATTAGTACAAGGGTGAGTTTGGTAACCTCTAGACTGTAAAAATAAAAAGTGGGGTTTGAGTAAATCAACTTCGTCGTCTACCCATAAGATTTGGATTGTTTGCATATTCGTATATTTGTAAAAACAGCTACACTTGAAAGCCAAAAAGCTCCCAGTCTTAAATGATCCAATTTACGGATTTATTGCAATTGAATCTGGAATAATTTTCGAATTATTAGAGCATCCCTTTTTTCAACGATTGCGTCGTATTTCTCAAATGGGCCTTTCCTATTTGGTATACCCAGGTGCGAGGCACAGCCGTTTTGAGCATGCCTTAGGAGCCATGCATTTGATGAATAAAGTTCTGGTAGTACTCAGAAATAAAGGCATTGAAATTTCTGATAAGGAGAAAGAAGCACTGAGTATTGCCATTCTGTTACATGACATTGGTCACGGTCCTTTTTCCCATGCACTTGAAGAAACACTTTTGTTAGATAGGCATCACGAAGCCTTGTCACTGGGCTATATGGAATTACTCAATAAGCAATTTAGTGGCCAACTGTCTTTAGCAATTGATATTTATAGCGGAAAGTATCCTAGAAAGTTCATGGGACAATTAGTCGCAAGTCAATTAGATATTGACCGCCTTGATTACCTAAAAAGAGATAGTTTTTATACTGGCGCTACAGAAGGGAATATTAATACTCAGCGCATCGTCGAAATGTTTAATGTTGTTGATGATGAGTTAGTAATCGAAGAGAAGGGCTTGTTTTCTGTTGAGAAATTTATTCTCGCAAGAAGATTGATGTACTGGCAAGTGTATTTACATAAAACTGGTGTTGCAGCAGAGCTATTGTTATCGAATTTAATGGAGTATGTTAGATCGATGGTTGTTGCAGGAAAGCTTAAAGAGATTCCAGACGATTTGTTGTATTTCTTTTCAAAACAAGAAACAGCGCAGATTGATCAAGCCTTATTAGAGCGTTTTAGTCGCTTAGATGATATAGATATTTTGGCTTGCCTAAAGAAATGGCAAAATCATCCGGATCAAATTCTTTCTTCTTATGCGTCGCGTATTATCAATAGAAGATTGATGAAAGTGAAGTTTCAAGATCAGCCATTTACAGAAAAACAAATTGAAAAGAAAAAGGCCAAATTAATTCGACAGGGGTATAGTAAAGCTTATGCAGACCGTTTTGTATTTTCAGGAACGATCAGCACCAGACCTTATTCTTTAGAAAAGCCGCCCATTAAAATTCTTTTAAAGTCGGGTCAAGTCAAGTCTTTAGAGGTGTTTTCAGGCTTGTTTAAAGGCGGTGCATTTACTTCTTTGGAATCAAAAAGTTATCTATGCTATGCAAAGGCTGAATAGTCTTCTAATTTTTATATTTTTGCACTAATGAAATTTACGGCTGCACAAATCGCGTCCATACTAAATGGAACTATTGATGGAGATGCTTCAATTGAGGTCTCCCAACTGTCAAAAATCGAAGAGGGGACCATGGGTTCCTTAACTTTTTTAGCCAATCCAAAATACACCCCCTATATTTATAAGACAAATGCTTCTCTTGTGATTGTCAACAATGATTTTGTTGCAGAAGAAGACATTGCTCCTACACTTATCAGAGTGCCAGATGCTTACCAAGCATTCTCAACTTTGTTAGAATTCTACAATAATCAAAAAGCGGCCAAAGCGGGTATCGAAAAAACAGCCATCATTGGAGAGGAAACTGAGATTGACGACTCTGCTTATATAGGACATTATGTTGTCATTGGTAAAAATGTAACAATCGGTAAAAATGTATCCATTCACACTCATGTCGTTATAGAAGATGATGTGACGATAGGAAATGATACAGTTGTTTTTCAACACTCTACTATTCACTCCTCCACAACCTTAGGAGATTTTTGTGTTATACATGGAGGATGTGTTATAGGATCAGATGGATTTGGTTTTGCCCCTAAAGAAGATGGAACTTATAAGAAGATACCGCAAACTGGCAGGGTGGTGATAGAAGACCATGTCGATATAGGAGCGAATTCTACCATCGATAGAGCGACCTTAGGTGAAACAAGAATTTGTCGAGGAGTGAAACTCGATAATCAAATACAAATTGCGCATAATGTGGAAATAGGCGCAAATACAGTCATTGCAGCACAATCTGGCGTTGCTGGATCTACAAAAGTAGGAAGCAACTGTGTGATCGGTGGACAGGTAGGCATTATAGGCCACTTAAAAGTGGGAGATAATGTTAGAATACAGGGCCAATCTGGTGTTACAAGCAATATTAAAAGTGACCAAGCCCTTTATGGTACCCCAGCAATGAGTTATAAAGATTATATCAAATCATACATATTTTTTAAACGATTCCCTTCAATCGTAAAAAGATTAGAAGCCCTAGAAAAACAACCTCATGAATAGTTTTCAGACAACCATAAAAAAAGAAGTAACACTAACGGGTGTAGGTCTTCATACAGGAAAGAATGTCACGCTTAAATTTGCTCCTTCAGAAGCAGATAGTGGCTATAAGTTTATCCGCAATGACTTAGAGGGGTCTCCTGAGGTAGAAGCCGATGTTCAATGGGTTACAGATACACAAAGAGGGACAAATTTAGATAAGAACGGGGTGAAGATTAATACTTCAGAGCACGTATTATCTGCCTTAGTTGGTCTTCAAATTGATAATTGTACCATTTATTTAGATGCTCCTGAGCCGCCTATTATGGACGGTTCTTCTATTCATTTTGTCAATGCTTTAAAAGAAGCAGGGGTCACGACACTTGAAAAAGAGAGGGAAGAATATATCGTTAAAGAAGTCATTAACTTCAAAGATGAAGTGACGGGTAGTGAAATGACGATCATTCCATCTGATGCTTATCAAATCACTACCATGGTAGATTTTGGGACTAAAGTCTTAGGTACACAAAATGCCAACTTAGATCGGTTGGAGGATTATGAAAAAGAAATAGCCTCTTCTAGAACCTTTAGTTTCTTGCACGAGTTAGAAATGCTCTTAGAAAACGGTTTAATTCAAGGGGGAGACCTTAACAACGCCATTGTTTATGTCGACAAACCTTTGTCTGAAGAAACCATGGAAAGGCTTAAAAAAGCATTTAATAAAAAGGAAATTACCGTTCGTCCTAACGGAGTTTTAGACAATCTTTCTTTACACCACCCCAATGAGGCTGCAAGGCATAAATTATTAGATGTTATTGGGGATTTGGCCTTAATCGGTCAACGCATTCGCGGAAAAGTAATCGCTCACAAGCCCGGACATCGTATCAACGCAGAATTTGCTAAAAAGCTATCCAAAATCATAAAGCAAGAAAAACGCTTGAACGTGCCTACGGTTGATATGACGATTTCACCTTTGATGAACGTTACACAAATCATGAAGATGCTTCCGCATCGCCCTCCATTCTTATTGGTGGATAAAATTCATGAACTATCAGAATCTCATGTGATCGGATCTAAAGGGGTGACCATGAACGAGCCTTTTTTCGCAGGGCATTTCCCAGGGGCTCCAGTAATGCCTGGGGTACTACAAGTTGAGGCAATGGCACAGGTAGGAGGAGTACTGGTATTAAATACAGTCCCAGATCCAGAAAATTACTTGACTTTCTTTATGAAAATTGACAATGTAAAATTTAAACATCCTGTTCACCCTGGGGATCAACTAGTTTTTAAATTAGAATTGATTACCCCAATAAGAAGAGGGATTTGTCATATGAAAGGATATACCTTTGCAAATGGAAGATTAGCCACCGAAGGTGAATTAATGGCTCAAATAATCCGAAAAGAAAAAGCATGAATCAACCCCTAGCTTATGTGCACCCCGGTGCTAAAATCGCTAAAAATGTGGTCATCGACCCTTTTACGACGATTAATAATGATGTAGTAATCGGAGAAGGTACTTGGATTGGATCGAATGTTACCATTATGGAAGGCGCGCGTATAGGAAAAAACTGTACCATTTTTCCTGGTGCAGTTATCTCTGCACCACCTCAAGATCTTAAATATAATGGTGAAGAAACCCAAACCATTATTGGAGATAATACCACCATTAGAGAATGTGTTACCATTAACCGCGGTACGGTTGATCGCCAAAAAACAGTGATTGGAAACGATTGCTTAATAATGGCTTATTGTCACGTTGCCCATGATTGTGTGGTAGGGGATCATTGTATATTTTCTAATAACAGTACCCTTGCGGGTCATGTGAGTGTAGGAAATTATGTTATTCTTGCTGGTATGACAGCGATTCACCAATTTTGCACCATCGGAGATTATGCCTTTATCACAGGGGGATCTTTAGTTAGAAAAGACGTACCTCCTTATGTTAAAGCCGCACGTGAACCTTTATCTTATGTGGGAGTTAATTCTGTTGGATTGAGAAGAAGAGGCTTTAGCACTGAAAAAATTAGAGAGATCCAATCGATCTTTAGAATATTATATCAAAAAAATTACAACAATACACAAGCAGCAGATATACTCGAAGCAGAAATGCAAGTGAGTCCAGAAAGGGACGAAATTCTTGACTTCATCAAGAACTCACATCGAGGAATCATGAAAGGCTACTTTAGGAAAAACTAACACCCAACTATGGCAAGTACATCAGATATTAGAAAAGGACTTTGTATTAAATACAACAATGATATTTATAAAATTATAGAGTTTCTTCATGTTAAACCCGGAAAAGGACCAGCATTTGTTCGAACAAAACTCAAAAGCGTTTCAAACGGGAAAGTGATCGACAACACTTTTTCAGCGGGTCATAAAATTGAAGATATTCGCGTTGAAACTAACAAATTCCAGTTCTTATACAATGAAGGGGATACCTTTCACTTCATGAATAATGAGGATTACAACCAAATCAGTATCGAAAAAAACATTCTTGATCGACCAGATTTAATGAAAGAAGGGGAAGTAGTCACCATATCTATCAATACTGAAGACGGTATGCCTCTATCTGTTGATATGCCAGTTAGTGTTATTTTAGAAGTAACACATACAGAACCGGGTGTAAAAGGAAATACAGCAACAAACGCAACAAAACCTGCAACAGTAGAGACAGGTGCAAGAATCAATGTTCCTCTTTTTATTAATGAAGGAGACAAGATTAAAGTTGATGCCGAAAAAGGAAGCTACATAGAAAGAATTAAAGAATAAACATTAATAAACCAATAAAGGATTAAATAATGAGCGTATTAGTTAACAAGGACTCAAAAATTATTGTACAAGGATTTACCGGAAGTGAAGGAACATTCCATGCCACTCAAATGATTGAGTATGGAACAAATGTAGTAGGTGGTGTAACTCCATGTAAAGGTGGTCAAACTCATTTAGACAAGCCTGTATTTAATACAGTAGCAGAAGCAGTAAATAAAGTAGGAGCAGACACCTCAATTATTTTTGTACCACCAGCCTTTGCCGCAGATGCTATAATGGAAGCTGCTGATGCTGGAATCAAGGTGATTATTACTATTACAGAAGGAATTCCTGTAGCTGATATGGTCAAGGCAGCAGACTATATCAAAGAAAGAGATTGTACAATGATTGGTCCTAACTGCCCAGGAGTAATTACTCCAGGAGAAGCAAAAGTGGGAATTATGCCAGGCTTTGTTTTCAAAAAGGGTAATGTTGGAATTATCTCTAAATCAGGGACTTTAACTTATGAGGCTGCTGACCAAGTAGTACGTGAAGGATACGGGATTACAACTGCTATCGGTATTGGGGGAGATCCAATCATTGGAACAACGACTAAAGATGCGGTAGAATTATTCATGAATGATAAAGAAACAGAATGCATCGTCATGATTGGTGAAATTGGTGGTCAACTAGAAGCCGATGCTGCAAAATATATCCAAGCGACTGGAAATAAAAAGCCTGTAGTAGGATTTATTGCTGGAGAAACTGCACCAGCAGGGCGTACAATGGGACATGCCGGAGCAATCGTAGGGGGATCAGATGATACTGCTCAAGCAAAAAAGCGCATTATGGCAGAATGTGGAATTCACGTAGTGGATTCTCCTGCAGCCATAGGTAAAAAAGTAGCTGAAGTACTCGCTTAATTCAATCAATATGAATCTATTAAAAGATAAAACAGCCATCATTACTGGTGCCAGCCGTGGAATTGGAAGAGGAATCGCTAAAGTCTTTGCTGCTCAGGGATGTAATGTCGCTTTCACGTTTAGCAGCTCTGTAGAGGCGGCAAATGCCTTAGAAACAGAACTTAAAGCAGCTGGTGTTAATGCAAAAGGTTATCAAAGCAATGCCGCTGACTTTGATCAAGCGCAAGCTTTAGTAGAACAAGTCTTAAAGGATTTTGAAGGGATTGACATTTTAATCAATAATGCTGGGATTACAAAAGACAACTTACTCATGCGAATGGGAGAAGAAGACTTTGATAAAGTCATCGAAGTCAACTTAAAGTCTGTCTTTAATATGACCAAGGCAGTGCAGCGTACCTTTTTAAAACAACGCAAGGGCTCTATCATCCATATGAGTTCTGTTGTTGGAGTAAAAGGAAATGCCGGACAAGCAAATTATGCAGCTTCTAAAGCGGGAATCATTGGATTTTCAAAATCTATTGCCCTTGAATTAGGATCGCGTAATATCCGTTCTAATGTGATCGCACCGGGTTTTATTGAAACAGAAATGACGGGAAGTTTACCCGAAGATGTTGTGCAAGGATGGCGCAACAATATACCGCTTAAACGCGGCGGATCACCAGAAGATATTGCAAATGCTTGTGTTTTCTTAGGATCAGATATGTCAGAATACATTACAGGACAAGTCCTTAATGTTGATGGCGGAATGCTAACTTAAAATAGAATTATTATGAACAGATTACCAAAAATTGGCCTACCAGCGCTAGCGCTAGGATTTATCTTGATTATTTTTATTTCGAAATCTTCTATCAATATTGGATATGGAGAAGCAGGAGTGTTGTTTAAAACCTTTGGTGGAGGGGTAGTGATAGATGAACCACCTTTAGGGGAAGGATTCCATATCATTGCACCATGGAATAAAGTATACATTTACAACGTTAAGCAACAAGAGGTATTTGAAAGCAAAATGCAAGTACTTTCTTCTAATGGTTTAGAGATCAGCTTAGATATTTCGGTATTATATCAGCCTAAAATCGAAGACTTAGGAAAACTGCATAAAACAAAAGGAGAAAACTATCTGAATATCATCATTATTCCTCAGATTAGAGCAGTAGCTCGTTCTGTCGTAGGTCGTTATACGCCAGAGCAATTGTACTCTACAAAGCGTGATGCCATTCAAAATGAGATTTACGAAGAAACTAAAAAGGTGGTTGAAAATCAATATGTTCAACTCAATGCAGTTTTAGTGAGAGATGTAACCTTGCCTATCGCGATTCGTCAAGCCATTGAACGTAAATTAAATCAAGAACAAGAAGCCTTAGAATACGAATTCCGTATTGAAAAGGCAAGGCAAGAAGCAGAACGTCAGCGTATTGATGCAGAAGGTAAAGCAACCGCTAACCGTATTTTAAGTGCATCTTTGACTGATAAAATTCTTCAAGAAAAAGGGATCGAAGCGACCATCAAATTATCAGAATCTCAAAATTCAAAGGTGATTGTGATTGGAAGTGGAAAAGACGGTCTTCCGATTATCTTAGGGAATCAATAATTCTTTTGAAATTGTAAATAATACGTATATTTGCACCATCAATGAAAAAAAACCATTTACATATCCATCATACACAATATCGTTCAAACGAGCGTTAATGGATCTGTAGACCCTATAACTAACCCGTTTGATCTTCAAGCGGGTTTTTTTATTTAAACCCATTGAGGTTGAACAAAAAAAAGAAATATGATTAGAATTGCTATTCAAAAATCTGGCCGTTTAAACACAGAATCTCTTGCTCTATTAAAGAGTTGTGGCATCGCCATTGACAATGGAAAGGATCAACTAAAGGCTGCAGCTAGAAACTTTCCGGTAGAAGTATTCTTCTTGCGCAATGGAGATATTCCGCAATACTTAAGAGATGGAGTAGTGGACCTGGCCATCCTAGGGAGCAATACTTTAGTAGAAAAAGGAACAGATTTAGAAGTGATTGAAGAGTTAGGCTTTTCAAAATGCCGCGTCTCTATTGCCTTACCTAAAGGAAGTGCTTACAACGGCGTCAATGATTTAGCCGGAAAGAAAATCGCGACTTCTTACCCCAATACAGTAAAACAATTTTTAAAAGAGAACCAGATAGAAGCAGATTTACACATTATCAATGGTTCTGTAGAAATCGCTCCTAACATCGGTTTGGCAGACGCCATTTGTGATATTGTTTCCAGTGGAAGCACTTTGTTTAAAAATAACCTTACCGAGGTAATTAAAATCTTAGATTCACAAGCAGTTTTAGTACAAGGAGTGAAACTTTCGGAAGAAAAAGAGCGCTTGATAGATACCATTCGTTTTCGAATACAGGCGGTATTAAGAGCGAAAAAATCAAAGTATATCTTGCTTAATGCCCCTAACGATCGCATAGAAGAAATCGCAGGTATTCTCCCAGTCTTAAAGAGCCCCACGGTTTTACCTCTTGCAGAGAAAGGCTGGAGCTCCATCCATTCTGTGATTAACGCAGGAGACTTCTGGGAAGTAATCGACCAATTAAAAGCTGCAGGAGCAGAAGATATTTTAGTGTGTCCAATCGAAAAAATGGTGCGCTAATGGAAGAGTTTATTTATCCAAAAAAAGAAGAGTGGAAGGCTTTATTGGCTCGTCCTACGGCATCTTATGAAGCGTTAGAGCCTTTGGTATCTGAGGTTTTTACACGTGTACAAAAAGAAGGAGATAATGCCGTTGCTGCTTATACCCAACAATTTGATAAAACCGCTCTAGAAAACATTGCTGTTAGTCAAGATGAAATAACTGCGGCTATTGCAAATGTGAGCGATGAGTTAAAGCAAAGTATTCAACTGGCGAAAGCAAATATTGAAGCTTTTCACAAGGCACAACAAACTCAAATCGTCGCTGTAGAAACACAAAAAGGTGTAAACTGTTGGCAAGAAAAGCGTCCTATTCAAAAAGTTGGCTTATATATCCCTGGTGGATCGGCTCCATTATTTTCTACCATCTTGATGTTAGCGATCCCGGCACAAATTGCTGGTTGCGAAGAGATCGTCTTGTGTTCTCCACCTAACAAAGAAGGAAATCTTCCAGATGTGGTACTCTATACCGCCCAACTTTGTGGGGTGACAAAAATCTTTAAAGTAGGAGGAATTCAAGCCATTGCCGCCATGACTTTTGGGACAGCAACTATTCCATCTGTTTACAAGCTTTTTGGCCCTGGAAATCAGTATGTCACAGTGGCAAAACAATGGGCTACTCGCTATAATATGGCTATAGATATGCCGGCAGGTCCCAGTGAATTACTGGTCGTTGCAGATGCTAGTGCAGCTCCCGCTTATGTCGCTGCAGATTTGTTGTCACAGGCAGAACACGGGCTAGACAGCCAAGTGATCCTTGTCACAACAGATGCAAGGATTCTAGCTGATGTACAGGCAGAAATAAAAGCACAATTGGCCGTTTTGCCTAGAAAAGAAATCGCCGAAAAGGCCATTGTAAACTCTAAAATGATCGCCTTTGAATCTGATGCACTTGCCATAGATTTCATCAATCAATACGGGCCAGAGCACTATATCATTTGCATGGAAAAGGAAGACCTATATGTCAATGCCATTCAAAATGCCGGTTCTGTTTTTGTAGGAAATTACACTCCAGAAAGTGCGGGAGATTACGCTTCTGGCACAAACCATACCTTACCCACAAATGGCTACGCCAAACAGTATAGCGGGGTAAACCTAGATAGCTTTCTCAAGCAGATGACTTTCCAGAAGATTTCAGCCGAAGGCCTAAAAAGCATTGGACCAGCAATTGAAGTAATGGCACAGGCCGAAGGCTTACAAGCCCATAAAAATGCCGTAACTTTACGACTAAATGACCTCAAAAATGAAACCAAATAATCGCCTTTTGCAATGGGCAAGACCAGAAATAGTCGCCCTTAAACCATATCAATCTGCCCGAGAAGAGTTTGTCGATGACGGTCGTAAAATGATTTTGCTCGATGCAAATGAAAACCCCTTTGACAATGGGGTGAATCGCTATCCCGATCCCATGCAGAAGAAGTTAAAGCAACGTTTAGCAGAAGCAAAAGGTGTCAATAAAGAGCAAATCTATTTAGGTAACGGTAGTGATGAAGTGCTAAATCAATTGATGATTGCTTTTGCTACTCCAGGAAAAGATGAGGCGATTATATTGCCGCCCACCTTTGGGATGTACCAAGTTTGCGCAGACATTAACGGAGTCAAAACTATTGAAGTCCCACTAACAAAAGAATTTCAGTTAGATGTGCCTGCCATTTTAGCAGCGCAAAACAAGCGTACTAAAATGATCTTTATCCCCAGTCCAAATAACCCCACCGGGAATTGTTTTGCCGTAGAAGATATTCAACAGCTTTTAGAAAAGTTTAATGGCTTAGTGGTGGTGGATGAGGCCTATGTAGAATTTGCCGAAGATCAATCCATCTTGCCTCAATTGTCAGATTATGATAATTTAGTCGTGGTACAAACCTTTTCTAAAGCACAAGGCTTAGCCGGAGTAAGACTTGGGATGTGCTTTGGGGATCCGATCATCATCGACTTAATGAATAAGGTGAAAGCCCCTTATAACATTAATGTCTTAACCCAAGAGTTGGTAATCAAACGTTTAGACGAACAAGGGCATGTTCATAAACAAGTGCATCAAATTCGCCTTGAAAAAGAACGCCTCGTCCAAGAGATTATCAGTATTTCTTTTGTCAAAAACATCTATCCTTCAAACGCTAACTTCTTTTTAGCTAAAGTCGATAATAGTAGCAAGCGATACAAGCAATTAATCGAACGTGGAATTGTAGTGCGTAATCCCTCTAAAAACTTAAACTGTGCGAATACCCTGCGAATTACGGTAGGAACGCCACAAGAAAATAATGCATTAATTAGTGCCCTGCGCACCATGGAAAGCGAATGAAAAAAGTACTATTTATTGACCGAGATGGCACCTTAGCTTTAGAACCCGCCGATTATCAATTGGACGCTTTAGAGAAACTTGTTTTTTATCCAGAGGTATTTACTTACTTAGGTAAGATTGCTCGCGAAATGGACTATGAATTGGTTATGGTAACTAATCAAGATGGTCTAGGAACAAATAGTTTTCCTGAAGATAGCTTTTGGCCCACCCACAATTTTGTCTTAAAGAGCTTTGAAAATGAGGGAGTTATTTTTAATGACATCTTGATTGATAGAAGCTTTCCAGCCGATAACGCGCCCACACGCAAGCCGCGTACTGGTTTATTAACACAGTATATGGATGCTAATAAGTATGACTTAGCTAATTCTTATGTCATTGGCGATCGTCTAACGGATATGGAATTGGCCAAGAACCTAGGCGCTAAAGGCCTTTTTATCGCGAATAATGAAGCTTTAGCAGCAGAAGAGGCGTCAAAAGATTTAGCTACGGCTATTGCTCTTAAAACAACCACTTGGAAAGAAATCTATAACTTTCTAAAGCTCGATCAACGTATTGTTGCCCAAAAGCGCACCACTCACGAGACAGATATCACCCTTAGTCTAAACTTAGATGGCAGCGGGAAAAGTACCATCGATACAGGTATCGCCTTCTTTGACCATATGTTAGACCAAATTGCCCGTCACGGAAACATGGATCTCGACCTAGTGGTAAAAGGAGACTTAGAAGTGGACGAGCACCATACCATTGAAGATACCGCTATTGTCTTAGGCGAAGCCTTTGCGACTGCCTTAGGCAATAAACTGGGAATTGAACGCTATGGATTCTGTTTACCGATGGATGACTGCTTAGCGCAAGTATCCATTGACTTTGGCGGAAGAAATTGGCTGGTTTGGGAAACCGAATTTAAGCGCGAGATGATTGGCCAGATGCCTACTGAAATGTTTATGCACTTCTTTAAGTCTTTTACAGACGGTGCCAAAGCGAATCTTAACATCAAAGCAGAAGGAACCAACGAACACCACAAGATCGAAGCGATTTTTAAGGCATTCGCCAAAGCGATTAAAGTTGCCGTCAAGCGCGATCCCGATAAAATGATTCTTCCCTCCACTAAAGGTAGCTTATAGATGGTCGCAATTATAGATTATGACGCAGGGAATGTCCGCTCTTTACAATTTGCCTTAGAGAGATTAGGTGTCGAAAGTACGCTAACGGCTGATCCTGAAACTATTAAGGCTTCAGACAAGGTGATTTTTCCCGGGCAAGGCGCTGCAGCCAGTGCAATGGAAAAGCTTAAGAAAAATGGATTAGACAAACTAATCCCAACCTTAAAGCAACCTGTTTTAGGGATTTGCCTTGGGATGCAGTTGCTATGTGAAGCCACAGAAGAAGGAGGCGTAAACGGCCTTGGTATTATACCAGGAAAGGTGATCCGTTTCTCTAATCAAGTTAAAGTTCCTCAAATGGGATGGAACACAATAAACAATTTGCAAAGTCCTCTTTTTAAAGATATTAAAGAAGGTGACTTCATGTATTTAGTGCACTCTTTTTATGTGCCTTTACTCGATACAACCATTGCGCAAAGTGACTATGATGGCGCCTACAGCGTTGCCGTGCAAAAAAACAATTTCTATGGGGTACAGTTTCACCCAGAAAAGAGTAGTAAAGCGGGAAGTCAACTCCTACAAAACTTTTTAGCCTTATGAGAATTATCCCCGCCATAGATGTTATTGACGGAAAATGCGTGCGTTTGTCCAAGGGCGATTACAGCACCCAGAAAACCTATAACCAGCACCCTTTAGAAGTTGCCAAAGCTTATGAAGCTCACGGGATCGAGCACTTGCACCTCGTGGATCTAGATGGTGCAAAATCAAAGCATATCGTCAACCATAAAGTACTAGAAACCATCGCCACTAAAACCAATTTAAAAATTGACTTTGGGGGAGGTTTAAAAACTGATGAAGATCTGAAAATCGCCTTTGAAAGCGGTGCACAGCAAGTTACTGGCGGGAGTATTGCTGTCAAGCAACCAGAAGTTTTTGGCCGATGGATTAGCACTTACGGTGCAGAAAAAATCATTCTAGGGGCAGATGTAAAAGGAGAATATATCGCAACAGACGGGTGGTTAGAAACCTCTGATCAATCGCTTTTTGATTTTCTTGCCCATTATCAAGCCAAAGGCATTCAATACACCATTTGTACAGATATTAGTAAAGACGGTATGTTACAAGGGCCTTCTTTTGATTTATACCAAAAGATTTTGTCAGAAACCCAAGTAAAGCTCATCGCTTCAGGTGGGATTTCGCAATTTGATGAGCTCCCTCGCTTAGCCGAAATGGGCTGTGAAGGCACCATCATCGGGAAGGCGATATATGAAAACCGTATCTCGCTTAAAGAGTTGGAACAATTCATACTTTCAAACAATTAATATGTTAACCAAACGCATTATCCCTTGTTTAGATGTCAAAGACGGTCGCACTGTGAAGGGGGTGAACTTTGTCAACTTACGCGATGCGGGAGACCCGGTAGAACTAGCCGCACAATACGCCCGTGAAAATGCAGACGAGCTAGTCTTTCTCGATATCTCTGCCACAGAGCAGCAGCGCAAAACCTTAGCAGAACTCGTCTTAAAGGTTGCAGCAACCATCGATATTCCTTTTACGGTAGGGGGTGGAATTCGTTCAGTAGAAGATGTTTCAATCTTATTAAAGAATGGTGCAGACAAAGTTTCCATTAATTCTGCTGCAGTCAAACGCCCAGAATTGATAAGCGAGGTCGCCACCCATTTTGGGAGTCAATGCCTAGTGGTAGCCATTGATGCCAAGCAGATTAACGGGCAATGGAAAGTGCATTTAGTAGGAGGGAAGGTCCCTACAGAAATCGATCTATTTGACTGGGCCAAAGAAGTGGAAGAACGCGGTGCCGGAGAAATCCTCTTTACCTCTATGGATCACGATGGGACTAAGAATGGCTTCGCCAATGAAGCCCTCGCCAGACTCTCGACTGAAGTAAACATCCCCATCATTGCCTCTGGTGGTGCTGGAAATACTTCGCATTTTATCGATACCTTTACGGCTGGAAAAGCAGATGCAGCTTTAGCTGCCAGTGTCTTTCACTTTGGGGAAATTAGTGTTCCCGATTTAAAACAACAACTCAAACAACAGCACATTGCTGTAAGATTATAAGCCTATGGAACTCAACTTTTCTAAATCCCCCGACGGACTTTTACCCGCAATCATACAAGACGCACAAACCAAAACAGTTTTGATGTTGGGCTATATGAATGCAGCGGCCCTCGAAAAGACCCAAAAAACGGGTCAAGTAACCTTTTACAGCCGTTCTAAGCAACGTTTATGGACCAAAGGGGAGGAAAGTGGAAACATTCTGCAACTGGTCGATATCAAGGCTGATTGCGATCAAGACTCCCTCTTAATTCAAGCAACCCCCAAGGGGCCTACTTGTCACAAAGGAACCGATACCTGCTGGGGAGAAGAGAGACAAAGTCAATTTGGCTTTTTCTCTGAATTGGAAAACACTATCGCCCAGCGCAAAGCCGCCGATGATGATAAGAGCTATGTTGCTTCTCTCTTTCGAGAAGGCATTAATAAAATCGCCCAAAAAGTAGGCGAGGAGGCTGTAGAAACTGTTATCGAAGCCAAAGATGACAATGAGGAACTTTTCTTAAGCGAAAGTGCAGACTTACTCTTTCACTACCTTATTTTATTACAGGCAAAAGGCTATAGCTTAAAGGATATTGAAGCTACTTTAGCGGCGAGAAAGAAATAATTATCCGCCTACACGCTTTACATGATGCCCCATCTCTTGCAAGAGGGTCATTAACTTATCGCGATAATTACCTTGGATAATGATTTCTCTGTTTTTGATGGTCCCTCCAACACCTACAGCGTTTTTAAGGATTTTGGCTAAGGCCTTTAAATCCTCTGCTTCTCCTTCAAAACCTTTGATTAGGGTAACGGTTTTCCCGGCACGCCCCTTATTGCTAAAATGTGCTTCTAAATGTTGCGGAACAAATTGATCTTCTGGCGCGATATAGCCCACAGGATCAGGGGCTAGATTTTCAAATTGAATCTTAGCTAAATCTTCTAGGCTGCTTAATTTCTTTGACATATGTAGCAAATAAAAAGCTAAAATAGTAATTTAGTGTATTCAAAACCCATTTAAAACAATGCGAAGCCTAATTTTACTCTTCCTACTTTCAACCTCTTATATTATGGCCCAGAACAACCCACCAATGAATGAAATTCCCGCGGCTCCAGAGACCGCTATTTCAGGTAATATTATCGCTCGCATGGTGCAAGGCTTAGGCTATAGATACTTTTGGGCATCAAAAGATTTACGTCCCGAAGATTTGAGTTATCGTCCCAGCAAAGAAGCTTCTTCCACCTTTGAAACCCTAGAACATATTTATGGATTAGCGCAGATTGTTAGAAACTCCGCTACCTCAAGTCCTTCCATTCGCCCCGTTAATAATCCTCCGAAGGATTATATTGTTTTACGCGAAAAAACCCTAGAATATCTCGAACAAGCAAATACTCTGTTTCTAGATAAAACCGAAGAAGAAGTCGCCCAGATGCAAGTAATTTTTCAACGTGGGACAGAACAGTATAGCTATCCCATTTGGAACATGCTCAACGGTCCACTTGCCGATGCCATTTATCACACCGGCCAAGTGGTAAGCTTTAGGAGAACCACAGGAAACCCTATACAAAAAGGAGTGAATGTCTTTATAGGAAAAACCAAAGAATAGTGGCCATATCTACCCCCCATCAAAAGCGCTATGACAAGACCTTAGCCTTTATGGAAAAACACCTAGAGCAGGGCAGTAGCCTTCTTGATTTAGGCATAGAAAATCCTTTTACCCCCCAGTTAAAAGCGGCGGGATACCAAGTTGAAAATACCCAAGGAGAAAATTTGGATGATGATTTTTTAGGCTACGCCAAAAAAGACGTAGACTGTGTCACTGCTTTTGAGATATTTGAGCATATGCTGGCGCCCTATAACATTCTTAAAAACATTAAAAGCAAACGTTTAATCGCTTCTGTCCCATTAAAATTGTGGTTTGCAGATGCATACTGGAACGAAGCCGACGATTGGGACAAACACTATCACGAATTTGAAGTGAAGCAATTCCGGTTTCTCCTCGAAAAGGCAGGCTGGACCATTAAAGCGCAAAAATTGTGGACTTCTCCAGATCCTAATAAAATAGGGATACGACCATTGTTACGGTACTTTACGCCTCGTTATTGTATTGTTTATTGCGAGCGAAGCTAATTGTCCCTTTTTTCAAAGGTTTCCTTTCCCTTATCGTTAATTCGTTTAGCGATCAAGAAAATTAGAATAATAAGGGTGATACCACCTATAATCAAACCGGTCATTTTATCGTAACTGCGGTCCCATAAGCGAGAATCTCAGAACAGCCTTGCATGACCATCGAAGTAGTAATACGAACATTTACAATGGCGTTAGCTCCCATACGCTGGGCATCTTTTTGCATGCGCTCTAGTGCTTGTTCTCTAGAATCAGCTTGCAATTTAGTGTATTCAGAGATTTCTCCGCCTACAATGTTTTTGAGTCCGGCGAAGATGTCACTTCCAAAATTTCGCGCACGAACGGTGCTGCCACGAGCAATACCGTGCACTTCCGTGATTTCTTTTCCGGGAAAGGTAGGGGTGTTGACTAGGTGCATAAAAATATTTTAAAAAATTCATTAAAGTTAATTCGACATTAAGCGGGTAACATCCACTTGAACTCGAACTTTGTATTTGGAATAACAATTCGTTCTGTAATTCTGTACATTCTGTCGGGTAGGTGCATTAAATAATCTCTCGCTTTTTCAGCTTCAGACGTGAGGTTGGTAATCTTGTCAATTTCCCAGATAGTATTTAACTTCCTAAGAATATCGACATAGTCAAACCCAGTATAAACTCCAACTCTTTGTGCTACAGCAGAGAAATCGCCAAACAAACCGCCTTTTGCACCAAACGATTCTCTTAAATGCATGGCTGGCATGATGATTTTATGTTGCATCATGTGCTGGAAAGCCAACATCATTTCGGAGGGGTCTATCGTAAAAATTTCTTTTACAAATTTGGAATAGGCTTGATGATGGCGCATTTCATCTCCAGCAATAATTCTAGACATTTTTGCCAACGCTTTATGCCCTTTTTTCCGTGCAATTTTAGCAACATTGTTGTGCGAAATATAGGTTGCCAATTCTTGAAAACTGGTGTAGACAAAACTTTTATAGGGGTCAGAGGATGTTCCAAGGTCAAACCCATCTGTAATTAAATGCTGGGTTGAAATTTCTACCTCACGCATATTCACTCGCCCAGATAAATACAAATATTTATTTAACACGTCTCCATGCCTGTTTTCCTCTGCCGTCCAAGTCCTTACCCATTTAGCCCAGCCATTATCAGGGTTATTATGAATTCCATCGATATCCAACAACCAAGATTCATAGGTAGGCAATGCTTCTTCAGTAATCGTATCGCCAACCAAAACGACCCAAAAATCATCATCTAAATCTTTGGAAAGTGCTCTAATTTCTTCTACTTCAGTAATAAAACTGTCTTTTTGAGAATTGGGTAAAAAATCGGTTGGTTGCCAAATTTTTTCTGCGGGAATTAAGAATTTATCTACGAACTGATCAATGTTTTTTTCTAAGGTTAACATTACTTCTTTTCTAATATTTTTTAGGGACATATTTTTAATTTGTTAATCTTAAAATTAGTTAATCTACTCTTTTGGAAATAGTGAAGCATCGATGGATGGAAGAATCCGCAAGGCATTTTTATAATACAATTTTTGCAAGACATCATCAGGCAAGCCTAAACCATACATCTTCCAGAAGGCATGGCGTTTACGGTAGTAATCAAAATACTCATCTTCGGTTTCTAAAACCCTAAAATAGGTGAAGTACTCTTTTACCTTATAGCTGTCTTTGCCAAAGAGGACACGATCTTGATAGTCGATTAAGAATTGACGTGCACTGCGGGGTTGACGGCCTAATTCTGCCAGGACAGCGCCAATTTCTGTCATCACATTAGGGTAGCGATCTAAATGCGCCCCAAGGCGGTCTAAATCGTTCCCCATCCAACCTAAATGCGCATTGATAAAGGTTGTACCCGGATGCTTTTCAAAAATATGGTGTTGCTCTGCAATAATGGATTCAAAAGAAGGCACTTTTGCAGGGTCGCGATAACGACTGGGCTTTTGCTTTAGTTCTAACCAACGCTCGTTGTTTTTATCTTTTGGCAACCAAAAGGAGGGAGGCTCTGCCGAATGAATCAAGACCGGGAAGCCTAATCGGCCACATTCTGCCCAAATGGGGTCTAAACGGGGATCGTCAACGGCAATTCGCTTGCCGTCTTTATCGGTGTCGGTTAAGCCTAAGCCTTTATATACTTTCAGCCCAATGGCGCCGTCTCGTTTAGCCTGCCGTAAGATTTCTAGATTGTTAGCCGCAAAATTTGCTTCGTCAATTTTTTCCCAGTCGAGATTGACAAACAATCCAAAGCGGTTAGGAGCATTCTCTTTTACATTTTTCAAACATTTTGCTAAATACATTCCTCTAAACCCGCTTAGATTTACCATAAAAGCCATGTTTAGGCTGTCCATCTCAGCGGTTAGATCACTTAAATCCCTAATGGGCATATCAAATTGATGGTTGTGAATATCTACAAAGGGAAATTTAGCCCTGGTAACAAGATTCTCTGGAACGACAAGGGTAGAAGGTGGGTCGTATTCTTCAAAACTCATTATGTTTTGGCGGTATTGTATTTTACCAACCACATAATAGGTAAAGCCCCCTATAACACTAATGAATAGGAAGGCTTTTAAGAAATTCTTCAAGGAAAAAAAGTGCATTTAGTTTAATGGAATTGCCACAGAGGTTGTATCCCAACGCATGCTTAGGGTTAAACTCTCTCCATCTTCAACTAAATCAATGGTAAAAGGGTCTATTGGAGTTAATAATTGTGCTGCGGTAACGTTGACCCGCATAATGTCTTTGTCATAATCTGGTTCACTATAACCAAAGGCACCAGCTTCTTCATTTAAAGCAACAACCCAGTGATCTGCTTCTGGAACAGCATAGAGACGGTATTTACCTGCCGCTAATGATCTGCCCGCAAAGGCTATTTCTTGTGACGTTTCAAAAGTGGTCGCAGCATTGGCGCCTAAACGCCAGTATTGTCCATAGGGGACTAAGGCTTTATCTTCGACGGAACCAAAAATTAAACGATCCCGCTTATAAGGACGGTGATAGACTACTTCGATTTTTAAATCGTCTTTTTCAAAGGTGGCGACTCCTTTAGGACTTTTTGGATTGATAAAGGTTCCATAAACCATGTAACCAATAACGAGGAGTAGGATAATACCTAGGGCAGCAAATACTTTTTTCATCTGTTCATGTTATTTATTGTATCCCAAATATAAAAATTATAAGGAATAAGGGTGGGAATAGTGCAAATAGAATTATCAATTTTACATAATGTTAATTATAGAAAACTGAAATAATTTTTTTATATTGATAAAACCCAATTCAAGTTCATGAAAGTAATCTGGTCTACTGAAGCAATACGTCGGTTTGAAGAGATTTTAAATTATTTAAGAGATCATTTTAGCGAGAAAGAAATGATTAAATGGTACGCTATACAATAGCTTCAATAGAATTGCTAAAGACAAATCCTGGTCTAGGAAAATGGTCTAAAAAAATCCACGCTTCTGTATTTGTGGTTCACAAGAAAACATCGATCGTATATGTTGTGAAAAATCAAGTAATTTATATTCTTACGCTCTGGAACAATCAAAGTGGTTTATTCCTTTTCGAGCATTGATTTAAGTGATACTAATAAATCCTCGTGATTTACTGTATTACCAAGTCTTATATCTTCATTTCCTTGTTCAATTGATGCTTTTAATTCTAATAGCGCCGCCTCTTCAGGATGAAGGATTTTTGCAATGGCTAACATTTCATCTACTGTAAAAGAAAGATGTTTTAATTTTCTGTAAAAAGTTGGCCCAGGCATCCCTATCGCCTTTATGATATAATTCTTTTTGTAAGGAGAATTCGCGTCTAAACTGTTGTAAATCCATTGATGGAAATGTTTATGTGTACTCCAAAGAAAATTTTGGATATCATATTTGTATGCCTTGTCAAAAGTGGTTGAAAATGCAAATGGAATATACTACATCTGAAGTAGTTGATTTATATTTTGCCTTAAAGCTAAGAGGTTTCGAGCCTGATTTAGAAAAGTTTGACGGTCACAAACATGTTGACATTGTTTTTGAACGCCCAAAACTACATATTGAAGTTGATGGTATACAACATAATCAAAATCCCAAACAGGCATTATCAGATATTAAAAGAACCTTTTATTCAATTGTTGATGGCTATATAACACTAAGAATACCAAACGTTCTTATTAGAGAGGAGTTAAATGAAACAGCAAGCTTTCTAGTGGAATTCATATTAGAGCGATACTACAAGCACATATAGAATACTCCTGTTAAAAACCCTGTGAACAATCTCTCCAACCCTGAAGTAGTTTCAAGCATAAAAGCCCCTAACTTAGAGTAAAACACTAGCCATGAACGATCGACCCAATGATTTACGTCGCATTCGACCAGAGATCAAGAAAACCCAACAGTTCGCCACTATGGGCCAAGAGGAGCGCTTTCAGAACGAGACCCTCCGCCCTATTCTAAAACTGCAAAACCCATTGTTTATTGAAGTCTTTCATCAATACATTGAAAAGCGCAAAGGAGTGTTTTACGACTTAGGCTTAGAGAAAAAGCTGGCCTATATCGAAAGCAGTTTGATCAAGGACCAAAAGTTCCGCAATTCTGTCAAGGGGATGATCATCGGTCAATTTACGGTAGCAGAATACCGCCAATACAGCTGTAACTCTTCCTCCTTAAACAAACGGATGATGAATATGGTCATCGAGCGATTAAAAGACCAAGTCCAGCTCTTTGACGCTCCGCCCGCAGCAGTGGCGAAAGTAAGCTAGCTTAGAGCAGGGATTCTCCGTTTAGATCGGTGGTTAAGACACTGCTCATATAATCGAAATAAGGTCTTACTGCCTTAAAGTCCTTGTTGACTTGCGACATAAAATCGGGTGAAAGCACTTCTTGATCGCTGTATTTTTTAGTAAACAAATAAGCCTTTTTGCGAATGAGGTCAATGTTGGGATCTTCTTTCGAAAAACCTTTGGGAGCGGTTTTCACTTCCTCTCCTTCTAGTTTGCCCCATACTTTTTTAAAAGCGGGTTTTCCCATGATCTCTCTAAACTCGTCTCCGTCTATTTCCATCTCTTTGCGAATGCGGAAAAGATCCTCTTTAGAGGGATTCCAAAAGCCAGTAGCGACAAAATTATCTCCAGGTTTAATATGTAGATAATAGCCCCCGCGATAAGCCGGTTTTTCTCGGTGAAACGAAATCCCAAAGTGGGTTTTAAAAGGCGTCTTGTCTTTGGAGAAGCGCACATCGCGATAAAGGCGAAACAACTTGAATTTGTCCACGCTATCGTGTTCGTTCATCTGTGCGGTTAAATCTGTTGCAAAAGCTTTCACTTCGGTCTCTAAGGCCTTAAAGCGCTTCTTCTGTGGTTCGAACCACTCGCGGTTGTTGTTGTCCTCTAGTTCGCTAAAAAAGCTCAGTACGTCTGGATTAATTGTTGTGGCCATAGGATTAGATTAGGCTGTCGATCCAGCGGTTGACTTTTTCTTCTAACAGTGCAAGCGGAATACAACCCGACTCTAAAACCACCCGGTGGAATTCCCGGATGTCAAAGTTTTCGCCTAAGGCTGTTTCTGCTTTGCTGCGCAATTCTCGGATTTTTAATTGGCCAATCTTATAGGATAAGGCCTGCCCGGGATTGGCCATATAGCGCTCGATTTCAGAGGTGATTTTTACCTCAGATTCCGATTCGTTTTCTAGGGAATACTGTATGGCTTGTTCACGGGACCACCCTTTGGCATGCATGCCTGTATCAACCACTAAACGAATAGCGCGGTGCATTTCTGCCGCCAGCATCCCAAAGTACTGATAAGGGTCTTCATACAAGCCTAGCTCCTTCCCTAGCGATTCTGTATACAAGGCCCAGCCTTCGCCATAGGCGCTATACCACAAATTCTTTCTAAAAGAAAGCAGTGCGGTGTTTTCTTGTTGCAAAGAAATTTGGAAGTGGTGCCCGGGGATGGCTTCGTGTAAGAATAAGTCTTCGTCTTGGTGCACATTATAAGTCGCTACATCGCGAATGGGCACATAGAAAATCCCGGGACGTGTTCCGTCTAGCGACCCAGAATTGTACTCTGCACTAGCAGAAGCTTCTCTAAAGGCTTCGGTGCGTCTTACTTCAAAAGGAGTTTTGGGTTGTAGGGAAAACAACTCGTTCACCTTTGGGATCACCCGCTGATGAATGGCGTTAAAGTTTTCGATCACCTGTTCTGGCGCGTCAAAAGGCATCAGCTCTTTTGCGCTGCGCACATGATCAAAGAATGCCATAAGGTCGCCTTCAAAGCCCACTTCGGCCTTTATGGCCTCCATTTCGGTGCGAATTCGTGCGACTTCGCTCAAACCCAATTGGTGAATCTCTTCTGGGGTCATATTGGTGGTAGTATAGCGCTTGATAGCATGCTGATAATAGTCGGCACCCCCAGTTAGAGCGTCAAAACCACTACTTTTTCGACCTGCGGCCAAATATTCCCCTGCCATAAAATCGTGTAAACGACGATAAGCCGGTATAACTTGATCTTGGATCATAGTAGTATAGGCAGTGGTAAAGTTTTCTTTATCGGCTTCGCCAAAGCTTTCTGGGATATTTTTAATAGGTGCGTAAAACAGATGTTCCTCAGGGGTATCGGTCACCATTTGCGCTAATTGCGGAATCACTTTCTGGATTAAAGTGGTAGGCAAGACCCAATCTTTCTCCATCCCTTCGCGCATATTGTCTTCTGCAGATTGCATCCAGGCTAAATAGCCTTCAACACGCACCAACCAATTGCGGTAGTCCTGTGGGGTAACAAAAGGCTGCGCTCCTTGTCCGCTGGCCAACTGACCAAAGCTCAAATGAAAGGACCACATTTGGTCTAACGGCATCAGGTCTTTTAAGTACTCCTTTTCGTCTAAGGCGATGTCAATTTCCCACAACATTAATTGCTTGCTCAAGCGTTGATCTTCGCTTAAGATCTCGTCTGGGAATTGCGCTAAACCCGCCTTGTATTTTTCGTTTAGGGCGATTTCTTTGGCAGAAAAATCCTTAGAAAGATAATTGGGTAAGGTGTCATTGTATCGGCTTTCTCCTAAATATGTAGAAGGCAAACGATAAAGGGCTAAAGTTTCTTGATAGGCTTGTTCTAGGTAAGCATCAAAGTCTTCGGCAGTTTTGGGGTTGCTACAAGCCGTGATCACAGCGAGTAACATTAATAAATAGGCGTTTTTCATTTCTCAATAATTTTACTAAATCTACAAAAGATAATGGATTCCCCCAATTGAAGCAGGAAGGGGGTTTTAATGAGAGAAAAATCCAATGCTCATGAAGTGTCAATCTTCCAATCAATCCCTTCCATTCCGCTCTTTTTTAAATAGGTATTGCACTGACTAAAGTGTTTGTTCCCAAACCAATATCCTCTATTAGCACTTAAAGGCGATGGGTGTCCGCTGTTTAGAATCAAGTGTTTAGAAGCATTGATTAATTTAGCTTTCTTTTTGGCGAAGCCTCCCCACAACATAAAAACCACTGCGCTTTTTTCTGTAGAGATGGTTTGAATCACCGCATCGGTAAAAGTTTCCCAGCCTTGCTTTTGATGACTCCCTGCTTGCTGAGCTTGAACGGTCAAGGTAGCATTAAGTAAAAACACCCCTTGCTTTGCCCAGGGGGTTAGGTTCCCACTTTGAGGAGTAGAAACCCCTAGATCACTTTCAATTTCTTTAAAAATATTGATGAGAGAAGGCGGGTGTTTGACCCCCACTGGGACAGAAAAACTCAAGCCATGGGCTTGGCCTGGACCGTGATAGGGGTCTTGGCCTAGGATCACCACTTTTAGTTGATCTAAGGGGCAGTGGTTAAAGGCTTCAAATATGTTTTCCTCTGGTGGATAACAATCATTTGTCTTGTATGCAGTCTCAACAAAAGCGGCCAAAGACTTAAAGGAAGGACTGTCTAGAGCAGGTTGTAGCGCTTTTTCCCAACTAGGATGCATTTTGACACGCATGAATTGTGTATTTTTGTGCTGCTAATGTAAGAAAAATAAACCTTGAAAATCCCAGAAAAGTCTTTACTAGACTTAGAGTTCGATACGGTTTTATCTCAGCTAAGCACCCATTGTATTACGGGCTTAGGGAAGGAAGCCATTGGACAAATAAAACCCCTTGACGACGAAGAGCAAATTGTTAAAAACCTACAGCTGGTTTCAGAATACGTCGCTTCTTTTGACAATGACAACCGTATCCCCAATCACGGTTTTGACGATTTGAGTGCAGAAATCAGTATGCTGAAAATCGACAACAGCGTCTTAGAAATTGAAGGCTTTAGAAGAATAGCTACGGCAAATGAGACGTCAAATATTCTCTTAAAATTCTTTAAAAAGTTTAAGGAGTACTACCCTAGTCTAAAGTCTTTAGGCGAAGAAATTGAGCTAACCAAAGAACCCAAAGAAAAGATCGATGCAGTAATCGACCGTTTTGGGGAAATACGCAACAACGCTTCAGAAGAGCTTTATCGGATTCGCAAGCAAATCAACAGTGTTCGCGGGAAGATCGGGCAAAGCTTTCAACGAGCTTTAAGCACCTATACCAGCGCTGACTATCTAGATGATATCCGGGAAACGGTAGTCGATAATAAGCGTGCTCTTGCAGTCAAAGCCATGCATAGACGCAAGGTAAAGGGTGCGATTATGGGTAGTTCAAAAACGGGTAGCATCGTTTATATCGAACCAGAAACTACCTTACAATACTCTAGGGAGCTCAACAACTTAACTTTTGAAGAAAGCGAGGAAATCCAAAAGATCCTCCGCGAATTAACGGCTTACTTTCAACCTTTTCGCCCACTCTTACAGCAATACCAAGACTATCTCACGCAGATCGATGTAATTTATGCAAAGGCAATGTATGCGAAGTCCATCAACGGGATTAAGCCCATCATTTCGCAAAACAGAGAAATGGAATTGATCGATGCCTATCATCCCCTGCTCTATCTCAATCATAAAGAAGCGAATAAACCCACCTACCCACAAGACATTCATTTGTATGCAGAGCATCGCATTATTGTCATTTCTGGGCCTAATGCCGGGGGAAAAAGTATCACCTTAAAAACAGTAGGCTTACTGCAGTTAATGCTGCAAAGCGGGATGTTGATCCCAGTGCACGAAAAATCAAGGGTGTGTTTCTTTGGGCAGATTATCACCGATATAGGGGATAATCAATCCATCGAAAATCATTTGAGCACCTACTCCTATCGCTTAAAAAACATGAAGTATTTCTTGCGCAAGTGCAATGCAAGAACCTTGTTTTTGATTGACGAATTTGGCACTGGATCTGATCCAGAATTAGGCGGCGCACTCGCCGAAGCCTTTTTAGAAGAATTCTACAATCGAGAAGCTTATGGGATTATCACCACCCACTATTCCAATTTAAAGGTGTTGGCCAGCGAATTACCGCATATGACCAATGCGAACATGCAGTTTGACAATCGCACCCTTGAGCCAGTGTTTAAATTAATCATGGGTGAAGCTGGGAGTTCTTTTACTTTTGAGGTGGCCCAAAAAAATGGGATTCCGTACAGCTTGGTCAATCGGGCGAAGAAAAAAATTGAACGCGGAAAAGTGCGCTTTGACGCCACCATTGCTAAACTTCAAAAGGAGCGCAAGCAAATGATGGATACAGGGGCTTCTTTAAAAGCCAAAGAATCAAAGGCAGAAAAAGAAGGCGAAAAACTCGAAGAACTCAACCTAAAAGTCAAAGCGAAGCTCAATAGCTACCAAGAGCTATACGACCACAACCAGCGCATGATTGTCCTAGGGAATCGCCTTAACGATATTGCAGATCGCTATTTTGACAATGGCAAAAAACGTCCCCTAATCGCAGATATGCTGCGCCTAGTAGAAACCGAAAACGCTAAACGAAAAAAGAAATCTGCCGCAGAAAAACGCAAAGAGCGCGAAGCAAAAAAGAAAGCTGAAGAAGAGACCCAAAAGGCCATAGTCACCATTCGCAAAGAGAAAAAGAAAAAGAAGGCTGCGCCAAAACCAGAAACGGTGAAGCCTAAAATTGACTTTAAAGTAGGGGACCAAGTCCGCCTTTTTGACGGCAAGTCTGTGGGAACCATCGATTCTATAGAAAAGCGCAAAGCCGTTGTGAATTATGGAGTCTTTACCACCCAAGTTAATTTAGAAGCCCTAGATTTGGTACAGGCAGCTAAAAAGGCAAAATGAAACCCTTGATCATTTTTTATGACGAACCTTGTGTCCTTTGTAACTATTGGGTGCAAAAATTATGTCGTTGGGATAAAAAGGATCAATTGCGTTTTAGTTCCTTAGATAACGCTTTATTTTTAGGCTTCGCCAAAGATCGCGAACTCGATCTAAACCTAATCGATAGTATTGTGGTTTGGGATCAGCAATACAGTTTTGCCCTAGAAGCAGAAGGCGTTTTTATGATCTTAAAGCAATTAGGTGGCGCATGGCGTTTACTCTTGCCTTTTTCCTTTTTACCCAAAACACTGACAAACGGTATTTATCGCATTGTAGCAAAAAATCGCTACCGCTGGTTTGGAAAACACGAACACTGCCCCCTACCCGATGAACGTTACCAACACAAGTTTCTCAAATAATTGCTTAGCTTGCAGCCATGAAACTCTTTAACATACTCTTATTCTGTGTGGCATTAAATCAAATCCAAGCACAAGATTGGGCGAACTTAACTCGCTATAGTCTGGAGAATAAAACCCTTTTAACAAGTGAACAAACGATTGAAGCGGTCTTCTTTGGCAATAGTATCACAGAGGGTTGGCCGCAATTCAGCCCAACTTTTTTTAAGGAGCACAATTTTATTGGAAGAGGGATCGGCGGACAAACAACACCACAGTTATTATTACGGTTTCGCCAGGATGTTCTGGGCCTTCGGCCAAAGAAAGTAATCTTACTTGCTGGGATCAATGATATCGCTCAAAACACAGGCCCCATTAACTTGAATGCCATAATGGATAATATCATCTCTATGGCAGAACTCGCCAGCGCAAATGATGTAGAAATGATTTTATGCTCGGTGCTACCAGTAAATTCTTTTCCGTGGCGACCAGAGATTATTCCCACGCAAATGGTCATAGAACTCAATCAAAAGATTAACGCCTATGCCCAGAAAATGAACTTAGTTTATGTCGATTATTACATTCACATGGCGAATACCGAAAAAGGTTTAAAAGACTACTTAGGCTATGATACGGTTCATCCTAACAAAGCTGGATATGAGGTAATGGAAAAAGTTTTACTTACTTATTTAAAATAAATGGACCAAAGAAAATCGCATTGGGAAAACATCTATACCCACAAAAACCCAAAAGAAGTGAGTTGGACCCAAGACAAGCCCATTTTAAGCCTTTCCTGGATTGAATCTTTGGCTTTGCCTAAAGATGCACCTATCATTGATATAGGAGGTGGAGAAAGCCATCTAGTGGATTATTTATTTGCATTAGGCTATACCGATCTTAGTGTTTTAGATATTTCAAAAGCTGCGCTGCAAAAGTCTCAAGCCCGTTTAGGAAAAAATGCCGCTAACGTAAAGTGGATTGAAGCAGATATCACCACTTTTCAAGCAGAGCGCACTTATGCGCTTTGGCACGACCGTGCCGTATTTCATTTTTTAACCCAAAAAAGAGATATTGAGAGCTATACTCGACTGGTGTCTTCTGCAGTAAATCAATATTTGCTGATGAGCACTTTCTCAAAAGAAGGGCCTTTAAAATGCAGCGGCTTACCCATTATGCAATATGATGCGTATGGTCTTACAGCCATTTTCTCTAGTGATTTTAAACTGCTTCTGCAGCAAAAAGAGGCACATACTACCCCCTTTGATACCACCCAAGCGTTTATCTATGCCATGTTCCAAAAAAGGGAATCTTAATATTTTTGTACATTGAACTGAACTTTAATCTACACTTTTATGAACAAGAATCTTCTATTCGTTTTACGCCTCATCGTAGCAGTTATTCTTTTACAAACCTTGTACTATAAATTTGGAGCACATGAAGACAGTGTTTACATCTTTACAACCCTGGGCTTCGAGCCTTACGGGAGAATCGGAATTGGGGTGATGGAACTCATCGTCAGTATTTTAATTTTAATCAAGAAAACAAGCTGGGCAGGAGCACTTTTAACCGTTGGTTTAATGGCGGGTGCAATTTTCTCTCATTTAACCCAATTGGGTATTGAGGTTAAAGGCGACGGTGGTCAACTTTTTTACATGGCAATAGGCACTTGGGTCTTATCCCTTATCGTCTTATGGTCAGAACGTAAACAAATCCCCTTTATTAATTAATCTTACCAAATTATGTCAAAAATCACACTCCCCAAATGGTTTTATGCGGTGGTGAGCATCGCTTTACTTTGGAATTTAATGGGCATCGCTAATTTCTTTTTGCAAATCAATCTCACTCCAGAGGATATTGCCGCTCTACCAGAAGCCGAACAAGTCCTAATGAACAATACTCCCTTATGGAGCACCATTGCTTTTGCCCTTGGTGTTTTTGGCGGAAGTATAGGATGTGTAGGACTATTGATGCGAAAAGCATGGTCGATGATGGCACTTTTAATCTCGCTTGTTGCGGTAATTGCACAAATGAGTTATTGGCTCTTTTTCACCACAGTGGTAGAAGTCTATGGCAATTCAACCTACTTTATGCCGATGCTAGTGATTATAGTCGCTTACTTGCTATTTCGCTTATCAAATGACGGAATTAAAAAAGGCTATTTAACCTAGTCTTTTAGCTTCCCGATAGATTTTCCAACTAGCATAGAGACTGCGGCATCTCCAGTTACATTTACAATGGTACGGCACATGTCTAGTGGTCTATCAATGGCAAAAATCAAGGCTAATCCAGCTTCTGGAATCCCGGCTTGAGCAAGGACAATTACTAGCATAACAATCCCTGCACTAGGGACAGCAGCTGTTCCTATAGACGCTAAAGTTGCGGTAAAGATAATTCCCAATTGAGCCGATAAGCTTAGGTCTAAACCAAAGGCTTGCGCAATAAAGACAGCAGCAACGCCTTGATAAACACTGGTTCCATCCATGTTAATGGTTGCTCCTATGGGCAAAACAAAACTGGTAACTTCTTTATCTACTCCCAGGTTCTCTTCCACACATTCCATGGTGATAGGTAAAGTGGCTGCACTTGAACTGGTTGAAAATGCCAATAATTGCGCTGGTGCAATCCCTTTAAAGAAAGTACTAGGGCTTCTACCAGTAAAAACTTTGACAATAATAGAATACACAATAATCATCGCCCCTAACCCCAATAATAAGGTCACCGCATATAAGGCTAAAGCCTGAAACAATTCTAAACTAGGTGCTTCTACCACCAGGGCAGCAAGTAAGGCAAATACCCCATAAGGTGCCGCCATCATAATCATATCGATTAACTTTAAAATAATGGCATTAAAAGAATCAAAGAAGGCTTTCACTGGTTGTGAACTTTCTTCGGGTAACAAGATCATCCCAATCCCAAAGAAAAGGGCAAAGAAGATGATTTGTAACATATTGCGGTTATTGGTTGCAGCCGCAAATATATTCGAGGGAACGATATCCACTAAAGCCTGTAAAGGACCTGCTTCCTGCTGTTTTGCCGCTGCCTCACGTTTTTGGTCTGCATCGGTTGCATAAGCTTCGACAAGCTCTTGACGGGTTTCAACGGAAATAGACTTCCCAGGTTGGATGGTATTCACCAAAATCAATCCTATCGTGACAGCGATTAAAGTCGTTGCGACATAGGTCAAAATTGTTCTCCCTCCCATTTGGGACAGTTTAGAAATATCTTTTAAATCAGAAACTCCCTTAATCAAAGATGCGAGAATCAATGGAATTGCAATAAGCTTTAGGAGATTAATAAAAATCGTCCCAAATGGCTTGATGAAATCCCCGATAAAGTCACCGCCACCGTCAACAAACGACAACACAAGACCATATACGACCCCTAGGGCCATTCCAATTAATATTTTCCAGTGTAAAGCGATATTCTTCATATTAAATTTTATTTGTTCTACGAATCAATTCATAGTCTGCTAAGACTAAAGCGGCCATTGCCTCTACGATAGGTACTGCACGGGGAACAACACAAGGATCGTGCCTTCCTTTTCCTTCCATGGTAACCTTCTCCCCTTTATTGTTGATTGTTTCTTGTGCTTGCATTACTGTTGCCACGGGCTTAAAGGCTACATTAAAGTAGATATCCATCCCGTTTGAAATCCCGCCTTGAACGCCGCCAGAGCGATTGGACTGCGTTGTTCCGTCTGCATTAAATGGATCGTTATGCTGGCTCCCTTTAAGCTGTGCACCAACGAAACCACTGCCGTATTCAAAGCCTTTTACCGCGTTGATCGACAGCATCGCTTTTCCTAGCTCTGCATGCAACTTATCAAAGGCGGGTTCGCCTAAGCCAACGGGTACATTTTGAATCACACAAGTAATGATTCCACCCACAGTATCTCCTTCTTTGCGAATTTGACGAATGTAAGCCTCCATTTCTTTTGCCTTCTCTGGATCTGGACAACGCACGGGGTTTTCCTCAATATGCTTAAAGTCTAAATCCTGGTAAGGCCTGTCTAATTTTATATCGCCTACGGCAGAAACATAAGCGTTAAAGCGAATACCATTTAGGAATTGCTTTGCAATGGCCCCAGCCACTACTCTACTGGCTGTTTCTCTTGCAGAACTTCTTCCACCCCCGCGATAATCGCGAAAGCCATATTTTTGATCATACACATAATCGGCATGTGATGGGCGATAACTATCTTTTATATGACTGTAATCATGTGACTTTTGATTCGTATTATGAATCGCAAAACCAATAGGTGTACCGGTAGTTTTCCCTTCAAAAATACCAGAATAAAAAGCGACTTCATCTGGTTCTTTGCGCTGAGTTACAATCGCAGATTGCCCCGGCTTTCTTCTATCTAAATCGTGTTGTATTGCATGTAAATCAAGTTCAATCCCTGCTGGGCAACCATCAATAACACCGCCTATGGCAGCACCATGTGATTCCCCAAAAGTAGTTACGCTAAAAAGTTTGCCAAATTGGTTTCCTGCCATGGGTATAGTTTAGTGCAAATATAAGGCGAAAAAAAACCTTCTACTAGTCCTTCACTTGATTCGTCCATTTAAAGCGTAATGTGTATTTTTGTCTTATGAAAAAAACAGCCTTAATCCTTTTTGGACTTCTTATATCTTTAACTGCTTGCAATCAAATAGAAAAGAACACTTTTGTCCTCAACGGAACAACTAACCTACCTGACGGAAAAAGAATCTTTCGCATTCAAGCGAATGCAAATGGACAACCTTCAACCATAGATACTGCTACCGTTGCGAATGGGCAATTCAATTTTAGCGGGAGTGTTGCGCAAATTGATGTTAACTTTTTATTTGTTGAAGGACAACAACTGAATTCTGCGTTTATTGTTGAGGAAGGAAATATCGAGGTAAAGCTTCTGCAAGAAAGTTTAGCCGAAATGGATTTATCAGGTACTTCTTCTAATGAAGATCTTTATTTCTATCGAAAAGAAACCAAGACTTTTGCGAATGACATGAATGCTATCGTTGCAGAAATTCAATCGGCGAATGCCTTAGGAGACAATCTTTTAGTGCAAGACTTACAGCAGCAATACACTGTTTTACAAGAAAAACTGGTTGACTATGAAAAGAACTTTATCAAGACGAAAACAGATTCTTATATCTCAGCTTTAATCCTAGAGCGATTTCTCAAGCAGAAAACCTTAGCCCGTAATGAAGTAAAAGAAATTTTCGATACTTTTTCAGACCGCATTCGCAGCAGTAAGTCTGGGATTAATGTATCCAATGTTGTTAATGCCCCAGTAAACCCAACGGCAATCGGAGAAATCGCTCCTTTATTTGATGGTCCCACCCCTACTGGGGAGCGTATTGCTTTAGAAAGCTTCCGCGGAAAAGTGGTTATTATTGACTTTTGGGCCTCATGGTGTCGTCCTTGTCGCATAGAAAACCCTAACCTAGTGCGCTTGTACAAACGCATGCACGATAAAGGATTAGAAATCGTTGGGGTATCTTTAGACCGCAACAAAGCCAGTTGGGAACGTGCTATTGCAGATGATGGCTTGACTTGGAGTCATGTCTCTAATTTGCAATATTGGGCAGATCCCATCGCACAATTGTACAGTGTTCGTTCTATCCCCGCCGCTTTTGTCTTAGACCGTGAAGGGCGAATTGTAGCTAAAAACTTACGCGGAGCGCAACTTGACGCTAAGATTGAAGAGCTGCTAAAAAATTAACGATTCGACTGTCGAAAGAGAAAATAGCCCGCAATCAAGGTTATTACTACCATTAAAACTAAGGTGTAAAAGGATTTTTCAAATACAAATGGATCGAAAACCAGGGTGCAAATAATCCCACCGATGGCTCCGCCAAAATGAGCTGTGTGCCCTATGCCATCATTTTGAGATTTAATGCCAAATAAGGTGTAAATTAAATAACCCACCCCAAAAACATAGGCAGGCATAGGAACTGGAAAGAAAATAAAGGCAAGCTCCATTTCCGGAAACATTAAAATACTACTGTAAACAATCCCCATTATCGCTCCACTTGCACCTACAGCGGTGTAATAGGGGTTCTTTTTATGATAGTAATACGCCAGTCCATTTCCCATTAATAAACTGATTAAATAAAGCAGTATAAAATTTAATGTCCCTAAACCATACAGTGCATTACCACCAAAAATAAAGAGCGTAAAGCCATTAAAAAACAAATGATTATAGTCAACATGAATAAAACCAGCCGTGAGTAAACGATAGTATTCCCCATTTTCTACTGCACTCACATTAAATTTTAAACGGTTAAATAACAATGGGTCTTTGATAGCTCGATAACTAATCAATGCAATTGCCGCCAGTAAAACTAAAATAAAGGGAGCTGTCCCTACCATAGCAAATTATTTAGCTCAAATATAGTTATATTTGTCTCAAAATATTTTCGAATTGAACTTACTCACTTTTATCATCGCCTACCCAATTTTGATGGGGGTTTCCTTATTGCCTTATCCACTACTCTACACCCTTTCTGACTTTTTATCATTCTTGCTATATCGTGTGTTTAGGTTTCGTTTAACAGTGGTTCGCAAAAACCTTAAGCTATGCTTTCCTGATCACTCTGAGGCCGAACTTCTTCAAATTGAAAAAGACTTTTACAAAAATCTTTGTGATGTTTTTATGGAGATGGCTAAGAACTTAACTATTTCTGAAAAGGAGATTAAAAAGCGTTTTGTCTTTGAAAATATGGAGTTGATCAATGCCCATGAAGAAAAAGGAGAAAGTACCATTTTATTATTAGGTCATTATTCAAATTGGGAAGGTATGTTGAGCATAGGGTATCACTTGTTAGGAAAAGGATACGGTGTTTATAGCCCCTTGAAAAACAAATATTTTAACAACTTAATTTCTAAGTATCGCGAGAAGCATAAAGCTTATTTATTATCGCGCTTTAAAACCGTTGACTTTATTCGATCTAACGAAAAGAATGGGAAATATGGATTGTATGGGTTTATCAATGATCAATCTCCACGTTTAAAACCAAAGAACTATTGGCGATCTTTTATGGGAACAGTTGTGCCGGTTTTTACTGGAGCAGATCGTCTGGCAAAAGAATTCAATTTTCCGGTTTATTATACAGAGATAAATAGGATAAAACGCGGGCATTATATCGCAAAGGTGTCGCTACTTGTCAAAGATCCATCCCAGTGTAAAGAAAATGAAATCACCGATTTGTTTACTGACAAATTAGAAGCACAAATCAACAAAGACCCTAGCCAATACTTGTGGTCGCACAATCGATTTAAGCACAAGCATTTTGCTCCTGCTACTGCCCCGCAATAGCTAATAATTCACTTGAAAAACGCTGGGTCAAAGCATCTGCCTGTTTCTGTGTCCCAGCTTCTGCATATACCCGAATAATTGGTTCGGTATTTGATTTTCGCATATGCACCCAGCCTTCTGGAAAATCAATCTTTAGCCCGTCAATGGTCAAAGGTTGATCAGCTTGATAATTATGTTCCATTTGTGTCAATAGTGCATCGACATCTAAACTTGCATCAAGGGCAATTTTACCCTTACTCATATAATATTGTGGATAAGAAGCTTTTAAGACAGAAACACTGCACTTGCGTTGCGCCAATAAGGATAAAAATAAGGCAACCCCAACCAAGGCGTCGCGTCCATAATGAAGATTAGGATCGATAATTCCGCCATTACCTTCTCCCCCGATTACAGCCTGTTTTTCTTTCATTTTTGCTACCACATTTACTTCGCCTACGGCGGAAGCAAAATATTGACCTCCAGCTGCTTCTGTTATATCACGTAAAGCACTTGTTGAAGAAAGATTAGAAACCGTATTTCCAGAATTTTTACTTAAAACATAGTCAGCACAAGCCACTAAAGTATATTCTTCTCCGAACATTTCTCCCTGCTCATCCATAAAGGCTAAACGATCCACATCTGGGTCTACAACAATTCCTAAATCTGCTTTTTTACGCACGACTTCTTCTGCTAAATCCCCTAAATGTTCTTTGAGCGGTTCAGGATTGTGGGGGAAATGCCCCGTAGGTTCACAATACAACGGAAAACATTTTACCCCTAATGCCTCTAATAAAGGTGGAAGTGCAATGCCACCCGTAGAATTTACTCCGTCAACCACAGCAGAAAAATTTGCAGCTTTAATCGCTGCTAAATCAATTAGTGGGTGGGCTAAAACGGCCTGTATATGTGCTAAAATAGCCGTATTGTCTTTTTCTACCCGGCCTAAATCATCAACTTCAGCGAAGGTGAAATTTTCCGCTTCCGCTAAAGATAAAATCTTGGCTCCTGCTGCTGCGTCAAGAAATTCTCCTTTGGCATCAAGCAATTTAAGGGCATTCCATTGTTTGGGATTGTGACTGGCAGTTAATATAATCCCTCCATCGGCATTTTTCTCAACAACCGCCATTTCTACCGTGGGTGTAGTCGATAAACCTAGATCGATAATATCAATCCCCATCCCAACGAGCGTTTGCACAACTAAACTCTGGATCATTTCTCCAGAAATACGGGCATCACGACCGATTACAATCGTCATTTTATCTTCACTGGATTGACTTTGCATATAAGCCCCATAGGCCGCCGCAAACTTTACCGCATCAATGGGTGTTAAGTTATCTTCAGGCCGCCCCCCAATAGTACCACGGATTCCAGATATTGATTTGATTAAGGTCATGTGTTAAATTTTACCAAAGATAAAAATTGTAAAGAATTAAAAAGCTGGCTGGTTTAACAAAACAGTTTATTTTTACCAAATGAATTTCCTCGCCCACCTTTATTTATCTGGAACGGACACTGACCTTAGGTTTGGCAATTTTATTGCAGATAGCATTCGCGGAAATCAATACAGTCACTATTCACAAAGGATTAAAGAAGGGATTAAGCTTCACCGCAGTATAGATAGCTTTACAGATGCACACCCCATCTTTAGACAACACTGCAAATTATTTTTTCCTGAACACGGTCATTATGCAAGGGTAATCCTCGATATTGTCTATGATCACCTTTTAGCGCAATTGTGGGAGACTTACCACACAACAGATCTTTCTTCCTATGCGGCAGAATTTTATCGTCATACAGCCACCCAGAAGAATCTTTTGCCAGAAAAAATGCATCGTTTATTTGAATTAATGCAAGAACAAAATTGGCTAGTTGAATACCGTTCCATTAAAGGCTTAGAGCGGATTTTATTCCACATGAGTAAACGCACTTCTTTCCCGTCTAATTTCCCGGCCGCTATAAGCACTATTGAAACACATAAAACGCAGCTAATTGCAGAATTTCAGGACTTCTTTTCTGATCTTGAAGCACATTGTAAGAATAAGCTAGAATTGGGAGAATAGTTGGGGAACTTTATTTAAATTTAAGGCTTAAAATTACACATGAAAAAAATCAACTTCTTTCTTGCCCTACTTGTTTTTTTACAATGTAATACCGAATCGAAGCAAGAAATACAAGCTGCTGTTGTTTCTGCTCGTATCGAAGCTTCTGAAGCTGGAAAAACAATAATGATGCAAGGAGGAAACGCCTATGATGCCATGGTCGCAACTAGTTTTGCACTAACAGTCGTTTATCCTGTAGCAGGAAATATTACTGGTGGGGGTTTCTTTGTTTATCGAACAGCAGCAGGTGAAACCGGTACCTTAGATTATCGTGAGATAGCGCCCTTAAAAGCCACCAAAGACCTTTTTCTTGATGATAAAGGCAATGTGATTCCTAAACTGAGTACTGTAGGAGGCTTAGCCGTGGGGATCCCAGGCGCAGTCGCTGGAATACTTGAAGTACATCGCAAAATGGGCTCTCTTCCCCTCAAGCAACTTTTGGCGCCAGCCATAAAATTAGCAGAAGAAGGCTATATCGTTACAGAAAAACAAGCCCAAAGTTTTAAACGTTATCGCGATTTGTTTATTGAAGGTAATGGCGAGGACACTTTCTTTGCACAAGAACACAAGGCAGGAGATCGCATTGTGAACCTTCCATTAGCGAGAACCCTCAAAGCTATTGCAGCAAAAGGAAATGCAGGTTTCTATGAAGGCTGGGTCGCAGAAGCCATGGTCAATAAAACACAAGCAACGGGTGGAATCTTAAGCCTTGAAGATTTAAAGGTTTACGAACCTAAATGGCGTGATCCCATTCAATTTAGCTACAAAGATCTCAATGTAATTTCTATGGCTCCTCCATCAAGTGGTGGAATTTGCCTAAGTCAAATGATGCAAATGGTTGCTCCTTATAACCTCAAAAACATGGGGCATAATAGCACCGAAAGCATGCATTTGATGATTGAAGCAGAGCGGCGTTCTTATGCCGATCGAAGCCACTTTTTAGGCGACCCTGACTTTGTCTCTGTGCCACAAGCACATCTAATTGATCCCTCTTATATTGCTGAAAGAATGCAAAATTATTCTGCAGACAATGCAACACTATCTAAAGATGTTTCTCATGGAGATATCATTGTGGTAGAAAGTGATGAAACCACTCATTTCTCTATTGTAGACAAAGAAGGAAATGCAGTTTCTGTTACCACTACGCTTAATGGAGCCTATGGTTCAAAAGTATATGTCGATGAGATCGGAGTATTTATGAACAATGAGATGGATGATTTTAGCAGTAAACCAGGTATTCCAAATATGTTTGGTTTAACCGGGAGCGAAGCAAATAGCATTGCTCCAAAAAAGCGTATGCTTAGCTCAATGACCCCCACAATCATTGAAAAAAACAATCAGCTGTATATGGTAGTGGGGACACCAGGAGGATCAACCATCATTACTTCTGTTTTTCAAGCTATTCTCAATGTGTATGAACACGGGATGGGAATGCAAGAAGCGGTGGCTGCCCCTCGTTTTCATCATCAATGGCTGCCAGATGAAGTGGTATTAGAACCTGGTGCTTTTGAAGAAGATGTCATTCAGAAATTAAAAGACAAAGGACACACTATAGAAACAAAGCACAACCGCATTATTGGTAAAGTAGATGCTATTTTAATAGATAATGGAAATATGAGTGTTGGTGCTGACCCTAGAGGTGATGACGCAGCAGCTACTTTCTAAGGTCTAAAAAAGGAAAAAAATATAATGACAATAGAGGAAAATTGTATTGACGTACAAGGTGCTAGGGTACACAATCTAAAAAATATTGACATCCAGATACCACGTGATCAATTGGTCGTGATTACTGGATTATCAGGTAGCGGGAAGTCCTCCCTAGCCTTTGACACCATTTATGCTGAAGGACAACGTCGTTATATGGAAACATTTTCGGCCTATGTAAGACAATTTCTAGGGAATCTCGAGCGACCAGAAGTAGATAAAATCGATGGTCTCTCTCCAGTAATTGCCATTGAGCAAAAAACGACATCTAAAAGTCCGCGTTCTACCGTGGGAACCATTACAGAACTCTATGATTTCTTGCGTTTGATGTATGCCAGAATAGGAACTGCTTATAGCTATATTTCAAACGAAAAAATGGTCAGTTATAGCGATGATCAAATCATTGAGTTAATCTTAACTGACTACAAGCAAAAAAAGGTCATGCTACTCGCCCCTATTATCAAATCTAGAAAGGGACATTATCGCGAGTTGTTTGAAAATCTTGCCCGCCAAGGCTTTGTAAAAGTTAGGGTAGACGGTGTTGTAGTTGAACTTTCTAGAGGAATGAAGGTTGATCGCTATAAAACACATGACATTGAATTAGTGGTCGATCGCATGACCATTAATGATAATGAAAACAGTATCAAGCGATTGAGAGAATCCATGATTGCCGCCATGTATCAAGGCAATGATACTTTGATGGTGTTAAATACTGAAACTCAAGAACCACGCTATTTTAGTCGGAATTTAATGTGCCCTAGTTCTGGGGTATCCTACCCCAATCCAGAGCCTAATTCGTTTTCCTTTAACTCCCCAAAAGGGATGTGTCCTAGCTGCAGAGGTTTAGGTGATCAACATGTGATTAATACCAATAAAATAATTCCAGATCGTTCGCTGTCAATAGCGGCTGGGGGGATCAAACCGCTTGGAAACAAAAAGAGTTCTTGGGGGTATAAGCAAATGGAAACAATTGCAAAACGATATAACTTCTCTCTCGCAGATCCCATTGAAGATATTCCTGTTGAAGCGCTTAATATCATTTTAAGAGGGGGTAGTGATACTTTCTCTGTCGCTTCTAAAAGTTTAGGGGTTACCCGTAAATACAAAATTGACTACGAAGGGATAGAGAACTTTATTTTTAATCAGTATCAGCAAGCAGATTCGATGAATATTAAACGTTGGGCTGCAGAATATATGGATCAAGAAAGTTGTAGAAGCTGCAAAGGAAATCGCTTAAACGAGGAAGCGCTCAATTTTAAAATTGATGAGAAATCCATTGCAGATTTAGCGCAAATGGACTTGAAAGATTTATATGATTGGATATTGGTTCTCCCTGAAAAACTCTCGGTAAACGAAATAAAAATAGGAGAAGAAATCATCAAAGAGATTAAAGCGAGAACAGAATTCTTATTAAATGTTGGCTTGAGTTACCTCGCTCTAAATCGTTCTTCTAAATCCCTTTCGGGTGGAGAAGCACAACGCATTCGTTTAGCGACACAAATTGGTTCTCAATTAGTTGGTGTATTATATATTCTCGATGAACCCAGTATAGGTTTGCATCAAAGGGATAATGAGCGTTTAATTAATTCGCTTACTGCGTTACGCGATATAGGAAACTCTGTTGTAGTTGTTGAACACGACAAGGACATGATCGAACGTGCGGATTATGTCATTGACCTTGGTCCACATGCTGGAAAAAATGGGGGTGAAATTATATCCAAAGGAAGCCCAGAGGAGATCCTTAGTGATCAATCCCTCACAGCGGATTATTTAACAGGCAAGAAAAGCATTGTTATCCCGACGGAAAGGAGAAAAGGCAATGGTAAAAAACTATCACTTAAGGGCTGCAAGGGAAATAATTTAAAAAACGTTGATTTAGAGATCCCTTTGGGACTAATGATTGGGGTTACTGGAGTTTCAGGAAGTGGAAAATCTACACTTATCAATGAAACCCTCTACCCTATTCTCAATGCTCATTACTACAATGGTGTAAAAAAACCTTTAGAATACAGCACAATAAAGGGTTTAGAAAACCTTGATAAGGTCGTTGATGTAAACCAAAGTCCTATTGGGCGAACTCCACGTTCTAACCCTGCTACATATACAGGTGTTTTTAGTGAAATACGCAACCTATTTACCCAAACTCCAGAAGCTCAAATAAGAGGGTATAAACCCGGTCGCTTTAGTTTTAATGTAACTGGTGGTCGATGTGAAACTTGTATGGGGGGTGGACTAAAAGTAATCGAAATGAACTTCTTGCCAGATGTTTATGTCGAGTGTGAATCCTGTAATGGGAAACGTTTCAATCGAGAAACCTTAGAAATTAGGTTCAAGGGGAAATCCATTTCAGATGTTTTACAAATGACGATTAACCAGGCCTGTGAATTTTTTGAACCTATCCCAAAGATCTATCGCAAATTAAAAACCCTTCAAGATGTGGGTCTGGGGTATATCACACTGGGACAATCTTCTACTACTCTTTCTGGGGGAGAAGCACAACGCATAAAATTAGCGACAGAGCTGTCTAAAAGAGACACTGGAAATACTCTTTATATCTTAGACGAACCCACAACTGGTTTACATTTTGAAGATATTCGTGTGCTATTAGAGGTCTTGAATCACCTTACAGATAAGGGAAATACGGTATTAATTATTGAACATAATCTCGATGTAATTAAACAAGTCGATTATATTGTAGATATTGGCCCAGAGGGCGGAAAAGGCGGAGGTTGCATAGTAGCACAGGGGATCCCAGAAGCTATTTTAGAAAACAAAAATAGTCATACAGCACATTATCTGAAAAAAGAATTTATCGCTTATGAAAACAACCGCAAATAGTAACGACACTCCAAAGAGAAAAGACGCCTGGTCAGTTTTTAAGATCATGGGAGAATTAGTTAATGGCTATGAGCAACTAGATGCAGTTGGACCTTGCGTGTCAATTTTTGGTTCTGCCAGAACAAAACCTGACTCCCCCTATTACACCCTAGGCGTAGAAATCGCACAGTCGATTGCAGAAAGAGGCTTTGGCATCATTACAGGTGGAGGACCTGGAATAATGGAAGCTGGAAATAAAGGAGCACAATTAGCTCAGGGAATTTCTGTAGGGCTTAACATTGACTTGCCTTTTGAGCAAAACTCCAATGCTTATATCGACAAAGAACACAATCTAAATTTTGAATACTTTTTTGTACGAAAAGTGATGTTTGTGAAGTTTTCAAAAGCCTTTATCGTTTTACCGGGTGGTGTAGGCACCTTAGATGAATTATTCGAAGCAATCACCCTAGTGCAAACTTATAAAATCAAGAAAATCCCTATCATTTTAGTTAAAACTGATTTTTGGAAGGGATTGATAGATTGGCTAAAAAACACCCTTCTTGCCCAAGGCATGATCAACGAAGAAAACTTAAACCTAATCCAATTAGTTGACACCAAAGAACAAGTTCTAGAACTTTTGGGGGAGTATTATAACAACGAAGAAAATGAAGGGTAAATGTTGATAAATCATAGGTTAATTTCGTTTGTTGCTATCCTTCTGTACTTTATGTCACCAGCATTAGCACAAGATGCGCCTATTTATTTGATTGAGGCGAAACTCGACGCAGCTGAGAGTGAATTAAAAGTAGTACAAGAAATCACTTATAAACATCAAAATGACTTCGCTACTAATGCCATTTATCTAAACGATTGGAATCACGCCTATAGTTCGACAGAAAGTCCATTGGCAAAACGTTTAGTAGAAGAATACAACCGCAGTTTCTATCTTTCTGGAAAGTCGAAACGAGGCGCCACCATTATAGAAGAAATATGGATAGACGGAGAAGTCCAGAGCTGGGAAAGAGCCGAAGATCAAATAGATATGGTTAAAGTTGTTTTACCGAAAGAAATCACCAAAGGGGAACAACGAACAATTAAAATAAATTACAGTCTAAAATTACCCGATGCAAAGTTTACAGGCTATGGAATCATAGCCAAAGAACAATATTTCCTCGAGAATATCTTTTTGACCATTGCCTGGCAAAATCAAGATGGTTGGGCACCCATTAGTCATCTAGACTTAGAAGATAATCCCAATAAAAGAGGAAATTACAACATCAAATTTTCCCTCCCGAAAGAACTGAAAATACAATCCAATTTAGTTCTGCTTAAAACAGAATATTCATCAGGTTTTGCCACCCATTTTTTTCAGAATAAAAACAAAAAGCAACTTTTGTTTCAAATCGGGAGGGAAGGAACATACAATGCTTTCAGCTTTGATGGAAAAGAAGTGTATTCAAATCTAGACAGCAACGATTTAAGTAAAACCGAAAGTAGATATAGCCTTAGTAAAGTCAATACTTTTTTGAACAATAGCCTAGGGGTTTATCCACACAAACGCATTTTACTTTCCCAACAGAAATACGATAAGCGCCCCTTTTATGGCTTGACATTAGTCCCTAGCTTTTTAAAGCCTTTTCCTCCACAATTTGAATTTGAAATTAAAGCCTTAAACACCTATTTATATCACTATTTAAACGAGCTTCTCCCTTTGCATCCTCGAGAAGATTATTGGTTGTTAGGTGGCTTGCACACCTATCTAATGATGCGTTATGTGATTGAAAATTATCCTGATAAAAAATTATTGGGCTTAGTCTTGCGGCAGCCAATTGCAAAATTCCTGCTTAAAAAATACCGTTTTAAAGATTTAAACTTTGAAGACACTTTTGTTGAATATCACGAATTCGTTCTAAGGAGAAATCTTCAACAAGCCCTAGTTACACCTAAAGATCAATTAATCAAATTCAACGAACAAATTGGTTCTCCCAGTCAAATGGGCTTACTCATCAACTATGTTACTGAATTTAGTGACAAAGCAGTTGTAGATTTTATCAAAGAGGTTAAAACAAAGCAATACAGTGGAAAAGACTTGCAAGAATTCTTTTTTAGCTTTTTCAATCCAGAAGATACTCCTTTCTTAAAAAACTATGCAAACAATAAAAAAACAATAGACTTAAGATTTGGTAGCATTGATATTCAAGACAAAACAATCAACTTTAGCATAGAAGAAAAAAGCGATATGCGTCCCCCTTTTACTGTAGGATTAGTAAAAAACGATAGCCTTATCAAGACCTATAAATTTAAGGCAAGTCAAATTGGACAATCCCTAAGTCTTTCTCAAGAAGATGCAGACTATTTAGTGATTAATCCAAAAACAAAATTACCCGAATTTAACCCCCGAAATAATTGGAAAAGGCTAAATGCTTTAGGGTTTAAACCCTTGCGGTTTACCTTTGTAAAAGACCTTGAAAATCCACAATACAATCAGGTGTTATATAATCCTAGAGTTGATTTTAATGCCTATGATGGTTTATCCCTAGGTGTAAGACTCAACAATAAAACCATCAAGACAAAGCCGTTCATTTTAACCCTCGAACCATTTTATTCAATCAATGAGAAAACATTTGTTGGAACATTTGCAACGGCTTATTCTCTTTTTAATAGCGAAAGTGATTATTTCTTAAAAAAAATCAATCTAGCCGGTTCGAGTTTTCATTATGATAGCGGTCTTAGATACAGCAGTTTATTCACATCAATCAATATCTTCAAAAGGAATCGCAACCTCAGAGACAATAAAAAGCAGCTCTTTCGCCTTTTTTGGCAATATGTTGATAGAGAAGAGAATAAAAATACTATCGAAAACCCTAACTACAGTATCACAGGTTTAAATTATATTTTTTCCAATAAAGGCGCATTAGATTTTTTCACCCTTAACGCAGGCTTTGAAGCAAGTGATCAATTTGGAAAATTCAATCTTACAACTGAATACCGTCACCTTATGCGCAGCGGTCGACAAATATCTTTGCGGCTATTCGCCGGAAAGTTCTTATGGCGTAATAACTTAACAACAACTTACTTTGACTATGCTTTAGATCGACCTACTGATTATTTATTTCAATACAACTATATCGGAAGATCTGAGACTACAGGAATCTACAGTCAACAATTTATCCCAGCTGAAGGTGGGTTAAAATCAAAATTTGACAGCCCCTATTCAGATGACTTTTTACTTACACTCAATACAAGTATTGGTCTTTGGAAATGGTTAGAAGCCTATGGAGACGTGGGTTATATCAATCAAAAAAAACAGCCTTCACGCCTACTATTTGACACAGGGTTGCGTTTAAATTTAGTGCCAGACTTTTTAGAAGTATATTTCCCTATTTACAATTCAGACGGTTTACAAATGCAAGGTCCTGATTATCAACAAAAAATTCGTTACGTAATTACATTTGATCCTAAAACTTTAACGCAACTATTTTCCCGTAAATGGTTTTAGACTTTTATTGACTACGGTAATTTCCTAAAATTTGTCTTAATTTTTGTAAATTTGCACAACGCAAAAATTACTATGCCCAAGACTAACGATATTGCGCTTCCCTCTCTCTCTTTTGATTCTTTTAAAGAGCAATTGCTCTCAGACTATAAAATAATTGTTCTGAGCAGAGAATGCAGTCTTCTCGGTAGGAAAGAAGTTTTAACAGGAAAGGCAAAGTTTGGGATTTTTGGGGATGGAAAAGAACTTCCTCAACTTGTTCTAAGTCGCTTTTTTAAGAAAGGAGACTTCAGATCTGGGTATTATCGAGATCAAACCATTTTAATGGCTCATGATTTATTGAGCCCGCAACAACTTTTTGCTGCTCTATATGCTCATCCAGATTTAAAAGAAGAACCCATGTCAGGAGGAAGACAAATGGGTGCCCACTTTGTCACCCCTAGTCACGATAAAGAAGGAAACTGGTTAGACTTAACCCAACAGTACAACCACAGTTCTGATATCTCTCCTACTGCAGGACAGATTCCTCGTTCGATAGGTTTGGCGCAAGCCTCAAAAGTATATCGTGCTTTAGGAATTCCAGAAGGGCGTAATTTTTCTAATAATGGGAACGAGATTGCCTGGGGGACCATAGGAAACGCCTCTACCAGTGAGGGCTTATTTTTAGAAGCCATGAATGCCGCTGGTGTCCTTCAAATCCCCTTAGTAATGAGTGTTTGGGACGATGGATACGGTATTTCTGTTGCAAATGAAGATCAAACCACTAAAGGTAGCATTTCAGATGCCCTAGCAGGTTTACAAAGAACAAAAACACAAAAAGGGGTTGAAATAATTCGCGTCAATGGCTGGGACTACCCTGCCCTAGTGAGTGCGTATCAAAAAGCTGAAGATCTCGCTAGAGAAGAGCATATCCCTGTATTGATTCATGTAGACGAACTTACCCAACCCTTAGGACATTCAAGCTCTGGATCACATAAACGTTATAAATCAAAAGAACGTCTCGAATGGGAAAATGATTTTGATTGTAATAAAAAAATGCGGGAATGGATTCTGGAAAAAAACATTGCGACTGTAGAAGAGCTTAACAGCATTGAAAAAGCTTGTAAAGAAGAAGTCAAAATCGCAAAAAGAGAAGCTTGGAAAACCTATCAAATGCCCATTTTAGAAACTAGAAAGAGCTTACTCTCTCTTTTACCACTTTTGCAAAAACAAGCGGCAAATGATCCTGCGCTGCAAATGGTCAGTACAAAATTAGCACAAAAATCAGAGCCCACCTATAAAGACCTACTTCATGCAGCCCGTAAGGCTTTACGTACTACCGCTAAACACAATACCCCGCTTAAAGATAAACTTACACAGTGGATTGACGATTTAACTTCTAGCTTAAATCCTAAGATGCATTCCCATCTTTACAGCGAATCAAAATATCAATTAAAAAACATCACCTCCATCCCCCCACAATATGCAAATGAAGTGCAAATGGTGGACGCTCGAATTATCATTAGAGACAATTTTAAGGCGCTCTTTGAAGCGCGCCAAAATGTTCTTCTTTTTGGCGAAGATGTAGGAAAAATCGGAGATGTCAATCAAGGCGCCGAAGGTTTACAAGCACAATTTGGAGAAACTCGCGTCTTTGACACTGGGATTAGAGAAGCCACTATTATTGGACAAGGTATTGGGATGGCATTAAGAGGCTTACGCCCTATTGCAGAGATTCAATACCTGGATTATGTTCTATATTGTTTACATACTTTGAGTGATGACCTTGCGTCTTATCTCTATAGAACGGTTGGACAGCAGGCAGTCCCACTTATTATTCGTACCCGTGGACATCGCTTAGAAGGGATATGGCATAGCGGTTCCCCTATGGGCGGATTAATCCATTTGCTTAGAGGAGTAAATCTTTTGGTTCCCAGAAACATGACTCAAGCTGCGGGATTCTACAACACCTTACTCGAAGGAGATGAACCTGCCATAGTCGTTGAATCCTTGAACGGATATCGCTTAAAAGAAAATCTTCCTACCAACTTAGGCTCCTATCGTGTACCGGTTGGAAAAATAGAATGTCTTAAAGCTGGAGAGGACATTACACTTGTTTCATATGGCTCAACCCTTAGATTAGTAGAAGAAGCCGCAAAAGAACTCTTACAATACGATATTGACGCAGAAGTCATTGATGTACAATCGCTACTCCCCTTTGATACAACTCATGAAATTAGAGAAAGTGTGGCAAAAACAAATCGTTTATTGATCATTGACGAAGATGTCCCAGGTGGAGCTACTGGTTTTATTTTACAGCAATTACTAGACGAGCAAAACATCTTCCCATTACTAGATAGTGCGCCGCAAACCTTAAGTGCTCAAGCACACCGACCTGCTTATGGAAGCGACGGAGACTATTTCTCTAAACCTTCCTTAGATGATATAGTCGAAAAAGTGTACCGTATTATGCAGGAATCAAATCCTAGTAATTTTCCCTAGACGGAAACTATTTTCAAAATCATTTCTTTCATCAACTCTTCCATCGGCATATTATGTGCTCCTAGACCTTTGCTTTTCAAATCATAGGTTTTAAGTACGTTTAAAACTTTACCAGCTTGTCGCATATTGTATTTTTGAGCCGCTGCTTGATATTCCTTCACGAAAAATGGAGAAACCCCTAGCACATTAGGAGCTTCTGCAGTCGAATTTAAACCGTGATACATAAATAACTTTTGAAAGAAATTAAACAGCACACCTATGGTCAATGGCAAAGGGTGTTGTGATGGATTTCCAGCCATGTGTTTAACAATACGGAAAGATAGTTCAAGCTTTCGCATCCCTAAAGCTTTTTGCAATTCAAAACTATTAAAATCCTTACTATAGCCTATAAAAGCTTCAATGTGCTCTGGGGTTACAGTTGTCCCACTAGGAAGATTATGCGTTAGTTTTTCCAACTCTTTGTCTACCTTTCCTAGATTGCTGCCTAAAAAAGCGACTAACATCGCCAGTGCTTGTGGATGAAATTGAAAACCGTACTCTTGCCCCCTCTTTTCTATCCATGGACCAATTTGATTTTCATACAAGGGTTTTGTTTCTAGAACAATGCCGTTGGCAGCTATGTTTTTAAGCACTTTTTTACGCTTATCCACCTTTTTGTGCTTATAACATAAAACTAAAACTGTTTGTGGCTGGGGTGCTGCACAATAAGTAGCTAATTGATCAAAGGTTTTGTCTAGGTATTGCGCTTCTTTGACTAAGATCAATTGTTGCTGCCCCAGCATCGGAAAACGCTTTGCAGACTCTATTATTTGGTCGATAGAGGTTTCTTTGCCATAGAAAACACTTAAATCAAAATCCCTTGCACTTTCATCGACTACACTTTTTTCTAATGCAGCTGAAATTTCATCTATAAAGAAAGGTTCTGTTCCCATCAATAAATAAATAGGAGCAAACTTTTTCTGTGCAATCGAAGAGAGTATCTGTTGTGTTTCTTTCAATGAGAAAATTTTGTCACATTTGCAGTATGGAACAACTCAATTTTAAGCATTATCCCTTTACCCTCAAAAATAGAGAAAATAAGCGATACATATTTGATGTTGTTCGCAAAAAAGATATTTTGATTACGCCAGAAGAATGGGTAAGACAGCATTGCGTTCAATTCATACTTCAAGAAAAAAAATATCCCATTAGCTTACTCAATGTTGAAAAAAAAATTAAGGTGTACGATCGCGAAAAACGCTACGACATTATCGTCTTTACCCCACAAGGAAAAGTTACTTTGCTTGTAGAATGCAAAGCTCCAAATATTCCTATAAATCAAGATGTTTTTGATCAAATTGCACGATATAACCTTAGTGTAGACAGTCAATATTTGATGGTAACAAACGGACTAACCCACGTCTATTGTCAAATGGATTATCAAGCACAGACCTATCATTTTCTAAAAGACCTTCCCACCTATACCCCACAACAATGAAAATAGCAATTGTCATTTTAAACTGGAACGGGCGTTCGTTAATGGAACAATTTCTTCCATCCTTGATAGAAAACACTCCTAATGCAGACTTTTATGTAATTGACAATGCCTCTACAGATGATTCATGTGCGTTTTTAAGCCAGCATTACCCACAAATCAATCAAGTTGTTTTAGAGGCTAATTATGGCTTCGCCAAAGGGTATAATCTAGGACTTAAATCAATAGACGCAGACCTTTATTGCTTATTAAACAACGACGTTGCCGTTAGCGAAAACTGGCTAACACCTTTTCAAGAAGCCTTTAAAGCGCAAGAATTATCTATTGCACAACCTTTGATATTGCAACACAAACACCCGAATTATTTTGAGTATGCAGGCGCAGCAGGTGGATTTATCGACCGTTATGGCTTCCCGTATTGTCGCGGTAGAATCTTTGACTCTCTAGAAGAAAACAAAGGGCAATACAAAACGGCAGATTGCTTCTGGGCGACTGGAGCGTGTATGTTTATTCGTCGCACTGTCTGGGAAGAACTAGAGGGCTTTGATGAAGACTTTTTCATGCATCAAGAAGAGATTGATCTTTGCTGGAGAGCATTTAACAATGGGCATATAACAAAATGTATAACAACTGCTCAAGTATTCCATTTGGGCGCAGCATCCTTAAAACCTTCTCCACAGAAAACCTTTTACAATCATAGAAATTCTTTGTGGATGCTTTTAAAGAATGTCCCAAAGCAAAAGCTCTTTAGCGTGATTTTTGGGCGATTGATCTTAGATGGTTTTGCCGCTGTTCGTTATTTAATAAATGGACAGGTTTTATCTTTTTTAATGGTCATTAAAGCTCATTTCTCTGTTTATGCTAGTTTATCAAAGACCCTATCAAAAAGGGGGCAAAACAAAAAAAACAAATCATATTATCGTCATAACAACCTCCCGTGGAAGTATTTTATCTTAAGAAAAGGTGAATTTTCAGATTTGTAGGGCATATGTTTTAAAAAACTTTTAATTTTATACTTATAACATAACACCATATCATGAAAAAAACAGCATTTCTACTTGCCCTATGTGGCACTTTTTTAGTTTCTTGTGTATCTTCTAAGAAGTATAGCGAATTAGAAGCCCTTCAAAAAAGCACCAATGATTTATTAAATTCTGCAACAGTAAAACTCAACACTTGTGATGAAGAAAAAGCCAGTGCTTTAGCTAATGTTGCTGCACTTGAAGAACAAATTAGCTTTTTAAAGGCTAATAATCAAGACCTAATCAGCAACCTTGGTAACTTGACAACCCTTTCTCAAAAAGGAGCAGAAAACCTTGAAAAATCTTTAGAAAGCTTAAAAGAAAAAGACAGTAGAATCACAAATTTACGCGATGCTGTAACGAGAAAAGATTCAGTTACCCTTGCCTTAGTGACTAGTCTTAAAGGTGTGTTAGGAAATATCGCTGACGAAGACATTGAAATCAATGTAGAAAAAGGAGTGGTTTATGTATCAATCTCTGACAAATTATTATTTAGAAGCGGAAGTTTCTCTGTAAATAAAGCAGCGAAAGATGTCTTAGGAAAAGTGGCAAAAGTAATCAACGATAAACCAGAACTTGAATTTATGGTAGAAGGTCACACAGACAATGTGCCAATTAAAGTTGAAGGTACTCAAGACAATTGGGACTTGTCGGTTAGAAGAGCAACAGCAATTGTTCGTATTTTACAAAACGACTTTGGTGTAGCTCCAGAGCGCATGACTGCTGCTGGACGCGGGGAATACATTCCTGTTGCTGACAATGACTCATCTGCTGGAAGAGCAAAAAACAGAAGAACACGCATCGTTGTGTTACCTAAACTAGATCAATTCTATGATTTGATTAATAAGGGTATGGAGCAAGCTGCAAGCAACTAAATTAAGCTCAAAAATATTTTAAAACGCTTCCCTCTGGGAAGCGTTTTTTTTTAGATAAAATCAATCTCTCCCTTCCCTTCCCTGATGATTGTAAACGGATTTGTGGTCAAATCAACTACACTAGAAGGGATGTTCCCACAAGCGCCTGCATCAATCAAGATGTCAACCTTCCCATCCCAGGCAGATAAGATCTCATCTGGATTTGAAGTGTATACCTTAATCGCATCTTTATCGTGAAGAGAAGATGTTAGTAAGGGTGCGTCTAAATGTGTTAAAAGTGCCTTTAAAACTGGATGATCAGAAATTCTCACGCCTATGGTTTTACGTTTTTGAAAGGGCTTTGGCAATTTATTTATTGCCTCCATAACAAAAGCAAAAGGACCAGGAAGTGTACTTTTTAACAGCCTAAATACCGTTGCGTCAAAAGGCTTTACATAATTAGATAGCTCACTAATGTTCTTAAAAAGAAAACTCAGTGGAGCTTTTTCAAGTTTAATATCCTTAAGTCGCGCTAACTTTTCTAGGGCGACGGGATTATCACTAAGGCAGCCTATGGCATAGACCGTATCAGTAGGATAAATCACTAAAGCTCCCTTCTTTAAAGCTACAGCAATTCGGGCTAAATCTCTTTCGTTAGGCGAAGAGGAAAAAAGGGTATAGAGCTGTGTTTTCATGAGAGTATTTTGAGTTTGGCAAAGCGAAGTAAAAGCTTCTTCTCTCCTACTCCAGAAAATTTAATGGTGGCTTTTTTATCATTTCCTTTTCCTTCGACTTGTATCACAACTCCTTTTCCAAAACGCTGATGCTCAACTTTAGTCCCAGAAGGCAATTCAATTAATTCTTCTTTTGGGCTTGTTTCGACCTTAGTGTCTTGTAGTTTTTTTAGCTTTTTAAGCTGTGTAGGATTGGGGGTTGTATTTGGTTTACCATCCCATGACTTGGGTACTTGTGACGCTGCTTTTGTGGGCTTATGGTCCCCAAAAATTGATGTGTTGACAAGCGGCTTATATTCATAATTAGACGTCGGAATTTGATAGTCGAGAAACTGCTCATCAATTTCCTCTATAAAGCGGCTAGGTTCCGCATCATTCAATTTTCCCCAGCGATAACGCGATTGTGTATAAGATAAAAAAGCGCGTTTTTCTGCCCGGGTCAATGCGACATAAAACAAACGTCGTTCTTCTTCTAATCCACTGCGCGAATCTAAATTCATCGCAGAAGGGAAAAGATCTTCTTCCATTCCCACAATATAGACATAGGGGAATTCTAATCCTTTTGCCAGATGAATGGTCATTAATGCAACTCGCGGAGTGTCATCGTTGGCATTTTCATTGTCAAAATCAGTGGCCAAAGCAACATCCTCGAGAAACTCTGTTAAGGCTCCGGTGGCGTCTGCAAGTTCTTCTTGCCCTTCTGTGAAATCTTTGATCCCGTTTAGGAGTTCTTCGATGTTTTCAATCTTACTGATGCCTTCTGGAGTACCATCTTTTTTTAGATCAACAACGATTCGAGTTCTTTTAGTTACTTCGTCTGCTACCTCAAAGGCATTGGCATTTTCATTAAAGACTTGCAAGCTTTTTATTAGGGTAACAAAATCCGATAGCTTCTGTGCTGTTCCAGCATTGACCCCAATTTTCAATTCTAAGGCATGTTCTGATACTTCAAAAATAGACAAGCTGTGTTGCTTTGCCCCCACGACTAATTTATCCACGGTGGTTTGTCCTATTCCTCTAGCAGGATAATTAATCACCCGCTTTAAACTCTCTTCATCCTTTGGGTTGACCAGCACCCTTAAATAGGCCAATACATCTTTAATCTCTTTGCGCTGATAGAAAGATAAGCCCCCATAAATGCGATAAGGGATATTGCGTTTACGCAAGGCGTCTTCCATAGCACGAGACTGTGCATTGGTACGATATAAGATGGCAAATTCGCTGTAATTTAATTGTTCTCTAAGGTTGAAGTCATAAATGCTCCCCGCCACATGACGGCCTTCATCGGCATCTGTAGGGCAACGTTGCACTTTAATTTTTGCGCCAGTATCATTTGCCGTCCACACCTTTTTGTCCAGCTTAGTTTGGTTGTGGTTAATGATTGAATTAGCGGCATTAACAATATTTTGAGTGGAACGATAATTTTGTTCTAGGCGGTACATAGCGACATTGTCATAATCCTTTTGGAAATTGAGAATGTTATTAATATTCGCTCCGCGGAAGGCATAAATACTTTGTGCATCGTCTCCTACCACACAAATGTTTTGGAACTTATCAGAAAGAGCTCGAACGATTAGGTATTGAGAGTGGTTTGTATCTTGATACTCATCAACAAGGATATAACGAAAACGGTCTTGATATTTGGCTAGTACATCTGGGAAACGATTGAGAAGTTCGTTTGTCCTCAACAATAAATCGTCAAAATCCATGGCACCTGCCTTAAAACAGCGGTCGACATATTCGGCATAAATTTCGCCCATTTTAGGGCGATGAGCCATGGCATCTGCTTCCTGTAGGTCAGGATCATTATAGTAGGCTCTAACCGTAATCAAACTATTTTTAAAGGAAGAGATGCGACTTCTAATTTGCTTGGTTTTGTATTGATCCTTATTCAGTCCCATTTCTTTGATAATTGAACTCAATAAGCGATCACTATCTTGGGTGTCATAAATGGTGAAATTAGAAGGATATCCTAACTTGTCTGCTTCAGCGCGAAGAATACGAGCAAAGATGGAGTGAAAAGTACCCATCCATAAATTTTTTGCTTCACTTTCTCCTACCAGTTGTGCGATTCTTCCTTTCATTTCCCGGGCAGCCTTATTGGTAAAAGTAAGGGCTAAAATTGAAAAAGAATCTACCCCCTGCGACATCAAGTAAGCAATGCGATAGTTTAAAACACGGGTCTTTCCAGAACCTGCACCTGCAATAACGATTAGCGGTCCATCTTTGTGTAATGTTGGGGCACGCTGGGCATCGTTTAAAGCGTTTAAATTGGCGGTTAATTGATCTTTCATATGCACTCTAAAAGTAGGGGAATTAATAAATTTTTTTAGCATTTTTACCGCTTAATTATAAACATTGTATCTTCACAACTTTAGCAAAATCTTAATATGAGAAATCATTTATTCATCCCCCTACTACTGTGCCTTAGTTTTAGTTCTATGGCACAAGACATTTCTGGAGAATTAGCCCAAAAAGTGATTCAATGGAGACACGAAATCCATCAAAATCCAGAACTCTCTAATCGAGAATTTAAAACTGCTGAAAAGGTGGCGAATCATTTGCGTGCTCTAGGCATAGAAGTACAAACTGGAGTGGCGCATACCGGAGTCATTGGTCTCTTAAAGGGAAAACGACCAGGAAAAGTATTAGCCCTCAGGGCAGATATGGATGGTTTACCCGTAAAAGAAGACAATGATCTTCCCTATAAATCAAATGTTGTTGGAAAATTTGGTGGACAAGAAACTGGGGTTATGCATGCCTGTGGACACGATACACACGTCGCGATATTGATGGGTGTTGCCCAATACCTTTCGAAGAATAATGACTTTGCTGGAAGCGTAAAATTTATCTTTCAACCTGCAGAAGAAGGCCCACCACCAGGAGAAAAAGGAGGTGCGCGCTTAATGGTAGAAGAAGGGGTGTTAGAGAACCCAAAAGTAGATGCCATCTATGGATTGCATATAAACTCAGCAACTCCTGTAGGTGTTGTGCGCTATAAAACCAAAGGAATCATGGCCGCTGCACAACGCTTTGTGATTGATGTCAAAGGAAAGCAAGCCCACGGTTCTGCACCATGGATGAGTGTTGATCCAATTTTAATCAGTGCACAGATTATCGACGGACTTCAATCGATTATTAGCCGTAACTCAGAATTGACTAAAGAGGGTGCTGTGATCTCAGTTGGTTCGATTCATTCAGGCATTCGCTTTAATATTATCCCAGAAAGCGCACAAATGATTGGGACCATTCGCACCCTAGATGATGACATGAAACAAACCATCATTAAACGCATGAATGAAATGGTACCCCAAATTGCAGCAGCCTATGGAGGTACTGCAGAAGTAAGTATTAAAGAATCTGCAGCATTAACTTATAACGATCCTGCCTTGACGCAACTGGCAGTAAAAAGTCTTGAAAAAGCCTTAGGAAAAGATAATGTTCAAACCATGCGAGCAGTTACAGGAGCAGAAGATTTTTCTGCATTCCAAGAAAAAGTGCCGGGCTTTTATTTCTTCTTAGGTGGATTAAAAGCTGGAAATAAGCCAGAAGAGGCTCCTTCTCATCACACCCCAGAATTTGAAGTCGATGACAGCGGACTAATTCATGGCGTAAAAGCCATGGTACAATTGAGCCTAGACTTTTTACAATAAACTTTGTTGGGCGTGTTCCCAACCTTCTTGCCACCACTTCTCCATTTCGTCACGATTAAAGACAAGGGAATTGGTGGTAAGCACTTTTGGGGTGTAAAACACTCTAAGCTTTACACCTTTTTCTTTGGCCATTAAATGGCCTACTTTAATATTGTCATTCACAATTTGATCCCCCATAAAATCAAGGGTTGAAAACACAAGGTCAAAGGCATTTCTAGAGCGCATACGATTGAGTTGTTGCACTTCTGTGTTGAGCATAATCGCATCAATCTCTGTCGCTCCTCGTTGAATGGCTTCTTCTATTGCGATAATACAACCAAAGCCCCCGTCGGCGTATTCATGGCGGTTCTTAATCACCAAACTCATAAAAGGCAGATAGTTGCAAGAGATCCATATCCAATCTAAAAAGTTTTCATAAGTACAATCGGACAAAGCCTTGTATTCAATTTCGTTCAAAGTGAAATTTGATACACAGACCACCACTTCTTTGTTACTGGATTTAATCTGATTAAAGATTTCAGGAGAAATACTATTCGCAAGCAGCTTCCTAAGGTTTTTACTTTCTCCAAAGGTCTTTCTTCCACGAAAAAAGTTCTTGATCACATTAAAGTGATTGATTTTTATTTTAGCGATCTTTCCCTTCCGTTTCATGATAAATGGACTATTGGAGAAAATGCTCTCTTGGGTCACATGGGTAAAGGCGTACTTGATGGCGTTAATTTCATTAGCCGCCAGATGGGAAACTAAAAGGCTTCCGGTAGAAGTTCCCATAAACAACTCATAGTGCTGTCCCGCTTCTTCGATCAAATACTGGGCAAAACCGCCAGCAAAGGCACCTTTACATCCCCCTCCAGAAATCACTAGGGCTTTTTTCATTCGTTCAACTTGGATTTAAAGGAAAGTTACTCGAATTTTATAGAAATAAAAAGTCGAATTTAGCGCAAAAGAGAATTTTTGTCCCTTTTATGGATCCATTACAAACTTCTATCGAATATTTAAAAGGCATCGGCCCTAATCGCGCTGCTTTATTGAGGGAAGAATTGGGGATTCGTACCTATCAAGATTTGTTGCACTTTTTTCCTAATCGCTATATTGATCGGTCGCGCTTTTATGCAGTAAATCAGCTTCCACAAAACAATGCGGAAGTTCAAATAAAAGGAGAAATTATCCAGATTAAAACAGTGCCGCAAAAGCGAGGGAAACGTTTGGTCGCAGTATTTTCTGATGGGAGTTCCCAGATGGAGTTGGTTTGGTTTCGCGGACATAAATGGATACAAGAGCAGTTAAAACTCAATACGCCTTATGTGGCCTTTGGGCGACTTTCATGGTATGGAAGTAAGGCCAATATGCCTCACCCAGAATTGACCTTGGAAACAGAATATGAAACCAGCAATATAGGCGCCCTCCACCCAGTGTATCCTTCGACAGAAAAGTTGATCAATAAAGGAGTTACCCAGCGCATAATGAAGCAAATGATGATCAATCTTTTTGGATTAATTGGAAACCAATTCAAAGAGAATCTCCCCGATTATATGTTGGCAGAACTCAAACTAATTTCCCGAAAAGAAGCCATTATCAATGCCCATTTTCCGAGTAATACAGCGGCATTAACCCAAGCACAGCGCAGACTAAAGTTTGAGGAATTATTTTATATCCAACTGCAATTGATTCAAAAGAATCGCTTGCAAAAACAAAAAATAAAAGGCTATATCTTTTATCAGGTAGGCGAAACTTTTAACACCTATTTTAAAACGCATCTCCCTTTTCAGTTGACCTCAGCGCAACAACGGGTAATCAAAGAAATACGCCAAGATATGGGAACGGGAAAGCAAATGAATCGCCTACTACAAGGTGATGTTGGCTCTGGGAAAACCATCGTCGCATTGTTGAGTATGCTAATTGCAAAAGACAACGCTTTTCAAAGCTGCTTAATGGCCCCAACTGAAATTCTCGCCATCCAGCACTATCAATCAATCAAAGAAGCCCTTGGAAAAATGTCTTTAAAAGTAGCTCTACTTACTGGCTCGATCAAAGGGGCAGAACGCAAAAATATTTATGAGGCATTAGCCGAAGGGAGCATCGACTTCTTAATCGGGACCCATGCCCTCATTGAAGATAAGGTGCAATTTAAAAACTTAGGCTTAGCCATTATTGATGAACAGCATCGCTTTGGCGTAGCACAAAGAGCGAAACTATGGCACAAAAATGACCTCCCCCCACATGTTTTAGTCATGACCGCCACTCCTATTCCTAGAACCCTTGCCATGAGTGTTTATGGAGATTTAGACATTTCTGTGATTGACGAACTCCCTCCCGGGAGAAAAGAAATTAAAACCGTTTTAAGAACAGATGCTAACCGCCTCAATGTCTTTCGTTTTATCCAAGATGAAATCGCAAAAGGGCGTCAAATCTATGTGGTTTATCCTTTAATTCAAGAGTCTGAAAAAATGGATTATAAAGACTTGATGGATGGCTACGAAAGTTTGGCCCGTTCTTTCCCATTACCTGACTATCGTATTAGCATTGTCCATGGGCAAATGAAAGCGGCAGATAAAGATTATGAAATGCAGCGTTTTGTCGAGGGGAAAACCCAAATCATGGTCGCCACAACAGTGATTGAAGTGGGGGTCAATGTCCCCAATGCCTCGGTGATGATTATCGAGAGCGCAGAGCGCTTTGGCTTATCTCAATTACATCAATTACGCGGTCGAGTGGGGCGCGGTGCAGATCAAAGTTATTGTATTTTAATGTCGAGTAAAAAGCGTTCACAAGAAGCCCAAACCCGCTTACAAACCATGGTACAAACCAATGATGGCTTTGAAATTGCCGAAGTTGACTTGCGTCTTAGAGGCCCCGGAAACTTGATGGGGACTCAGCAAAGTGGGGTGCTACAACTCAAAATAGCCGACTTATTAAAGGATCAAGAGATCCTAAAAACCGCGCGCTTTTATGCCAGGGAAATAGTGGAAAGCGATCCAGAATTCGCTGAAGAAAAACACCAAAGAGTGCGACAAACTTATGCCAAGATCAGCGCGCACAAAAACATCTGGAATTACATTAGCTAGGGCTGTCATTTTGCCTTTTGGTTACTTATATTTGTAACTAAATTTTTATTTATGAAGATTTCCTATAACTGGATGCAACAGTTCATTCAAGCAGATTTACCCCTTGAGGAGCAACTAGACTTATTGACCGATCTAGGTCTTGAGGTAGAAGGCAATAGTTTGTTTGAATCCATCCCAGGAAGTTTAGCTGGTGTTTTTGTAGGAGAAGTATTGACCTGCGAACAACACCCTAATGCAGATCGTTTAAGGGTAACCACAGTCAATATAGGCCAAGAAGAACCTTTACAAATTATTTGTGGCGCACCTAATGTTGCTGCGGGACAAAAAGTCCCTGTGGCCACCATAGGAACAGAATTATATACTCCAGAGGGAGAAGCCTGGACCATCAAAAAAGGAAAAATAAGAGGAGAAGCTAGTCATGGAATGATTTGTGCCGAAGATGAATTAGGTCTAGGGCAAAGTCATGACGGGATTATGGTGCTTGATGAAAAACTTGTACCAGGTACTCCCTGCGCAAGTATCTTCCCGATCGAAAAAGATCAAACCATAGAAATTGGTCTTACCCCAAACCGTTCAGACGCGATGAGTCATATGGGCGTTGCTAGGGATTTAAAAGCGGGTTGTATTCAAAGAAATATTTCCTACAGCTGGAATTTTCCCAACACCAATGCCTTTAAAGTAGACAACACCTCTCTCCCCATCGATGTTATTGTAGAAGCGCCTAAAATGGCTCCTAACTACAGCGGACTTACCCTTTCGGGATTAACGGTAAAAGAATCGCCTAGCTGGTTACAAAACCGCCTCAAATCCATAGGTTTAAGTCCCATTAACAATATTGTCGATGTAACGAATTATATCTTACATGAATTAGGGCAACCTTTACACGCCTTTGACGCAGATAAAATCAAAGGAAAAGTTTTAGTCAAGACCTTAGCAAAGGATACACCCTTTACGACCCTTGACGGAGTAGAACGCAAATTACACGAAGAAGATTTAATGATTTGCGATGAAGAGAAACCTATGTGTATCGCAGGCGTATTTGGTGGCTTAGATTCAGGTGTGACCAAAGACACCAAACGCATCTTTTTAGAATGCGCTTATTTTGATGCAGTAAGCGTGCGTAAAACCGCAAAAAGACATGGTTTAAACACCGATGCTTCTTTCCGTTATGAAAGAGGAATCGATCCAGAAATTGGTGAATTTGCTCTCAAACGCGCTGCCTTATTAATAAAAGAATTAGCTGGCGGAGAAATCACTAGTGATATCGTTACCGTTAAGCAGCCGCTAGAAGAAAAGGTTTCGCTTTTTATTCAATATGAAAAAATTAGCAAGGTTTTAGGGCAAGAAATCCCAAAGAACGAGTTGATCAATATTCTTAATGCACTTGAAATTGAGGTCATCAATGTTACCGAAGAAGGCTTTTCAATGAACATCCCGCGCTATCGTGTTGATGTTACAAGAACAGCAGATGTAATCGAAGAAATCTTGCGTATTTATGGGTATAACAATATTGAGAGTGTCAATAGTATGAAAACCTTCTACCCAGAATTCAATCTGAAAACTCCGCATATATTAGAGCAAAATATTGCTAAAAAACTAGTGGGTTTAGGCTTTCAAGAAGTCATGAATAACTCAATCACTTCCCCAAAATACGCTGCTTTTTCAAAGCAATTAGATGAAATCGCAAAAGTAAATCTCTTGAATCCCCTAGGGCAAGAGCTTTCGCAAATGCGTTCCTCCCTTCTTTTCTCTTCTTTAGAAGTGATTGCGTACAATCAAAACAGACAGCGTAGAGATTTAAAGATCTATGAATTCGGGAAGGTATATAGTCAATTAGAAGAGGGGTATCAAGAAGATAAGAAAATCGCCCTAGCCCTGTGTGGAAAAGCGCATAAAGAAGCTTGGAATACCGATACCGCTGCGAACGACATCTATCGTTTAAAAGGAAGTGTTTATGCCATTTTAGAAAGCTTAGGTTTAGATGTTTTGACAGAAGAAGCTAGTGATAGAGATATTTTCCATTATGGACTGTGCATTTCTTCCCGAAAAAAAGCCGTCGTTCAAATGGGTAGCGTCTCTCCTAGCCTCTTAAAAGAATTCTCTATTGATGAAGAAGTGGTTTATGCTGAGTTTGATTTTGATGTGTTATACCAATTGGCCTTTAAAAAAGACCTGATTGTGGAAGCAATTCCAAAATTCCCGTCTTCTAGAAGAGATTTTGCCTTATTGGTCGATGAAGGGGTGAGTTTTGACGCATTAAAAGAAGTGGCACAAAAAGTTGAAAGAAAGATTTTAACAGAAATCAATCTATTTGATGTCTATGAAGGGAAGAATCTTCCTGCTGGTAAAAAGTCTTATGGCTTGAGCTTTTTGTTTGCTGATCCCCATAAAACCCTCACTGACAAGTATATTGACAAAGTGATGCAAAAACTCAAAAGTAGCTTTGAAAAAGAGTTTGGCGCCACATTGAGATAATGCTAATAGTCTAATAATAGGGTTAAAACAGTGAAATTTGGGGGATTTTCCTTAATTTTACTATGACAATGCGAAAGAATATGAAGATGAAGTTATTTACCCCAACCAACATTGCCGAGAAATTACAGTTGGCAAGGACAACTGACACTGCGATGATAAACGCAGTAAACACATTTATTGCTCGTCCCAACACTATTAATTCGTTTGATTTAGAGGCGTTTGAAACCAAAAACATTTATCACCTTGATACGATTAAATCTACTTGCATTGACTATCGTTTGCGCTTTTTAGATTTAAAGTATTTTAAGAATGATTTACCCCAGGAAGCTTTTGATAAAATTGCTGCATTGGAAGTACAGCACAACACTAAGCTTGCTGGTTTTAAAATCATGGCTCCATCAAAATTATTCCGTCTTAAAAACACCGATGATCCCTTGTTATTTGTTCCAATTGGGAATGATTACTTTTATTTGATTCATCAGTGGGGAGACGACTTACACCCTTTTCGCAAAGCGCTTATGTGGCCGTTTAAAAACATTTGGAATCTCATGGTGCTAATTCTCGGTTTAAGTTGGATTGCTACTTCATTGACACCTATGGCAATTTTTAGCAAGACGACTTCTTGGTCTACCTATTGGATGGTTTATTTCTTTATGTTTAAAGCCATTGCCTCCATCGTACTATTCTATGGTTTTGCCTTAGGAAAGAATTTTAACCCTGCCATCTGGAACAGTAAATACAACAAATCTTAACCATGTCCTTGCCCTCTTACCTTCATTTATTTTCTGGTTCTTCAATTGATGTACTTGCTTTGCGCAATGCCCTTGCAGAAGAAAATATTACCCCTGTAGTGAAAGACGAAGCAGAATCTGCTCGTTTAGCAGGCTTTGGCCAAACAGCTCCTTTAATGCAACGCGTTTTTGTGCATCAAGATGAATACGACAAAGCCAAGGCTGTTCTAGAGCAGCTCTCTGCTTAATTCGTGTTTAAATTACTACTTATTTAGTCCCTTTGGCGGAACGCCATACCTCTCCTATTTACACTTTTATTGGCTTTATTTTATTGTGAGCTATTTTACTTTAAAATTGTATGCTTACATTTAGAAGAAATTGAACTAAACCAAAATTATGCAATTCATTATTTTTATTGCTTTCACCTTATTAGTTGGTGTAGTCGCCTATTATGCGACCAGAAAAACAGACGAAAACACAGAAGATGGTTATTTTTTAGGCGGAAGAAGCCTAACGGCTCCCGTGATTGCTGCTTCTTTATTACTTACAAATCTTTCGACAGAGCAATTAGTAGGGCTCAATGGCTCTGCTTTTAACGAGGGGATACTGGTCATGGCATGGGAAACCCTTGCCGCCATCGCCATGGTGGTTACTGCAACCATCTTATTGCCCCGCTATCTAAAAGGAGGCTTAACTACTGTCCCACAGTTTTTAGAACGTCGATATGATACCGCGACTAAATCCATTACCTCTGGGCTCTTTTTAAGTGGCTATGTGGTAGTTTTATTGCCCATTGTTCTCTATTCTGGGGCGGTGGCCCTGATTGGAATGTTTGATCTAACAACGGTCTTTAATATGGACCAAAGCAGCACCTTGATTGTTACGGTATGGTCGATAGGCTTGATCGGGTCGATTTATGCCATCTTTGGCGGTTTAAAAGCCGTGGCAGTATCTGATACCATGAACGCAATTGGGCTGTTGATTGGAGGCTTGATGATTCCCGTCTTTGGGTTGACCTATGTGGGAGACGGAAGTCTCTGGGTAGGAATAGAAACCATTTACAACCACGACCCCGCTAAGTTTAAGGCCATGGGAGACAATGATTCTGCCATACCTTTTAGCACTCTCTTTACCGGGATGATGCTGGTTCAACTCTTCTATTGGGGAACGAATCAAGCTATTATTCAACGGGCGCTGGCCGCTAAAAACCTAGTCGAAGGACAAAAAGGTTTGATCCTAGCCGCCTTTGTCAAAATTCTAGGGCCACTCATCGTTGTACTTCCAGGGATCATTGCCTTTTATATTTTTGGCGGAACGCTAGACGCCAGTCAAGCGGATCAGTCCTATGGACTATTGGTCAATAAGGTCTTGCCTCCTGTCTTATTAGGCTTTTTTGCCGCAGTACTCTTTGGGGCAATATTAAGCTCGTTTAACTCCGCTTTAAACAGTTCCGTAACCCTTTTTGGGCTAGATATCTACAAACAATACATCAAGAAAGACGCCGATGAACGCCAAGTGGTGAAAGCCGGGAAAACCTTTGGGATTATCCTAGCCCTCTTGTCTATGTTTATTGCCCCCACTATCGCTAACGCTCCTGAAGGGCTCTTTGGGTACCTGCAAGAAATCAACGGCTGTTATAGTATTCCAATTTTAACGATTATTCTGGTAGGTTATTTAACGAAATACGTTCCTGCACTAGCGGCTAAAGTCGCCATGGGATCTGGGGTGATATTGTATTCGATTAGTCAGTTTTTCTTAAAGGATTATGTGATTGAAAACGGCGGGACTTATCCACATTTCTTACACGTGATGGCGATTTTATTCCTCTTTAATGTGGGGATAATGTTGTTGATTGGAAAGCTTATGCCACGGGAAGTAGCTTATGAACAAGCCTATACAGAACAGGTCGATATCACTCCGTGGAAACATGTAAAAGTGATGGGGGCTATTGTGATTTTAATCGTTGTAAGTACTTATTTTATCTTTACCTAAAAAAAACCTACAATACAAGCATAGAAAAGGGAGAAACCATTCTAGCGCGCGTCTGTGATAAGTGTCTATTTAAAAAAATGGCATCCTATAATTTCAATAAAATCTTCTTATGAAATACAAAAGCAAAGCCTATTCTAATGATCACGAAGATGGGTCACGCATCACAGAAGCGCGCCAGCTGGTGATTTTGTCACATTTAAATATCATTGTTCAATAAACCATACAACATGCAAAAACTTATAATCAGAATTTTGATATTAACAATGCTTATAAGTTGTAGCGGAAAAAGAACTGAGCAAATCAGTGTAGAACACCATCAATCAGAAAGTAAACCACTGGAAGTATTACTCTTTGGAACCTTCCACTTTGCAAATTTTAATCCAGTGAATAACGGAGATATACTCATTGTTAACTACCGTGATATTTTAAATAAAAAGGAACAAAGTGAACTTGAAATCATCGCAGAGAAGATTAAAACCTATCATCCTGATAAAATCTTTGTAGAATACCCTTACTACTTACAAAACAAACTCGATTCAACTTATACCTCTTTTTCAACGAAGGATTATAGCAAAGAAAAAAGGAATGAAATCACTCAATTGGCATTTAGAATCGCAAAAAAGTTAAATCACAAAAAAATATATGCAATGGATTATCGAACAAGCTTTCGGTATGATAGTTTAATACAACAAATGGAGAAAGCAAAGCAGTTTGATTTAATTGCAAAGGATAGTATTGAATTAGCTAGGTTGGAAAATACAGAAAACAAACTGTTTGCCTCTGATAAACCTTTGTCTGAAATTTTTTACCATTATAACAATCCTAAGCATAGAAAAGAAGACATTAACTGGTACGTCAATCTTGCTAATCAAGGTGGGGAGGAAGGAAATTTTGTAGGAGCTTACTTAGCTTCTGAATGGTATAGGAGAAACCTTTATATGTATTCTATTATTCAAAAAGCAGTTGAAAAAGGAGATAAAAGGATTATGATTTTAGCGGGATCAAGTCATATCGCTATGTTTAAAGGTTTTATTGACTATACACCAGACTGGAAAACGGTAGAACTTAGAGAAATAATTCATGAATAAATACCCTCTAGCGCGCGTCTGTAACGCGTGCTTAATTTAAAAAATCGCATCTTATAATCTCTATAAAATCTACTTATAAAAACACAAGAGCAAAGCCTATTCTAATGATCACGAAGACGGGTCACGCGTCATAGACGCGCGCCAGCTACTCTTCTCCCACAAACGCTAAAAAATGCTTTAACACTGCCTTTGGCGTTTCAATCAGGGGGAAATGTCCAATCCCGTGGAGTTCGACCACCTGAGGCATGGGAATTAGGACTTTGTAGCGGTCGGCCATATGCTGGCCAGAGATGGGATCTGCGGTGCCGTTGATTAGGCATAAGGGGACGGTGGTGTTTTGCAATGCACCTACCCAAGCTGTTCTATGCTGCACCCGTTCAGCCATATAACGTATTAGCAGATGAAAAACATAGCGCCCGCCGTTACCTTCTAAGAGGGTCCAGAAATCGTCTAGTTCTGCTTCGGTAGGTTGGGTTTTAGGACCAAAGATGCGTTTAAAGTTTTTGCCTAATTTCTTTCGGTTAAATAAGCGGGAGACGATGGAGCCAATGGGGCTCATCAAAACCTTTTGCACCAATAGCGGGCGGTGGGTTTCTGGAAACAAACCGCCGTTTAACAGGCATAAATGGGAGATTTGTAGTCCCACCTCTCCCCTTTCTTTTCGGGTATTGTAGCGAGCGAGTAACTCTTGAGCTACGGTATCGCCATAGTCGTGAGAGATGATTTTAACTTGGGAAATATTCTTAGTCTCGAGCAACTGCTCTATCCTATCGGCTTGATCGAGGATGCTGTAGGGGTAGTTGCGGGGTTTATCAGAAAACCCAAAGCCTAGCATATCGAGGGTAATCACATGATATCGTTTTGTCAATGCCGGCCATAACTGCTGCCAGTCCCATGATGCAGTGGGAAAACCGTGAATCAATAAGACGGTGTCTCCACTGCCGCCTTCTCGAACAAAAATTTGGTATTCGTTATAGTGGTGATAATCTCCACCGGCCTTCCATTCGGCTAAGGTCATTGGCTGTTTTTCTTTAAAAATAGGGTTTATTTTTGAAAGAATTGGTCGATATAATTATTGGTGTTTAAATACTCTTTTCGCAAATCTTCTAAGTAATTGACAAGCGCATTGTAACGGGGATGCTTTGGCGAAAGCCTATCTAATAAAGCATCATCACTAACTGTAAGAACTAAATACCATTGTCCTCTTCGGCTATTGTGATGTTCTGATAATAAGGGATCATAGCCCTTTTCTTTTAGCCTTTCATCGATTAAGATGGGCAATAAATTGAGTGTTTTGGTGGTTTTTTCCACCTCATAAAAGGAAAGGTTGAAATTAGTTTCCTCTATTTGAAAAGGTAGGTTAGCGTCTTTCCATTCTCTATAACCAGAAAGTTTTACATTGATAAATTGATAGAATTCATTCGCATCTTTTGGATCTTTGAATACAAAACCATAATGCAAAGGTAATTGCTTGACAAAGCGCTTTGTTTTCATTACCCTATACGTCTTTACATAAGGTGCGATTTTGTAGGGTATACAACGACTGCAACACAAAACGAGAAGGAAAAGGCCTATTAATCGCATACGCAAGGCGTGCAAAAGCTATACCAAGACCAACAATCTTTTGTCTATGCGTACATCTTTGTGCGCAGCTCCTTGATTTTAGGATCGGTCATATACTCGTCAAAGGTCAGGTAACGATCAATTACACCCTTTGGCGTAAGCTCAATAATACGGTTCCCCACGGTTTGTGCAAAAGCGTGGTCATGAGTGGTGAGCAAGACATTTCCTTTAAAGTTCTTTAGTGCATTGTTAAAGGCAGTAATAGATTCTAAGTCCAAGTGGTTGGTGGGTTCATCTAACATTAAGACGTTCGAACGGCTCATCATCATTTTAGAAAGCATACAACGCACTTTCTCCCCTCCAGAGAGTACATTGGATTGCTTGAGGGCTTCTTCCCCACTAAAGATCATTTTCCCTAGGAAACCACGGATATAGACTTCTTCTCGCTCTTCTTCGGTTTGGGCATATTGACGCAACCAATCCACTAGACTCATATCATTGTTAAAGTAATGCGCATTGTCTAAGGGTAAATAAGCCTGGGTCGTAGTGACACCCCACTGGAATTCTCCAGCGGCAGCTTGATCTTCTCCCGCAATGATTTGATAAAAGGCGGTAACGGCGCGGGAATCTTTTGAATAGATCACAGCTTTATCGCCTTTGGCTAAATTGATATTGACATCTTGGAAAAGCACTTCGCTTTCTAGGGTTGCTTTAAGACCTTCAATATTTAAGATTTGATCTCCCGCCTCGCGGTCTTGTTCAAAGATAATTGCAGGGTATCGACGACTTGAAGGGCGAATCTCTTCGATGTTCAATTTGTCGATCATCTTTTTACGGGAAGTCGCTTGTTTTGATTTGGCTACATTCGCAGAGAAACGGGCGATAAACTCTTGTAATTCTTTCTTCTTCTCTTCGGCTTTTTTGTTTTGCTGGGCGCGTTGACGTGCCGCTAGCTGACTCGACTCATACCAGAAAGTATAGTTCCCAGAGAAATGACTGATTTTCCCAAAGTCAATATCAGAGATATGTGTACATACCGCATCGAGGAAGTGACGGTCGTGAGAGACCACAATCACTGTATTGTCATAATTCGCTAAGAATTGCTCTAACCAAAGGATGGTTTCATAATCCAAGTCGTTTGTAGGCTCATCCATGATCAATACATCTGGATTCCCAAAAAGGGCTTGGGCTAATAAGACGCGTACCTTTTGGACTCCATCCAAATCTGCCATGGGCACATAGTGAAGGCTTTCGTTAATCCCCAAGTTGGATAACATAGCCGCCGCATCACTGTCTGCATTCCAGCCATTCATCTCTTCAAAAACGATTTGCAGTTCCCCAACTCTTTCGCCATCGGCATCGCTAAAGTCTTCTTTGGCATAAATGGTGTCCATTTCGGTCTTGACCTCATATAAAGGCTTATTTCCGCGTAATACCGTGTCTAAAACTAAATGCTCGTCAAAAGCATTGTGGTTCTGTTCTAAGACTGACATGCGTTTTCCGGGTTCTAAATGTACACTCCCAGCGTTGGCATCTTGTTTTCCTGCAAGAATTTTGAGAAAGGTAGATTTACCGGCACCATTAGCGCCAATAATCCCATAACAATTTCCAGTAGTAAAGGTCACGTTGACTTCATCAAATAAAACGCGTTTACCAAATTGTACAGAAAGATTAGAAACAGATAGCATAGCTTATTTTTTATTTCCGCAAAAATACATAAATCAAAACCGCTTTCCACACTTTTTTTTAACTTAGCGTGTGTACCAAAGTCGCAACCATGGCAAAACGTTTTCTATTCCTGGGATTATGCCTGTTACTTAGTTGTAACCAAAGTGTCGAACCCCCAACATCGGCTTTCTTTGGGGGGCAAATTATTAACCCTTCTTCGGAATATATTGCACTCTATAAATACGATCAACGTATTGATTCTCTTGCCTTAGACGAAAACAATCGCTTTGCAAAACAGTACGACTCCATCAATTTTGGGCTCTTTAAAATGGAACATTTACCCGAAAATCAGATGGTTTTGATTGAGGCAGGGGACTCTATTTGGTCCCGTGCAAACATGTCAGATTTCAATGCTTCTCTTGTATTTAGCGGTTTAGGCTCCGCCAAAAACAACTTCCTAATGGACATTTATCTCGACCTAGAAGACGAAGTAGGCTTTCTATCTTCAAAATACGCCTCAGACAGTCAAGAGTTTAGTCATATCATTGATTCTTTAATCCAAGAGAAAAGAGATAAATGGGATGTCTTTAAAACCCAAAACCCATTGTCACCACTTGCACAAAAAATAACCCAAGCCGCCTATGTATATCCTTATGCGAATCGCCTAGAACGCTATGCCCTAATTCGCGGAAAATCCACCGTTAAAAACGACAGTAGTTTTTTTGATTTTAGACAGTTCCTAGTCTACGGAGAAAATGACCTGATCTTTTTTGAGCCGTACATCACCTATTTGATGAGTTATTTAAGTCAAGAAGCCCTAGAAGAGGGAATGAACTTTTTCCAGCAAAAAGGTAATACAGAATTCAACATCAAACGCTTAGAGTTAATCGATCAACGTATTAACCATATCACTTTACGCAATATTTTAGCTAGAACCGTGGCCTATGAAGAGTTGCTCAACTTTCGCAATCACGCGTATCACGAAAACTTCTTAAAGTACTATATGCGCTTAAATAACTCTCCCCTTTATTTGACGGAAATACTAGGTTTACACCGAGCATTAATCCAAATGGAACCCGGTCGAAGACTACCCGTCGCACAATTAGAGAATTACAAGGGAGAAATCACAAACAGTGATGATGCGTTTGCTGGACAACCCACCATACTTTACTTTTGGTCGCAGACCCAAATGAATCATTTTAAACGTACCCACGAACGGGTCATGCGCTACAAAAAACAATTCCCTAACTATCGTTTTATTGGCATTTGTATACAACCTTACAATAATTTGGTCCGCAATTATCAAGAGATCATGAAGATTGATCCTGTGGATCAATTGGCCCTGGTCAACTTTGAGCAAGTGAGCAATGAATGGGTGATTACCCTTTTAAACAAGGGGATTATCTTAGATGAAAACGGAATCATTCTCGACGGCTTTACGAATTTTTCTGCCACTAACTTCCCCGATCTTTTACAAGAGTTCCAAAATTAAATGGCACAATTTGATTCTTATTGCGCTGCCATCGCTGCAGGGAAATTCAACTCCCGGCACAAAGACTATCACGATAATTTTTACGGCTTCGCCGAAACAGAAGACAAGGCTCTCTTTGGGCGTCTTTTAATGGAAATTAATCAAGCGGGGCTGTCTTGGGATACTGTTTTAAATAAAAGTGAAAGCATCAAAGCCGCCTATGCTAATTTTGACATTGAACAAGTCGCTAACTTCACTGAAACAGACATAGAAAGACTGCTTCAAAACCCTGGAATTATTCGGATGAGAAAAAAGATTGAAGCCGCTATTTACAATGCACAGCAAATTCAAATTTTACAAAAAGAGTATGGTTCTTTTAACAATTGGATAGCTGCGCAACACCCTCAAAAAGAAGAAGATTGGGTGAAATGCTTCAAAAAGAAATTCAAGTTTACTGGCAAAGAAATCACCAAAGAATTCTTGATGGGAATAGGCTATTTAAAAGGAGCACACGTTCCCGAATGCCCCTTGTATGCTAAAATCCTACAATCACAGCCCAAATGGCTGGAACCTTAGTTTCCTTTTTTGTAATCTTCTAAGAATTTTGCAAGACCGATATCGGTTAAAGGGTGTTTTAATAAACCTTTAATCGAGCTCAATGGTCCCGTCATCACATCTGCGCCAATTTTTGCACAGTCAATTACATGCATGGTATGACGTACAGAAGCCGCTAAGATTTGTGTAGAAAAGTCATAATTGTCATAAATCTCACGGATTTCTTCGATCAGGTTTAAACCATCGGTAGAGATATCGTCTAATCGACCGATAAAGGGAGAAACATAAGTTGCACCCGCTTTTGCCGCTAATAAGGCTTGCCCGGCAGAAAAGACTAAGGTACAGTTGGTCTTAATCCCTTGATTTGAAAAATATTTTAAGGCTTTAACCCCTTCCTCAATCATAGGAACTTTTACTACGATTTGTGGGTGTAAAGCGGCAAGGGCCTCTCCTTCTTTGATCATTCCTTCAAAATCAGTTGAAATAACTTCTGCAGATACATCTCCTTCTACTGCCTCGCAAATAGCCACATAGTGCTTTAAGATGTTTTCTTGGCCAGTGATACCTTCTTTTGCCATCAAAGATGGATTAGTTGTTACGCCGTCTAATACCCCTAGGGCTTCGGCTTCTTTGATTTGGTCAAGATTAGCAGTATCGATAAAGAATTTCATGATGGTGTTTTTTTAAAATTACAAATTATAATGGTTCTTGAGTAAGCGTTCAAATACTTTTTGTGGGAGCAAGCGCTTTAAGGTCAACGAAAGCTTTTGCATAAAAGGCCCCACAGCATAATGCGGTTGCCAATTGTTCTTTTTGATCAACTGTGCGACAGCTTGGGCAATTTCGATAGGATTATTACCATCGTCAACATGTTCGTCCATGGTCGCTAAACTTTCTTGGTATAGCTTTTCATAGGGAGAACCTTTTTTATTGGGCTCATAATAACGTCGCGAAGCGATATCCGTCGCATAATCCCCAGGAGCAAGCGTACAAACCTCAATCCCAAACTGTGCGACTTCCATCCGCAAGGCTTCAGAAATAATCTGTAAAGCGCCTTTGGAAGCAGAATAGCCCCCGCGAAAGGGCAAGCCCATAGACGCGCCAATAGAAGTGATATTGATGATTTTACCTCCTTTGGTTTTTCGCATTAAGGGCAAGATTTGTTGTATCACGGCCAAAGGCCCAAAAAAGTTAGTGTCAAAATGGGCTCTTAGCGCCGTTAGATTAACTTCTTCTACTGCCCCGGTAATGCCTACTCCGGCATTGTTAACCAATACATCTACTTGCGAGGTCTTACTTTGCAATTCTGCAAAAAACAAATCGATACTCCCTTGATCATTGACATCTAAAGCCAATAACGTAAAAGGTAAATCAGAATAATTTTGTGGATTTCGGCTAGTGCCGTAAACAGTATGACCCAGGGTGTGCAAGTGGGTGGCAATGGATTTTCCCAAGCCTGAAGATGCGCCGGTAACCAAAACTGTTTGTTGCATAATAAAAAAAAGGGTAAGCGATCTATATCACACCGCTACGACCATCTACCCTTGCTGCGTTCCCGCCCTGGGGGAGTTCAATAGGAGCTGGTTGTATAGGACTTACCCCAGCGCAAATATACAACCCCTGCTTTTCCTAGGCAATCATTTTCAATTCGATTTTTTAGCCTATTTTTAAATAAAATTTAAGCCCATGAAATGGATGTCCCTTCTTTTAAGCTTAGTCTTTCTCAAAGCCTGTGGTGATGAGGCTACGCCAAAAATTACCCTAAAACCCAATGCCAATACCTATGTCGCTGGAGACACTTTAACCGTTGACCTAAGACACAAAAAATCCCTGGCCCTAACCCAAGTACAATACTTCTTAGACGATGCCCCCATGACCCTTCCCTATGTCTTTACAGAAGAGAAATTAGGCGATCATCTATTGACGGCTAGCGCGCAACTCGAAGGAAAAGAAGTCAAGGCAAAAGAGCGTTCTGTACGCCTGTTAAAAAGCAGTCCACCAGAACTGTGGACCTATACCATTGTCAACGAATATCCCCACGATTCTAACGCCTATACTCAAGGTCTGGAGTTCGACGGCGAAGATCTATATGAAAGTACTGGACTTAAAGGGAAATCCTCCCTGCGAAAAGTCGACTATAAAAGCGGAACGCCCAGTGTAAACAAGCCTTTGGACAAGAGTTACTTTGGCGAGGGCCTCACCCTATTAAACGATAAGATTTACCAGCTCACTTGGCAAGAAAATACGGCTTTTGTTTATGATAAATCAACTATGAAACTAGAAAGCTCTTTTAGCTATGACCAAAGCAAAGAAGGTTGGGGTTTGTGCAACGATGGGGAGTTTCTCTATAAGTCAGATGGCACTGCCAAAATCTGGCGCCTCGACCCCGCGACTGGAAAAGAGCTCGACTATATCGAAGTAACTTCGCATAAAACCATCGTCAAAAACATCAACGAATTAGAATGGGTCAACGGAAAGATTTATGCCAACACCTATCAATTTCAAAAAGAGGTTGGTTTAATCATCGATCCCAATACTGGAGCGATTGAGGGGGTAATTGACTTTACTGGTCTTAAAGAAAAAGTAGATCAAATTCCCAATTTAAATGTTTTAAATGGGGTTGCTTATCATCCCCAGCGAGAAACTTTTTTTGTCACGGGTAAAAACTGGAGCAAAATCTTTGAAGTCACCCTCCAAAAGAAATAGATGAATACATTTGAACAATCCATTCTTGTGGAGGAAAGTCACCTCGATGAGCTGCAACATGTCAATAATGTGCAATACCTGCAATGGGTCCAAGACATTGCCGGAGCACACTGGCAGCATTTAATTCGAGATAACCCAACGGAATTTGGCCTCTGGGTAGTACGCTCCCACCATATCGAATACAAACGCCAAGCGAAACTGGGCGATCGTCTAAGGGTGATCACCCACGTAGAACTCACCGAAGGTTTTCTAAGTGAACGCCGGGTGCGTTTCTTTCTAGAAGATTCGAATACCCTTGTTGCACAATGCAGCACCCAATGGTGCTACCTCGATCCTACATCGCAAAAGCTCCTGCGTATTCCAGAAGAGGTACATGCGATTTTTGCTTAAATACTTTCCTTAAAATTGATAAAAGGACTCTATTCTATTCATAACGCCGATTTCATGCAGGTCAAAGGGGGATTGTCTTCAGGATCAGTGTCCCAAAACGGTCATTGAGCGAAGTCGAAATGCCCGTGAACTACAGTCCCCTTTCTTTTTCATAGTATAAGTTAGAAGTGCCGTTAAAAATCGTTGAATCCTTGGAGACGATTTAGATGCTTTTAACTGGTTTTTGAAAGTTTACTTTCAAAAAATACATTTGAAAAAGGGACTTTTCTTTTGCTTCGTTTTCTTTAGTCAAGCAAAGAAAATGAAGAAGTTTCTTATTGTTCATTTTGTAATGATACAAAACGAACCAAAAAATCATGACAACACAAAATAGGCTAAAAAGTGAAGCGCTCTCCTAAAGCAAAAAAAACTCGCTGCGCTCAAACAGATTTTGCTTCTTCACGGAGATCACTCCCCTTTTCTAAACGCCGATTTCGTGAAAGTCAAAGGGGGATCGCACCGAGCTACATCCCAAACTCATTAATTTCCTAATGATAAAAAAATCATAAAGTCAATAAACCCTTACTTTAAAAATCACATTATTAATAGTTTAGCATAATTAGTGTTTGCCTTGACACTATTTTTCAACAAACTCAAAACCCAAATCAAAATGAAAAATCTACTTTTAATTGCCTTTGGCTGTTTGTGGCTTTCTCCTCAATTGCTTTTTGCGCAAGACACTAGTGAGACTTTAAAAAAAGAAAACCATCCCGTCTCACGACAGGGGCAACTTTATTTTTCTGTTGGGACAGAATATAGAACAGGTCTCATTGAAAATCCGAATAGAGATACTTATCGTATTACCAGAGGGATCGACATTGGAGACTTAAACCGTGGAACTGCCTTTAACTATAGCTTAGATTATTTTATTACTCATGACTTATCCATCGGGTTTTCTCACAGTTTACGCTATGATCATATTCTTCAAGCATCCCGTGATGCAATACCGGGAGGGCTTGAATCAAAAGCTGCAATAAGTGATACCTACGGCTTATTAATGGATTATCATTTCTTTGCTAAACATCATTTTAGATTGAAAAAACATGAATTCTTTTTTCAAGTTGGAGTTTCCGTTCTACATAATGCTCCAAATATCACTAAAAACCCCGTCTCTATTTTCAATAATGGTGTAGAACGCATCGATGAAACTAATGTTGATTTAATGGAAATTTCATACAAAATGGGATTGGGATATCAAAAAAATCGTTTTAGTGTTATGGGAGGTATCTATTTTTCTGGGGGAGAAAATCCATTTTACCAAGGGGCCAATTATATCCTCCCCTATTTTGAGTTGAAGTATCAACTAGGGAATTTATTAAAAAAGAAAATTGATTAAAATCAATAAATACTTATTGAGAACCTATAGTCTTTTATTTATTGGAATACTCAGTAATATTATTACAATTAATTGTGGTAAAACCATAGTAGACGGCAACTACCCTATCCTATACATCTATCACAACAAAACTGGGGAGTCTTTAACAGTCAGCTACTTTTTAGAGGAGAGGAAAAACACTGTTCAATTATCACCTAATGAAAAACTATTCCAAGATATAGAATTATATTTTGGCAGTTCCAGAGCACTGTATACCTAAGATTCACTTGAAATAATCTCTCTCAATGATACCATAAAATTAAAAAGAGTCGATCAAAAGTGGATTTATGACATTCGTCGATATACGCAGGAAAAGGATATGGTTTCTCCTGATTTCCCTTATAGTGAAAATGCTGTTTTTCCCTTTAAAGAAATCAACACGCTAAGTATTTATAGAGATGATTTTGAGCATTAGATTAAATCATCTTTGCATTGATCTGCGCTCAAACAGCTTTTGTTTTTTAACGGAGATCACTCCCCTTTTCTTCACGCCGATTTCGTGCAGGTCAAAAAGGGGATTTACCCAAGATCAATGTCCCAAAACGGTCATTGAGCGAAGTCGAAATGTCCGTATTCCTTACACCATCTTAAAAACCCAAAAGTAACTCTCCTTCAATCGCAGCTTGTAAGTGATCGCCTTTAAAGATTTGTCCAGTCCCGCCGACGGGGGTTCTAGGTTATCGATCGAAACGCCACATCTTCGTTGTTGAATACTAGACTAGATTCAGGCTTAGAGAAGATGATTTGCTTTCCGCTTTTATAAGTACTTATTTCGTCTTTGTGGTTAACGTAGTTTTTTCGATTCCAAGAATTTTCATGAGAGTAGTGATTCAATATTATGCAAAAAGAAAGAGGATACTCTTTGGCTAACAGCAACTGCTTCGCGTCAAAAGAACATCCTCTTTAATTAAAATAAACTGTGATTTAGTAGTTGAACAAAGCGCGACCAGTCATTAATGCATGGACTTCTTTGGCTACTTCTGCTAAAACGGTTTCGTCTTGATAGTTATTGATTACACGATCGATTAAATCCACGATGGTTTCCATCTCGCTTTCTTTTAACCCACGGGTGGTAATCGCAGCTGTTCCAACACGAATTCCAGAGGTTACAAATGGCGACTTGTCGTCAAAAGGAACCATGTTCTTGTTAGCGGTGATTTCAGCTTTTACAAGCGCTAGTTCAGCGTCTTTTCCGGTGATATTCTTGTTGCGTAAATCGATCAACATCAGGTGGTTGTCTGTTCCACCAGAAATCAAGTGGTAGTCACGTGCAACAAAAGCTTTGGCCATGGCCTGTGCATTCTTCTGAACTTGTTGCATATAGGTTTTATACGATGGCGCTAAACATTCGCCAAAAGCGACTGCCTTAGCAGCAATAACGTGTTCTAAGGGTCCTCCTTGGTTTCCTGGGAAAACGGCCATGTCTAATAAGTGTGACATTTTACGAACCGTACCATTTTTTAAGGTGATTCCAAAAGGATTATCAAAGTCTTCGCCCATTAAAATAAGGCCTCCACGGGGTCCGCGTAAGGTTTTATGGGTTGTGGTGGTAACCACATGACAATGCGGGATAGGATTGCTCAATAAGCCTGTCGCAATTAAACCAGAAGGGTGAGAAATATCGGCGAGTAAGAAAGCTCCTACTTCGTCTGCGATTTCACGAAACTTCGCAAAGTCAATATCACGTGAGTAAGCCGAAGCTCCTGCGATGATCATTTTAGGCTGCACTTCTTTTGCGATAGCGCGAATATTGTCATAATCTAAACAACCTGTTTCTTCTTGCACGCCATAGAAATGAGCTTCGTATAAACGCCCAGAGAAGTTAACAGGAGAGCCGTGTGTCAAGTGACCTCCATGGGATAAATCAAAGCCTAGGATCTTATCTCCAGGCTTAATAAATGCGTGAAAAACAGCGGTATTAGCTTGTGAACCTGAGTGAGGTTGCACGTTTGCATAGGCTGCGCCAAATAATTCTTTAGCACGATCAATGGCTAATTGCTCTACTTTATCGACTACTTCACAGCCGCCATAATAACGCTTTCCTGGGTAACCCTCGGCGTATTTGTTGGTCAGGACAGAGCCGGTGGCTTCCATCACTGCGGGAGAAGTGAAATTTTCTGAGGCAATCAACTCAATCCCATTGAGTTGGCGGTTTTCTTCTTCTTGGATTAAATCAAAAATTGCGGTGTCTTTCTGCATGGTCATAAATTAAAGCACAAAAGTAGTTAAATCCCTAGGATTCACCATGCAAATAATCAATAAGAAAAAGGATTTATTAAAAGGAAATTAACAACAACCAGAACCCGGGGCACAGTTGCCTTGGGCTTGTATCTTAGTGCTTTCTGTTGGAATCCCACAGTTGTCTTTAGCAAGGCAATCGGTAGCTTTAGAAAGCAAGACAAAATTTGTCCCGTCAAAATCAAGGTCGTATTTCCCAATGGTCTCCCCTTGGTACTCTACTTCGATTTCTTCGTCACTAATGCCAATTTTTTGTTGAGACAAACGAATAATGTCAATCACCTTTTGCGGTTGGAGGCGGTGATACACATCGTCTGAGCTCCACAATTGGAAATTCACTTTAGTTTCTTTGCGTTCTGTTCCACCGCAATCAATAAAGTGTTTCTTTACCATCCCCACTTCCGTAATGTGAAAGTGAGGGGGAACAAAATTTCCGTCGGGGGTTTGAAAACGAAATTCCTCTACTTGGTTTAAGGCAAATAAAAATTGGGAGAGTAACATAAGCTTCTTTTTTACAAAAATACAGCTTTCAAAAAAAATGAAAGATCTTTAGATTCATTTTAACAGACTACCGCAAAAACATAAAATAAAGTACCTTTGTTCGCTGTGCAAAAAAAGATCAACATACAAAACAAACGCGCTCGCTTCGAATATGAGCTCATCGAGCAATATACGGCGGGACTTGTCTTAACTGGAACGGAAATCAAATCCATCCGCTTGGGAAAAGCTACCATTACCGATAGTTTCTGTGAATTTAATGAGCGTGGAGAATTGTTTGTGATCAACATGAACATACAGGAGTACGCATGGGGCACCCACTACAACCACCGCCCTAAAGCAGAACGCAAACTCTTGATGAACAAGCGAGAACTACGTAAATTAGAGAAAGAAGTCAAGAATGTGGGCTTAACCATTGTCCCTCTGCGCGTGTTTATAACTGATAAAGGCTACGCCAAATTAGTCATCGCTCTAGCCAAAGGGAAAAAACTTTATGACAAACGCGAAACCATCAAAGACCGAGAAAACAAAAGAGACCTTGCTCGCGTAAAGAAGGATTTCAGGAAATAATTTTTTTATTTATTTGGTTTATAAAATAAACTACTTTATATTTATAGAATAAATCACCTACTATGAAAAAATCTAGCTTAAGTCCAGAAAGAAGTATTGAACTCATTGAAGAAATGATTCATAAAGCCAGAATTCGATTTGAAGAAAATGGTTTTGCCTTTATACTATGGGGTTGCATTGTTCCGCTCGCATCTTTTAGCCAAACCTATTTATTGTACAATGGCTTCGCCAAAATCAGTTGGTACCCTTATTTCTTAATGCCATTAGGCATGGTATATATGATGTGGTATTACCTAAATAAAGAACGCAAAAGTCAAGGCAAAAACCACCTTAGCGTCATCTCCTCACGTTTATGGTTATTTACTGGACTCAACATTATGCTAATGGGCTTTTTCTTTTCTACTTATTTACAGACTAGTCTAGTTCCCATTATATTAATCCTCATTGGGATTGCGACGGGGGTTGCAGCGAGTTTTATCAGGAGTAAACTCTTGCTTTATTGCGGCTTGATGTTTAATATAGGGGGCTATATCGCCTTTTTCACTCCTTTGATCAATCATCCTTTATTGATGGGTGTTTTAGCCATCTTAGGCTTTCTTATCCCAGGAATTATACTGCACTTTAAACATAAAAAAGAGTATGTTTAAGAAGTTAGATCCCTTACTTCACAACGAACTTCGCCTTGCCGTTATTGCCTATTTAATCGCGAAACAAAAAGTTAGTTTTAAAGAATTGAAAGGGGTTACAAACGCTACCTCTGGTAACTTAAGCATACAATTAAAAAAACTGGAACAAGCCAAATATATAAGCATTCACAAAAGTTTTAAAGACAACTATCCTCTTACCCAACTCAATATTACCAAAGAGGGTCAACAAGCTTTTAAAATCTATTTTGATGCCCTAAAATCTTACACTAAAACCCTTTAAGCCTACCTATTAATGAAACCTATCCAAATCTTTATCCTGTTAATCTTAGTCATTGTTACGCCTATTTTTGGTCAAAAAAAAACCAACGCAAACCCTTACTGTGCTTATTGAAAATGTCACGAGTAATCAAGGTAAAATACTGCTTTCAATCCACAGTAAAGAAAACTTTATGTCAAGTGAAACCGTTGCGAGTAAAGAGAAAGTCGCTACTCAAGGTGAAATGCAGTTCCAGTTTTCAGAATTACCAAAAGGTATTTACGCCATCATGCTTTTGCACGACGCAAATGGGAATTATCGCATGGATTTCTCAGAAAATGGACACCCAAAAGAAGCATATGCCACTAGTGGAATTAAAAACCTATATGGACCACCAAACTTTAAAGATTCAAGCATTGCATTTGTCAAGGATACACTAGTTCGACTGCGCTTCTAATTCTTATCCTTTAACAAGGGAACAAAACGAAACTCTCCAAAAGTCTCTTTGTCAAAATGCTTGTCCCCTGTGCGGGTATAGCGGTGCATGATTTGCGGATCTTCTCCAATGGGAATGACCAGTCTACCGCCTATTTTTAGCTGAGACAATAAGGCTTTAGGTAAATAAGGCGCTCCGGCGGTAACGATAATCGCATCAAATGGTCCGTCTTTAGGCAAGCCTAAATAGCCATCGCCTAGCAATACTTGCTTTGGGCGAAGCCCTATTTGATCAAACAAACGCTGAGTCTTTTTAAATAACTCTCGCTGTCGTTCAATAGTGTAAATTTCCAGCTGCATCGCTTTTAAAATGGCGGTTTGATAACCAGATCCAGTCCCGATTTCAAGGACCTTATCTCCTGCTTTTACATCAATTAATTCTGACTGAAAAGCCACCGTATAAGGATGGGAAATGGTTTGTTCTGCCGCGATGGGATAGGCCTTGTTCTTATAGGCATGCGAGGCTAAACCCGGATCCATAAACCAGTGTCGTGGCACCATTTCTAAGGCAGCGATCACCTGTGGATGGGCGATACCTTTCTCCTTGAGCAATGCAACAAGTTGCATGCGCTGACCTTGGTGTTTAGGGGAATCAATGGGTAATTGCATGGGATCAAAAATACACTTTAATCCTACGAGAAAAAGCATTCTTTTTAAAAAATTCTAGTGAAAAGTGTACCTTTATCGGATAAAATCTACTGCATTGAAAAAGACTTTAACCGCTGGCGTTTTAGGCGCTGGACACTTAGGAAAAATTCACTTACGCTTGCTTAACGAATCAGAGCGCTACACCCTGGTGGGCTTTTATGATCCCGATGTGGAAGCGAGTAAAGCGCTAGCCGAAAGTGCTGGATATACTTATTTTGAAAGTCAAGAAGCTTTAATAGCCGCTTGTGATGTCATCGATATTGTCACCCCTACCCTATATCACCACGCCGTGGCCAAAGCTTGTATTGAAGCAGGGAAACATATCTTTATTGAAAAACCCATTACCCACACCATTGCTGAAGCTGAAGAACTAGTTTCCCTTGCAGATGCCAAAGGCGTAAAAGGCCAAGTGGGACATGTCGAGCGATTTAATCCTGCCTTTAAAGCAGTGAAAGACAATCTGGGTTCACCCATGTTTGTCGAATCCCATCGCTTAGCAGAGTTTAACCCTCGTGGGACAGATGTCTCGGTGATTTTAGATTTAATGATTCACGATATTGACATTATTCTAAGCGTGATCAACTCTCCCGTTAAAAGTATCTCCGCCTCTGGCGTTGCGGTGGTGAGTGAAACTCCAGACATCTCTAATGCGCGAATTGAATTTGAAAACGGCGCGGTCGCGAATCTTACCGCCAGTCGTATTTCTTTAAAGAACATGCGTAAACTGCGCTTTTTCCAGAAAGAAGCCTATATCTCGGTTGATTTCTTTACCAAACAAGTCGAAGTAGTCAAAATGAAAGAAGCCAATGAAGACACCGACGAATTTGCGTTGGTCTTGCAAAATGCCGAGGGGGTCAAAAAAGAAATCTATTTTGATCCACCAGAGATCCAGCCTTCTAACGCTATCTTAGAAGAATTGGAAACCTTTGCCGATGCCATTGAAAATGACACCACCCCCATTGTTCCTTTGGCACATGCTACAGAAGCTTTAAGGGTCGCATATCAAATCATTGAATGCTTTTAATCATCTTTTAAATCATGGAGTATGCCCCGAATACATTCGCTAACCCTATATTGTCCTTCGCTTAGCCAACTAGAGCAATCTAAGGCAAAAAGCATTCAAGGGCCAAAAACCTTTGTAGACATCATTGCGAAGGCAGAAAATCACCAAGCCATCCAAGCGGGGATCAAGGCCTTGATTAAAAATGATGCTTACCAGAGTCCTTCCAAAGGTCATTTTTGGTATCGCATTAAAAATCTTCAGGGGTCTTTTGAAGGTGTGTTAACCGGAGTATTAACCACAACCGAAGCTCAAGATATCACCACCCACGAAGCGGTGTTAGAACAACGGGTAGAATTGTTTTCAGACTATTTAAACGACGTTGGCTTTCAAGCAGAACCCGTGCTTTTAATGCATGAAAACAACTACGCTGCAGCGGCATTAGGAAAACAAATCAAAGCCCGAAAAGCAGATTTCAATTACCATTTAGATACAGAACTACACCAACTGTGGGTTTTGAATAAACAAGAAGCCTTTAGCTTATCCCACTTTTGTAAGCAAGAGCAGAAGTTCCATTTGGCCGATGGGCATCATCGTTATGCCAGCACTTTAAACACAGGGAGAATAAATGGAAACACACCCCTGCTATTTTCCTTTTTGGTGGCGAAAGATCAAGTGCAAAATCACGCCTTTACTTGGGCCATTAAAGATCAGCAATTAGCAGATCAACTCCTACAAAATATTTCCTCAGAAAGCATTTGTGACAAAGCAGCAGCGACCATTGAAATCAAGATCAAAGACAACCATATTTATAGTAAGGCGACAAAAGCATTGACCGAGTGTAATTATATTGTAGAAAAACTTTTGGGCATTAGTGCCCAACAAAAGATCGATTTAAAATCATTCATCGATTATTATCCCTCTGGAACATTAGGCCATAAAAAGGCCAAAGCGTACCCTGCTATTGTCGATTATAAACCGCTATCACTGGATAAAATCATCGCTTTGGCGAAAGCCCAAAAAATTCTTCCACCTAAAAGCACCTATATCTTGCCTAAGCTCCCCACAGGTTTATGCTTTACTTCTTTGGACGAAGGCCAAATAAAATAAAGTTCAGCAATGGAGAAGTCTGATGGTCGCCTTATCTTTGCACTATGAGCATTAAGGAAAATTTGCACCAAGTCTTATCGACTATTCCGCAAGAGGTTAACTTAGTCGCGGTTTCTAAAACAAAACCCGAAGAGGATTTACAAGCGGCTTATAATGCGGGACAACGCATTTTTGGCGAAAACAAAATCCAAGAAATGACCCATAAATTCGAGGCTTTACCCAAAGACATCGAATGGCATATGATCGGGCATGTGCAAAGCAATAAAGTCAAATACATGGCGCCTTATGTGAGTTTGATTCATGGCGTTGATCGCGAAAAATTGCTGAAAGAAATCAACAAACAGGCGGCTAAAAACGAACGAGTGATTGACTGTCTTTTGCAAATGCATATCGCCCAAGAGGAAACTAAATTTGGCTTAGACGCCAGCGAATTAGCACAGATCATCGACAATACGCTAGCGGAGGCTTACCCTAATGTTCGATTGGTCGGTTTAATGGGTATGGCGACCTTTACTTCTGACCAAGATCAAATTCGTGCAGAATTTGCTTCTCTAAAACAACACTTTGACCAAACCGCTAACCAACTACAAGACTTTTCAATCCTTTCAATGGGGATGAGTGGAGATTATCCTATCGCCATAGAAGAAGGGAGTACCATGATTCGTGTGGGCAGCAAAATCTTTGGGGAACGAAACTACTAGCATGTACGCAATTGTCGATGTAGAAACCACAGGAGGAAAGTTCAATGAAGAAGGCATTACAGAAATTGCCATCTACCGCTTTGACGGGAACACCATTGTAGATCAGTTCTCTAGCTTAGTCAACCCTTTAAAAGAAATCCAACCCTTTGTACAGCGCCTTACGGGTATAAATAGTAAAATGCTGGTCAATGCCCCTAAATTTTATGAGGTCGCAAAACGCATTGTCGAGATTACTGAAGACGCCGTTTTAGTCGCTCATAATGCAGAGTTTGACTACCGCATAATTCGAACAGAATTCAAACGTTTGGGCTTTGACTTTGAACGTCAATCCTTGTGTACGGTAGATTTAGCCCAAAAACTTATCCCCGATGTTTCTTCTTATAAATTAGGAAAATTGGTACGCTCATTAGGTATTCCTATTTCTGATGTACACCGCGCACATGGCGATGCCATGGCTACGGTTGAACTTTTTAAGGTTCTGCTAGAAAAAGACAGTGAAAAGGAAATCATTTCGGCACATGTAAAGACGCTCAACCAAAAGAAAGTTCCCAATAAATACTTAAATATTATCAAAGATTTGCCCACAGAAACGGGAGTGTATTACATCCACAACAAAGAGGGGAAAATCATCTATATCGGAAAGAGTAAAAACATTAAAAAACGCGTTTTAACACATCTAACGGGAAAGGCACGCAAGGCAGAAAAGATTCAAAAAGCCCTACATTCTGTTACTTATGAGTTGTGCGGGAACGAATGTTTAGCCTTGTTAAAAGAGCAGCATGAAATCAAAAAAAACCAACCACGGTTAAATCATGCTTTAAAGTTTCGCCATTTTGCCATGGGGATTCGTTTAGACCGCTCTACCCCCTATCATCAATTAGTCATTGAGCAAGTGCGCCAAGAAGAAGACTATTTAGACGTCTTTAAAAATAAAAAAGAAGCCGAAGGGCGGTTGCGTTTTTGGCTAGAAGAATTTGAACTCTGCGCCCAGCAAACCTCTTTTGAACGACGACAAACCGCCTGCTTTCGCCATGGAATTGGAAAATGCAAAGGCGCTTGTTTATCCGAAGAAAAATGTGAGGCTTACAATGAACGGGTGCAAGCTGTGGCTGATAGTTTGTTGTATCCCCATGAAAATATGTTGATTATTGACAAGGGAAAGAAAGTGAGCGAAAAGAGTTTTATCTATATCAAAGAGGGCGTTTTTCAAGGTTATGGCTACTTTCAGCTTAATCATCAAATCAAAACCATCGATAAAATTGAAGCCCGTTTGCTACCCATCGAGAACAATCGTGATACCCAAGCGGTGATTCGCAGCTTTCTGCGAAAAGAGCGTTACCAAAAACTGATTAACTTAGCAGAAGGAATTACGGTATGAAAAACACCCCCTTTTCGCTAAAACATCGATTACACGAGATCATTTATGAGGCAGATACCCCAGCGGGAAAGCTGTTTGATATTGTCTTGCTGTTCCTGATTCTCTTTAGTGTGGTCCTGGTGATGTTAGAAAGTGTCTCTTGGATTGGAGAAGATTATGCCGAGCTACTCTACCAGCTAGAATGGGGCATTACTGCCTTGTTTAGCTTAGAGTACATCGCCCGCCTTTTGGTGGTGAAAAAGCCTTGGCGTTATGTCAGCAGTTTCTTTGGGATCATTGACCTTTTATCCATACTGCCCATGTACATCTCGTTTTTCTTTGTGGGAACGACTTCTTTGGTAGCGCTACGTGCCCTGCGCTTACTGCGCGTATTTAGGATTTTAAAACTCTCCCGCTATATCGGGGAATCCAACTTCTTGATAGCGGCCCTATGGGCGAGCCGTGCGAAGATTGGCGTTTTCCTCTTTGCGGTCATCATCTTATGCATCATTTTTGGGACCATTATGTATTTGGTTGAAGGCGAAGTCAATGGCTTTACCTCCATCCCTAGAGGAATCTACTGGTGCATCGTAACCTTAACCACCGTGGGCTATGGAGACATTGCCCCTGTAACGCCCTTAGGGCGCTTTATTGCTTCTATCATCATGATTATGGGATATGGCATTATCGCAGTTCCCACCGGAATTGTCACCTCTGAAATGACACAACAATACCAAAACCCTGATACTAACACCCAGGCTTGCCCCAATTGTATAACCGAAACCCATTTGGACGATGCCATTTACTGCCACAACTGTGGCCACAAACTCAATGAAGACTTCTAAACTACTTTATGTCGCTGGTCCTACTGCCAGTGGCAAAACCGATCTCGCCATCGCTTTGGCAAAACATTTTAACACGGAAATCGTTTCTTGCGATTCACGACAATTCTATCAAGAGATGTGCATTGGTACAGCCGTACCTAGCGAAGCAGAGCTCGCAGAAGTGCCACATCACTTTATTCAGCATCGTTCGATCACAGCCGACTATTCAGTGGGGGACTTCCGCCGGGAGGTACTAGAAAAACTCAAAGAACTGTTTCAACAACACCCAACCGTTATTATGGTAGGCGGTTCTGGCTTGTATGCCGATGCAGTGATGCATGGCCTAGATGAATTTCCAGAAGTAGATCCAGCGATTCGCCCACAACTCACCGCCATCTTTCAACAAGAAGGCATTGAAATCCTGCAGGACCTCTTGCGAGAACACGATTTAAAACACTATCAGGTAGTGGATAGAAATAACCCCCATCGCTTGATTCGTGCTCTTGAAATCTGCTTGAGTAGCGGGAAACCTTATTCCTCTTTTTTAGGGAAGAAAGCTGCGCCAGACTTTTTTAATGCTCAAACCATTGTGATCGATTGGGAGCGCGAAGCCTTATACGATCGCATCAATCGTCGAGTGGACCTTATGGTGGAGCAAGGTTTAAAGGCTGAAGCCAAAGGGCTATACACCCAAAAAACCTTAAATGCCCTGCAAACTGTAGGCTATCGCGAATGGTTTGCGCACTTTGATGAGAAATGGGACGAGGCCACTGCCATCGAAGAAATTAAAAAGAACAGCCGCCGCTATGCCAAACGCCAAAGCACTTGGTTTAGACGCGCAGATGCAGCCATACGTGTGACTGGCGGAGAAGATCCTAGCGAAATTATCCGTACCTTATTCTAATGAATATCGATCTCTATATTATGGCCGGCATCTATGGTTTTGCTGGCATTACCCACTTTACCCATACCCGCTTTTTTGAATATGCAGTGCCTAAAGTGTTGGTCTATCGTCGCTTTATCGCCCTCTTTTCTGGGGTACTAGAAATTCTGATTGCCATCGGCTTGTTGTATGCCCCTACCCGTTCTATGACAGCTGCTTTCTTAATGGTTTTTCTAGTGGCCATCTATCCCGCAAATATCGTACAGATCAATTATTACAGCAAGAAATACCAACAGCCCGCCCTGCTCTTTTGGGCGATACGTTTACCCATGCAGCTTGCATTGATCTATTGGGCCTATTTGTATGTCTAAGCGCTTTTGTATTTTGGAGGTCGAACCAAAATAACAAAAGCAAATGGCTGTTAAAAACCCTCTCTTGCGGCTTTTGGCTAAGTTGCGTACTGTTTAAAAAGAAACAGATAACAATTCTTTCCCCAATTGGTGCATCGCATTAAGCACCTTCTTTGCTTGTTCTTCTGAGGCTTCTACTTTTCCCATCTTGTATTGGCGCAGTAGCGAGGGGTTCATATTGGCTTTTTTGGCAATGTTCGACACCTTCACCTCGGGCAACAAGTGGAATATGTTTTTTAAATTAAGCAAATAGGTGAAAGTGGGCGCGGGGTTTAGTTCCTTCACATAGTCATCCTCAAGCTCTAAGGCCAATTCATAATGGTCGGTATAGGCCTGTTGGATATTTTCTTTTAATTCGGCCAGGGTGTTGCCATAGGAGGCAACTACACCTTGGACTTCTGTAATGGTTCCCCAATAGGTGCCGTCTTTGTGTTTTTCGACTGTTACTTTCATCTTTCTATCTTTTTAATTAGGTGTGTCAAGTAGATTAATGTGGCGTGGGCTACTTTGACCCTGCCTGCCTCAAGATGCTTCCCACCGTCCCTTTTGGAATATCCTTTTTAGGATGGGGAACTGTAACGATCCCCTTTCTTGTTGGATGCTTAAAGTGGTGGTGGCTTCCTTTGGTGCGTACCAACTGCCACCCCTCTTTTTGTAATATCTCGATTAACGCACTCGATCTCACCTTTCAAAAATATAACAAAATAGATATATAACAAAATAGTTATAATTATTAAGTGATATAAAATTCGCCATTGGGCTAATTAATAATTGAGATAAAAAGAACAAAATCATCATCACCCACCAATTAGATCTAAAAAAGCCTGCGTCTTCAGCGGTTCAACATACAACAAACTGATCAGAGTGATATAAAAGAGGATCAGTTCGACAAAATAGGTCAGGCCGTGGATACGGTTACGAGAAAAGAATGCGACCAAGATCATCGCAGCACCAGCAAAGGCGAGGTAGATCCCGCCCACACTCAACCAAGCTAAAAAGGCGGTAATAAATGTAAGGCCAAAGTGAAAGTATTTTGAGAGAGTGTTGGTATTGCGGTAATCTGGGGCGGCAGTGCCTAAGATTAGGCTAATCCCTGTATAGTGAATCATCGTTTTTGGTTCCACTAGGGTCATCAATACCCCTATTCCAGAGATGACCATGGTATAGGTCCACTGGGTTTTAGCGCGATAAAATAAACTGGAGATGGATTCTGGAACACCCTCGTGTTTGTAGGCCCAGAGTAGGAACCACGTTAGGGTCACTAGGGCAATAATGGTGTAGGTCATGATAAAAGATTTGGTATCATGAAAATACAAAAAAATAGAAAGTGGACTTATACCAAAAGCAAAAGCAATCCTACATACTATGCATCAAAGGTTTATACGTTAAAACGGAAATGCATCACATCGCCATCTTGTACGATATATTCTTTTCCTTCAATACGCATTTTCCCAGCTTCTTTGACTTTGGCTTCGGTTTTAAAGTTGATATAGTCGGCAAAAGAGATGACCTCTGCACGAATAAACCCTTTTTCAAAATCGGTGTGGATGACTCCGGCAGCTTGTGGTCCAGTTGCTCCCACAGGAAAAGTCCAGGCACGCACTTCTTTCTCCCCAGCGGTAAAATAAGTTTGCTGTTTAAGCAAGGCATAGGCTTTACGAATCAACTTTGCGGCACCTGGTTCAGTGAGTCCCAGGTCTTCTAAAAAGACTTGGCGTTCATCAAAGGTGTCCAGTTCGTTGATATCTGCTTCGATGGAAACAGCCAGGGTCAAGACTTCTGCATTTTCTGCGGTGGCGATGGCCTCTACTTTTTCTACCAGTGGATTTCCACCAGCGGCATCTGCTTCAGAAACATTACAGACATATAAGACCGGCTTGTCGGTGAGCAGCTGCAAACCGTGAATCACTTCTTCTCGGTCTTTTTCAGAAAAGTCGAGTTGGCGTACATTCTGGGCTTGCTCTAAACCTTCTTTAATGCTATTGAGGATGGCTTGAAGCTTTTGGGCATCTTTATCTCCGGTACGCGCAGCACGATTGACTTTTTCCAAACGCTTTTCAACCGTTTCTAAGTCTTTTAACTGCAGTTCAATATCGATTATTTCTTTATCACGAATAGGATCGACAGAACCTTCGACATGCACAATATTGTCGTTGTCAAAACAACGCAATACATGGATGATGGCATCGGTCTCACGGATATTGGCTAAGAATTGATTGCCTAGCCCCTCCCCTTTACTGGCGCCTTTGACCAAGCCAGCGATATCAACGATTTCTACCGTTGCGGGAATGGTTTTTTCTGGGTTGACCAGCTCGGCAAGAGTGGTAAGGCGTTCGTCTGGCACGTTGACCACCCCTACATTAGGTTCGATGGTACAAAACGGGAAGTTGGCACTTTGAGCTTTGGCGTTAGACAAACAATTAAATAGGGTGGATTTACCCACATTAGGTAATCCTACAATTCCTGCTTTCATATAGTATTATTCTTCTGGATGCATAAAACGTTGCTTTCCTAGCAAGACCTCTTCGGTTTCAACATGGTCTTCGTCTGGAACACAACAGTCCACGGGACAAACCGCCGCACATTGAGGCTCATCGTGGAAGCCTTTACATTCGGTACATTTGTCTGGAACGATATAGTAAAATTCGTCAGAAATGGGCTCTTGGGTTTCATCTGCAGCGACTGCTTTCCCATTAGGTAAAACGAGCTCTCCTTTTAGAGAAGTCCCATCACTGTAACGCCAATCGTCTGCGCCCTCATAAATCGCCGTATTAGGACATTCTGGTTCACATGCTCCGCAATTGATACATTCGTCTGTTATGATGATGGCCATAGCAATTTCTTTATTTACATTTGCGCAAAAATACTGCATAAATCACGCCTAGACAAATAAATGACGACCATAGAACAACATATTGAAGGATTTGAAAAATTAGGACAGTATTTGCGGGAAATTGACATCAACGTAAAGGAATATTCTTCCCTCTTTGACTGTCTTCGAAAGGCCCAACAAAACAACGGTTGGTTTACCGAAGAAAATTGCTTAAAAGCCCTGCATGCTTGGGGAGAGGTCCTTCAAGCGGAAGCATTACAAGCTTGGGCTAAGCGATATTCCTTTGGCGCGACTGCGCCAAAAAACATCGGGCTTATCCTCGCGGGGAACATTCCCTTAGTAGGCTTTCATGATGTCTTATGTGTCTTGTTATGTGGGCATAATGCGACCGTCAAACTCTCTTCGACTGATCCTCTTTTAATCCCTTTTATCTATGAGCAGTTGCAAGGGTTCTCTCCGGCTTTTAAGGATCGATTGCATTTTACAGAAGATCGACTAGAAAATTTTGATGCGGTAATCGCCACAGGAAGCAATAATGCAGCCCGCTATTTTGAGCATTACTTTGCACAAGTCCCCCATATTATTCGCAAAAACCGCAATGGAATTTCGGTATTAAGCGGAGAGGAATCCAAAGAAGAACTAGCAGGATTAGCGCAAGATATCGTCCAGTACTATGGTCTGGGCTGTCGCAGCATTGCAAAGGTGTATGTGCCAAAAGGTTATGACCTCAATAACATCTTTGGGGCCTTATATCCCCATGCCGATTTAATGGATTCGGCAAAATATGCGAACAATTACGACTACAACAAAGCGGTATACTTAATGAGTGAGTTTGATTTACTTGACAATGGCTTTATGTTGCTTCGCGAGCACGACTCCTTTGGATCACCAGTGGCCAGCTTGCATTACAGTTATTACAAGGATCAAACTGAACTCGAAAAAGAGCTGCGCGAAAAGGCGGAAGAAATCCAGTGTATCAGTACTCATTTACCCATTGAACAAGCCGTTCCCCTAGGGAAATCCCAGCAACCTGGACTATGGGATTATGCCGATGGCGTGGACCCAATTTCCTTTTTGTTAGGATTGTAAGTAAATTGTTAAAAAACTAGGGTAAAAAAACCTTATTCGCTTATGATGTTTCTTGGGATATGATGATATTTGCATCTTAAAATTAAGCCATGAAGAAACACAATTTTAGCGCAGGCCCCTCTATCCTCCCTGCTCCCGTAATGGAAAAGGCTGCAGCAGCAGTACAAGAGCTAGACGGAATCGGTTTATCTTTAATAGAAATTTCCCACAGAAGCAAAGAATTTGTGGCCATCATGGACAAGGCACAAGCCCTTGCATTAGAATTAACGGGGCTGACCAATAAAGGTTACCAAGCATTGTTTTTACAAGGTGGAGCCAGCATGCAATTCTTAATGGCAGCAGCGAACTTGATGCAGTCAAAAGCCGGTTATATCAATACTGGAGCTTGGTCTGACAAAGCCATCAAAGAAGCTAAACGCTATGGTGAGGTTGTAGAAATCGCTTCTTCAAAAGAAGCCAACTTCAACTACATCCCAAAGGGACAAGACATCCCTGCAGATTTAGACTATTTACATATCACCACAAACAATACGATTTTCGGAACACAGTTTCACGACTTACCAAAAACCAATGTACCGTTGATCGCAGATATGAGCTCAGATATTTTTTCACGTGAGTTCGATTACTCAGCCTTTGATTTATTTTATGCAGGTGCCCAAAAGAACATGGGTCCAGCCGGAACAACTTTAGTTATCATAAAAGACAGTGTCTTAGCAAAAATGAACAAAGATGTTCCTTCTATGTTATCTTATGCGACCCATGCAGATAAAGGAAGTATGTTTAATACTCCGCCAGTATTTGCGGTGTACACTTCTATGTTAACCCTAGAATGGCTAAAAGAAAAAGGGGGCGTAAGCGCTATCCAAGCCCATAACCAGACCAAGGCAAAATTGATTTATGATGAAATCGATCGCAACAGTGCCTTTGAAGGTTTTGCTGCTAAAGAAGACCGCAGCTTTATGAACGCGACCTTTAACCTAGCAGAAGGAGTTGACGGCACAGCCTTTGACGAACTATGGAATGCTGCCAACATTAGCGGGCTAAAAGGTCACCGCTCTGTAGGTGGATATCGCGCCTCAATCTATAATGCCCTACCCCTAGAAAGCGCCCAGCAATTGGTGGACGTAATGCAACAATTTGAAAAAACGCTATAATGAATATACTCGCTAACGACGGCATCTCTCAAAGTGGAGTTGACGCTTTAACTGCTAACGGATTTAATGTAATCACAACTAATGTTGCGCAAGAGCAATTAGTCGCTTACATCAACGATAACGATATTGTGGCCTTATTGGTCCGCAGTGCAACAACAGCTCGTAAAGATTTAATCGACGCCTGTCCTAACCTAAAAATCATCGGTCGTGGTGGTGTAGGAATGGATAATATCGATGTAGACTATGCCCGTGAAAAAGGCTTACACGTGATCAATACCCCTGCTGCTTCTTCGGCTTCTGTAGCAGAATTAGTCTTCGCTCACTTATACGGTGGAGTTCGTTTTTTACACGACAGCAATCGCAATATGCCCTTAGAAGGTGAAAGCAACTTTAAAGGTTTAAAGAAGGCTTACGCCAAAGGCGTTGAGTTACGCGGAAAAACATTAGGTATCATTGGTTTTGGTCGTATAGGACAAGAAGCGGCAAAAATCGGTTTAGGGATCGGCATGAATGTTATCGCTGCAGATAAGTTTATGGACAGCGCAACAGTAAAGGTTGCTCTATTCAATGGTCAAAGTATTGATGTTGAAGTAAAAACACAATCCATGGAAAGTGTTTTAGCTGAGGCAGATTATGTTACCCTACACGTTCCAGCACAAAAGGAATACGTGATTGGAGAAGCACAATTTAACCAAATGAAAGACGGTGCTGTTATCGTAAATGCTGCACGTGGTGGTGTAATTGACGAGGTTGCCCTTTTAAATGCCTTAGATAGCGGAAAATTAGCTTTCGCTGGACTAGACACTTTTGAAGACGAGCCTAAACCAGCCATCAAAGTATTGATGCACCCTAAAGTTTCTTTAACCCCGCATATTGGTGCAGCGACAGGGGAAGCACAAGACCGCATTGGAGTTGAATTAGCCGAGCAAATTAGCGCCATCCTCGCTTAATGGCCTATTTCCATCGCTTAAAAAAAAAATGGAACATCCAGTCTAATAGACAGTTGTGGATTGTCTTTATTGTCTTTGGGATTACTGGATCTAGTTCTGTTAAAGTAGGGAAACCTTTCCTTGCGTTGATCGGTTTACAGCCAGAAGTCTTTACAGATATTCCTTTAGGAATGGTTCTTTATTGGATTCTAAGGATACTAGTGATCTTCCCTATTTACCAAGTTTTATTAGTCCTCTTCGGCGCACTATTTTTTCAGTTTTCCTTTTTCTGGGAATTTGAAAAGAAAATCTTGCGCCGAATGGGATTTAAAAGATTCTTTCCAGAACCTTAAGATAATTTTGACGTAATGAGTTTTAAGAACTCGTTGCGGGTATCTGTTTCTTTAAAAGTACCGCGGAAGCCAGATGTAGTCGTGGTAGAGTTTTGCTTTTGCACTCCGCGCATCATCATACACATATGCGACGCTTCGATCACTACGGCAACCCCTTCTGGTTGTAAGGTGTCGTTGATGCAATCTAAAATTTGTTCTGTTAGACGCTCTTGCACTTGTAAACGACGAGCAAACACGTCGACTACCCTTGGGAGTTTGCTCAAGCCAACAATATGTCCATTGGGTATATAAGCGATATGCGCTTTCCCAAAGAAAGGTAACATATGGTGCTCACAAAGAGAGTATAGCTCGATGTCTTTTACGATCACCATCTCGTTATAGTTTTCTTTAAACATGGCGCTTTGCAAGATCTGCTGTGGATCCATTTCATAGCCTTCTGTTAAAAATTTCATGGCTTTAGAAGCGCGTTCTGGAGTTTTGACCAAACCTTCACGGCTGGTGTCTTCTCCCAATAAGTTGATCACTTCAGAAAAGTGTCCTTTGATTTCTTCTGTGATGGGTAAAGTGTCGATATTAAAACTGTCGTTCATCATAATTTAATGTAATAAATGGTTGAATTTTTCTTTTAGTTTAGCCACTTTAGGGCTAATCACATAACTGCAATACAATTGTTCAGTATGTTGGTTATAATAGTTTTGATGTTCTTCTTCTGCGGTATAAAAAGGATGCTCAGGCAATAATTGGGTGACGATGGGCGCTTCAAAAGTTGTTTGCTGTAATTCAGCGATAACTTCTTTGGCGATAGCCTCTTGAAGATCGTCCACATAAAAGATAGCAGAGCGATATTGGGTCCCAACATCATTACCCTGACGGTTTAAAGTAGTGGGGTCATGGGTGGCAAAAAAGACATACAATAGGTCTTTGTAGGAAAGCACATTTTCGTCATAAGTTAATTGGATCCCTTCGGCATGACCAGTTCGCCCAGTACAGATTTCTCTATAAGCAGGATTCTTGATAAATCCCCCCATATAGCCAGAGATAATCCGGTCTACACCACGTAGGTTTTGAAAGACTGCTTCGCTACACCAAAAACATCCTCCAGCAAAATATGCCAACTTTTCTTTTTTCATTTATGTCTAACCAATATACGTATATAATTAAACAAAATGAAGTCTTGTTGAATAAAAACTTCATTTATACGGTAATAATCCATTAAAAGATAAACGAAAAAAGCCTCTAATCGAAAAGACATTCTTTTAAAAATCTGTAATTTGCAGCTCTATGAATGACATTATCACTGCTAAGCAACTTCGCAAAAGTTATGGAGATTTAACCGTCTTAAAGGGCGTAGATTTAAGCATACAAAAAGGAGAAGTTGTTGCAATAACAGGTCCTTCTGGGGCGGGTAAAACGACCTTGTTACAGATTTTAGGCACTCTTTCTAGCCCAGACAAGACTCCTACAACAACTTTAATGATTGATCAATCAGAGATTCTAGGATTAAAGGATAGAGATTTAGCGCGTTTTCGCAATGAATCCTTGGGTTTCGTCTTTCAATTTCACGAGTTGCTCGATGAATTTACGGCCTTAGAAAATGTGATGATGCCGGCCCTTATTCAAGGCAAGAAAAAAGCTGCAGTCAAGGACAAAGCCATGGGCTTGTTACAACGATTAGGAGTGGATCATCGCATCGATCACAAACCCAACACCCTTTCTGGTGGAGAACAACAGCGCATTGCCGTTGCAAGAGCCCTGATGAACGATCCCGCCATTATCTTTGCAGATGAGCCCAGCGGAAATCTCGATTCTAAAAATGCCGATGCTTTGCATCAATTGTTCTTTGATTTAAGGGATGAATTAAAGCAAACTTTTGTGATCGTTACCCACAACAAAACCTTGGCTAATATGGCGGATCGTACCATTCACCTTGTCGACGGAGCAATTGTAGCATGAAGCTAACAGAAATCAAGACCTTTCTTGAAGAAAAAGCCCAGCAATACGAATCTTTTGATTTTATTGAGGTCGACCCCATTCAAATCCCGCATCAATTTTCTCTAAAAGAAGATATTGAAATCAGTGGTTTTTTAGCCGCAACCATCGCATGGGGCAATCGAAAAAGCATCATCAACAATGCCCAAAAGATGATGCAATTGATGGATCAAGCGCCTTATGACTTTGTCATCAACCACAAAGAAATCGATCTCGCCCGTTTTGAAGGTTTTGTCCACCGCACTTTTAATGCCGAAGACTTGCGCTATTTTATCAAAGCATTGCGCCACGTTTATCAAGAGCATCAAGGCTTAGAACAGCTTTTTAGTAGTCAGGCTACGCCAAAGAGCTTACAAGTGGCAATTCACCATTTCAAAAAAGTGTTTTTCTCCCTCCCCCATCAACAACGCACGCAAAAGCATGTTTCAGATCCTTTAAAGGGTTCTGCGGCAAAGCGACTCAATATGTACTTGCGCTGGATGGTACGTTCGAATAAAAACGGAGTAGACTTTGGCCTTTGGCCATCCATACACCCCCGTCAATTGTCTTGCCCTTTAGATGTACATTCTGGGAATGTTGCCAGGAAATTGAGATTATTAAAACGCAAGCAAAACGACGGCAAAGCTTTGTTAGAACTAGATACCGCCTTGCGTAAGATGGATCCTGAGGATCCGGTAAAGTTCGATTATGCCCTCTTTGGGCTAGGGGTTTTTGAAAAATTTTAAGCCATTGAAAGATTCCCCGTTCAAGAAAGGAGAAGTTTTTGTATTTTTGTCCCAACAAAGGAAAGCGAAAGCGTTACATGAAAATTCTTCTCAAAAAAGCCACCATTATAGACCCTAAAGGTGCTTTCCATTTACAAGAAGTTGATGTTTTTATTTCAGGTGGTACGATTACAAAAATAGGAGCCGCCCTAGAAGAAGCAGCCGATGTTACCGTTAAAAAAGACAATCTTCACCTCTCTATGGGTTGGTTTGATTCAAGTGTCTGCTTTGGTGAACCAGGCTATGAAGAACGCGAAACCCTTGAAAATGGTTTGCGAACAGCGGCCTTAAGTGGCTTTACTGATATCGCCTTAGAGCCTGAAACACAACCCACCATCGATAGTCAATCGGCAGTGATACAATTAAAAAACTATCGTTCTGACCACCCCACAGAGATGCATCCAATAGCCGCTCTTACAAAAGGCCAGGCTGGGAAGTTAATGACAGAATTATACGATTTACAAAACAATGGCGCTGTTGCTTTTGGCGACTTTTTAAAGCCTATTGAGAACCCAGAATTACTCAAAACCGCCTTGCTTTATGCCCAGCGATTTAATGCACTGATCATCTCTAGCCCTCAGGATAATCGCATCGGTGGAAACGGTGTTGCACACGAAGGAAATAGCAGCACCCAGCTAGGTTTAGCTGGAATCCCTAGCCTTAATGAAACCCTGCAAATCAACCGAGATTTACATATTCTAGCCTATGCCGGTGGAAAACTTCACATTCCTTTTGTTTCAACTGCAGAAGGCGTGGAACTTATCCGTGCAGCAAAGAAAAAGGGGCTGAAGGTGAGCTGTAGTGTTGCCTTAGCAAATCTTTGCTATACAGACGATGCCCTCTTTGGTTTTGAAACTCGATTTAAACTCTCTCCTCCACTTCGTACAGAAAAAGATAGAGAGGCGCTTAAAGAAGGTTTACTCGATGGGACTATCGATATGATTAGTTCTCACCATCAACCTTTAAATAAAGAATTAAAGCATGTAGAATTTGAACATGCGACCAGCGGAACAGTTGGCTTAGAAGCTGCCTTTGGTGTGCTTAACACCTTCTTCCCTACCCAAAAAGTGATTCAGTTCTTGACAAAAGGAAGAACCACTTTTGGTTTATCAAGCACTAAAATCGAAGAAGGTCAAGTCGCAAACCTTAGTCTCTTTACCCCTAATGGTGCAGGGAAATTCACCAAAGAGGATCTCCTTTCTTCAACCCAAAATTGTGCCTTTTTAGGACACAGTACTCAGGGAAAAGTTTACGGTAGCATTAGCGGAAATAAAATCGCATTAAAATAAGCATGGAAATCAATCAAGTGCTAGATTATCGCATTAGGCGACCATTAAAAGAAGGAGGAAAGACCCCTATACTTTTCCTTTTACACGGCTATGGAAGTCACGAAGAAGACCTTTATTCTTTTGCGAATTACCTTCCAGAAGAATATTTAATCATCTCGCTTCGCGCCCCTTTAACGCTTGGTTTTGGAGGATATGCGTGGTATTCCATTCACTTTAATGAGCAACAAGATAAATGGAGCGATGATGCTGAAGCTAAGAGAGCACAAGAAATCATCCTCTACAACATTGATTATCATCTCGAGCAATTTAAACTCGAAGGTCAAAAAGTATCCTTATTAGGCTTTAGTCAAGGCGCCATCTTGAGTTGGGCTGTGGGCTTAAGCCACCCAGAACGCATCGATAAAATCATTGCCTTAAGCGGTTATGTGAACGAAAATATTTTTGGCTACGCCAAAGAAGGATTAGACCAACTGCGTATCTTTAGCAGTCACGGTACTGAAGACCCCACCCTTCCAGTTGACTGGGCGAGAAAAGGCATTGCATTAGTCGAAAAAAAAGACTTAAAAGTGGAGTATAAGGAATACCCCGCTGGACACGGCATTAATCCAGAGAATTTTGCTGATCTCCTCGCTTGGTTAAAAACGAATACTTAATCATTGTAATACAGCAGTTGATCTAAGACATTCAATTTGATCTCCCCTCCTCTTATTTGGTATTCGATTAGAATTTCCCCCCAATCTGTTCCATCAGAAAAATCTGCAATTACCCATTTGTGATTTAGTACTTTAATTTTATTAATTAAAAATTTTTTTCCAGCACCACTGTAAAGCACTAGAGGGTTATCTCCTTTAATGGTATTGCTTTCGTAGAGTTTTTCTTTTACCAATTCGATAATCACCGCAGGATCCTCATCGGGATAAAAGGATTGGGCTTCTTCATTTTGATCTAAAGAAAAATACACATCATCTTCATACTTAGATTCTACTTTATCCAGTGCCACTTTTAAAGTGTCAATACGCGCGACCTTTTCTGCAATTATCCCTGCTTGATACTTGACTACTTTTGAACTATTGACCAATTGAAAAACAAGGATTAATGCAGTAAAAGCAAAAAGGTAAATAAAGATTTTAGTTTTCATAATGAGGTGGTTATTTCTAGGTTATCGTAAGCGAGAAAAACATTTTTAGGAAGGTCTTTTTCGACTTCTGCGTGAAAACCTAACAAGTGACTAATATGGGTTAAATAAGCACGCTTAGGCCGCAATTTTTCAATCAAGGCTAAGGCTTCATCTAAATTTAAATGGGATGGGTGTGGCTCAATTCGCAATGCATTGACGACTAAAACATCTAGGCCCTTAAGTTTATCTTTTTCTTCATCAGCGATGGTTTTAACATCAGTTAAATAAGCAAAATCATCAATACGATAGCCCATCACAGGCATCTTGTGGTGCATCACTTCTATGGGAATTACCTGCTTATCCCCAAGCTTAAAAGGGCTAGATTTATCAATGCTGTGCACATTGACAGAGGGTGCCCCTGGATATTTGTTTTTATCGTTAAAGATATAATCAAAACGCTGCTTCAAAGACGCTTGCACTCTGGCAGACATATGCATATTAATATTTCCTTGACGGAAGAAAAAAGGGCGAATATCATCTAAGCCTGCAGTGTGATCGGCATGTTCATGAGTGAAAACAATTCCGTCCAATTGGCGAGCATTCATCGCCAGCATTTGTTGTCGAAAGTCTGGCCCACAATCGATCACAAAAAAATAATCATCCCAAGCTAAGGCAATCGAAACACGTAATCGCTTATCTCTAGGGTCACTACTCAAGCAAACAGGGTGTTTACTTCCAATAATGGGAATTCCCTGAGAAGTTCCCGTGCCTAAAAAAGTGATCTTAATCATGTTTTTCAAAGGTAAACCTTGTCATTTAATTCTACAATCTTTGTAGATTTGAAAAACTAATTATTTGTCTATGTCTGACCAACTCCCTGGCGAAACTGAATTAGAAAGTCGCCCATCTGTTGAAGCCAAAGCTTTACGCATCAACCTTAATCGCTTTATCTATGGAACTTTTGCAGAAATTGGTGCAGGACAAGAGGTCGCCCGTCACTTTTTCCGTTCAGGAGGAGCATCTGGTACGATCGCAAAGACCATTAGTGCTTATGACAAAAATTTCAGTGATAATATTTACGGGGAAGAAGACGATAAACGCTATGTAACTGAGGCGCGTTTAAATAAAATGCTCAATCACGAGATGCAGCTATTAGAAGACCGCATCCCAAGAGGTGAAAATCCCCATAAGATGTTTTTTACCTATGCAAATACGGTAACCACTATTGACTTTGCAAAAAAATTTAAAGGCCATGGCTGGATGGGAATTCGTTTTCAAGTTAGTCCAGACCAAGATTATAGCGAGATCACCTTGCACGTTCGTTTCCATCAAACCGAGGCTAGGCTTCAACAAGAGGTACTAGGAAATGTAGGAGTCAATTTAGTTTATGGTGCATTTTATAAAAATAAGGAACCCAAAAAATTGTTGCGCTACCTTTATGACAACATCGATAAAGATGCCATTGAAATCGATACCATCAATTTTAAAGGCCCTTTATTTGAAAATGTTGACAACCGCTTAATGAGTTTACAACTCGTAAAAAATGGAATGACAGACGCGGTCATGTTCAACCCTAATGGGCAAAACATACTTCCCGCAAGAGAGCTCTACAAGAAAAATATTTTGACGCTTCGCGGAAGTTTTCGCCCGGTAACTAAGGTCAATATCGATATGTTTGAAAAGGCACTCGATGCCTTTATACAGGAGCCTGGCGTTGATGAAAGCAAAACTGTTGTCATCTTTGAAATCACGCTTTCTAACCTTTTAGCAGACGGAGAAATAGATGAAAAAGACTTTATGGATAGGGCAAAACTCTTGTGCTCTTTAGGACATATTGTAATGATCTCTAACTTTAAAGAATACTATAAACTGGTAGATTACCTCTCTCAATACACAAAAAAGCAATTGGGCTTAAGCATGGGAGTCAACAACTTTGTTGAAATATTTGATGAACACTATTACGAAGACCTTGGGGGTGGTATCCTAGAGGCCTTTGGGAAAATGTTCTATAACAACCTCAAGGTTTACCTCTATCCTATGAAAGATGAGAAAGGGAATGTTATCAATAGCACCAACCTCAAACTTCATCCCCGTATGAAGGATTTCTATAAGTTCTTTAAATACAACGGAAAAGTAATCGATATCTTTGATTATGACGAGACCTATTTAAACATCTTTTCTCGCAAAATACTTCAGCAGATTAAAAGTGGGGAATCTAAGTGGGAAGAACACCTTCCAGAAGGGATAGCTGAATTGATTCGTCAAAACAAGATGTTTGGGATTAAAGAATAGATCTAATCGGAATTGATAGATTAGTTTAACGAGATGCTATAGCCTTTTCCTTACAGTGTTTTATGGTTTAAACATGTTCTTCTATCAACTTGAGCGATTAGTTCTTCTAACTAAAAAATCAGGTTAAGACTCTAAAATCTGTGCAGCGTGCACTTTGGTCTTGACCTTATCAATCACTCGCTCCACTACCCCATTCTCATCTATGATAAAGGTCATACGGTGAATCCCGTCGTATTCACGTCCCATAAACTTTTTTGGTCCCCAAACACCAAAAGCGTTAATGACTTGTTTGTCTTCATCTGCTAAAAGAGGAAAAGGAAAATCATATTTTTCTGAGAAATTGCGTTGGCGTTTTTCACTATCTGCGCTAACCCCTAAGAGAGCATAGCCTGCATCTTGCAGTTCTTTATAGTGATCTCTAAGATCACAAGCCTCTGCAGTACAACCTGGTGTACTGGCTTTTGGGTAAAAGAAAACAACTAATTTTTGTCCTTTGTAATCACTTAATTTTTGGATATTTCCGCGATCATCAGAAACAGAAAAAGCGGGAACTTTATCCCCTACTTGTAATGGTTTCATAACTTATTTTTTTTCTAAATTACAAAACAAACAGAAGAACAAATGACCAAACAGGAAAAAGTTGATTATGTCATCGCAACACTCGCAGATCTTTACCCAGAAATTCCGATTCCCCTTGACCATAACGATTACTATACCCTTTTAATTGCGGTTTTACTATCAGCACAAAGTACTGATGTAAGGGTGAACCAAATCACTCCCCTCCTCTTTGCAAAAGCTAGGACACCGCAGGAAATGATCAAGCTAACAGTAGAAGAAATTCGAGATATTATTCGTCCTGTTGGTTTATCTCCCATGAAATCCAAAGGCATCCACGGTTTATCAAAAATTCTTCTAGAAAAACACAATGGTGAGGTTCCCCGCACCTATGAAGATCTAGAAGAGCTGCCTGCTGTGGGACATAAAACTGCAGCAGTTGTATTGGCGCAAGCTTTTGACATCCCAACCTTCCCTGTCGATACTCATATTCATCGATTGATGTATCGCTGGGGGTTTACTAATGGTAAAAATGTGGTACAAACAGAAAGAGATGCAAAACGATTGTTCCCAGAAGAGACTTGGAACGACTTACACTTACAAATCATTTGGTACGGAAGAGAATACAGTCCTGCAAGAGGATGGAATCTTGAAAAAGATATTATCACCAAAAAAATAGGACGCAAAAGCGTCCTGAATGAATATTACAAAAAGAAAAAATAAACAGTTATTCTTTCTCTATTTCTTTGTTTTCTTCCTCGATGTTCACTTTTGAGGAGTCTAATGCTTTAGAAAAAGCCAGAATACGTTTGATGGTTAAGTCACTAGGGCCTAAAGTGGTTTTAAGCTTTTTTGAGTAGAATTCTTCCATTAATATACTTTATATCAATAGAACGACTACTTTTTAAAAAAAGTATACTAGGCCGATAAAATTATCTGATTTTCTTCAATCAACTTTCGCAAATTAATAATCGCATAGCGCATTCTACCTAATGCGGTATTAATGCTAACCCCTGTAGACTCTGCAATTTCTTTAAAGCTCATGTCTTTGTAAAGACGCATGGTTAAAACGTCTTTTTGTTCATCGGGTAATTCTACAATCAATTTTTGTAAATCTTCCACCACTTGTTCTTCAATCATGGATCTTTCTGCAGTGGGGTTGCCATCGCCAATTAATTGAAAAATATCAAACTCATCGCTATTGTCGAAAATAGGAATACGATTGTTTTTTCTGAAAAAATCAATCACAAGATTATGTGCAATACGCATTACCCATGGCATGAACTTTCCCTCTTCGCTGTAAACACCACGTTTAAGCGTTTTGATTACTTTAATAAAGGTTTCTTGAAAGATGTCTTCGGCGGTATCACGGTCAAATACCTTAGAATAGATGAAATTGTAAATTTTCAATTTATGACGAATGATTAACATTTCTAGCGCTCTTTCATTCCCGTTGATGTAGTCTTGAACTAAAGCAGCGTCGTCTTGATGTTGAAGTCTATTTTCCATATACATATTACTTTAAACCCGGTGAGGTGAGTTATAATCGATAAAACGTTTAAAGTAAAATTATGTATAGGCGTGCTGCTTTTATTATTACAAATATAGAAAAAAAATTGATAACTCTTCAATTGATAAATTATTGTTCAAAAAAGGAAATTTTGATTTCCTTGGAAAGGATATATCGTATATTTATAGCTTCTATTTTTTCTATGAAAGAGATCAACCAATTATCGCCTAAAGAGAACATCATCATAATTGGAGCAAAACTCCACAACCTCAAGAACATTGATGTAGCCATTAAGCGAAATACTTTAACGGTCATTACCGGACTCTCTGGATCGGGAAAATCATCACTAGCATTTGACACCTTGTATGCAGAAGGGCAACGTCGCTATGTCGAAAGTCTCTCCTCCTATGCACGTCAATTTATGGGGCGCTTAAACAAGCCAAAAGTTGATCAAATCAAGGGGATAGCTCCTGCCATTGCTGTTGAACAAAAAGTCAATTCAAGCAATCCACGCTCGACCGTTGGCACTAAAACAGAGATCTATGATTATCTCAAACTGCTCTATGCTAGAATCGGTGAAACCTACTCTCCTAGTTCGAAAACAAAAGTTAAAAAGGATACAGTTAGCGATGTAGTTGATTTTTTAATTCGGCAAGATGAAGGCAGTAAATTCTTACTTTTAACCACGCCGCAAAACAAACAAAAGAGGAGTCCAAAGGAACAAATTGACATTCTTATTCAGCAAGGTTATGCCCGTATCTACACAGATAAAGGGATGCAACGCCTTGATGATTTAGATGGGAAAATTCCCAAAAAGTTTGAATTAATTGTCGACAGAGTGATTGTTCGTCAAGAGGATGAAGACTTTAAGAACAGGCTGTCTGACGCAGTTGATGTCGCCTTTTTTGAAGGGGATGGACAATGCGAAGTCTTAAATCTTTCAACCGAAGAACGCACTGCTTTTTCCAATAAATTTGAAGCTGATGGGATGGTTTTTCTCGAGCCTAACGTTCACCTTTTTAGCTTTAATAATCCTTATGGAGCATGTCAAAAATGCGAGGGATATGGAGACATTATTGGTATCGATCCAGAACTAGTCATCCCTAACAATGGATTGTCGGTTTATGAAGAAGCTATAGCGCCATGGCGCGGAAGTGGGTTTAAAAAATACTATTCAGACCTAGTTAATAATGCCTACCACTTTGACTTCCCTCTTCACAAACCTTATTTTGAGCTCACCCAAGAACAAAAAGAATTATTGTGGAAAGGCAATTCCTATTTTGCAGGGCTCAATAAATTCTTTAAAAAGCTAGAGGCAAAAAATTACAAAATTCAAAATCGGGTTTTGTTATCGCGCTATCGCGGAAAAACAAAATGCGATAGTTGTAATGGTACCCGTTTACGTCCAGAGACCGCTTATGTAAAAATCAATGGCAAAAGTCTTCCTGATCTTATGTGTCTTTCCTTAGATGAGCTAGCCGACTTTTTTGCTAAAGCTAGCTTTACCCCACAACAAGAAGCTATTGCAAGTCGTTTATTGATAGAAATCAATTCTAGATTGTCCTTTATGCAAAATGTAGGCTTGGGATATCTAACTTTAAACAGGAAGTCAAATACCCTTTCTGGTGGAGAATCACAACGCATTAATTTAGCAACTTCCTTGGGAAGTAGCTTAGTGGGATCAATGTATATTTTGGACGAACCCAGCATTGGCTTACATTCCCGAGACAATGAACGTTTGATCAATATTTTAAAACAACTCAAGGCATTAGGCAATACAGTGATTGTTGTAGAACACGACGAAGATATTATGCGTGCTGCAGACGCCATTATTGACATCGGTCCAGAAGCAGGAAGCTTAGGAGGAAATGTTGTAGGGCAAGGCAGCTTTAAAGAGATCATTAAACAAGACACCTTAACCGCCGAATATCTTAATGGAACAAAAGCGATCAAGGTTCCAAAAAAGCGTCGCAAAAGTAAAGATTCGATTCTTATAATTGGGGCAAGAGAAAACAATTTAAAAAACATTGATGTCAATATCCCCCTTAACACCTTTACTGTTGTAACAGGGGTATCTGGAAGTGGGAAAAGTACGCTTGTCAAAAAGATTCTTTACCCTGCGTTGCAGAGACACTTAGATATATTTGTGGAAAAACCTGGGCAATTTAATGGCTTAGAGGGAGACTTTTCTTCCATAAAACACATAGAATACATTGATCAAAACCCTATCGGTAGATCCTCAAGATCTAATCCCGTTACTTATATCAAGGCCTATGACGACATTAGAGCCTTGTTCTCAAAACAAGCATTAAGTAAGGTCAGAAACTTCTTGCCGAAGCACTTCTCTTTTAATGTAGATGGTGGACGCTGCGATGCTTGTAAAGGAGAAGGAACCGTGACCATCGAAATGCAATTTATGGCAGATGTTGTCCTTGAATGCGAACACTGTAAGGGCAAACGCTTTAAAAAAGAAGTCAGGGAAATTCTTTTTGAGGACAAGTCTATTGACATGGTCTTAGACATGACTGTTGACGACGCCATAACGTTCTTTAGTGAAAACAAACAGAATAAACTAGCTAAAAAACTCAATGCCCTTCAACAGGTGGGATTAGGCTATGTTACCTTAGGGCAATCTTCTGCTACCTTATCAGGTGGAGAGGCACAAAGGATCAAACTGGCTTCGTTTATTGGCAAGGGAGAGCAAAAAGATAAAATCCTATTCATATTTGATGAACCCACTACAGGACTTCATTTTCACGATATTAAAAAACTCCTCACCTCTTTTGATGCCTTGCTTGATAAAGGGCATTCACTTTTAGTGGTTGAACACAATATGGATTTGATCAAATGTGCAGATCACGTCATCGATCTAGGACCAGAAGGTGGAGACAAAGGAGGGACTTTGATAGGAGAAGGTACACCAGAAGAAATTGCAAAAATCAAGACTTCTTTTACAGGTCAATACTTGAAGGAAAAGCTAAAAGGCTAGTTATTAGTTGTTTAATTTTTTGGCACAATACTTGTTAATATCGAAATGATTTGATTTCATAATTGAATTATTTTGGTTTCTATGATTTTGTTTGGTTAAGGTCTATCTACCCAAGGATAGACCTTAATTTTTTATAAGCAGTCGCTAATAAATCATTAATGGTTGGAGAAATCTTTAATCCCACACAAAATGCGAGATAACTTCCACAAATTAAACTTGATTTAAGCAATAGGTTGACAAAAGCACTAAAGGGAAAATCAAGTGAGGAAAAGAGATAATAATGCCCTAAAATCAATAATACGAGGTAAAGGGTTTGCTTACTAAATGGGGTGATTTTAAAGGTCATCCCCACAATAAGTACTTTGATAATATTAAAGGCAGTAATCACAATTAAGGTAGCAAAAGCTGCCCCGATAAAGCCCAACTGCTCAATAAAGTGAAGGTTTAAAAACACCACCGCTATAGCAGAACCGATTGATAAAAACGGGACAAAATAATAATACTTGGAGTTGTTGATGATATTGTTTGTACAACCAGTTGCTGCGGTAATGATTTTAGTAATCGATATATACAACACCACTGGAATAGCTACCACAAAGCCATCTTTACCACTCAAGAAATAGATAAAGTCATATAGATCATTGATATTCGCATTGATCAGCACAAAAAACAACCCTGAAACCAACAAAAGATTTGTTCCGCTTTTTGACAACAAGGATTTCAGTTCTTCCTGTTTATTAGCATTAATCGCCTCTGAGACCAATGGGCTAACAATCTGCAACATTGCCCTTACAGGTGCATCGATAATCGCTGCGATAAAAATGGCAACACGGTAATAAGCTACATAGCGATCTTCTACTAACTTCCCCAGCATGCTCGCGTCTATATCAATAATCACACTCGCGCCAAAGGCGGAAAGAAAGATTAAAGTACTATAGGTTAGAAGCTGTCGGGTATTAGCGGGAAAAGAGAAGTGAATTTTGGGCGTATACAACCATAAACTATAGCTCATTATAACTGCTAAACGCAAGTAATAGCCTACAATTAAAGCATTGATAAAGGCGCTAAAATCAATCCAGTTCAACAGGTAGGCAAGTAAGAGAAGTGTGATTAAAACCCTTTGGTATACCTCTTTTAAAAAATTTCCAACAACCGTTTGTTTTTGCACTCGGGCCCAGTTGTAAAATATCTCAAAATAGGCCGTAGAAACTGCAATGAGAAAGATCAAATAAATAAACTGAGCAATCTCTGGATTCTTAGTAGAAAGATATGCGGCTATTTCAGTGTAATTTGCAAAGAATAAAACAGCCGTTGGTAAGATAAATACAAGGGGAATCAAGAGGGAAAAAAGCAATAATTTATCTTGTTCCTTTTGCGAAGGTGCAGCAGAAAAATACTTTATAATCGTGTGCTGTACCCCATAAGAGAAAATGGGCTGTAATATATTTGACTGTGCTAATAATATCACTACAATCCCGTACAACTCCTCTCCCATCGCTCTGGGATAAAAAACAATTGTATTGATCGCGCCAATCCCAAAAGCAAGTATTACACTTAGAATATTATAAAAAGACTGTTTTGCTACCACGCCCATTTATCCTTGCTGTTTTTGTGTTAAACTTTGCCAAACACTTCCTGCTATCAAAAGCAATAATAAAACAATTGCTACAAGTTGGATTCCACTTCCTGTGGCAACAACTTTTGGGGTAAAAGTAAAACGAATACGGTGCTCCCCAGCAGGGATTTCTAGGCCGCGCAAAACATAATTAACTGCATGAATTTCACTTTCTTGATCATCGATAGTTGCGATCCAACCTTTTTCATAGTACATCTCTGAAAAGACCGCAAAGGCTGCTTGACTCGATTTAAAGGCATAGATTTTTTCATTGGGTGCATTTTCTACTAAGTCGATACGCGCTAAACTATCTTTTACAAAAGATAACGGAAGTGATAAATTCTCCCCTTCAACAATTGCGGTTGAAACAAAATCTGTAGTTGTCATCGCTTGATAAACTTCGTCAGCATTAGCCTTGGGCGAAAGGGAACTCACCAACCATGCAGCACCTAGATTTGCTGGGTTTTCTAATACTTGTGGTTCGCCTTCTTGGTTGTCGTATAAAATGTATTTAACATTTAAAATATTGAGAATAGGCTCGTGTTGTTTTTGCTGAAACAAATCGATTAATTCTTCGAAACGCCTAGGTTTTGCTCCGTGATATCCCCCTATTGCATTGTGAAAATAAGCTGTTCTTGCTCCTTGTAAGCCCAAAGAAGGTTCGTAAACACGAAAATACCCTTGATCATTTAAAATAGCCCGATCCTGGGATGTTGAAACAAAAGCACGCTTTACTCGGCTGGGAGAGACAAATAAATCTCGGTCTAAATAGCGATTTGAAATCTGCAATAGGTCAATAAACAATAACAACCCAATCCCGATAAACGCCATTTGTTTGCGCAATTTATCAAAAAGGAAAGCATAGAGCATTCCTGCCACTAAAAGCACAAAAACAATGGCTCTAATTAGATCTGCAGTGTAAATATCTTTTCGTGCCTCAAAAACCATCTGCATAAGCTGCGGGCCAAAAACATTACTGTAATAACTATCATTTGGGCCTTGAAAAGACAACACTCCTTGTGCTAAATACAATGAAAGCAAGACTCCTCCAAATATATAGAACGTCTTTTTTAATGCATTTTTAGCGGCTGCTTTTGGTTGATCAAAAAAAGCCTTTAGACCTAAAATGGCCAAAATGGGAAAACAAAATTCTAATATTACTTGGATAGAAGAAACCGCTCTAAACTTTGAATATAAAGGGAAATTATTGATAAATAAACGGGTGAGGAAATCAAAGTTTTTTCCCCAAGAAAGCAAAAGGGAAAGGACAATGCCAGCACAAAGCCACTTCTTTATCATGGTTAAGGGAAAGAAAAGTGCTAATACTGCTAAAAAGACAATAACTATTCCAATATAGGCCGGAGCTTCAAGTATAGGTTGATCACCCCAATAAGTTGGCACATTCGCTGCAAACTGAGTTGCTTGTTGCCTTGAGGCGCCCCTTTGGATTAAATCCTTATAAATCGCAGAAGAGGATCCTAAATCTTCACCGGAACCTCCCCCTTGGATTCTGGGAACTATAAGGTTAAAACTCTCAAATATTCCATAACTGTATTGGGTAATGTAGTCATAAGATAGCCCAGATCTTTTTTCAAGCGGAAGTCCACTCGCATCCTGTGTCAATTCACTTTTTCCACGGGTGCTAAATTGGGTATATTCAGAGGTGGCTAAAAGTGCAGTAGCGTTCAATGCGATGGCTAATACCCCAGCTAGAGTCAATCTTATAGTACTTTGTAAAAAAGGCTTAAGCTTTCTAGCTTGGTAAAACTGCCATGCTTGAAATCCAACATACAATACCATTAAGAGCAACATATAATAGGTCATTTGGTAGTGATTCGCCCTAATTTGTAATGCCATGGCTAGGCCACCAAAAACAATTCCCCACAAAGATTTTTTTGAAAAAATATAATGCACCGCTGCAAAGACAAAGGGCAGATACCCTAGGGCTTGCGCTTTGGTATTATGTCCCACCTGGATAATAATCAATAAATAAGTCGACAAACCATAGGCTAATGCACCTAAAACAGCATATTTTTTTGGCTGACCAATACTCAACAAGAAAACATATGCCCCGAGAAAATAAAGAAAAAGCAAATAAGAAGGATGCGGCAAAAGGCGCACAACTTTGTGCAAAGGGGTTAAAACATCATAGGGATATTTTGCCCCTAATTGATAGGTAGGCATTCCGCCAAAGGCGTTATCGATCCAATATAACTCTTCCCCGCTTTTCTCACGACTTTCTTGTAACTGTCTCGCCATCCCACTGTATTGCGCAGTATCAGATTGAAAAAGTTGTTTCCCCTGCAATAAAGGATAGAACATGGCTAAGGATAACAGGATAAACAAAAGCCCAATCCCTAAATGAACACTTAAGGATTTAAGGTCAAAAAAACTATTCAATTTCTTCATAATCAATATACTCCCCCATTTTTTCTGAAGGTTTTTGCTTCGGTTTTGATTCTTTTTTCTTAGGTGCATCTTGGGTTTGCTCTTGCATTTTTTTGGCTAATTTTCCCATAAAGAAGAACAACAAACCCGCTAAAATTTGACGTCTAAAAAGAATCAAAATCAACAATAGAACTAAGAAGATACTAGATAACATAGGGATGTAATATGTAATATGGTTTAAAATTAAAATAATAAACGATAAAATCCCCTCCCTGCTCCTTTTTCGTTAGCATATTTTTTAAAATACACCTATCTTGCTTTAAATTGAATTTCATGCGCCAACTGTACTTTTTCCTTTTTTTTAGCAGCTGTTCTTATCTTCTTAGCGCACAATACACCGACCAAATTAATTCTAATCGACCAGGAGCATCTATTGGAGCATTTTCTGTTGGAACAAGGGTGATACAGTTTGAGGCTGGAGCAGAATACAGAAGCTATAAACACAAAAGCTACAACAACTCTAAAGTCAATGGGAAAATAGGTTTTTTCTCTTTACGTTATGGGTTTTTAAAAGAGCAACTTGAACTCACTTTTGAAGGGGTTTATCAATTCGATGATTTGACCAATCGTCTTGCCTTACCTGAAACAGTATATAAAAGAGAAGGTTTTTTGCAGAACTTTTTAGGCGTAAAATACTTGGTATATGATCCCTATAAAAAGGAACAAGAAATCAATGTTTACAGTTGGAAAGCAAATAACGGATTTAAGTTACGGGATTTAATCCCTGCTGTATCTCTCACCCTAGGGGCAAATGCTATCTTAAAAAATGACAATCCTTACCCTTATGGAGATGTTTTTGGGAACCTTAGCAATCCTATTTTTTATGGAAATTTGGGCCGTGGGCCAGAAGATGAACCCCTTGTAAGCGGTAGGGCAACATTAGCCACACAATCCCACTTTTTAGGTACTTGGGTTTTTGTGACTAATTTTACCTACAATCGCATTTTAACAGATTTTCCAGATACGAATTACATCCTAACCCTAACCCACACCATCAACCCCTTATGGTCTGTTTATTTAGAGACACAAGGCTATTCTAGTGAACGATATAAAGATCAAATCTTTAGAACAGGAGCAGCTTATTTGTTGACAGATGACATTCAACTCGAAGCGACCATAGGAGCGAATACAAAAGATACTCCTTCACTGTTTTTCATTAACGCAGGAGCTTCTTATCGCTTAGACTTTCACCGCGATATAGATCCCGCAAAAAAAGCAGAAGAAAAAGCCTTGCGTAAAGAAGAAAAATCCTTTAAAAAAGGAGCAAAAAAGGCAGAAAAAGCCAATAAAAAAAGAGACCGTAGAGCCAAAAGAAATTAATTCTTGATGATTGAAATTGTTGCCATTAGCAGCCCAGCCGAATACAAGGCATTTGTTGAATTTCCCTTCAGCTTATATCATAATCACCCCTATTGGGTTCCCCCTATTAAAGTCGAAGAATTAGAAACCATTAATAAAGACATCAATCCAGTTTTTAATAATGCAGAGGCACGTTTTTTCCTAGCTTATAAAGACGGAAAGATTGCCGGACGTATCGCTGCAATGATCAACTGGATCGAAGTAGAAAAACTGCAAAAGCAAAAGGTTCGCTTTGGTTGGTTTGATGTAATTGATGATGTTGCAGTAACTGAAGCCTTAATCGAGGCAGTTAAAGCCTTTGGGAAAGAACACAAAATGACTTTTATAGAAGGGCCAGTAGGTTTTTCTAATCTAGATAAAGCAGGTTTATTGGTTGAAGGTTTTGATGAAATGAACACCATGATTACCAACTATAACTTTCCATATTACGAGACGCATATGAATGCACTCAAAATGGAAAAGTTAGCTCAGTGGGTGGAATATGAAATCAAGATTTCTTCTTTTGAAGACTCTCCTGAAAAGGTAAGACGTTTTGGTCAACTTATGCTAGATCGTTACAAGCTTAAAGTGCTGCATTTTACTAAGACAAAGCAGATTATACCTTATGTTGAACAAATGTTTGTATTGCTAGAAGAGACCTATAACAAACTGCAAACTTTTGTCCCAGTACAGGACTATCAAATTAAGCATTATAAGGAAAAGTACTTTCAATACATTCATCCAGAATTCATCAAATGTGTAGCAGATGAAAACGGAAAGTTAGTCGCTTTTGTAATCATCATGCCTTCTTTCACCAAAGCCCTAAAAAAGGCCAATGGCAAAATGTTCCCTTGGGGGATTTTCCACATTCTCAAAGCCCAGTATTTTAACAATAGGGCCTCTTTTTACTTGATCGGAGTGCATCCAGATTATCAAAACAAAGGGGTAACAGCTATTATCTTTAATGAGATTCAAAAGCTATTCAATAAAAAAGGAATTACCATTGTTGAAACCAATCCAGAATTAGAAGAGAACGACTCTATCCAGAATATGTGGAAAAACTATGAACATCGCTTACACAAGAAAAGAGCGACCTTTACCACAACACTATAATCCATGCTAACAGAAGGGACTATTATCGCTTTATCAACTGCTGCAGGAGCTGCAGCCATTGGGGTGATTCGCCTTTCTGGCCCAGAAGCCATTAGCACCACAGAACAATTGTTTCGCGCTAGATCAAAGAAAGCTTTAAAGAATCAGAAAAGTCATACGGTACATTTAGGAGACATTGTCGATGGGGAGCAATTAATCGACGAAGTCTTGGTCAGTGTATTTAAAAACCCACACTCCTATACGGGGGAAGATGTCATTGAAATCTCTTGCCATGGCTCTCGCTACATCCAAGAAAAAATAATTCAGCTGTTTATCCATCATGGAATACGACCCGCAAAAGCTGGGGAGTTCACCCTTCGTGCCTTTATCAATGGAAAAATGGATTTAGCCCAAGCAGAAGCTGTCGCAGATGTTATCGCCTCTGAAAACGAAGCGAGTCACCAAGTAGCCATGCAACAAATGCGGGGCGGCATTAGCGCAGAAATCAAGCAACTAAGACAAGAGCTACTCGATTTCGCAAGTCTTATTGAACTCGAACTCGATTTTGCCGAGGAAGACGTTGAATTTGCCGACAAAACCGCTTTTGAGGCTCTACTGATTAAGATCAATACGCTATTAAAAAAACTGATTGATTCTTTTGCCTTAGGCAACGTGATCAAGAAAGGAGTTCCCATTGCCATTATAGGCCCGCCTAATGCAGGGAAATCTACTCTACTCAATGCTTTATTAGAAGAAGATAAAGCCATTATCTCTTCTATTGCAGGTACAACAAGAGACAGCATCGAAGATGAAATCACCATCGACGGCATTGGCTTTAGATTTATCGACACTGCTGGGATAAGAGAAACCCAAGATGAAATTGAGCAAATTGGGATTAAAAAGGCTTTTGAAAAAGCCGAACAGGCCGCCATAATTCTTTATTTGATCGACAGTCAGAGTTTTAATGAAGAAGAAAAAATACACCGAGAAAAACTTAACGGTTTACAAACCCAATTTCCCAATAAACCCCTGTGGATCTTACTCAATAAAACAGATCTGACAAAGGAATCTCTCCCTACAACCTTAGAAAGTTACCCCTGTCTGCAGCTAAGCGCAAAAAGCAAAACAGGTATCGAGGCTTTAAAGCAAGTTTTAGTCCAGTTCATGGAAAAAAACAACTATCAGGATGAGAGTATCATCACCAACTCTCGCCATTATGCCGCCTTAAGCAGCGCCTTAATGGAAATCGACAAAGTGCAAGCAGGATTAAAAGACGGACTAAGCGGAGATTTACTCGCCATAGACCTTAGACAAGCTTTATTCCACCTAGGGGAAATCACCGGAGAGGTCACGAATGATGAGCTGTTAGGGAATATCTTTGCTAATTTCTGTATCGGAAAGTAGTTTACTTTACATTAGTACGTAGAAGAAGTAATAAGTTTAGCCTATTTTTATAGAGTTGCTAGTACACAATTAAGAAACTGTTGAGCTTTTGATGTAACGAGAAGGGATAAAGTTAATCTATCCTTCTAATTAGAAACTATTCCTTCTTTTGTCGGTATAAAATTGTTCTTCTATTGTTATTATCAAACTCAACTTTATTTGGATTAAGTATTTTAAAACGATTTATCTTTTTACTCGTTCTAACTAGCTCCTACAAAATAGTCTCTGTTTTTTCATCATAACCAATAATCTCTATACCCGTCCTGAAATCTCCTGTCTGGGTTTCATAAATCAAAAGACCATCTGTAGCAATAATGTTAAAACAATCGGCTTTATCTTTATCACACCACTGACCATCTAAAAATTCGCTACTGTTGAAATTCTGAGCCGTTAATACTAAACTAAAGAGAAGGAAAACTTTAAAAAATATAATTCTTAGCATCATCAAATTGTTTATGGTTACCTCAATTTGGTGATTTTTTAACAATACCTGAAAACCTATGTGATGTAATTATTGACAAGTAGGCGATGAATAGGAAAATATTGTCTCCAATTTCTGTGTCAAAAAACATTAAATCAGCATCCTATTTTGTGGTTGTTTAGCAATAACTTGAAAACTAATGAAAACAAAAAAAAGGCGGTTGAGCCAACCATAGCCTACCTACCTTTTAACAAAATAGGGTGTGAAGCCCTATGGGACAAAAGTAGTCATTCTAAACTTAGCCCCAAAGAAAGCAGACTGCAAATAAAAACCGATTCCGGTTTATTTTTTAACTCAACTAGTAAGACGCTCTTTTAGATGGATTTTGTAAATTTATTTTAAACTTTAAAGATGAAATCACACTTTACTATTCTCTTATTATTGAGCAGTTTTGCGATATTCGCACAACGCTTTGATATTGTTAGTGCAGCATTCGAAGGAGAAGTAATTCCAGTAACAGGAGAGGTTTTTATTGATGTACCCAAAAAAAGCATTGCCCTAAACATTAACAATAAGGAAATGACGATCAATAAAATGACCTTTAAAAAGGGCGATGTTGGAGAATTATTGTGTTTTAAAGAGAGTATTGAGGTTAAACAAAGATTTAAATTTTCTCCCAATAAAGATAAAACAGGAGATTTACGCAAAGTTTCCCATATTATGACCTACACCACGGTGCGTGGATTCTCTAATAAAAGAGCTGAATTTATTTATCATCTAATTAAAAAAGGGAATTTCTAGCGAAAACTAGATCAATGGTGTAAACGGATTTTAAACTTCGAATAGCACACCTATATCCACCCTTTCGCGAAGTAAATTCATTTTGCGTTTAAGGTAATCTAACTGGGCTTTATCCCCTTTAAACTTGACTATTCCTACAAAGTTTTTAAAAAGGCTTCCTATGCACCTTGAATCCCCCACAAAGGGTTTAAGCTGTCCTAAAAAACTACTGATAAAGTTTTTCCAAGCAAAATCACTACTGGTATTGTCTTGTAGAACATCCCCCACTTCTTGCAAAAAAAAATGTGATTGATTTGAACAATTACGCAATACATAAGCTCCCCTAACATTCTCACTAAGGTAAGTGTCGAGTTGATGCTGCATTAAAGCAGTACAATGGCCTTCGGCCAAAAAGAGGTACAAGCCTTCTGTGGTATTAAAAACAAAAGAATGATCCCCTATTGTGTGCAATAACCAACGGGACAATCTTTTTTGCCCTTCACGCGAAAGCAAGAGTTTTTTTTCTCCCTTACTTGACTTAATTACAAATCCACAGATCATAAGTGATGGTGTAAAAATAGGGGCCAACTGGCCCCTATTTTTTTATTTAAAGCAAATCAAAACGATCTGCGTTCATGATTTTATTCCATGCTTCTATAAAATCGCAAACAAACTTGCCGTTGTTATCGTTTTGCGCATAGACCTCTGCAATGGCACGTAGCTCTGAATTTGATCCAAAAACCAAATCGGTTCTTGAAGCAGTTCTCACATTCGCCCCAGTGCTGCGATCCTTTGCTTGATAGCTATTGTATCCTGTAGGAGACCAACTTACTTCCATCGATAGCAATGTTTTAAACCAGCTGTTATCTAACTTCCCATTGGTCCAAACACCATCGCCAGATTGTGAAACTCCCATGGCTCTCATCCCCCCAACTAAAAGGGTCATCTCTACCGGAGTTAAACCTAACAATTGTGCTTTATCCAGTAGAATTTCTTCTGGACTCACGGCAAATTCTTTTTCGGCATAATTTCTAAAACCACACGCTTTAGGCTTTAATAAATCAAAAGAATCAACATCGGTTTGTTCTTGAGATGCATCACCTCTCCCAGTGGTAGTAGGGACTTTTACCCCAGAAGCCATTTCGATTCCTACTGCACCACCTAAAACGATCACATCAGCGATAGAAGCGCTATGCTTTTTGGCGAAGCCATCATAAACCCCTAAAATTTCTTGTAGGGCTGCGGGTTGATTTACGGCCCAATCCTTTTGAGGGGAAAGTCTAATTCTAGCCCCATTTGCCCCTCCTCTGTTATCTGAAGAGCGGAAGGTGCTCGCACTTGCCCAAGCGGTCTCCACCATTTGTGCAACGGATAAGCCAGCAGCAGCTAAATCTTGTCGAATCGCCTCTTCTGTGGCGGCAGAAAGTTGTTGCCCCGCCGGAGTGGGATCTTGCCAAATGTACTCTGCAGGCTTGTAATCTCCGGTAATATAACTTGATTTTGGCCCCATATCTCTGTGCAATAGTTTAAACCATGCTCTTGCAAAGGCTTCGCCAAAGGCGTCTGGGTCACTTATAAAATCTTCACATACTTTGCGATAAGCAGGGTCAACTTTGAGCGACATATCTGCAGTAGTCATCATAGGAAGTACCTTTTGATCACTGCCATCTACTTGAGGAACCATGTCCTCTTCGGCACAATTAATAGGGTGCCATTGATTTGCTCCTGCAGGACTCTTTTTTAACTCCCATTCATATTTAAAAAGCAAGTCAAAATACCCCATATCCCATTGGGTAGGATTCGTTGTCCATGGTCCTTCGATCCCGCTGGTGATGGTATCGACCCCTTTTCCTATCCCGTGGCTGTTTTTCCACCCAAAGCCCATTTGCTCCATGGGGGAACCTTCTGGCTCTGCTTCTACTAGTTCAGCATCACCTGCCCCGTGGGCTTTCCCAAAGGTGTGCCCTCCAGCGACTAAAGCAACTGTTTCTTCATCATTCATCGCCATACGTTTAAAGGTCTCTCTTACATCTTGTGCAGAAAGTGCTGGGTCTGGGTTGCCATTAGGGCCTTCAGGGTTGACATATATCAAGCCCATTTGAACGGCTGCCAAGGGATTTTCAAGAGACTGACGGGTATCTCCATAGCGGTTATCGCCTAACCACTCGTCTTCTGCTCCCCAATAAATATCTTTTTCTGGGTGCCATATATCTTCACGTCCTAAGACGGTCCCGTGGTTTGGTCCTCCCATATCTTCAATAGCAACATTTCCGGCAAGCACTAGTAAGTCAGCCCAGGATAGTTTATTGCCATACTTCTCTTTAATCGGCCATAATATTCTTCTCGCCTTATCTAAATTTCCATTATCAGGCCATGAGTTTAAGGGCGCAAATCTTTGCGCTCCTGTAGCGGCTCCCCCTCTACCATCACCAGTGCGATAAGTTCCAGCGGCATGCCATGTCATCCGAATAAAAAATGGTCCATAATGTCCATAATCTGCTGGCCACCAGTCTTGACTGTCTGTCATTACTGCTTTTAAATCTTCTTTAACAGCAGCTAAATCGAGTTCCTTTACTGCTTCTTTATAGTCAAATTCGTTTAAAGGATTACTCTTCGTGTCATGCTGGCGAAGGATGTCTAAATTTAATTGATTGGGCCACCAATCTTTGTTTTGGGTTCCCAGGTTCGGGGTAGTCGTTGAACCGTGAAACGGGCATTTACTGTTTTCCATGATTATCAATTTTATATAATTTAATGAATAATATAATACATCGACAACCTAAAGGATATTAAATTATTATATCCCTATATACATAGATTATATTTTACTGAATTCACATTACAAGAATGATTGCATGCAATAAAAAAGTCCCTGGAAAACCAGGGACTTGAATTAAATTAAAACTGACAAAAAGATTATTTCATCTCTTGTAATTGATTTAAAATCTTTTGTAATAATTCATTTTGAAGATTTAACGCTTCGATACGGTGTCTGTCTGTGACTTTCTCTTCAATTGTTCTTGTTTTGTTATAATACTTCATCTGAAAATAATTTAAAGGCTAACACGCTTTAAGATGAAAAAGGTAAAAAAGTAATGGCATTGTCTTTATACATAGCACATAATAAATCACCTGTAAGGGCCTAGCAATTAATTTATGTAACGATTGTTCCGGATGCGTTCTCTCCACCCGCGACTATATTATGAACCCAGTCCACACGGATAGTTCTAAGTTATAAAAAAAAAGGAAATAAAAAATAATACTTGAATCGATCCTATCTTAAATTGATGAAAAAACTAAATCTATCCATTAAAAAAAAAATTTACGCCAACCGAAATACCTCGTTTTGAGTAAAATAGATCATAAACAAAATGCTTATACATGTATTGCACTCCGTATTTCAATGAAAATAGCACGGTTTTTTTTCCGGTAGCACGATAAAAAACTGCCGGCAAATCATTGCCAGAATTTGATGCTAATTGATCAAACTGTTCAAGTAGTTCAAGATTCAATCCCCCGACGAGATAGAAACGCTCTGTTAACATCCACCCTCCTGTTAAGCCAATAGCACTATGGTTATAAATAAGCTTTGTAAAGCTACTTTCTGCCCTTATGGTAGCAAGATCAAGCCCTTCGAGGATGGTCGTTTTGTTGCGCTTTAAATTCGTCATAAAATCTAGACCAATTAAAAAACGAAAATCAAAATTATAATAGGTAGTATTAAAGTTTAAAGAAACTCCGGGTACTTTATACTTGACCTTAGTATTGTATCTCAATCCTAGTCCAACAGACATATCTGGCAAACGAGCAGAACGTGCAAAAGGATCTTTGTTCTTTTGCGCAACTGCCACGCCAGATAAAAAAATAAAAAGGAAAAGGTATCTATATGGATACTTAAATGTCAAGGTCGTATAATTTTACACAAAAGTATAAAAGTTTAAATTTTTAAAAGAGCTTATCTATTTAAACTTCCTTAATAATTCAAGCTTTATTAAGGACAGTTATAGACAGCGATTATTTCACCATCTGATTTACGTACTTCAACAATCTTGTTGTAATCAAACATTTTGAAGTAAGCAGTCCCAGTCCCCTGTACTAATTGTTGTGGTGGAGGATATAAATTATTATAGAGAATGTAATCCCCAACAGTGGGCTCTAGATTTTCTCCATTGTGATAGGCAGTGTTATAGAAGTTATTAGAAAACAAGGAGCACAAATATTGGGTGTCGTCTTGTGTAAGACTTACCAAACCAGTTGAAGTGTGATAATTATTCCCAACTGTAACCGGAAAAGTAGCATCAACAACACAAATAGAATTATCATTAAAACGAACACTTTGTTCGTTTCTAGCTCCTCCGGTCGAAGCTGTAAAGCCCCAGAATGCAATTGGTGTACCCATCATTGCAATTAGATTTACTGATTTTGTATCTATATAAATAGTTCCATTTGAATGGGTAAATTCATAATCTAAAACCTGAGTGTCGGGATCCCAAGAAATCACAACCGAATGGTAGTTCCCATTTTCTAAATTATCCACAAGGGTGATATCTGCCGCTAGGGGCATGGTGTTAGTATTTCCGTTTGTGACAAAAGCGATGTGATCTTCCCCAGTTGCAGGATCCCCTCCACCGTTAGTCCATGTATCAAATTCAATCGCCATTGAAGGGCTAATAAGCGCTCCTCCTCCATAGCCTAATCCGCCACCAGTAGATCCTTGCCCAGTATCTAAATTTTGCAAGACAAATGCAATTCCGTCTGCTCCCGCATCACTAGCACCCAAATACAATTCAACTGCAATTCTAAAATTGACCCGCATATCTAAACGCCTTCTATACCAAGCAGCACCACCTTGTGTGTTTAGATTTGGCGTTAACCTAAAAAGACCATTCCCTTGATAGGTCGAATTAGAGGTTGCTGGTAAATTAAAATCGGTATTGTCAAATGGACGAGGAATACAGGAAGAAGGTACCACCACTTGTGCCTGAAGAAAGCCAACAAAAAAGATGGTCGTTAGACTTATTAAAAATGGGGATAAACCTTTTTGCATCAAAAAATCCTACAAATAATATAGTTATACGGTTGAATATATTGATAAAAACGGAATATTTTAGCCTTTCGTATTTTATTATGAGCAGAAAAGAAAGAATCAAACACTGTGATCGTTGTTCAACAGAATTCTCAACCTTATATAGAGTGCGGTATCTAGCCGATAAAAAATGGTATTTTTTATGCAAAAATTGTGTTGATGTCGAAAAACCAAAGAACGACCACTATCAATATGGCGGTACTTGGAAAAAATAGACTATTTTTATATTTCAATTATTTAAAACAAACAACATGGGAGTAGGAGGAATCGTTATCGCAACTATATTTTTATGCATCGGATTTTTAATCCTTGCAGAAATTCAAGAAAGATATCTTTAAAAATAAACGGTATGGCAACTTACGAATGTAATCAATGTGGAATGGCTGTAAACGCCACCTGTGCAAAATGTGATGAACCACTAGTCAATGACCACTTAGACGTCAACGGGCAACAAGTACAAATTTCAAAATGCCCTAAATGTGAAGGAAAAATAAAATCTCCTTTATGTTGCGGTGAGGACATGCAATGTGCAGTTTAGCTTAAGCCACTAAAAAACGGAAAAATTCTTTCCACCAATTCATAAATATCGTTTTATACCTTGTTAACGATACCTATGAGTACTTTATTGTTAAGACACAATGAATCAGCACTTTTCTCTAAAAAAAATCCATCAAAAAGAGCTAGAGCAATTGGATGGGTGGCATCATATTAAGAAGGCTATCGCCAAAACATTTTCCTTTTCTACCTTTAATGACGCCATTAAATTTGTCAATACAGTCGCCCTATTAGCAGAAAAACATAATCATCATCCCGAAATAACTATTGACTATAACAAGGTTTCCCTAAGCCTAACCACAAAAGATAGTGGTGGGTTAACAGAGAAAGATTTTGCACTGGCTAAAGAAATTGATATCTTATTAAAAAATTAAAATTATGGAATGGTACATGAAAAATAGATGGTGGATTTGGTCGGTAACTGGGGTGTATGTCGCCTACCGATTGTATACTTCGCTGTTCCTTTAAATTCAATATTATCTTTATGAAAAACTTGCTAACTCTTGTGGGGTTAACCCTCCTATACACTAATACCTTCGCTCAAATCAATCCCCAAGACGTAGAAATTGTCCGGGATAACTTTGGGGTACCTCATATATTTGGTAAAACAGATGCAGATGTAGCCTATGGATTAGCCTGGGCACATGCAGAAGATGACTTTAAAACCATTCAGCAAGGTTACTTAGCAGGGAATGCACTTTTAGGAAAACACATCGGGACTAAAGGGGCTGGGGCCGACTTTATCTCACAGTTTATTGGTTCTAAAGAAATCATAGAAAAGGAATATGATCAAAAGATTAGCCCTGAATACAAGAAAATAGCCGAAGCCTATGCACAGGCCCTCAATAAATACGCTAGCACACATCCCCAGGAGGTTTTAGAAGATGATTTATTTCCCCTTACCCCAAAGATGATGCTGCGCTATGCACAATTACAACTCTTTGTCTCTTCTCGAGGAGATTATTGGGTCCAACGTATTATTGGCAATAACGTTAAGCTCGAAGCCTCACAGGAAGAAATTACGGGCTCTAACACCTTCGCTTTTAATAGCAGTAAAACCACAGATGGCAACACCTATCTTGCCATCAACACTCACCAACCTTTAGACGGTCCCGTCTCCTGGTATGAAGCACATTTATGCAGCGAAGAAGGCACTAATATTATTGGAGCTTTATTTGCTGGAACACCCAGTATTTTGATTGGAGCTAATCAACACCTAGGCTGGTCACATACCGTTAACTACCCTGACAAGACAGATGTCTTTAAACTCGAAATGCACCCCACAAAAAAAGGGCAATACAAGGTCGATGATAAATACCTAACACTCGAGAAAAAGAAAGCTAAGCTCAATATCAAAGTATTAGGGATTCCGTTCAAGATTTCTAAAAAATACTATGAAAGTATCTTTGGTCCTACCTTAAAAAACAAATCGGGTTACTATGCTGTTCGTACTCCAGCCTTATATGAGATTAGAGCTTTAGAACAATGGTGGCGCATGAATAAAGCAACTTCCTTTAGTGAGTTCTATGACATCTTAAAAATGAAAGCTTTACCGGGTTATAATATTGGGTATGCAGATAAAAACGACACTATTTTTTACATCTCAAATGGCCTAATCCCTAAACGTGCTGAAGGCTACAACTGGAAGGAAGTTGTCCCAGGAAATACCCGCAAAACCCTCTGGACAGAAACTTATGACATTGAAGAACTCCCCCAAGTAATCCAACCTTCTTCTGGCTATTTTTACAATGCGAATCACAGTCCGTTTTTCTCTTCAGACAAGGCTAATAATCCCAATCCAGACGATTATGCTAAAGCGGCTAACTTTGAAACTTATCACAACAATCGCTCTACCCGCTTGATGCATTTAATTGAGGCAGAAGACAAGATGTCTTATGCCGACTTTAAACGCATTAAATACGACAACCAACTCCCTAAACCCTTTGTATACTCTTGGATGAATATCAATTATCTAGAGAAAATGGAGGCAGATAAATACCCAGAAATAAGTGATCTAGTGCGACGTGTACAAAACTGGGACCGCAAAGCAACGGCTACATCAATTGGTGCAGGGACTTACCTAATGTTGTATCATAAATTAGGACCTTACTACTACCAATTACCAGAACCTAAAATTATTCCAACTGCCATCTTAGTAAAAGCATTTAAAGAAGTCAAGGCGCATATGCTAAAGTATTTTGGCACAACCGAAGTGGCACTAGGGGATTATCAAAAATTAGTTAGAGGGAAAAAAGAACTTCCTGTTTTTGGCATGAACGACGTAGTTACTGCCATGTCTGCTGTGTCATACAAAGACGGGAAAGTAAAAGTAGTAGCGGGAGAATCTTATATCGAATTAGTCAAATTCACTCCAGATGGACCAGAAATTGAGTCGGTGATTTCTTATGGATCCTCAGACCATCCCGACTCACCTCATTATGGAGATCAAATGGAGTTATACACTCAGTTTAAAACAAAGAAGATGACCTTTGAAAAAGAGACGATTTATGCGAATGCAGAGCGCATTTATCACCCACAATAGGGCTAGCGCACTAAGGCATCTTTATAAACCGCAATGTATTGATTAACAACAGCGTCGATGTCAAACCTTTTGGCTAAGGCATATGCGCTGTCTTTCATGCTTTCTAATTTTTCATCATCCTTGAGCAAACTGATTGATTTATCTGCCATATTCGAGACATCCCCTAAGCCAAAAAGATAACCTGATTCACCATCAATATTGACTTCTGGTAAACCGCCTACATTAGTTGAAATAACGGGTACACGCATCATCATAGCTTCGAGGGCTGCAAGCCCAAAACTCTCTGAAGCAGATGGCAGTAGAAACAAATCAGAATAACATAAGATTTGATATACTTGGTTGCTTTTCCCTAAAAACTTTACCCGATCATCTATTCCTAACTTTTCGCAAGCCTCCATGGCTTTTAAGCGCTCTGGTCCATCTCCCACCATAATCAAAATGGAATTGACTTCTTTTTGAACACGATAAAACACTTCGATTACATCATCGATTCGCTTCACCTTTCTAAAGTTACTGATATGCGTAATGATTTTTTGATCGTCTTGTGCAATCAAACTGCGCTGGCAATCTTCGTCGTGATGCTGATGCTTAGAAAAGTCGACAAAATTAGGGATTACCTTAATCTCTTTATGCACCTCAAAAACATCAAGGGTATCTTGTTTTAAACTTTCAGAAACTGAAGTAACACAGTCAGAATGATTAATACTAAAGGCCACCGCAGGCTTATAGAAAGGGTGTTTCCCTACTAGGGTTACATCTGTTCCGTGAAGGGTAGTTACTATAGGCAAATCAATCCCTTGATCTTTTAGCATCTGTTTCGCCATATAGCCAGCATAAGCATGAGGTATAGCATAGTGTACATGTAGCAATTCAATCCCATAAGTTTTCACTGTGTCAACTAACTTACTCGATAGCGCTAACTCATAAGGCTGATAATGAAACAGTGGATAGTCAGGTACATTTACTTCATGGAAATGTAAACTACTGTTTAAAATCTCTAACCGTACCGGTTGCTTATAGGTAATAAAATGTACTTCGTGTCCGCGATGAGATAAGGCCAGGCCTAATTCTGTCGCGACCACTCCACTTCCACCAAAGGTGGGATAACAAACAATAGCAATTTTCATTTAGTATAGAATAGCATCATGCACTAATTTAAGCATTCGTGGACGAATACTTTGCTCAATTAGCTTCCGATTTTTTGCAGAAGGATATGTTCTGTTTGATAAAAATACAAATACGATTTGTGTCTCAGGATCTGCCCAGGCATAAGTCCCAGTAAATCCAGCATGACCAAAACTCTCAGGAGAAATCCCATCAAAAACCATTCCACCTCCCCACAGTTGCGGTTTATCAAGGCCCACTCCTCTCCTGTTCTCTTGGTCACAGTAATAACATTGATTAAAGGCGTCAAAAGTCGCCGAACCAAAGAATTGCTTTCCTTCATAGCTTCCTTTTTGCAAATACATTTGCATAATGGTCGCCACTTCTAGCGCGTTAGAAAACAGTCCTGCATGACCACTCACTCCTCCTTGTAAAGCTGCAGTCATATCATGCACATAACCCCGCAATTCTTGTTGCCGAAAATAGTCATCCACTTCAGAAGGTACAATGCGATTTTCTGGTAACGTTTTATGCGCATTATAGCCCGTTACACTTAGGCCTAAAGGTCTAAAAATACGTTCATCAGCCAATTGATCTAAGCCGGTGTCATAGCGCTCTTCTAGGATGTGCTGCATAAAAATCAACGGAAGGTCAGAATAGCGATAGCCCTTCTCGGTCAAATCACTCTGGATTAAAACCGCTAATTGATCACTGGCTAAAGAAGAACGGCCATAAATCCCTTTTGCTACCTCGATAGAAAAACGCTTAGAAGCATTTGAACGGTAGTATTTACGTAAACGTTTAGCATCCCTTTCCCTCAAAGTCTCTTTATAGAAGGGAATCCACGGAGTTATTCCCGCTTGATGAGACAAGACTTCTTTAAAGGTCAAATCGGCTTTATTCGTGCCTTTAAATTGATTTGAAAGTGAGCCTAAAGTACTTTCAAAAGACATCTTTTTTTGATCAATCTCTTGTATCAGTAGTGGTAAAGCGGCTAATATTTTTGTCAAGGAGGCGACATCATAAACATCGGTTAATTGAACCGCCTGCTTTTTAGCAAATGTATGATGACCAAAGGCCTTATGATAAAACACCTTTCCTTTTCTTGCCGCTAAAATTTGAAAGCCTGGAGCAATTAGAGAATCCAGTGTGATTTGAGCTAAATTATCTAATTCTAAAAGAGCAGAACTGTCTATTCCTACATCAAAGGGTGTCACATTTTGGAGCCCCTGCGGTGCCAAAGTAGATTCAATCCCATGCCCAACAGGAAAATCAGGATGAATCGAAACTGGTAGTTTTCCCTTTGCCCCTCGCTTCCCAAGGATCAATTGTGCGACTTGTTTTTGTGCAGGCGTATTGTTTTGATAGCCTACAATAATGCCTTCATATGAAGTTAGATCTTCTAGTTTTGACAAAGCATATGGCTTTACAAATGTGGCCAAAACAACTTTGTGCGTTTGATTTAATGCTGCTAAAAGTTCTCTCTCTTCTAAGGAGAAATCAGAAGCCTTCCATGGATTTGCATTAGAACGATGAAAACCAACTACTATGGTTGATAGGTCTTTCGCTGCGTTAAGCACAGTAGGAACATCCCCAGTAAAAGTAAGACGCTGAAGAATGCGTTCTGCTGCTAGGCTTTGATAAAAGTCTTCTCCCTCATCATCTCCTAAAGACAAAAAACCGATCACCTCTTTTTCCTTCAGCGGTAAAACCGCATCATTCTTCACTAAAGTAATGGCCTCGCCCATGGCCTTGTGGATCAAATAATCGTCTACAGCAGCGTTAATATCTTCAGAGATTCCATCAATTGGAATAGGAGAAAAGTTCGCTAAACCAACTTTATATTTTGCTTTTAATATCTTTTTAACGGAATGGGCTAAACGTTCCTCAGAAAATTTATTCTGTTTAAAAGCACGCTTCATTTTTTTTACGGCTTTATTAAGATCGTTAGGAATTAGAAGAATATCATTACCCGCTAAAAAAGCCGCCACATCGATGCTGTAAATTTTAGACACTTCTGAGGCTGCTCCCATATTTAATGCATCTGTAATGATTAGCCCTTTGTAATTGTTTCGCTTGATTAAAATCTCGTCAATAATCTTTTTTGAAAGCGAGGAAGGAATCCCTTCTTCTAATGCGGGAACATTTAAATGCCCAACCATGACAGAAGATACACCAGCTTCCATTAAACGATCAAAAGGATAGATCTCTGTTGACAGCAAACGTTCTTCATCAAAACGAATTATAGGCAGGTCTAAATGAGAATCTTTGGCGGTATCGCCATGCCCTGGAAAATGCTTAGCAGAAGAAAGCACGCCGGCTCGATGCATTCCTTGCATAAAAGCGAGTCCTTTTTGGGTGACATTCACCTTTTCTTCCCCGAAAGAACGATTTCCAATGATTGGGTTCTTAGGGTTTGTATTAATATCAACATCTGGGGCAAAATTGATATGCACCCCTAAACGTTTTGCTTGTTCCCCGATACGGTTTCCTACCGCCTCGACTAGCTTATTGTCTTGAATCGCCCCCAGGGTCATATTCCATGGAAAGGCTTGAACTGAATCTAAACGCATCGCCACACCCCATTCTGCATCCATCCCAATTAAAAGTGGAGTTTTACTGGATTGTTGCAGCTTATTAAGCCAGCGGGTTTGCTCTACTGGGCCTCCTAAAGAAAAGATAATTCCACCAAGGTGATAATCTTCTACTTGGCTTTTGATTTGCTTAAAGTGGGCCTCTCCTTGTTCACTAAAGGCCATAACCATAAACAATTGGCCAATTTTTTCTTCGTGTGACATTTGTGCATAAACACTGTCTACCCATTTTTGCTGAGCTTCAAAATCGCTTGTTGTTAAGGGATCCTCTATTGTTTGGGCAAAAGATAAACCGCCCCATAAGAGTGCAAATAAAATATAACGCATAAGCAATGCTTTATTTAATGAAACGAGCATGCCAGCTGTCATAAGCCGGTACTTCCCAGATACTTTCATATTCTGCCTTGTCCACTACTAGATTATTGAAAACAATGGTGTCTAAGTTTACCCTAGGTGATTTAGCTAGTTTACGAAATTCTTTTAAAGCAGTATAAAGAATTTGTTCTTTTTCGCGATAGCAAACATTCATCTTATCGAGAAGAATCACATCGAACTTAGCCTCTAGCTGTTGTATCAAATGAACAGAAGCATCGATAGAACAACCGGATGCTCCTTGTACTTTTTCGTCTAGACCAATGACAATAAAGCGATCATAAGGTAGATCAAAAGCTGTTTTTAAGGGAGTTCCGTGGGTGGCCCATTGATTTAAAAACTTAGAAAGAATTCTGCTAATCTCCTCCTTTTCAATTTCAGTAAAAAGTCTAGAGGCGGGATAAATCCATACACGGGCATGGTCAGGTAAAGAAGAAAAGGGGACTAACATTTATAGGTCTTTTGCCGTTGCAATCATTTCTGCCAGATCTAAAACAGGTAAACTGTCTTCTTTCTCTTTGTTTTTAACTCCGTCAGATAACATGGTGTTACAAAACGGGCAACCCGCTGCAATAATATCTGGCTGGGTTTCTAGAGCCTGTTCAGTGCGTTCAATGTTGATGTCTTTGTTTCCATTTTCTGGTTCCTTAAACATCTGTGCACCACCTGCGCCACAACACAGGCCTCTAGATTTACAACTTTTCATTTCCACGAGTTCTGCATCTAGTTTTTTAATGAGTTCGCGAGGTGCTTCATAGATATTGTTCGCGCGTCCCAGATAACAGGGGTCGTGATAGGTAATTCTCTTTCCTTTAAAAGTTCCTTCTGCGATGGTCATGCGTCCATCGTCCAGTAAATCTCTTAAAAGCTGGGTGTGATGAATCACTTCGTACTTCCCACCCAATTCTGGATATTCATTCTTTAAAGTATTAAAACAATGCGGACAGGTGGTAACGATTTTTTTTACCTCATAAGCATTCATGACTTCTATATTTGTCATAGCTTGCATTTGAAATAAAAATTCATTCCCAGATCGCTTTGCTGGATCACCACTACAGCTTTCTTCTGCGCCAAGAACAGCAAAATCGACTCCGGCATTGTGCAATATTTTCACAAAGGCCTTAGTGATTTTTTTTGCTCTTTCGTCAAAACTTCCAGCACAGCCGACCCAAAAAAGAATTTCGGGGCTTCTCCCTTCAGCCATACATTCTGCCAGTGTGGATACTTTAATCATAGCATATTTATTTAATCGTGTTGTCCATCGTCAAACACTTCGATGGTTACGTCTTTTTCAACTAAGTCGGTGAATTTACCGTTGTAGCGAGTCGCTTTTACTAAGTGGTTGTCAATCCAATGATAGTTTCCACCACGTGGTTTCCCCATTAAAAGACTGTGGTATTTGAACCCATTTTCTTTTAACCAAGTTTCTGTCACATCTCTATGACTTTCAACACGTGAGGTAAAGAAACAGATCAAGTGCCCTTGATCATACCAACCGTTGAGGGTTGCTAAAGCATCTGGATAAAGTTCAGCAGTGGCCATACGCTCTGGCTCTTCGTTAGGAATATCATCGCAAATAGTTCCATCGATATCAATGAGGTAGTTCTTAATACCATCTGGCAATACCGGGCTTACTTCTTCTCCGTCTTCAACTTTTTTGTGTAAATAACTTTCTGCTTCTTCTTTGTGCATAATTAGTGGTGTTGTGGTTTATAATTCTTGGGCCCAATTGGCTCTGTCTTGTTGATTAAAAGGCCAAGGGGCACCGTTGTTTTCGATGTTGCTCATCATATTGTTTAAATCTGTGGGGGCAGCAGATTCTTCCATCACTAGGTATTGTCTCATCTCCATAATAATGGAAAGTGGATCGATATCAACTGGGCAAGCTTCTACACAAGCATTACAAGAGGTACAGGCCCACAGTTCTTCATTTGTGATATAATCGCCTAGTAATTGTTTTCCGTCGTCGATAAAATGTCCTTTGTTCTTTTCTATGTTGTCACCTACCTCAGTCAGGCGATCTCTAGTATCCATCATGATTTTTCGAGGAGACAATTTTTTTCCAGTTTGATTAGCAGGACACTCGCTTGTACAACGTCCACACTCTGTACAAGTGTAAGCGTTTAACAATTGGACTTGATTTAAATCCATCACATCTGATGCCCCAAACTTTTCAACTTCGGCACTGTCATCTGTCGCTGCGTAAGGGTCTGCGCTAGGATCCATCATTAGCTGAACTTCTGCAGTGACATTAGCATTATTGTTAAATTGTCCCTTTGGACGTAAGTCCGCGAAAAAAGTATTTGGGAAAGCTAACAAGATATGTAAGTGCTTTGAATAGTATAAATAATTCAAAAAACAAAAGATTCCAATGATATGCATCCACCAGGCTGTTCTTTCGATAAGAATAAGCGAGGACAATTCAATCCCGTCGAATAATGGAAGGATGAATTGGCTTACAGGAAAGGATCCTGCTTGTACATAACGTGGGGTATCGGCAAAATTTGTTTGGATGGCTAAATCTGCACCATTCATGGTTAAAAATAAGCCCATTAAGACCACCTCGAAATACAAGATTAAATCGGCATCTAACTTTGGCCAGCCATTCATCTCATCTTTCCAAAAGCGTTGAATTCGAATCACATTTCTTCTACACCAAAAAATGATCACGGCGATGAGTACCAAAGCAGCACAAACTTCAAAACTAGCTATAAGGACGTTGTAAAACCCGCCCAAGAAAGGGGCGAAAATCCTATGTGTACCCGCGATACCGTCGACGACGATTTCAAGTAATTCGATATTAATCAGAATAAATCCTACATAGACAACCACATGAAGAATCCCTGCAATGGGTCTTTTGACCATTTTAGATTGCCCTAAAGCGATACGGGCCATATTACCCCAGCGCTCTTTAGTACGATCTGTTCTATCGATCGATTTTCCTAAATAAATATTTCGCTTAATTCTCCTGACATTTCTAGCAAAAAAGCCAACTGCAGTAATTAGTAATAGCGTGAAAATAATATTAGGTAAAAAATCTACTAGCATTTATTCGTTCTTTTGATCTTGATAAGGTTCCTCTTTCTTACCAAATAGTGAAAAGTGAACATAGCGCTTAGGATGCGCTTTAAGGTCTTTGATTAATAGTTCAATTTCTTTCGTACTTGCTTCAATATTATTATACAACTTTTCGTCTTTTAAAAGCTTCCCCATTGATCCATTGCCTTGTTCTAAGTCAGATAATAAAGTATTAAGACGGCCAAGGGTAGTTTCAAAAGATTGAATGCTTTGCTTGATGTTAGACTGCGCTAAAGAGTCAGACAATTGATTGACATTCTTGCTTATAGCGGCAACATTATCCAGGGTAGTATTGAGGTTTCCTTTTTGCTTCGTCAATAAATTATCTAATGAAGTAGCGACAGCATTGATGTTTTTTACTGTTCCAGATAATTCTACTAAAGTAGCTGATAGGTTATTTCTTCCGTCTTTATTGAGGACATCATTAACACCGATAAAGAGAGAATCAGCATTTGCTAAAACGCTTTCTAATTTTTGTTGAAGAGGAGCAATTTGTTGATTCACTACATCTGTAAGACCAGGCTTAATGGTTGCTCTAAGGGTATCGCCATCTTTAAGTTTTGCAGCATTGTCATATACTGGAATAATGGCGATTGATTTCCCACCGATTAAACCCGCCTCGTATAATTCTGCAGCGCTATTTTTTGAAAATGAGACATCGTTACGCAAGGTGAAGGAAACTAATATTTTTGCTGAATTAGGGAGGAAATCAATGCCCGCTACCTTCCCTACAGCCAAACCATTAATGGTTACTTTTGTTCCAATTTGCAAGCCTTCTACATTCTCATAAACGGCAAAATGCGTGTTTTCGCTTTTAAACAGAGAAGTCCCATTTAAAAAGTTGAATCCTATTAGGAATAGGAAAATACCGCCAAAGATGATCAGTGCGGCTTTAATTTCATTTGATAGCTTCAATGCGTAGCGTTTAGATTGATTCAAAACTAAGCATTATTTCTCTTTTAGCCTTAATTATTTGGGTGAGATTGCGTCAGAAATATTGATTTTCACTCCATCTTTAAAGGCGACTAAAAACGCGTGCTCATATCCTGCTTTTACCGCTTTTTGTTTTAAACGTTCTGCGGCTTTGTATTGCTTTACTTCACCGTAAAAATAACGGTATAAGTTTCCGCTTTTTTGACGGCTTAGCCCTTTTAAACCCTTAAAGTTTGATTTAGTCAAGGCTAACATTTTTGAACTGGCTGCAATTTGTACTTTAAAGACTATTCCTTTATTGAACGCTTGTGAATTTGTTGTTTTGGCTTCCTCCTTTTCAACTACCGCTGTGGTAGCTTTTTCGATTGGACTCATGTCCAGCACTTCTCCAGAGGAGACAGAAGCCGCTAACTGATTTTTATAATTTAAAATGGCTCTAGTAATTGTAGTGGCCATTTCTTGCTGCCCTTTTTTTGAATTGAGATACTGCCCTTCTTTTTTGTTGGTTAAAAATCCTACTTCTACTAAAACACTAGGCATATAAGTTTCCCGCAAAACCAAAAAACCAGCCTGTTTCACCGTGCGATCTTTTCTTTTTAAATTCCTTACAAAGCTCTTTTGGATGGTGCTTGCTGCTTCAATACTCTGTCCTTGATAGGTCTCTTGCATCAATAACAAACTAATTACAGACTCTGGATTATTGGGATCAAAACCATCATAAGTGGTTTCGTAATCATCTTCTAGAAAAATCACCGAGTTTTCTTTTTGAGCAATCCTAAAATTGTCTTTGGTTCGGTGCAAACCTAAAACAAAAGTTCCAGCGCCATAGGCTTTTGGGGAGGTGAAGGCATCACAGTGAATTGAAATAAAAAGATCAGCATTGGCTTGATTCGCAATTTTAGCCCTGTTTTTTAATTCTATAAAACGATCGTCTTTACGGGTAAAAATGACTTTGATATCCTTTTGTTTTGCTAATTGAGCGCCAATTGATTTAGTAATATTTAGCGCAATATGCTTTTCAAAATACCCATTGCCGCGGTTACCATCATCCTTCCCACCGTGACCAGCATCTAACACCACTACAAAAGCATCCTTACTTTGTTGTCCAGCAAGAGAAGACCAACCCATTAAAAAAGCGATGATCAAATAACTTAAAGGCCAAAAAGAGGGATTTTTCTTCATTACTAATAAAAACATAAAACCGAGAAAGTCTTTAAAAATATATGTAATTTTGACCTTAGGTCGATTGTTACAAATTTAGCCTTTATCACCTTGCGAACAAAGTCTTTTTATTTATCTGTTCTTTTCTTCTTTTGTGGATTGATTCACTTATTAGCACAAGACAATTTTCCTGCCAAAATTAAGGATAGTCTTCCTTTAATTGACTCGATTGAAGAAATAAAGTTAGATAGTATTAGTGTTCAAGCTAAAGATAGTATACCAGAAAAGAAACCCTTGCTGTTAGATCTAATTCGCTATACAGCGAAGGATTCTGTTAAAATCAATCAGAAAACAAATAAAATACGACTATATAACGAGGCCAAGTTAAATTACCAAGACATGGAATTGACTGCGGGTCTAATCGTATTAGACTATTCTAAAAATGAAGTTTATGCTGGGCGTATCGCAGATTCCACTGGAACACTAAGTCAAAAACCGGTCTTTATTCAAGGGAGAGATGAAGTAAACCCCGATTCAATTCGATTTAATTTTGACAGTAAAAGAGCCTTGATCTGGAATTCAAAATCTGCCCAAAGCGGCATGAATGTCTTTTCAAGCTTCACCAAAAAGGAGAACGATTCCCTCTATTATATCAAGAACGCTAAAGTCACCACTTCTTCTGATCCAGAAAATCCAGATTATTACATAAGGATTCGACAAGGAAAACTTGTTCCAGGAGGTAAAATTGTCGCCAGTGTAAGTAACCTTTATATCGCGAATGTCCCTACCCCTGTATTTGTGCCTTTTGCCTATTTTCCAGCAGGTGACCAAAAAGAATCTGGTTTTATATTCCCCACCTTTGGAGAGAGTAATCAAAGAGGTTTTTACTTACAAAATATGGGGTATTATCTTCCTTTCTCAGAGTATTTTGATATCAATTTGACGGGAGATTACTATACAAATGGCAGTTATGGTGTTCGGTGGGACACCACCTATAAGTTGAATTATAAATTTTCAGGGAACTTTAGTTTTCGCTATGAAAAACTTGTCAATGGAGAAAGAGGTTTCGAGGGCTATTCTAAATCAACTGTTTACAACATTAGATGGTCACATAAACAAGATTCGAAGGCAAGTCCAAACTCGAATTTTTCTGCCTCTGTAAACTTAGGAAGCAGTGAATATTTTCAGCAGTCCATCAACCAATTAAACAGCTCAAATTTTTTAAATAACAACTTGAGCTCTTCCGTTTCTTATTCTCGCACTTTTCCTAAATATCCAAGGGTAAACATATCGCTAACTTCTAGTCTCTCACAGAATAAAAATACCCAAAGTGCCAATCTCACCTTACCGACCTTTCAAGGGAACATGGAGCGTATTTATCCTTTTGCAAAACGAGAAGGAACTAAAAAAGGGATTATTCAAAACATAAATTTTCAACTTACTACTCTAGCTGAAAGTCGTATTCAAACTACAGAAGAAAAGCTTTTTACAAAAGCCATGTATGATGATGCGGTAAGCGGTGTTAGTCACAGCATCCCTTTAGCAACAAACTTTAAAGTTTTTAAGCATTTAAGTGTTAGTGCTGGAGGATCTTACCGTGAAATATGGACCCCTAATACAATTGCTTATCGTGATTACAACGAAGTAGATGGGGTTGTAAAAGATACGATTAAAGGCTTTGATGCATTTAGAACCTACAACTACAGTGCAAGTTTAGGAACTACTATTTATGGTACATTTAATTTTAAAGAAGGGAAGAAAATACAATCTATTCGCCATGTGGTTCGTCCCTCGATAAGCTACAGTACTCAACCCAGTTTTGAAAAATATTATGACACCTATATTGTAGATGCCAATGGCACAACAGCAGAATACACCCGCTTTGAGAACGCACTTTTTGGTTCACCTACTAGATCTTATTCCAATTCAGTAGGGATAACCATTAATAACTCGTTTGAGGCGAAGGTAAGAGATCGAGACACCACCGCAACAGAGCCAAAAAAGATCACTTTATTAGACAACTTAAACATTTCGACCAGTTACAATCTTGCTGGAGAACAATTTCAACTTTCCCCAGTACGTATGAGTACCGCTCTAAAGTTATTTAATGACGAATTAAGTGTCAACCTCAACGCAACATTTGACCCCTATGGCTTAGACGAAGAATTCAATCGAATTAATGTTTTTCACATAAAGAATGGCGGTGGGCTTTTAAGAATGACAAGTGCAAATGTCAATATGAACTTCAAACTCAATAATGACACTTTCAAAAAAGATAAAGAGGAAGAAGAGGAAGAGGAAAATGTAGACCAAGACGCGCTAGATTTTTCAGAAAGGGAACGGTTGTCTGGCGGAGGACGTGAAGATGATCTTTTTGGAAAATCAAATGATTTTTCTAATGGTTTATTTAATAAAGAAGATAAAAGTAATGCGATAACAGGAGATTTATATCGCACTGAAATTCCATGGAATTTAACCTTTGCACACTCTTTGACCTATAAAAATAATAGAGGACAAAAAGAATTCACCAATAACTCTTTGATGGTTTCTGGGGATGTAGACCTTACGCCAAAATGGAAAGTTGGGGTTTCTACAGGATATGACTTTAAAGGAAAAGGTGTTACTTATACTCAATTTAGATTTGACCGTGATCTGGACAGTTGGCGATTAAACTTTAGCTGGGTACCCTTTAGCAATAGGGCGTCCTGGTATTTCTTTATTGGAATTAAATCAGGCCTCTTAAGCGATCTTAAATATGAAAAACGTCGTGAACCAGATCGTCGACTTTAAAATTCAAACAGATGAAAAAAACCATTGTTACTACAGACAAAGCTCCGGCACCACTTGGTCCTTATAACCAAGCTGTTTTAGCGAACGACACCCTTTACTTATCGGGACAAATCCCATTAATTCCTGGTACGATGGAATTAGTTGAAGGGGACCTTGAAGAGGAAACAAAACAAGTGATGCAGAATTTAAAAGCCGTACTTGAAGCAGCAGAAATGAGTTTTGAAAATGTCGTTAAAACGTCTATTTTCTTAAGCGATATGAATAATTTTTCTGCAGTAAACAAGGTGTATGGTCGTTATTTTGATGATGCAACTGCACCCGCAAGAGAGACGGTAGAAGTGGCTAATTTGCCAAAGTTTGTACGCATTGAAATTTCAATGGTTGCAGTAAGATAAGCCTCCCCTACTACTTTAAATCCAGGGATTCAATATGGTAGTCCACTAAACCGTCAATAGGACGTTTTACTACCCTTCCCATGGTTAATCCATAAGCGTCCATTTTTTGCTTAATTTCTTCCTGAAGGAAGTGAGCGATGGAGCCTACAAAATGCACTGGAATACTTTTAGCATTCTCAAATTGCAAAATTTGATGCTGAATAAATCGATCTAATCCATTCATGATAATGTTATGAATGTATGGATCTTGTTTGTGATCAATTAAGAATTTGGCGAATTTCGCCAAATAGGTATTGGGGTTTTCTTTTCGGTAAAGGTTTTCTTTAATGGTATCTGCATCTAATTTGAATTCTGCTTCAAATTTAATGGATAGGTGTTTTGGCATTTCATTAAAATAAAACCCTCTAACCAATTGTTTCCCATAAAAGTTCCCACTAGCTTCATCCATTAAGATATACCCTAATGAAATGACACGCTGATCTACCTCTACTCCATCAAAATAGGAGCAATTTGAACCAGTTCCCAAGATACAAACAATAGAAGACTCATTTGGTGCTGCAGTTGAATAAACTGCCGCATAGGTATCTTCTTTGATGATGAATTCACAATTCGTAAAAATCTCTTTGAATACTTTTAGTATGCGATCAACCGTAGATTGAATCCCGCATCCAGCACCATAAAAATAGAGATGAGTTACCTCATCTCTATTTGAATAGATTTGATAATTGTTGATAATACGTTCGTTCAATATAGCTGAAGATAAAACCTGAGGGTTTAATCCTAAAGTTTGAGTTGAAAACAAGACTTCACCAAATTTATCAACTGCAAACCAATCGGTTTTTGTTGAACCACTATCAACGATTAAATACATAATTTATAGCTCGTTTACGTGCTTAGCAAGATCGATCAACTTGTTTGAATAACCACATTCGTTATCATACCAGCTAATGATTTTGAAAAAGTTTTCGTTTAATTCCATCCCTGCACCAGCATCAAAAATTGAGGTGCGAGCGTCTCCGATAAAATCTTGAGAAACGACAGCTTCTTCTGTATAACCTAACACTCCAGACATATCGCTGCCAGCATGTTTTTGCATTGCCGCTTTGATTTCGTCATAGCTGGTTGATTTTTCTAAACGAACCGTTAAATCTACTACAGAAACGTTAGCAGTAGGCACACGGAAAGCCATACCTGTTAATTTCCCTACTAAAGAAGGAATTACTTTTGTTACTGCTTTTGCTGCTCCTGTTGAAGCAGGCATGATGTTAACCAAAGAACTACGTCCACCGCGGTAGTCTTTCTTAGAAGGACCATCAACAGTAAATTGAGTAGCAGTTGTTGCGTGAACAGTCGTCATTAAACCTTCAGCGATACCAAAGTTATCATCTAATACCTTAGCAATTGGAGCAAGACAGTTCGTTGTACAAGAAGCATTTGAAACAATTGTTTGATCTGCTGTAGCTTCGCTGTGATTTACTCCCATGACAAACATAGGTGCATCTGCAGAAGGAGCAGAAATTACCACTTTCTTCGCACCACCATCGATGTGTGCTTGCGCTTTTTCAAGGGTAGTGAAAATCCCTGTACATTCTGCAACTACATCTGTACCAAGGTCTCCCCATCCAATATCTACAGGGTTGCGTTCAGCAGAAATTTTAACGCGATGTCCATCAACGATTAAATCTCCACCATCTACTTCTACCGTACCATCGTACTTCCCGTGCACTGAGTCATACTTTAATAAGTAAGCAAGGTGGTCTACCGCTAGAAGATCATTGATCCCTACAATGGTTACATCTTCTTGTTTCATGGCAGAACGGAAGACCATTCTACCAATTCTTCCAAAACCGTTTATTCCAATTTTAATTGACATGTTATATAGATTAATTTAATTTTTAAATAGAGAGTATGTCTGTTACACGTAACAGATTTTGATTGATTTCTGATTTTCCTTTAATGGCTTTTTCCAGTGGGGTTAATTGCATTTGATCATTCATCACACCTACCATAACGTTAGATTTCCCGCTTTTAAGTGATTCTACGGCATGAACTCCCATTCTAGAGGCGAGTACACGATCAAAACAACTAGGAGCTCCTCCACGTTGCATATGCCCCAAAACGGATACCCTTACTTCGTAATAAGGAAGGTTTTGCTCGACATAGGAAGCGAGTTCAAAAACATTTTTACCCGTCTTATCCCCTTCTGCAACAACAACGATACTCGAAGACTTACCAGATTTTTCACTGTTTTTAAGGGACTCGAGTAATTGTTCTAATCCTCTGTTTTCTTCTGGTATCAAAATTTCTTCAGCCCCAGCACCAATCCCAGAATTTAATGCAATATGTCCTGCATCTCTTCCCATTACCTCAACAAAAAACAGTCGATTGTGAGAACTTGCCGTGTCTCTAATTTTATCAATTACTTCAACAACTGTGTTGATGGCTGTATCATACCCAAGGGTATATTGTGTACCGAAAATGTCGTTGTCAATTGTACCGGGGATACCAATAACGGGGAATTTAAATTCTTCTTGAAAAATCATCGCACCAGTAAAAGAACCGTCTCCACCGATAACGACTAAAGCATCGATTTGATTATTTTGCAAATTTGCAAAAGCTTTTTTACGACCTTCAGGAGTGCGAAATTCTAATGAACGTGCAGAACGAAGAATGGTTCCTCCTTTATTGATAATGTTATTAACACTTCTAGCAGTAAATTTTTCAAAGTTACCATCTATCAATCCTTGATATCCTTGGTAAACTACAAAACATTCAAGTCCATAAAACATACTTGAACGCACTACGGCTCTTACCGCTGCATTCATCCCTGGGGAATCTCCCCCAGAAGTTAACACAGCTATTCTTTTTAACGTCTCGTTCATAATCGGCATCAAATTTAATGAATATAATTACTAACTATGTTATATGGTGAAAAAATTAGGATTTAAACAAAACGACAACGTTTTCAGTTATTCTTATTCACATATTCAACAGCTTCTATCCCCGTTTGATCAAAATCATAATCATTTGATTTTAAAGACTTTGTCTTGATTTTATTCAGCAGCTCTTGAAAAGTATTGAAATCGACTTGATAAGACATCCCCATTCCTTGAGTATAGCCAAATTCATCTCCTAAATAACGAAAATCATTTTCGCGATTAAAAACCTTTGCTTTTAGCGAACCACTCTCATTTAAAATAAAATCAATTTGAACATCTCCCACAATAACAGATTGTTCTAGCCCGTCGATCGGAACACCAATTTTACCATTAATCAAAATCCGATCACTTAACTGGGTGCTTAGAGTAAGTCCTATACGATCTTCGGTTCTTAAATCAAAGGCAGGGTTTTCTTCCCCTTGCAGGTAGTTGAGTCCTACATTGAGTTTCCCTTGGTTCGACCCTAAAAGAGTGCTAAATACATCAGAAGCTTTTTCGTAAAGATTATTTGTTATCCCCTGAAATGAAACAGACACATCGCTAATGAAAATCCCTTGTGAAAGAAGAGAGATTGCTTGTAATTGACGTCGCTGTTGATCTGCAAGTCGGTAGTTAATCTCAGAAACTACAATCCCAGTAGTGTTTGGAAAGGAAATATCAAAAACAGGATCATCTGGTTTAATTAAATTCCCCACTAACTGTATCCCAACATTTGTGGGTATTTTTCGATTAAAATTAGGGTTATCTACTAATAAAGCAGGATTTGCTCCTCCTGGAACTTGATAGGTTGCTTCGATATTGAGCTGTGCTTCAAGTGGATCTCCTTCCCATACAATGGTTCCTCCTTGCTCTACAGCAAATTTCTTATCGATCAAACCTAAGTTTTTAAAGTTATAAATCCCTTCATAAGCAATGAAGTCTCCCCAGATATTAAATTTCCCGTCTATGTTTGTTTCAATTAAAATGTTTCCAGCTCCCCTACCCGATAAGGTACTCCCTGAAGATTGATCTACTACAATTTCTACCTTTGCATTGCGGTTAACATCAAGATCAAATATCATTTCAAAGCCTCTAAATGCTTCGTCAATCGCAGATATATCTGCAGTAACCTCCTCTTGTAAACTACTCCCTTTTGTATAATAATCTATAAAAGAAGTGTCTGATAATCCCTTATCCTCCTGCCATGGAATAACTAGTGTGGTACCTTCTGCTGTACTGCCAACTACTTCTAATATTAAGGACTTTGTAGGACCATTAAATCTGGCTTCTCCCGTTAAATAACCGTGTCCATAGAATAAAGCATTTTTATCTTCAGGGCGGTCATAGACTAAAAAGCGATTGGTCAAAAGCTTGATATCCATTTCCCATGCATTGAAATTGATATGACTTAGTGAACCATTTAAGTTCGCGCTAGTTTTAGTTTTCTTTTCTATAAGCGAAGCATTATTAAAGTTAACCAAACGATCTCTAAATTGAACCTTGGTGTTATCGACTAACTGATAACGCGTATTAGTTGAAGGGATATACATCCCCATCTGATTTAAATTTGCATCCCCCCTAATCTTTAAATCACCAAGGGCTCCCCAGAGATTTAAGTCCCCGCTCATAAACCCTTTAATCTCTGTTATTTTACCTTTTCCTAATGCAGAGAGAAAAGACATATCTAAGTCTTCCAATTGCAAATCAACATCAACTTTAGGGCTTGCATCTGACATAAAAATATTACCAGATCCACTTAACAATGCTTTATTTGCTGCTCTTAAGGATGTCTCTACCTGATAGGTTTTTAGCTGAGAACTCCCCCCTACTTCAAGTGAAAAGTCTCCCATGGGAGTTCCATTAATTACAAGGGACTCCACTTTTAAGTCTGTATCTAATAACTGTTGATCTTGCCCTTGAATGATGGAAAAGCTAGAGGACAGTGTTCCTTTAAAGTTAAACTTATCGCCTTTCGGTAAAATCTTTTCTAAAGTGAGTTGATTAGTCGCTAGTTTTAGCGAAAAATTGTCTTTTGTTTGATATGCCCCATTTATTTCGAATGACTGATCAACGGTTGACAAGGCCAGATCGTTTACAATAAATTCTTTTGTTGCACTGTTGTAAATGAAATTATTGCGCTTATTCTTAGTCAATTGCCAAAGATCTCCATCTAAATCCACCTTCGCTTGGTCCAATTGAAAAAGTCCATTATTTAGGGTTTGATCATAGGTAAAGTCAACAGCAAATTGATTGATGTTATTTAGGCCAAAGCCTCCTGTAAATTGTCCTTTTAGTTTTTCATCAACTGCTCTTATAAAAAATTCAACCTGAGAAATATTAATGTTGTTACCCTTAACCCTATCGGCTTTAAATTGAGTTAAATCGTTTGATTTTCCTGCTAGGGTATTCAAAGACAAACCTTCTACTGTATACCCTTCATAAAGAATATAAGGCAAATCAAAGGATAAACTAGAAGCACCTTTAATCGAGCTTATCTTCCCTTTAAGGGAGATGTTATTAGGGGTTTCAACAGCAGGATAAAGTGCTTGTAGGGCTTTTTTGTTTAAGGTTAAACCAAATTCAAATTGCTCTTCTTTAGCTATTACTTTTTCATAGGGCAATAATAAGGCTTCGCGAATCGAACTTTCTAACAATCGCGGGAGATTTTGATAGGTGAATTTTCCCGCTAGTGAAAACTGAAATAAATCAGACCCCTCTTGGGTTACTTTATTTAAACCGTTTATGGAAGAAAAGTAAAGCGCAAAATCCATAAAATCATTTTTAGCTTCTTTGCTTTCTATTAGGGTGTTTTGAAAACGAACTTCTTTTAAAGCGTTTTGATTTCCGATAAAAGTTAAATGGGTGGCAAGGCGAACATCATCATCTGGTGGGGTCCACCCATAAGCAGACAAATCTAATCGCTCTATTTCACTTTTTACAACAAGTTTCTTTTCTGCTGAAAGCAACTCTTGAGAAACTTTACTTTTTAATATGATCCTGGGATCATTTAAACGCAAAGCAAGATCAAATGCTTCTGCATCCTTTTTTCCATTCAAGCTTATGTTTTGGTAGACAATACTATTCCATTGTAGCGAGTTTAATTGACTGTCCCAATCAAAACTATACAATTTTGAATCTTTTATTGTGCCCGTTAACTGCACTTTACCATTGATTAAATCCAAAGAAGGTAGTGATTTAAATAAATTCCCTTTTCCTAGATCATTAAATTGTAATTGTTGAGCAAAGGTCCAATCTACCCCTTGCTTTTCTAGCTGCATTGCAGTTTTGACAGTTCCTTCGTTTAAAACCATAGAAAGGGAACTAGTAAAAGATTGATCTTTTCTAAAATCAAACGCTCCCTCAAGCTCTAAACGGGCTAAATTGAATTGATGTATAGGGTGTTCTTGTGGAAACAAGACGTTAGTATAACGATCAACATCCTCTAGGTCAATTGAGGCAACAACATTTCTTCCCTTTAAAAATATCCCTTTTTCTTTGCTGTAGCGCAATAAAAGATCACCTTCAAAACGGCTGTTTTTATCTGTCTGGGCGGTCAACTTTACTTTGAGTTGATCTAGAGGGCCAGTTGCAACTCCATTGAATTTTATCTTTCCTGATGGTAGCTTTACAGAAGTAGAGTTAAATAATGTGGTAGATAAATCTGCTTCTTTAAAAGAAACTAAGAACATCCCCTCCTCCATGATTTGGTCTAAAGAGAACTTTGGGGTATTGATCTTAAGTTCTCCTGCCATTTGACCGTTAGGGGTTACAATTTCAAAATCTTCTAAGTGGAGTGTTTCTTTAGTGAAATTTAATTTCGCCTTCAAGTCTGTCAAATCTTCTACATGAGGAGATTGATAATTGAGTTGTGCTATTTGCCCAGTAAGTTGATTTTCGTTGAGTAATATCTTAGCAATGCTTGCATTGATGTTTTTAAAACCAAACGAAGATGCTTTGTTTTGATCTGTGAGAATTAGTCTTGCATTTTCTAGATTAAGCTGGTCTACATTAACTAAAAAAGGTTTTTGCTTTTTTGAGGACCTTTTGAGTCTGTTTAAAAACTGTTGCAAATTGGAGCTTTGCTCTTCTTGGTAAGTCTTGATCGATAAATAGGGTTGCGCAATACCGAGGGAAGAAAACTGATAATCTCCTTTTAAAACCCCTTCCAACTCATTTAACTTAAGTTTAAGTTGACGTACATAAAACAAGGTATCTTTCTTGTGATCTCTAATTAAAACTTCTCCTAAACTGATTCGTCCGCTTAGATCAATTTTAGCACTTCCTATTTTGATATTTGTTTCAAAAGAAGAATTCAATTGTTTGGTAATAGAGTTCGCCACTCTTGTTTGGACTTTTTCTGAAGAGAAAAACAAACTAAAAGCAATCATCAACAATATAATTATCGCTGAAAGGAAGACGAGTATTTTACGCAGATTTTTAATGAGAAATGAGTAATTTTACAATGCTATAAAGTTACTAAATGATTGAACAAAAACCATGCTATATTTTAGCCATTGAATCCTCTTGTGATGATACTGCTGCTGCAGTGTTAAAAAACGATTTGGTTTTATCCAATATCATCGCTAATCAAACGATCCACGAAGCCTATGGAGGGGTTGTTCCAGAACTTGCCTCAAGAGCCCATCAACAAAACATTGTTCCTGTGGTGGATCAAGCCCTAAAAAAGGCTGGAATCGACAAAAAAGACTTAAGCGCGATTGCTTATACCCGGGGACCGGGACTTTTGGGATCATTATTGGTCGGTACTTCTTTTGCCAAGTCCCTAAGCATGGCTCTCAATATTCCGTTAATCGAGGTGAATCACCTTCAAGGACATTTACTCAGTCATTTTATTCAAGACGAACACCCCACCCCTAACTTTCCATTTTTAGGGATAACTGTTTCTGGAGGTCATACCCAAATTGTAAGAGTAAGTAGTCATTTTAGTCTTGAAGAATTAGGTACAACATTAGATGACGCTATCGGAGAAGCATTTGACAAATGCGGAAAGGTAATGGGCTTAGGTTATCCTGCGGGACCCCATATTGACCGTCACGCGAAAGAAGGGAATCCTGCAGCATTTAAATTTCCTATCCCAAAAGCGCCAGAGCTCAATGTAAGTTACAGTGGATTTAAGACTGCGGTAATTAATTTCTTACATAAGAATCAACAAAAAAACCCTTCGTTTATCGAAGAGAATTTAGCCGATCTATGCGCTTCGATTCAATACACCTTGATTGAAATTATCTTTGAAAAAATAAAACGCGCAATAGAACATACTGGAATCACAGAAATCGCCATCGGTGGTGGAGTTGCTGCAAATTCTGGTTTACGCAATAAACTCAAAGATGCAGCAACTAAATATAACTGGAGGGTGCATTTACCGCCTTTTGCCTACACCACAGACAATGCCGCAATGATAGGAATTGTAGGTTATTTCAAGTTTAATGAACAGCGTTTTGGGGCATTAGACCAAAGTGCCACCGCAAGACTACCGCTATAAATGGATTTATTCTTCCTTCCTGATTTAACGCAAACAGATAAAAGGATTGTTTTCCCTAAAGAAGAGAGCAAGCACATCGCTAGAGTGATGCGTAAAACTACTGGAGATCAATTACAAGTCACTAATGGGAGAGGACTTGAAATGACGATTGAATTAGAACAAATAGGTCAAAGTAAAGTCATCGGGAATACTATTCAAACAATCCTTCATCCCCCGCTACTCTATCAATTACATCTGGCTGTCGCACCCACAAAAAACATCAGCCGTTTTGAGTGGTTTCTTGAAAAAGCGACAGAAATTGGGGTTCATCAAATCACGCCACTCTTATGTGCCCATTCTGAACGAAAAGTAATCAAAGCAGAACGATTGGATAAGATTATTGTAGCGGCCCTCAAGCAATCCAAACAATTTTACAAGCCTGTACTCAATCCACTAACTTCATTTAAAGATTTTGTTGCTGCGCAACCAAAGGGCTACATCGCTAATTGCCACCCTGGAGAAAAAGAAAGCTTCTTTGGTGCGATAGCGCCTAAAGGCAATATTACTGTATTAATCGGCCCAGAAGGAGATTTTAGCGCTCAAGAAGTTAGCATGGCCATAGAAAACAACTATAAGGCGATTAGTCTTGGGGAGCAACGTTTACGCACAGAAACAGCGGCAATAGTTGCCGTCCACACCGTGGCTTTAAAAACACAATAATTTTTATTCCTATCTTTAAGTCATGAAATCATCTTCTATTGCACAAGGGATCCTTCAAGCCATTTTATATCTATTTCTTATTGCGGTAGGGTTCTATGCGCTGTACTTGCTACAATCGCTTATTGCCTATGTTATAATTGCAGCAATAATCTCTTTGATAGGGCGACCTATAACCGTGTTTTTAAGTAAAAAATTAAAATTTGGGAATACCCTAGCTGTAGTCTCTACCATGATCTTTTTTATTACTATGATCTTTGGGTTAATTTCTCTTTTTATTCCATTAATCTTACAACAAGGGGAGAATTTGTCCTTACTGGATGTCGATGCTTTGGAAGTCAAAATCACTCGTCTTTTTGAAGAAATCTCCACCTATTTTAATTGGGATCAAGCCAACTGGAAAAACTGGTTTTTAGAAAAAGACTGGATGAACACCCTTAATCTTGATGCTTTACCAAAGTTCCTTAATGCGTTATTAGGATGGCTTAGTGGGTTTACCATAGCCCTTTTTTCGATCATCTTTATTTCATTCTTTTTATTGAAAGACGCGCAGCTAATGCAGCGAACGGTCTTTCTATTTATCCCAACTAAAAATCACCCAAGAATCAAGGCTTCATTTGAAAAAATTAAAGACCTCTTATCGCGTTATTTTATAGGACTTCTCTTACAGATTACAATTCTTTTTGTGATTTACAGTATAGTGTTGGGCATCTTTGGGATCAAAAATGCCATGATCATTGCTTTTTTATGCGCCTTACTCAATTTGATCCCCTATGTAGGCCCATTGATTGGAGCAGTATTGATGTTAGTTCTTACTATGACGGCAAATCTTGATGCAGATTTTAGCAGCGTGATCTTACCGAAAAGTATTTATGTCATGATCGGTTTTACCATAGGGCAAATAATCGATAATTTCTTTAGTCAGCCGTATATATTCTCTACTTCAGTGAAATCACATCCCTTAGAAATTTTTATTGTCATTATGATGGCGGGAATTCTTTTTGGCACCATAGGCCTTATTGTTGCCATTCCGTGTTATACCGCATTAAAGGTCATTTTTAAGGCCTTTTATGCCGATAATAAGATTGTTCAATCCTTGACAAAGGATATTTAATCAACGGTTAGTTGGTTGGTGAAAACAAATTTATCCATTAGGATTACACGAGACTAGCGATAGCGTTTGGCCAATTGTTGCAAGGCCTCTATGGAAGCCAAAAATTCCTGCTTCATTTGCTGGACTAGATCTTTTACTGGCAAGACATTGCTAATCGAAGTTACCCCCTGCCCTGCTGACCAGATGGTCTTCCATGCTTTTGCTTCGGCTTTAGCTGCATCTAATTCACTGCCAAAATCAATTTTTTTTGAGTTACCCCACATTTCTTCTGTGATTCCCATGGCTTCAAGACTAGGGCGTAAAAAATTCGCGCTCACCCCAGATACCGCAGCGGTATAAACAATATCACTGGCATTGCTGTCGATGATCATTTGGCGATAGCCATCATCAGCATTAGACTCTTCCACATTGATAAAGCGAGTGCCCATATAGGCTAAATCGGCCCCCATTTGTAAGGCAGATGCGACATCTCTACCGTTTGAAATACAACCCGACAATAGAATGGTTTTATTATAGAAAGAGCGAACTTCTGCCACGAGTGACATAGGGTTGGTCACCCCTGCATGCCCACCTGCACCCGCAGAAACCAGGATTAAGCCGTCTACACCAGCTTCTGCTGCTTTTTCGGCATGACGCTTTTTAATGATATCATGAAAGACTAAACCGCCATAGCTATGCACCGCATCAACCAATTGTGTAACAGCGCCTAAAGAAGTAATAATCAAGGGGACTTTGTGCTTAACACAAATGGCTAAATCTGCTTCTACCCTAGGGTTAGATTGATGTACAATCAAATTCACTCCAAATGGTGCTGCCTTTTTCCCCGTCTCTGCTTCAAAAGCAGCGAGGGCCTCTTTTATTTCTATTACCCAAGACTCAAAACCGTCTGTGGTACGTTGATTTAAGGCTGGAAAAGTTCCTACAATTCCATTTTTACAACACTCAATGACCAATTGTGGGCCTGAGATAAGAAACATTGGAGCCGCAACAACGGGAAGAGACAACTGGTCTATAAAGGCTGCTTTCATCTTACTATTTTAATAATAAAGTCCATTCAAAAGAAAACTTAGATACCATTTGATCTTGTTGATTCATTCCAGTAGCATGTAACCAAACTGTTTGTGGTTCTCCCGTCTCAACAAGGGTCTTTATGGCATTGCGCGCTTGTTCGCCTTGATCACAATGGAAAATGATTCTTCCTGTAGCTTTTTTCGTAAAAGTCGCTTTGTTGTTCAAAACCAGCATAGAAATATTTTTCCCCGATTCCCTAATCTCTTTTGTCAAGAGAATCCCAGTGGGGAACTCTGCTGCCATTCCTTGTACTGCCCAAAACATCGAACTGTAGGGGTTTTGATTGATCCACCGGTGTTTGACGCTGGCCGTAGCGCCTTGATCGTCTATATGGGTTAATCGCACGCCACAAATCCATGCGGCAGGTAGCTTCAATAATGTAAATAAAGTGTACTTAAAATATTTCATTCTAATTCAATAAGTGTCGAATTTAAAGTTTATTTATTGATTGCTAAAGGAAATCAACTTTTTAATTCTTGATTGAGAAGGCTGCATTATATAAGAATAATGATTGCAGAAGGCATTGAATTTTCACACTATCATACAATTACTAATTTTCCCCACTTACCTACTTTGCTAGGGGACGAACTAAGCCCTTGGCAGGGGTAATTTATTTTACTTTTATGGGAGTGATAATATGTATTTATCAAGCAATAATCGAACAAAATAAATTGTTGTCAAATAAAAAACCCTTGTATGAATTTGCTCTACAAGGGTTTATAATTGTAATTAAAAAATTACTTGTGATCGCGATAGGATTCGAACCTATGACCGTCTGCTTAGAAGGCAGATGCTCTATCCAGCTGAGCTACGCGACCAAAGATTTCAATTGTCGGGGTGGCAGGATTCGAACCTGCGACCTCCTGCTCCCAAAGCAGGCGCGATGACCGGGCTACGCTACACCCCGAGGGGGAAATTCAATATAAAATGAACTTTTCAAATCTTTGCGGAGAGACAGGGATTCGAACCCTGGCAACGCTTACACGTTGACAGATTAGCAATCTGCTCCATTACCACTCTGGCACCTCTCCTTTTCTAATCTTAGATTAGGTTTGCAAATGTAATTCGAACATTCTAAAAACACAACGTTTTATGGAAGTTTTATCGATAGTTTATTCTGGATATTCGATTCGCAAATGATAAATATTCACCAACTTATTGAGCAGTACTTTTTTAACCGTTTCAATTTCTGCTAAAGTGATATTCGCATTGATAAATTGTTTATCCTCCATTTGCTGGTCAATGATTTTTGTGACAAAAGCCGCTAGGGTTTCATAGGTAGGTTCCTTTAAACTCTTAGAAGCTGCCTCCACCCCATCTGCCATCATTACAATTGCGGTTTCTTTTGAAAAAGGCCTTGGCCCTTTGTAACTGAAGTCCTTTTCGTTTACTTTCTCATTAAGTTCCTGCTCCTTTTTATAGAAGTAATAAACTTTTGATGTTCCGTGGTGTGTACGAATAAAATCGATTACGCGATCGGGTAAATTATATCTTTTTGCTAATTCTATCCCATCGATAACATGATCAATAATAATTCTTGCACTTTCTTTAGGGGAAAGATCATCGTGCGGAGAAACACTACCGCGTTGATTTTCATAGAAAAAAGTAGGCTTATTCACCTTTCCTATATCGTGATATAAAGCTCCTACCCGAGTTAAAAGGACATTCGCGTCTATGGCAGACGCTGCTGCTTCGGCAAGGTTTGCTACCTGTAAGGAGTGATGAAAGGTTCCCGGTGCTTTATTCGACAATTCTTTAAACACAACAGAATTCGTGTCAGACAACTCTAACAGAGACACATCTGATACGAGTTTAAAAACCTTCTCGTAAAAATATATCAATGGCTGCACAAAAAGGATGAGCAGACCATTGATAAAGAATAAGCCAAAAAGACTGTAATCGATATCACTCAGATTCCCGCTTCTAATTAAATAAAAAGAGAAGTAACTCAACATATAAACTAGAATAATTTGTGATACCGAAATAAATAAATTAGCTCTTTTATAAAGCTCGGATGCGCTTAAGATGGTCACCATCCCAGCAAGAATTTGCAAAACGACATATTCAAAACTATTGGGCGCAATAAACCCGATTAACAAGACCGTTAAAACATGCACAAAAAGTCCTAATCGTGGGTCAAAGAAAGCTTTTGTGATCAATGGAAAAATACAGATTGGTAAGGCATACAAATAGGCAGCATTAAAGTTTACCACACTAATACTCAAACCTACCATAAAGAGGAGATTAAAAAAGATAAAAGTGACAGCTGTATTATCTTCAAATATATTTGTTCGATACTGATTAATAAACAAAAGTAAAATCAACAGGAGAATCATCACAATAACACTGTAGCCTATCACAACACCCACCGCATTTGCTCCACTTAAATTTTCGGCAGAGTATTGCTGTTTTAAGGAGCGTAATTTGTCCCATTTATTCCCATCAATAATTTCATTATTGAGGATGATTTTCTCTCCTTTTCTGACTAGATCTCTTGTGCGAGAAATTTTCGCATAAACCTCTAATAGCGATTGCTGACTAAAACTTTGATTATAGGTTAAATTAGGTTCTAGAATAGTAAAGAAAAGCTGATAAAAGGCTTTTTCATATCGCTTATACCCTTCTTCTAAGGTTAAATTTAAATAGGAGGTTAATTCATTCAAATTAACCAAAGCAGAATAAGGTAAATCTATTTCGACTTGACCATTAATTATAGCTGCAGTTAGTTCGCCAGTAGGATTATAGTTGATGGGCAGAACCCCTTTATCATAGATAACCTCTATTAAGCCCAGACCATAATCATAGTATCGTTGGTATCTACTACTCCCCTCGCGGAACGGAAAATAATTTTTAAAATTAAGCGAATAGGCTGCGATTACATTTTCTTTGACCTGCTTTTCAGCATCAAAATAAACAATGGCTTCTTCCCTAAACTTGATCTTCTCCCCTTCAATTTCAGCCTCGCTTTTAATGATTGCAAAATCAAAAGGAGCGTAAAGTGTTTCGTATTGCCAACTGTCTCCTCTTGCAAAATCATAGGCAAATTGATTTTTTACAGGAATGAGATAAACGATAAACAATGTACTAAAAGCAAAGAGAAGCCCTTTGTACAAGTTGGATTGATTGTTGTAAAATAAACGTAATAATTGTTTCATGAAAAGGTTACCGCTTATAGGGTTAAAGATACATTAATCTCACAAATGGGTAAGCGACTTAAAATTATCTATAATTAGAAAGTTCTTGCATGATTTTAGTTACTTTTGAACATGACTAAAGGAAAAAATATCAGCCGTTGAAATATGGGATTTGTCATTTAGGGGTAGTTCCTTTACGTAGGGAAAATGATCACAAAAGCGAACTGGTTTCTCAACTTCTTTATGGAGACACATTTAAGATTATTGACCAAAGAAAAGATTGGTATAAAATACGACTCCTATGGGATGCTTATGAAGGTTGGATCACACAACATCAAGCGACCTTGATTGAAGAAGAACAATACAAAGCTATACAGCAAAAGGATTTTTTGTGTACTCAGAATTTATTGGACTATGTCCATCTCAATAAAGAAGAAATCTTTCCCGTTCCCTTAGGAAGCGATTTACGTGGGCTAGACTTGCTTAATCACAGTATCGAAAGTAATTATAATCCACAAAAACTTGTCAAAGAAGATTTAATTAAAACTGCGTATAAATTTTTACATGCTCCTTATTTGTGGGGAGGAAAAACCCCTTTTGGAATCGACTGTTCTGGCTTGACGCAAATGGTTTATAAAATTCATGGTCACGCATTAAAAAGAGACGCATGGCAGCAAGCGCAACAAGGGAATACCTTGAGTTTTATTGATGAAAGTGAACCTGGAGATTTAGCTTTCTTTGACAATAAAGAAGGGGACATTGTCCATGTAGGTATACTAATGCAGAATCATTTTATCATCCATGCTCATGGCCAAGTAAGAATTGATCGCATTGATCAAACAGGAATTTTTAATGTGGAAAAGCAAACCCACTCACATAAATTGCGCTTGATAAAATCTATGCTATAATAAAAAAGCCCTTCAAAAGAAGGGCTTTTTTTATCGTAATTTACAGTGTTTTACTGCTCGTGCTTTTCAATGATAGCTTTCATTGCCTTAAAACCATCATTGTCACCAATTGTACCATAAATGTTACGCAAGGTTTTAACAGCTTCAAGGTTAGAATCGTCTAGAGCGATAAGTTGCTTTAAAACTGGAACACATTCTTCATAAAGTTTTTCTCTTTCTACTTTTAACTCATCATACTTCAAGTTATCAGCACGTGAGTTGCCCAGGTTATTCATTTTTTCAACTATAGTAGATTCATTTTGTAAAATCAAAGCTACTAGATTTAAATAAGCATTTTCCATACTAGGGTCAAGCTCAATCGCTTTTTCATAGTAATCTCTAGCTGTTGCATTATCTCCTTGTTCGCCATTCACTACACCCAAGTTAAAGTACAAGATTGCATTATTAGGGTCTTGTTCAATTGCTTCAGTAATCAATTCTTTGTAACGTTGCTTTTCTCCTAACTGAATATAAATATTAGCTTCAGTTAAAATTAACCCTACATCACCAGGATTAGCTTTACGGGCATCTTGCACTGCTTTCATAGCATTGTCTTTCTGACCTAATTTATTGTAAATCAAAGCGATATTTTTAACAATCTCTGGGTATTTAGAATCAGTATCTTCTGTTCTTAGGTTGGTGAAATCTTTTGACTTTTTGTAGATATTATATTCTGTTTCAGTAACCTCTGTTTCTTCATTAGTTGAAACAGCAGTAGCATAATATTTTGTCACAACCCCGGTGTAATCGATATCGCGAAGTTGAATGTAACGCTCAAGAGCTAATTCATAATTTGCTCCATTTACAGCGTTCGTCGCAGCGTAGTATAGATAATCTATATTATTCTCTGGGTTGATCTGATATGCTAAATACAGGTTTTCAGAAGAAGGAATATATTCTTTTGCTTCAGATTGAGCAATTGCATCGTTCACAATATCTTGTGTCAACTGCTGATATTCATTTACTAAAAGTGTTTTTAAAGAATTGTTTCCTTCCGCTAATAATAAATTGTCATAAGCGGCTTGATAGGCTTTATCTAATCGAGCGATTTGGGCTTTAAGGAAGTGATATTGCGTTTTAATTTTAGCATCATCAGAGCTTTCGATGATTTCTTGATTTGCACTTAAGGAAGCTTTGGCTTCCTCAATTTTTGACGCTTTGAAAAGTTTTTGCGCCTGCTTTAACTCCTTTTTTTGTGCATAACCTATGGTTACTAAAAGCCCTAGAACTAGGGTAAATAAATGTTTCATTGTTTATTAAGTTATGTTTAATTCTAATTTATTCAAGATTCGTGCCATCGGTATTGGCCTCTGTGATTTCATCGTTTTCTTCGACAGAATCTTCTTCTTTCATCACTTTAGCTACTGCTGCGATTTGATCGTCTCCTTTAAGATTAATCAACTTCACACCTTGTGTTGCTCTTCCCATAACACGAAGAGATTCAACACTCATGCGAATTGCGATACCAGATTTATTGATGATCATTAAGTCGTTTTCGTCACTAACATTCTTAATGGATACAAGATCCCCAGTTTTGTCCGTTATAGAAATGGTCTTAACTCCTTTCCCACCACGGTTAGTTATGCGATAATCGTCAAGACTTGAACGTTTTCCATATCCATTTTCAGACACTACTAGAATATCTGTGGAAGCATCGTTTACAGATACCATCCCTATCACTTCATCTTTAGGACCAGCCAGGGTAATTCCTCTTACTCCAGATGCATTTCGTCCCATAGGACGAGTTTTACTTTCTTCAAAACGAATGGACTTCCCAGATTTTAAAGCTAAAAGAATTTCACTTTCCCCATTGGTCAATTTAGCCGATAACAGTTCATCCCCTTCTTTTACAGTGATGGCGTTAATTCCATTTGCTCGCGGACGTGAATACTGCTCTAAGGAGGTCTTTTTAACTTGTCCTTGTTTTGTCGCCATGATGAGATAGTGACTGTTGATGTATGCTTCGTCTTTAAGATCTTGCGTATTAATAAAGGCTTTGACCTTATCGTCTTGCTCAATATTAATCAAGTTTTGGATCGCACGTCCTTTAGACGTTTTGGATCCTTCTGGGATTTCATAAACCCTCATCCAGAAACACTTCCCTTTTTGGGTAAAGAACAGCATGTATTGGTGGTTTGTTCCTACAAATAGATGTTCTAAGAAGTCTTCGTTTCTAGTTGTAGAAGCTTTTTGCCCTACTCCTCCTCTATTTTGTGTCTTGTATTCGGCTAATGGGGTACGTTTGATATAACCTGCATGAGAAATCGTAACAACTACCTTCTCATTAGGAATCATATCTTCAATACTAAAGTTTCCACCAGCATATTCAATAACAGAACGACGTTCGTCACCGTATTTTTCTTTGATTTGCGCTAGCTCTTCCTTAATGATATTCATACGACGGTCTTTTTTGTCGAGGATATCTTTTAAGTCTGCGATGGTTTTAACTAATTCGTCATATTCCCCTCGCAATTTATCTTGCTCTAGTCCGGTTAATTGACGTAAGCGCATTTCCACAATCGCTTTCGCTTGAATTTCTGTTAATTCAAACTTTTCGATCAGCTTATTACGGGCTTCATCTGCATTAGAAGAAGATCGAATTAATGCGATTACTTCATCTATATTATCAGAAGCGATGATCAAGCCTTCTAGTATGTGAGCGCGCTCTTCGGCTTTACGCAATTCAAATTTGGTTCTTCGAACCACCACATCATGACGGTGTTCAACAAAATGATGAATCAAATCTTTGAGATTCAGCATTTCTGGTCTACCCTTAACAAGGGCAATGTTATTAACGCTAAATGAAGATTGAAGTTGAGTGTATTTGTATAATTTATTTAAGACGATATTTGGGATCGCGTCTCGCTTAAGGATATAAACGATTCGCATTCCTTTTCGGTCAGATTCATCGCGAATATTAGAAATCCCTTCGATTTTCTTATCGTTGATTAATTCAGCCGTTTTGCGTATCATTTCCGCCTTATTGACTTGGTAAGGAATCTCGTCTACGATGATGCATTCCCGACCATTGACCTCTTCAATGTTTGCTTTTGCACGCAAGACGACACGACCTCTACCCGTATGAAACGCTTCTTTAACGCCATCATAGCCATAGATTGTACCTCCAGTTGGAAAATCTGGTGCTTTGATATGTTGCATTAACTCATCAATGGTGATGTCACTATTGTCGATATAGCTTATTGTACCATCAATCACCTCAGTTAAGTTGTGCGGCGGCATATTAGTTGCCATTCCCACAGCGATTCCAGAGGCACCATTAATCAATAGATTAGGAACTCTTGTAGGAAGTACTGTTGGTTCTTTAAGGGTATCGTCAAAATTAAGTTGATGATCAACTGTGTCTTTGTCAATATCTGCTAAAAGATCTTCAGACATTTTGCGCATTCTTGCCTCTGTATAACGCATTGCTGCTGGACTATCTCCATCGACAGAACCAAAGTTACCCTGTCCATCTACAAGTAAATAACGCAAACTCCACTCTTGCGCCATACGCACCATGGTGTCGTAAACAGAGGTGTCCCCGTGTGGGTGGTATTTACCTAATACCTCCCCAACAATACGAGCAGACTTTTTGTATGCAGTTGTTGAACGAATTCCCAACTCATGCATTCCGTATAAAACACGGCGGTGTACGGGTTTTAATCCATCACGAACATCAGGTAAAGCACGTGACACAATGACAGACATTGAATAATCAATGTATGCAGACTTCATTTCATCCTCAATGTTTATAGGGATGAGTTTTTCTCCTTCGGCCATAACTAAATTTGGTCTTTAAGTATTTAGGCTAAAATAAATATTTAATGCCCATTTACCTTATGTTGACAAAGAATTTCTTTGTGATTTATTAACATGTAATTCAGAATAAATAATGTCTAAATTTTAACGACTATACCTTTGATTTTATGAGATTTTTTTGTCTATTTACAATAAGATTCAAACGTTTTGGAATGATGTTTGGGTAGATGAAGAAGATAAAAAACTAAGAAAAATGGACGATAACTTTTCTCCACGTGTTAAAGACGTTATTTCTTTCAGCAAAGAAGAAGCCCTACGTTTAGGTCATGACTATATTGGAACAGAACATCTAATGCTAGGTATTCTAAGAGATGGAGGTGGTAAAGCCATTACAATTCTTAATGCCATAGCAGTAGACTTAGAAAATTTACGTCGAAAGGTAGAAATTCTAAACCCTGCTTTGCTTGACAATAATAGTTTAGAAAACACTAAACGCAACTTACACTTGACAAGGCAAGCAGAAAGAGCGCTTAAAACAACTTTTCTAGAAGCGAAATTATTTCAAAGTGATTTAATCGATACGGTACATTTATTACTCTGTATATTACGCAACGAAAATGATCCTACCACAAAATTATTAGGGAAGTTAAATGTCAACTATGATCTTGTAAAAGAACAGTTTAAAGCTATGCTAACGAACGACTCTGACTACTTAGATCTAACCAGTTCTTCCTTTTCTGATGAAAAAGAGAATGAAGATGCTGGGGATAAGCAAAATCCTTTTGTACCCACATCAGAACCCGCTAAATCAAAAAAATCTAAGACTCCTGTGCTAGATAATTTTGGGAAAGACATTACAGCTTTAGCGACACAAGACAAATTAGATCCTGTTGTAGGAAGAGAAAAAGAAATTGAACGTGTTTCTCAAATTTTGAGTAGACGAAAGAAAAACAACCCGCTTTTAATTGGAGAACCCGGTGTAGGTAAATCTGCCATTGCAGAAGGACTTGCTTTGCGCATTGTTCAAAAGAAAGTTTCTAGGGTGCTTTATGGTAAAAGAGTAATTTCACTTGATTTAGCGAGCCTAGTTGCGGGAACAAAATACCGCGGACAGTTTGAAGAACGCATGAAAGCGGTCATGAACGAACTAGAAAAAAATGATGATATAATTCTATTTATAGACGAAATACACACCATCGTTGGTGCTGGTGGAGCGACGGGAAGTTTAGACGCTTCAAATATGTTTAAGCCTGCACTTGCAAGAGGAGAAATTCAATGTATTGGTGCCACTACACTAGACGAATTCCGTCAAAACATCGAAAAAGATGGTGCCCTTGAAAGACGTTTTCAAAAAGTAATTATCGAACAAACTTCTGAAGAAGAAACCATCGAGATTCTTGAAAACATCAAAGAAAAATATGAGAATCACCACAATGTAACCTACACACATGACGCATTGGTTGCTTGCGTTGAATTGACTTCTCGCTATGTTTCAGATCGCTTTCTTCCAGACAAGGCTATTGATGCTCTTGACGAAGCTGGGTCGCGTGTGCACATTAAAAACATGAATGTACCACAAGAAGTTATTGAGCTTGAAGAAGAGTTAGAACAAGTTCGACAAAACAAAAACAGCGTTGTTCTCAAACAAAAATATGAGGAGGCAGCAAAACTACGTGACGATGAAAAACGCGTAGAACGCAACCTTATTACTGCCCAAGAAAAATGGGAAGAAGAATCTAAATTAAACCGCATTGAGGTAACTGAAACGCATATCGCAGATGTAGTCTCTATGATCACGGGAATTCCAGTTCAAAAAATTGTCAGCACAGAAAAGAACAAACTTTCTAATCTTTCTAGCATCATAGGCAACAGCCTAATTGGGCAACAAGAAGCTGTAGAAAAAGTAGTAAAATCGATTCAACGCAATCGCGCGGGGCTAAAAGCACCAGATAAACCCATAGGATCGTTTATTTTCTTAGGACAAACTGGAGTGGGTAAAACACAATTAGCTAAAATCTTAGCGAAAGAAATGTTTGACTCTGAAGAAAACTTGATTCGCATCGACATGAGCGAGTACATGGAGAAATTCGCCATCTCTCGTTTAATTGGTGCACCTCCAGGCTATGTAGGCTATGAAGAAGGCGGGCAGTTGAGTGAAAAGGTAAGAAGAAAGCCCTACTCTGTTATCCTTTTGGACGAAGTCGAAAAAGCACACCCAGATGTATTTAATATGATGTTACAGGTATTAGACGATGGGTTTTTAACGGATAGTTTAGGACGGAAAATCAATTTCCAAAACACCATTATCATCATGACCTCTAACATTGGGGCACGTCAATTAAAAGATTTTGGAACTGGAGTTGGTTTTAGTACATCAGCACAAAAAAATCAATCCGAGGAAATTGAAAAAGGAGTCATTCAAAGTGCATTAAAGAAAACCTTTGCGCCAGAATTTCTCAACCGTGTAGATGATATTGTCATTTTCAATGCCCTTGAAAAAGAAGACCTCCTTAAGATTGTTGATATTGAGCTTAAAAAACTTGATCAACGCATCACAAAATTAGGCTATACTCTAAGTCTTTCTAAGAAAGCCAAAGAATTCATCGGTGAGAAAGGTTATGACAAACAATATGGCGCAAGACCGCTCTCAAGAGCCTTGCAACGCTATGTAGAAGATATTATCGCCGAAGAGATTGTTTCTAGCAATCTGAAAGAGGGCGACAATATCAAACTTGATTGGGATGGAAAGGCAGAAAAGCTTCAACTCGATCTTAAAAATGCATAAATCATTACTCCTCAGTTAAAACTGGGGAGTTTTTTTTTGTTCGCCTTGAAAGTATAAAGCTTTTAACCTATTTTTGTGCAAAATTGATTGATATGTTCATCCAAATGAATAACACCGAATTAAATACGCAAACTTTTTGTACCCCTTGGGGGTATTAAAATCTCTACTCGTGTGTCATTTAAAAAATCAATCTCAATCCTCTTTTTTGGAATAAACTCCACTAATAAATGAAAGTTTTAAAATTTGGCGGAACATCCGTCGCCAATTCTTCTAGTATAAAAAATGTGCTCTCAATTGTTCAACAAGAACAACAATGCACGGTTGTTGTCTCTGCCTTAGGTGGAGTAACAGATTTATTGCTCAATGCGATGAAAAAAGCAGCGCAAAACGACAACAGTTTTTCCGTTGTATTTAAAGAATTAGAAGAACATCATCTAGAAGTCATCAAAGGCTTTATCCCTTCTAAAAGTCAAAGTAGTCTTATCAGCTTTGTAAAAGTTGAACTCAATCGCCTAGAAACTCTTTTAGAAGGTATTGCAATGCTTCAAGAAATCACCCCAAAAGCCGCAGATAAGGTTGCGAGTTTTGGTGAACATTTATCCAGCACCATCATTGCAGCCATCTTTAAGGAAAAAAACATTGATGTTCGCTTGATTGATGGGCGTGATTTAATTGAGGCAAATGTTCAAAATAATCGTCAAATTATTCAATGGGAAAACACCAGCAAAAATGTTAAAACACTTTACAACGCTTCTTCTGCTAAAGTAACCTTAGTCCCTGGTTTTGTTGCTAAAAACAGCAAAGGTGAAAACACCACACTTGGTCGTGGTGGATCAGATTTCACCGCAGCTATTCTAGCGAACATTCTAGAAGCGAGTAGCCTTGAAATATGGACAGATGTTGGTGGAATGTTTACTGCTCATCCTAAAATTGTGGCTCAGGCTACCCCTATCCCTCAATTGAGCTATTTAGAAGCGATGGAGTTATCTCACTTCGGTGCAAAAGTAATTTACCCCCCTACCCTGCAACCCTTAGTAGAAAAGAACATCCCAGTCTACATTAAAAACACCTTTGCATCTAATGACCCAGGTACTTTAATTACTAAAGCAAAAAATGTTATTGATGGCCAAGTTGTCAAAGGGATCAGTCATATCGATAATGTGTCTCTTGTAAGTCTTGAAGGAAGTGGAATGGTAGGAATTCCCGGTTTTTCAAAACGCCTGTTTGAAGTCTTATCCCTCGAGAAAATCAATGTCATTATGATTACGCAAGCTTCTTCAGAGCACTCGATCTGTATAGGTTTAAGATCAGAAGACGCTCATCGCGCCAAAGAAATTATCGATCAAGAGTTTGCCTTTGAAATCTCATTAAACAAAGTTGACCCTGCCTTGGTAGAAAACGAAATGGTCAATGTCGCTGTGGTCGGTGATGATATGAAAAATCATCAAGGTATCAGTGGGAAAATGTTTAGCACCTTAGGAGTAAATAATGTCAATATCCGTGCAATTGCTCAAGGCGCTTCAGAGCGAAATATATCTATCATCATAGCCAAAAAAGACACCCACAAAGCTTTAAACTGCTTGCACGAAACCTTCTTTGAAGAAAATATCAAACAACTCAATCTATTTGTTATTGGAGTAGGTAATGTTGGAAGTAAGTTAATGGAGCAAATCCATCAACAACAACAATACTTAGAAGAGATTTTACAATTACGCATTCGCGTAATGGCCTTGGCCAACTCCAGAACAATGCTATTAAGCGATAAAGGGGTAGATTTAACCACTTGGTCAGAAGAGTTGCCTAAAGGCGCAAAAAGCAATGTCGATGATTTCTTTAATCACGCAAAAGCATTGAACTTGCGCAACAGTATTTTTGTCGATAACACTGCAAATGAAAGTATTGCTACAGAATACCAGCGCTACCTCGAAAACAATATTGGGGTGGTGACTTGTAATAAAATTGCCTGTGCAGATCAATTGACCAATTATCAAACCCTCAAAAAGACTTCTCGTAAATACAGCAGTCCTTTCTTGTTTGAAACAAATGTTGGAGCGGGATTACCGGTAATAGACACCTTGAGTAATCTAATTGCTTCTGGGGATCGAATTCATAAAATCCAAGCCGTTCTTTCTGGAAGTTTAAACTTTGTATTTAATAACTTTTTAGAAAATGACACTTTTAAAGAAGTGGTGATTCAAGCACAAAAAGAAGGCTATACAGAACCAGATCCTAAGATAGATTTAAGCGGGGTCGATGTAGCTAGAAAGATATTAATATTAGCCAGAGAAAGTGGATTAAATATCGAACTTGAAGATATTGCTAATGCGCCATTTTTACCAAAGGCGTGTTTAGACACTCCAGACAACAAGACATTCTTTGATTCTCTTGATGCCCATAAAGCCCACTTTAATGGACTTTTAGAAAGTGCTAAAACAAATAACGCTCGTCTTAAATATGTGGCACAACTTGAAAATGGTCAAGCCAGTGTGGGACTTCAAGAAATCCCTCAAGGACATGATTTTTACAACCTAGAAGGTAGTGATAATATCATCTTATTCTATACAGATCGTTATAAGGACCAACCCTTAATCGTTAAAGGTGCTGGAGCTGGAGCAGATGTAACTGCTTCTGGAATATTTGGAGACATTATTAGAATAGGAAAACGCTAATGGAGTCAGTTAAAGTATTTGCTCCCGCTACAGTCGCTAATGTTTCTTGTGGCTTTGATGTTTTAGGCTTTTGCCTTGACAAGGTTGGAGATGAAATTATTGTACGAAAATCCACCCAACCCGGGGTGCGTATCACAAAGATTGAAGGACAAAAACTCCCTTTAGCGACAAAAGAAAATGTGGCTGGAGTCGCAGCAGAAGCTTTATTAGAAAAACACCCTTGTGATTTTGGTTTCGAAATCGAAATTTACAAAGGCATCAAAGCAGGCAGCGGGATTGGCAGTAGTGCCGCAAGTTCTGCTGGTGCAGTCTTTGGCATTAATGCCTTGTTAGGAGAACCTTTTACCCGCAATCAATTGATTGAATTTGCCATGAAAGGCGAAGAGTTAGCCAGCGGAACAGCTCATGCTGACAATGTTTCTCCTGCACTTTTAGGTGGGTTTACACTAGTGCGCTGTGGACAAAAACCAGATGTTATTTCATTACCTTCTCCACAAGAGCTTTATGCTACAATCATACATCCTAAAATTGAATTGCGCACAGCAGATGCACGCTCTGTCCTGAAAAGAACTATCTCACTAGAAAAAGGAATCCAACAGTGGGGTAATCTCGCTGCACTTGTAAGCGCTTTATTTATGGATGATTACGATCTTATGTCGCGCTCATTAGTCGATGTTGTGATTGAACCAGAACGCTCTGCGCTAATTCCTCATTTTAAAGAAATGAAAGAAGCCGCTATTGCAGCTGGAGCTTTAGGTTCTGGAATATCAGGGTCTGGACCGTCAATTTTTAATCTCTCAAAAGGACAAGCAACCGCAGAAAAGGTAAGACAAGCATTGATCGACAGCTTTAGTCCAGTAGGCATTGAATTTGATACATTTGTTTCTCCTATCAATAAAAAAGGTGTTCAACTTATTACCCCCTAATGAAATACTACAGTTTAAGTAATCCAAAAGAAAAAACAAGCTTTGCTAATGCAGTCGTCAATGGTATTGCACCAGACCGTGGCCTTTATTTCCCAGAAGAAATACCACAACTTGCTGCCGCATTTATTAAGGAATTACCTCAATTGAGCATTCCTGAAATAGCGTATACTGCTATGGCACCTTTTGTAGGGGATGAAATCCCCAAAGCAGTTTTAGAAGAGATCTTAAAAAACACCTTAGACTTTGATTTTCCAGTTGTCCCAGTGACTGAAAACATAGGAAGTTTAGAACTCTTTCACGGTCCTACCCTAGCCTTTAAAGATGTGGGAGCACGTTTTATGGCACAATCCTTAGGCTATTTTAATAGCCAAAAATCTGACCAAAAAGTCACTGTCCTTGTCGCCACTTCTGGGGATACAGGTGGAGCGGTTGCTAACGGATTTTTAGGCGTTGAAGGGATCGATGTGGTCATTCTTTATCCAAAAGGTAAAGTGAGTAAAGTACAGGAACAACAATTGACTACCCTGGGACAAAATATCACAGCCTTAGAAGTAGATGGGGTTTTTGACGATTGTCAAGACATGGTCAAAACTGCGTTTCTAGACAAAGAAATTACAACCACGAGAAAACTTACTTCGGCGAATTCGATCAATGTAGCACGCTGGTTACCGCAAATGCTCTATTACTTTATTGCTTACCGTCAATTAGCCGAACGCAAGCAACCTTTTGTCTTTTCTGTTCCTAGTGGAAACTTTGGGAACATTTGCGCAGGGATGATGGGACAAAACATGGGTTTACCCATTGATCATTTTATTGCTGCGACAAATATTAACGATGCCGTGCCCACTTATCTTGAAACTGGAGAATATGCTGCAGTTAAAACGACTCCCACCATTTCTAATGCGATGGATGTAGGGGATCCTAGTAATTTTGTGCGTATCCAAAAGATTTATGGAAATAATTTTACCCAATTAAAAGATCATCTTAGTGGCTATCGCTTTACAGACGATACTACCCGCAAAGCCATGAAAGAAATCTATAACACTTCTAGCTATATCGCTGATCCCCACGGAGCAGTGGGCTATTTAGGCTTAAAGGATTATTTAAAACAACATCCAGAAAAATACGGAGTCTTCTTAGAAACTGCTCACCCCATAAAGTTTTTAGATACGGTGGAAGAAACCTTAGAAATGGAAGTTCCCATGCCAGAGCGCATTCAATCCCTCCTCGACAAAGAGAAGAAGAGTATTGGGATTAAAAATTATGCCGAGCTAAAATCTTATTTACTGTCTTAATTCGACAATTCAGGTAAACTAAAACTGTCTAACGGACTGGGTTGTGCCATCATAGTTTCAATCTCATCCCACGCTCTAGGCGCTCCTGCAGAAAGATTGACTGGCCCTTCTTTTGTAATCAAGATATCATCTTCAATTCGAATCCCTATACCCCACCATTTAGGATCGCAAGGGCTATTCTTAGGGATATAAATCCCTGGCTCTACTGTTATAATTGAATTTTCTGGTAATGGACCATAATTGCTTAAATCGTGAACATCTAATCCTATATGGTGTGCTGCACCGTGAGGGTAATAGCGTCTAAATTCGCTGGCCTCTGTGATGATGTCTAAATCCATTAAACCTTTGGTTACTACTTCTTGGGTGATTTTTGTCACCTCTCTGGTTGTAGCACCAATGACAGATTTAGCAATCCCTGCCTCTTGTGCATCATAAACAATTTGATAAAGCAAACGCTGTTCTTCTGTAAAGGTTCCTTTGACCGGTAAGGTACGGGTAACATCTGCGGTATAACCTTCATACTCTGCTCCTAAATCCATCAACATCAAATCTGTTTCTGATGGGTTGTCACTGTTTTCGATATAGTGCAAAACACAAGCATTGTTTCCTGCCCCTACGATCGATGGATACCCCTCATAGGCAGCGCCATATTTTTTAAAGACATATTCGTGAATCCCCTGCACTTCTCTTTCTGACATCTCTGGGTGTAAAGCCTTCATCACTTCCACTTGACCAATGGCAGAAATCTCAATCGCTCGTTTTAGTTGTTTTAACTCAAATGGAGCTTTTACTTCGCGAAGGTCTCCCATGATTTGTTCTAATTTTTCAACATCAAAGATGTAATCTTTTAGTACAAAGGCGGTTTGCATTTTAAGATCTGCCGGCACTTCAAGGGTTTCTAAGGCAACAAAATCTTTGATAATTTGATCTTCTAAAAGACTGGCGTCTCTCCCTATTTGCCACTCAACATAGCTTTTTAAACGGGCAAAATTTTCTGGCGTTACCGTGCGAATAGATTGTTGAATTTGATATTGAACGCGCTTAAAATCTGCTGGGAAATTGATAGCCTTCTTAAAGGTCTTTTTCAATTGGTATAAATCATATGGATCACCAGCTAAATCGCGTTCATCGTTTTGAAAATCAACAATCAAGACTTCATCAAAAGCTTCAAAACTAGGCGGATTTTGCACAAAATCACTGCGTAAAGCTACACGGTCAAATCCCATCTTTTGGGCACCTTCTACGCCTAAACGGTAACCATTCCATTGTTCTGCACTGGCATCGCGCTCTTGGATGTATATCTTCTCTTTAAAAGCTCCTTTATCATCTTGTTGATCTGAAGAATAAACCAATAAAACGGATTGAGGTTCACGCCATCCTGTTAGATAGAAAAAGTTTGGGTCTTGATGATAGACATAGTCCACATCGTTTGCCCGATTTCTAGTAGGATTTGAAAAAACAACAGCAACACTATTGGGCGGTAATTTTTCCCTTAAAGCATCTCTCCTACTTTGATGAAAGGCTAAAGATTCTTCTGAAGGAACTTTGGCTTGCCCTAATAATTGAAAGGAATTAAAGAGTAATAAAACGTAAAAAAGAAGGCTGTATTTGTGCATAAGTATTGTATTTAATCAAAAAAAGCAGTCTTAAAATAGCTAATTTAGCGACCAATTTAGTGCTTTTAAATAAATGACTATGAAAAAAACTGTATTGAATCAACTTCATCATTCTCTGGGGGCAAAAATGGTTGCTTTTGGAGGATTTGAAATGCCGGTGAGTTATAGTAGCATTAAAGAAGAACATCACTGTGTTAGAGAAAAATTAGGTGTTTTTGATGTTTCACACATGGGCGAGTTTTTTGTAGAAGGACCCGCTGCCTTAGCTTTATTACAACACGCTTGTAGTAATGATATAAGCAAACTTGTCCCTGGAAAAGCGCAGTACAATTATTTCCCTAATAAAGAAGGGGGAATTGTTGATGATTTAATTGTTTATCAATTAGCCGTGGAAAAATACCTTTTAGTAGTCAATGCCTCAAATATCGATAAAGATTGGGCATGGATTAGCGCCCTCAACAGTAGTTTTAAGGCAAAACTTACCAATGCTTCAGAGGACTATTCCCTTTTGGCCGTTCAAGGCCCAAAAGCCATTGAAGCTATGCAAGAATTAACCGACTTCGATTTAGCCAGTCTACCTTTTTATGGTCACACCACCACTACTTTTGCAGGGTTAGAAAATATTATTGTTGCCACAACAGGCTATACTGGTTCTGGCGGAGTAGAAATTTACTGTAAGAATGATGTGGTCGCCCAGTTATGGGAAGCGATTTTTAAGGTGGGAGCAACCTTTGGGGTGCAAGCCATCGGTTTAGCGGCTAGAGACACCCTGCGTTTAGAAATGGGCTACTGTTTATACGGAAACGAAATCAATGACAGCAGTTCACCTATCGCTGCAGGTCTAGGCTGGGTCACACGTCCCGCTACTGCTTTTGTCAACGCAGAAAGCATCAACGAACAAAAAGAAAAAGGAACAAAAGATAAATTGGTTGGCTTTGAATTAATCGATCGTGGAATTCCTAGAACAGGACATGATATCGTTACAAAAGAGGGGACAGTGATTGGTCAGGTAACCTCTGGAACGCAATCCCCTTCCTTAAACAAAGCGATTGGACTAGGCTATGTACCTACCGCAAAAGCGATCCCTGGAACAAGCATTCATATACAAGTACGCAATAAAGTTCTTGCCGCTAAGGTGGTTAAATTACCCTTTTATACTCCTCAAAAATAGCATAGTTTGAAACGCATTTTAATTTTAGGTGGCAGTGGGTTTATCGGCAATGCGCTCTATAGAGAACTCAGCCCCTATTTCAATACCTATGCGACTTATTATTCAAGTAAGCAATTCAAAAAGAATCAACACTTTTATCACTTTGATCATACTCAAGAAGATGTCAATGAGGTTTTAAAAAAAGTTAAACCAAGGTTGATCATCTCTGCCGTTCGTGGTCCTTTTGACGATCAAATAGACCTGCATCAACAACTTATTGAGCACTGCAAATACTTTGATTGCCGTTTGATGTTTCTCTCCTCTTCAAATGTCTATGATGCCTTTCATAATTACCCCTCGTATGAATTTGACAAAACCTTATCAGAAAGTGTCTATGGGCGTTTAAAAATCAAAATCGAAAATGACATTATGCGACTTGCCCCAAGTAAATATGTCATTGCGCGCTTGCCTATGATTTTTGGTTTACATTCGCCTAGAATTAAAGAAATGGAAGAAAAAATGGGGCATAACGAACCCATCGAAGTGTTTCCCAATACCATCATTAATCTCAATAGTGATCGAAAGTTGTGCCAGCAAGTTCACTATATCATCAACCAGCAATTAACAGGTGTTTTCCATTTGGGAACAAAAGATTTAATCACCCATTATGATTTCCATAAACGCCTAGCGGCTAAAAGGGGCTGGGATAAAATGATCTTTAAACAAGTTTTTACTACAAACGATATGCGCTATATCGCAGTGCTCCCTAAAGAGAACAAACTTCCTCCTCACCTGCTTCCCAGCTGCGAAGAGATTCTTGACGATTCTCATATCGCACTAGCCGATAATGATTAAACTATCCATGTGATATTTTGGGTAATTTACCCATCCAGAAGAAATAGTTAAGGCTGCTCTTATTCCCTTCAGCTACTTCCTAAAGTTTTTTATCTTTGTTCCACTTCAAAAAAACACTACAAATGGGAAGAGCCTTTGAATTTAGAAAAGCACGAAAAATGAAGCGTTGGTCTGCGATGGCAAAAACCTTTACTCGTATTGGCAAAGACATTGTCATGGCTGTTAAAGAAGGTGGACCAGATCCAGATAATAACGCTCGTCTGCGTGCGGTAATTCAAAATGCTAAAGCGGCTAACATGCCCAAAGACAATGTTGAGCGTGCCATTAAAAAAGCCTCTGACAAGAATACAGAGAATTATAAAGAAGTTTTATTTGAAGGCTATGCCCCTTATGGCATAGCGATATTAGTTGAAACCGCAACAGATAACAATAACCGTACTGTAGCCAATGTTCGCAGCTATTTTAATAAAGCAAATGGGAACTTAGGGACTTCTGGTTCAGTAGAATTTATGTTTGATCGCACTTGTAACTTTCGCATTAATCCAGAAGGGATTGATCCAGAAGAGTTAGAACTAGAGTTTATCGATTTTGGGGTAGAAGAAGTTTTCGCTGATGAAGATGGGATCTTACTCTATGGCCCTTTTGAAAACTTTGGCAGCATTCAAAAAGAACTAGAAAATCGCGAATTTGACATCTTGTCTTCTGGTTTTGAACGCATCCCACAAACCTTGACAAAGCTTAGTGCTGAACAAGTAGAAGAGGTCGAAAAACTTATTGAAAAAATTGAGGAAGACGACGATGTACAAAATGTCTACCACAATATGGATACCAGCGAATAAACCTAAGAGTATTCAGGTACTTTTCCTACAACGCCTTTAAATAGCGACTTTAAATAAACAAAATCTTTCTCCCTATCTCCTGTGGGGGTAAACAGTGGATGAAAAATCATCTCGCGGTTTTGCCAATCAAAGGCGATCGGTAAAATGGGGACGCCAGCTTTTTCGGCGATATAATAAAAACCGGTTTTCCATTCGTCTACTTTTTTACGGGTGCCTTCTGGAGCGATGGCCATGCGAAATATGTCTTCTTCTCCATACATTCGAGCGATGGCATCGACCACTTTTTCGTTTTTCTTTCGGTTGAGCGGCATGCCGCCTAAGCCTTTAAAAAACCAAGAGGTAAAGGGGGTAAACAGTTCTTTTTTTCCCACAAAATGTATGGGTTCTTTTAGATAAGTACGCACGCCTATGGCAATCACAAAATCCCAATTACTGGTATGGGGCACTACTGCAATCACATATTTTTTATCCCTAGGGAAAGTTCCTTTTAGTGAAAACTTATACACTTTAAAGGCTAAAAATTGTGCCATTAATCGAAACATAGAGAAGGTATTAGGCTTTTGAAAATTTTATGATTCACAAATATAAGACGAAAATTAAGGGAATCTTAATCCTCTGGAGGAAAGTATTCCTTTCCAAAACCTATCAAATACAATTGCTCTTTTGCCCTTGTGATCGCAGTGTATAACCATCTAAAATAAGCGATAGAGGGCCCATCGGGTAAATAAGGTTGCTCTACAAAAACCTTTTTCCATTGACCGCCCTGAGACTTATGGCAAGTAATCGCATAAGAATACTTGACCTGTAAGGCATTGAAATAGGGGTCGTTTTTGACCGCCATAAAGCGTTTGTATTTTGTGGTAAGATGCTTGTAATCTTCGTTGACCGCTTGGTACAACTTATTGCCTTCTTCAAAACTTAAGGAAGGACTTTCTGAAGTAAGTGTATCGATTAACAGCATGGTCTCAAAAGGCTTCTCGTCTGGATAATCGACCATCGCGACTTCCACTTTCGCGAAGCGGAAATCATAGATATCTTTGTGATCAAGAATGCGTAAAATTTTAACCAAATCTCCATTGGCGATAAAGCCCGGTGCAGATTCTGGCGCAAGCCAAAAGTAATTATTCTTGACGACCATCAATTGATCTCCAACAGACAATTCGGCTTCTAAAAACAAAATGCGCTGCCGAATTTGTTGATTGTACAGGTTCGCCCGCTTGTTAGAGCGAACGATAAAAACGGTTTCTTCTAGACCTTCCTTTCGAATAGATTCCTCTAGTGCTTCAAGGATGGCGTTGCCTTCTATCATGCGTTCAACATCTGAACAAACGCTTACATCAAATTGAAAATCTGTTCCAGTAGATTCTTCTAAAAAGGATCGCAAATGGGTGGCATTCGCCAAAATACCCGAGTTGAGCTTTTGTCTCACCACTTCTTCAAGTATACACTCAACAACCTCTTTATTAAATTCATGCAGGAGATAATCCCCATCAAGGGCCGGACTCAAATTTAAATGCACTGGCGGCAACTGTGCTGGATCACCCACCAACAGTAATTTACAATTAGTTCCAGCATCGACATATTGCATCAAATCTCCTAATAGAGACCCATTTTCAAAGAGTTTAGTGTTTTGTCGATCATCCCCTATCATAGAGGCCTCGTCCACAACAAAAAGGGTGTTTTTAAATTTATTGGGCTTAAGGGTGAATTGCATTCCACTGCCGCCCTCGCTTTTAGTATAATATATTTGCTTGTGAATTGTAAAGGCTTTCTTTCCAGCATAGCCACTCATTACTTTTGCAGCCCGCCCTGTAGGAGCCATTAAGACAGAGCGCTTGTCAATCTTTGGCAAAAAGCGAACCAAGTGCCCAATTGAAGTTGATTTCCCCGTTCCAGCATAACCTTTTAATACAAAAACGGTATTTGATTCTGCGTAAAACATAAATTCCGTCATTTCATTCATCCATAGGGTCTGAGACGCTGTGGGTTTAAACGGGAATTTTTTGATTAATAAAGCGTTAAATTCGCTGGCCTGCATGAAGTGTTTTGCCTGAAAGATAAATCATTTCTCAAAACCTTTTCCGAATAAAAAAAAATTGTAGTTTTGTTTGACACAAAATAATTTAAAATGAAGATTGCCGCTCAAGCTGTCCTTTGGATATTAATCGTATTTTTTAGCTATAAGATTTATGACTCTATCAACGGACCTATCAACTTTAACCAAACTAAAAACAAACGTTATGCTCAAGTAATTAATCGTTTGAAAGATATTCGCAAAGCGCAAATTGCACACAAAGATGTAAAAGGTGTTTTTGCCAATAATTTTGACAGCCTTGTCGCTTTTGTTGATACAGGAATCTTCACTTTGATCCAGAAAAGAGATTCTTCTTATTTAGAATACGATAAAACCTACCGTATTGATATGTTAAAAGAAGTGGTTGTAATCGATACTTTAGGAACTGTTCCTGTGAAGGATTCTCTCTTTGGAACATCTGACGAATACAAACAAATGGCTTTTGTACCTATTAAAGGAGTAGAAGATAAAACCTTTGAGATCAAAGCTCAAATCATCGATAAAAACGGTTATAAAGTACCAGTATTTGAAGTTAAAGTAGCGAAAAACATCGTGCTTTTTGATCAAAATGAAGACTTGCTAAAGCAAGAAAACGAAACGATTTCTGTTGATGGTGTTAACGGTCCAGCATTAATATTAGGCTCTCTAACAGAGGTAAGTACCAACGGTAACTGGCCAACTATTTTTGATGCAGCTAAACAATAAGCAAATCACTATAAATGACTTATCCATCCTTGTGAACAAGGATGGATTTTCTTTTTGTACCCTTGATCAACATCATTTCCTTCCTATAGAGGAAAAGACCCCTACTAAAGAATCTCTAAAGAGTTTTCTGGATTACCATCAATTGACCCAGCAAGAGGTGCAGTTAATCTTTATGGATCAACCAGCGGTTTGTGTCCCTTCTCCCCTATTTGAAGAACAACAAAACGTAAACTATTTTAAAGGTGCCGTCAATCTCCCCGCAGACAGCACTTTTGAACACCGCTCACTCGACAGCTTAGACATAACCTCCATTTTCCCTACTAACAGCACTCTAATTAGCCTCTTTAAAGAAGTTTACCCTTCATTAAAAGTCAATCACTTAAGCGCTGCTTTATTGCCTTTGTTGTCCTCTTTTTCCTTTGGCAAAGCCAAAAAAAACTTATTCATACATCTTAGAAAAGATGATTTTGATCTTATGCTTTTTCAAGGTGGACAATTACTGGTACAGAATACTTTCTCTCACAAAAATGCAGATGATTTTTTGTATTATCTCTTCTATGTCACAGAGCAATTCTTTTTAAAGCCAGATCAATTCAACCTTTACTTTTTAGGCCGTTATATCAAGTATAGCGAATATTATCAAGGGGTTCAAGAGTTTCATGCTAGCATTGATTATCTCGATCCACAATTTCCAGCAGTAGATGCCAACCACCCTGCGCCTTTTTTCCAATCTTTTTTTCCAGCATGAGAATTATCTCTGGAGCTTTTAAAGGTAGGCGCTTAAAAGCGCCAAAGCAACTTCCGGTTCGTCCTACCACAGACCGTGCTAAAGAAGCGCTATTTAACATTCTAAACAATCACTTCCACTGGGACGAAATCAAAACCCTTGATCTTTTTTCTGGAACAGGAAACATTTCTTTTGAATTAGCCTCAAGAGGGGTGCAACAGCTGACCGCAGTCGATCAAAACAAACACTGTGTTTATTTTATCGATCAAACGGCACAGTCTTTTAATATGCCAATTACAGTGATTAAAAATTCTGTTGAACGCTTTTTGAATCAGCCAGCAGGAACGTTTGACTTTATCTTTGCAGATCCACCTTATGCTTTTACAAAGGACCAATTATTGACTATAGCAGCGCAGCTGTTAGACAATAATTGGCTCAGTAAAGAGGGACTTTTAGTCATTGAACACGATAGCCATTTAAATTTGTCAGAACACCCTTTGTGCTATGAAGATCGCATCTATGGCAGCAGTCGATTTAGTTTTTTTGCTTTAACAGAAGAAGAATAAAAAAAGCAGGCCATAAGCCGGATTCTGTCGTGTCTTATCATTTATCTAGACCCACAATTACTCATGGGTTCAAACCGCCTACCCTTCTACTTGAACGAGCCGCTCTTAAGCGCAGATATACTTGGCGTTGCACCGTATAGAGTTTACCTGGTTTCACTACAGCTTAACCTGTACATTCTTTCTGTTGCACTTGTCCTATTCGCCAGGGCGAACGACGGGTGTTACCCGCTATACTGCTCTATGGTGTCCGGACTTTCCTCTCCCCGCCATTGGCGGGCAGCGATAAGAGACCTGCTTGCGGCAAAGGTACAATATTGTTAATAATTTTTGTCGCTAAAGCCTTCCTTGATAAGGTTATCCCAATCCCTTTTTTTACATTTGAAATAATGGAAGCATTCGTTGTATCTGCACTCAAATACCGTCCACAACAATTCTCAGATGTTGTTGGTCAACAAGCGATTACGCAGACTTTAGAGAACGCAATCGCTAAAGACCAACTTCCGCAAGCACTCTTGTTTTGTGGACCTAGAGGAGTTGGAAAGACCACTTGTGCGCGTATCTTGGCGAAAAAAATAAACAATCAGGGCGATCAAGACACCGACCAAGACTTTGCCTTTAATATTTTTGAACTCGATGCGGCTTCTAACAACTCGGTAGAAGATATTCGCAATCTCAATGAACAAGTCCGAATTCCACCACAAACTGGAAGCCACAAGGTTTATATCATTGACGAGGTTCATATGCTCTCCACTGCGGCCTTTAACGCCTTTTTAAAGACCCTTGAAGAACCGCCTAAGCATGTAATTTTTATCCTAGCTACAACAGAGAAACACAAGATTATCCCTACCATATTATCTCGCTGTCAAATCTTTGAATTTAAACGTATTACCCCCATAGATGTTCAACAATATCTCGCTGTAATTGCGACAGAGCAGGGCGTTACATTTGAAGAAGAAGCCTTACACCTTATTGGTCAAAAAGCAGATGGAGCGATGCGAGATGCCCTTTCGATCTACGATCGTATGTGCAGCTTTTGCAACAACAATCTAACTGTAGCGGCAGTCGCAGAAAACCTCAATATTTTAGATCACTCTGCCTACTTATCTCTAGCAGAAAAGTTAATTGCCCATGAGATACCAGAAGCATTAATTCAATACGATGGGATTGTACAAAAAGGGTTTGATGGAGAACAATTTATCAGCGGTTTAGCGAGTCATTTGCGCAATTTATATTTATGTAAGGACCCTAAAACAATTCCGCTTTTAGAAGCGGGTGAACGTCTACAGGCACGTTATGCAGAACAAACAAAAGCGGTTTCCTTAGCCTGGCTAGCCGATGCAATGGATCTCGCAAACAACTGTGAACTGTCCTATAAAAACAGTCAAAACAAGCGATTACACGTCGAGTTATGCCTTATGCAAATCGCCTCCCTCCATTTTAATGGAGAAAAAAAAAAGGAAGCTTAATTCCCACCTCCTTCTTTCTTCAGGCTAAGCCAAAAGAAAAATCAATAGCTACAGCACAAGCTACACCTCCTGCTCAAGAAGTTCAAGAACCCAAAGCAGATTATAACACTAAACCACTAAGTGCAGAAACTCCAACTGCTCCCCCGGTATCCAGCACAACAGAGACACCGAAGATTCAAATAAAATCAAAGGATGGAAAACAAATCTCTTCTTTTTCTTTGGCGAGCATTCGCAAAAAGAAAGAATGGGAACAGCAACAAAAGCCAATAGAAAAAGCGGAAGAGCTCCCTAGTGATCCTTTTACACAAGAACAACTAGATCAATACTGGGAAAATTGGCAAGAAGAAAAAACAAAAAAACGAGAGCAAAACCTAGCCTCGCTTTTTCAATTAAGCCAGCCTAAAATTGTTGCTATCAATAGCATAGAATACACCGTTCCCTCTCCCCTTAACAAGGTGGAATTAGAAAGGGAATTTGTTTACTTCCTCCCTGATTTAAGGAAAAACTTAAACAATTACTCCATTCAGATTAAAGTACTCGTAAAAGAAAGCGAAGAGAAAAACTATATTTATACCCCAGAAGAAAAATACAATCGTTTAAGAGAAATCAACCCTGCCATTGATGAGTTGCGCAAGAAATTAGATTTGGATCTTTAAGGCCATTTATACCAAATGATCACTAAGCCTGTCGAAGTATAACTTATTTATTTTCGCGGTACAACACCTTAATCATCCCGTCCGAAAGTCCAATCTTTGGTACAAAAATTTCGGTAGCGCCACTCCATTGTAAGGCCTTTAAATAAATTTGAGTCGCAGGGATAATCACATCAGATCGGTCGGGATTGAGTTCCCATTGAATGATACGCTCGTTATAATCTAATTGATTTAGCTCGTTATAAAGCGTATTAAGTTTAATAAAACTTAGTGGTCTTCCATCTTTTACTTTCGCTATTTTAAATAGCTTATTAATATTTCCTCCAGATCCTAATAAAGCAAGCTTAGAGTAATCCTTTGTATGAGTTTCAATCCACATTTTGATCTCCTCCCAGACTTTATCACTTACCATATTGTTAATCATTCGTACAGTACCTACTTTAAAAGACTTTGAGACAATACGTTTTCCTTTGACCAAAACAGAGAATTCTGTACTCCCCCCTCCTACATCGATAAAGAGAAAAGTACGGTTCTTATTGATGGATTCAAAAATATTTGTGGTGGCAATAATTTCTGCTTCTCGTTTCCCGTCAATAATCTGAATCTCAATTCCTGCTTTCTTTTTGATGGTTTGGATTACTTCTTCGGCATTATTCGCTTCGCGTAAGGCCGAAGTAGCACAGGCCATATACCTTTTAACCTTATTGACTTTCATGATCAACTTAAAAGCTTTCATGGCTTTGACCATGCGCTTTATGTTAGCCTCAGAAATTTCTCCCACAGTAAAAGAATCTTGCCCTAAACGAATGGGAACGCGCACTAAAGAACTCTTCATGTATTTAGGAGGAGCAGTTGCTTTGGTCACTACATTAGAAATCAAGACACGAACGGCATTAGAACCGATGTCTATGGCGGCATAACGTTCAATCTTCATTCGCTAAGTTTATTTTTAAAATAAGCATAGGTTGCCCATTGGGATCGTATTGCCTCTCCCTGACTATTAACAAAAGCATTTTGATCGTTGGTATTTACTAATCTTGCTTTAACATTATCATTCCAAGAAATCATAAAAGTGTCCAATAACTCTTGTTGTATGTCTTTATCTAAGATAGGACAGGCTACTTCTACCCTGTTGTAAATATTACGTGTCATCCAGTCGGCAGAAGAAATATACATTTGTGGGTCCCCATTGTTTTCAAAAATGTATACCCGTGAATGTTCTAAAAATTTATCCACTACACTAATCAGCCGTATATTTTCACTCATCCCCTTTACCCCTGGTATCAAGCAGCACACTCCGCGTACAATCATATCAATTTGTACTCCAGCGCGACTCGCATCATATAGTTTACTAATAATTTTATAATTAGTGATATTGTTAAGCTTTAACCGAATACGGGCCTTCTTTCCTTCTCTTGCATGCTCAATCTCTTGCTCGATTAAACGAATCAAAGTAGAAAAGGTATAATGAGGCGAAACAATCAAATGCTTGTACTTCTTGATTTTATAATTTACCGATAGGAAGTTAAAAACTTTTGAAACATCTTTTAAAATCTTTTGGTGAGAGGTAAATAGCGTATAATCGGTATAAATTCGAGCGGTAGATTCGTTGAAATTCCCTGTACTGATAAAACCATAGCGCATGAGTTTTTTACCTTCTTCGCGCTCGATAACACATATCTTGGTATGTACCTTTAAACCTGGCACTCCAAAGATGAGTTGTACCCCTGCCTTTTCAAGACTTTCTGCGGCTTGGATATTATTTTCTTCGTCAAAACGGGCTTGTAACTCAATTTGCACCAAAACCTTTTTCCCGTTTTTAGCGGCATTTATTAAAGAACTAGCAACTTGAGACAGTTTAGCCAAACGGTAAATGGTGATCTTAATGGTCTTGACCTTTGGGTCTAGGGCCGCTTCCCGTAAAAACTTAATGACGTAGGCAAAGTTTTGGTAGGGCGTATAGATCAAATAATCCTTTTTAGCGATCGCCTCCAAAATATTATCCTCAAGGGAAATCCCTTTTAAGGGCAAAGCAGGAAACGCACTGTAGAGCAGATCTTTTCTATTTAAACTAGGAAAGTTCATGTAGTCTCTGCGGTGATGATAACGCCCCCCAGGAATCAAACTATCGGTAGAAGCTACTCCTAGTTTTTTCATTACTACCGCAAGGGTCTCTGGGGCAATTGTTTTATCATGAACCAAACGTACTGGATCTCCAACCAGGCGATCTTTGACGCTGTCAATAATTTTTTCCACATAACTCTTCCCTACATCTTCTTCTATATCTAACTCGGCATCTCGCGTGATTTTAACCATATGTCCTTCTATACTCTCATAGTTGAACATACTAAAAATCAGATGGAAATGATAGCGAATTAAATCATCTAACATCATTAAGCATTGCTTTTCGCCTTCCGGCGGAAGGGGGATAAAGCGATCGACTTCTTTCGGCATTTCAATCACGGCATAGAGCTTATCTCCTTTGGCTTCAGCCATAGTAGGACTTAGCTTCATTTTTATAGCGAGAAAGGCTTTATTGTCGGTAAAATCTTGTTCTTCTTCTTTTAAGATAACGGTAACCAAACGCGGACTTACCTTCTGTAAAAAGTAGTCGGTTAGAAATTCAGCTTGAGCCGCATTCACTTCTTCTTGTCGCAAGAAGTGAATATTCTCTTTTTCAAGTTGGTCTTCAATCTCATTTAAGATTTTAGCACTATTGACTTGTTGCTGGATTACTACCTTAGTAATGTCTTCTAAAAGTTCATCTGCCTTTACACCTCCTAGGGCTCTTTTTCCAGTTTTTTGGGATTGTGCAATGCGTTTGACCGTAGCAAATCGCACTTGGAAAAACTCATCGAGATTATTTGAAAAAATCCCTAAAAACCGCAATCGCTCAATCAAGGGGACAGTGGGATCTGCTGCCTCTTGCAACACTCGTGCATTAAAGTCTAACCAGCTAAGCTCTCTATTGATAAATTGATCTTGTTTCATGGCTATTTTAGTGCTTCTTTTTTACGACCATGGGTAGGTTGACCATTGGCCACTTCTGCCCATTTTGATTGTGCAAAGGTAAGGGAAATCCAGTCAGCGGTTTTGAGTTCTTCAACAGCCTTAACCGAAAGATAATCTGCTGCATAACTAAAGGCGGGATTGTGCCCCACAAAGATCACTTTAGCATATGCATCATCCAACTGTTTGACCTGGCGTAAAATATCTTCGCTATTAAAGCTGTACAAAGCTTCTTTAATCGAAACTTGAGAAAAAGGAAATCCAATTTCATGTGCAAGAATCGTCGTAGTGTGTAAGGCGCGATTCGCAGGGCTACTGATAATGGTTTCAAATGCCTGAAAATCTTTTTTCCAATATTGTGCAACGGCAGTAATCGCCTTGATCCCTTTAGGCTGTAAAGGGCGATGACGGTCGTCTATTGACCATTCCCAAGAGGATTTAGCATGCCGTAAAAACATCAATTCTTTCATTAGGGCGAGAGACGTACTGCGGTCCAAGAAGAATCGCTGGTTAAATCATAACGCAAACGGTCGTGTAAACGATTAGGGCGACCTTGCCAAAATTCTATCTGCTGCGGACGCACTAAGATTCCACCCCAATGTGCTGGACGTTTTGGTGGACGATCTTTATACTCTTTTTCTAGGGCAGCTAAACGCGCTTCTAATACCTTTCGAGAGGCGATCACCTCACTTTGATTTGAAGCAATGGCTCCTAATTGACTCCCTAATGGTCGAGAAGAAAAATAGGCGTCAGAAACTTCTGCGGCGACCTTTTCTGCCCTTCCTTTAATAATGACTTGTCGTTCTAAAGCAGGCCAAAAAAAACTAATCCCCACTTGCGGATGAGTCAATATAGCCTTGCCCTTTTCGCTCTCATAATTAGTATACAACACAAATCCCTCTGCACTAAACTGCTTTAACAATACCACCCGCGCTTTAGGAAAATGATCTTCGCCTAAAGTCACTAGCGACATCGCATTCGCTTCTTCAATGGCAGGATGAGCTTCTGCCTCTGCAAACCACTGTTCAAATAAGGTGATGGGAGAAACGCTTTTTAAAGCATCGTCTAATGCACCCTTTTCATAGGACTTGCGTAAGTGTCCAATATCTTTTTCTATACTCATTACTGCAAGGTAGCACAAAGCCTAAAAAAAGTGAAATTTTATCTTTAAGGAAATTCCTGTTGCTGAAAAAAAAGAGGCTTAAGTATAAAATGTTTACTTTAGACCTACCAAATCATTAATTCACCTACTTATGAAAAGCTATTTCCTGTTGCTTTTACTGGTCCCTTTTATTTCTCTTGCTAAACTGGTGACCATTAAAAAGGGGACCCCCATCGCCGCCTCTATTGAATGCTGGGAGAAATTAAATCAATCCATATTAACCAATAACGAAGATTTTTACAACCAATTAGTAAAAGAGTATTGCATCGTTGTGCTCTCAAAAGATCTCAATGCCTATCTGCTCGAAGAAATCAACTGGAAAGGCATGGCGGTCTTGCGAATTCCCGGTAAAATCTCTCGCCTTTATGTCCATAGTAATCGACTAGAAACAGCAGAGCTTTAAGGAATAGCAACAGATTAACTTACGCAATAACATACCCGAAATTTTATCATATCCTATGAAAACAACCTACTTCCCAACCCCTCCAGAGGAATATCCCAATATCTTTGAAGCCTCAAAAGATATCGCTTTTGCAATGGGGTCAGCTCCTGTGGTGGGGAGTCTTCTTAAAACCTTAGTCGCTTCAAAGCCTAGGGGAAGATTTCTTGAAATTGGTACGGGAACAGGTTTAGCCACCTGCTGGTTAACAGATGGAATGGACCCCAAGAGTCAACTTATAAGTCTTGATAATGACCCAAAAGTATTGTCCATCGCACAAAAAACCTTCCAAAAAGATTCCCGTGTAGCATTCCACTGCACCGACGCTGCTCAATGGCTCAATAATTATAAGGGGGCTCCCTTTGATCTTATTTTTGCCGATGCATGGCCAGGAAAATTCAGTCATTTAGATCAAACCTTGGGCCTACTCAAAACAGCAGGGTTTTATATCATCGATGACCTATTGCCCCAAGACAATTGGCCCAAAGGGCATCAAGAAAAAGTAAATGATCTAATCCATTTTCTACACCATAAAAAAGACTTTGTCACTTCTCAACTAGACGAGGCAACGGGGGTGATGATAATGGTTAAAACGGGATTATAGCACAAACCCTTTCCCATCCTCTGCGAGGTCAACGTTCTGGAAATGTTGTTGGGCTTGGGTAATAAACTCCTTTAAATCGGGATAGCGGGAAGAAAAATGGCCTAAGATCAATTGGCCCACCTGGGCCGCGGCAGCGATTTGTGCGGCTTCTGCGGCGGTGCTGTGCTTGGTTTTTAATGCGAGGTCTTGGTGGCTGTCGAGAAAAGTCGCTTCGTGATATAGGCAAGTAACCCCTTTTATGAGCTGCGACAAATCTGGTTTATAAGCCGTATCACTACAAAAGGCATAAGACTTGGGCGCATCTGGATCTAGGGTCAAGCGATGATTCTCTATCACAGTTCCGTCATCAAGAGAGATGTCTTTTCCTTGTTTGAGGTTTTCCATATCGGCGATACTTACTCCGTGAGTTTCTACCGCTGCTTGATCAATTTTTCGAGGGCCTACTTTTTCTTTAAAAAGATAGCCGTTCGTATAAACGCGATGGTCTAATGGGAGGGTTTCAACCGTAAACTTTTCATGGTCTAACACCATTTCTGATTCAGCACTATTTAACTCGTGAAAGTAGAGCTTGTAATCGGTCCAAGACTTGGCTAATTTGAGTTGAAGGGTGATGATTTCCTTAATCCCTGTAGGGCCATAGACATGTAAATCTGCCGAGCGACCCAGCAAGCGAAAGGTGGAAATCAAGCCAATCAAACCATAAAAATGATCTCCGTGTAAATGGGAAATAAAGATATGCTGTATTCGGGCGAATTTAACCCCTAGTTTGCGCAGTTGCAACTGAGTTCCTTCCCCACAATCGATCAAGACCATTTGGCCTTTGATTTCTAATAATTGAGCGGTGGTCTGAGCGTTCTTTCGGGGGGTAGCGGCATTACAGCCCAGTATGGTTAATTTCATCTTAAATACCTAAATCTCGTTCTATACGTTCCATATCTATTACATCTTTGGCTTCGCCTAAAGTAGGAACAACCACTAGCGTTTCTGGAAAAAGAGAGAGGGTTTCGTTTTGCGCCACCAAAACCCTAGAATGTGCTTCGCTATCAATGGTGCCTAAAAAAGAGACATAAGTCGAAATAAAAGCGGCATCGATGGCAATTTTGGAAGCATCAAAAATATAATCTTGCTTTGGATCAGCGACCAAATCTTCCGCCAAAGGCGAACTTAAAACAAGGGTTTTTATTGGTTGATCAAAAGCGTCCATTATTATTGTGGCTTGATAAGTTTTGCTGCGAGAAGATAGATCACCGCCATGCGAATGGCGACACCGTTTTCGACTTGGTCTAAAATAATAGCATGCTCAGAATCGGCCACGTCAGAACTAATTTCTACACCTCTATTCATCGGTCCTGGGTGGAGAATAGTGATCTCCTTTCGAAGGCTTTTTAACAAGGGTAAAGTAAGGCCGTATAACTGAGTGTACTCGCGAATAGATGGGAAATAACTCTTGTCCATGCGTTCGTTTTGTACGCGCAGCATATTTGCCGCATCGCACCAGCTTAAGGCTTTTTTGAGATCGGGTTCTATGGTTACGCCCAGGGATTCAATATGCTTCGGTAAGAGGCTTTTGGGTCCGCAAACCTTTACTTCTGCCCCCAGCATGTTGAGCGCAAATATATTGGACAAAGCGACCCGTGAATGTAAGATATCCCCTACTATGACAATGCGTTTTCCAGCGACTTCGCCAAAGCGCTCGCGAATGGAATAAGCATCGAGCAAGGCCTGTGTGGGATGTTCGTGAGTTCCATCTCCTGCATTGACGACAATAGCGTCGACATTTTTTGAAAGGAACTCTGCTGCTCCTGGATTGGGGTGCCGCATAACCACCATATCAACTTTCATGGCCAAAATATTATTGACCGTATCAATCAATGTCTCCCCTTTCTTTACCGACGACTGCGCGGCAGAAAAGTTGAGAATATCTGCACTTAGGCGCTTTTCGGCTAGTTCAAATGATAGTTTTGTTCTTGTAGAGTTTTCAAAAAAGAGGTTGGCAATGGTGACATCTCGTAAACTAGGCACTTTTTTAATGGGTCGATTGATGACTTCCTTAAAGTGATCGGCAGTTTCAAAGATGAGCTGTAAATCTGCTTCTTTGAGGTATTTGATGCCCAGTAAATGATCTACACTTAATGTATTCATAAAATATCTTTCAAGAGGTAAACGGCGTCCGTGTCATGCGTGGCCTTCCACTCTACCGTAACCTTATCGTTTTGTAAGGCATCAACTTGACGACCTACATAATCGGGTTGTATGGGGAGGTCGCGGCTAAAGCGACGATCAATCAAGGTTAAAAGTTCTACAGTCTTTGGCCTTCCATAAGATTCAATGGCTGTTAAAGCAGCGCGAATACTGCGACCCGTATAGAGTACATCATCTACAAAGACGATGTCTTTACCTTCAATGGGGATATTCATTTCGGTCGAACTTGCAGCATGGGGTTTGTCTGAACGGCGAAAATCGTCTCTAAAAAAGGTAATGTCAAGCTTTCCAATGGTGAGAGCCTCTCTGTCATAATCTTGGGCTAGACATTCGGTCAGGCGATCCAGAAGGTAAATCCCCCGTGGTTGTAAACCGATTAAAACGGCATTGGAAAAATCGCGATGGTTTTCAATTAATTGGCAAGCCAAACGATGCAAGAGAATATCGATCTGATGTGCATTGAGTAAAAGCTTTGGCTGCATAAATAGACTTTGTACAAAAATAGAACTTTTTTGCTTGTGCATTTCGCCTAGGGCCAAAAAAAAACCCGCTGCAAGCAGCGGGTTGTGTTTAAAATAGATAGAAGCTTACTCCTTATCCATTTGTTGTTTCAAGTTCATTAATGCATCTAAATCCCCTAAGGTTGTTTTTTCTGCATTATCTGCTTGCATCTTCTTCGTGGCTTTGCGAATGTTCTTACGCTCTTCCTCTCTAAAGATTGCAGTGTGAGAAGCAACGACTCTTTTGAAGTCTTTGTTAAACTCGATGATTTTGAAATCTGCTGCTTCTTTTAAACCGATTTTAGAACCGTCTTCTTTCTCTAAGTGACGAGAAGGAACAAAGGCAGTGATATGCTCGTTGAAAGTAATGGTAGCTCCTTTGTCAACCATTTCAGTTAACTCTGCATTGTGTACTGTACCTTCAGCAAAGTCAGTCGCGTATTTATCCCATGGATTATCTTGCGTCTGCTTGTGACCTAAGCTTAGTTTGCGTCCTTCAACATCTAACTCAAGTACAACAACGTCGATGGTTTCTCCAACGGTTAATTCTTCAGATGGGTGCTTCACTTTCTTCGTCCAAGAAAGGTCAGAGATATACACTAAACCGTCGATACCTTCTTCTAACTCGATAAACACACCGAAGTTAGTGAAGTTACGAACGATCCCTTGGTGTTTAGAGCCTATAGGATATTTCGTTGTGATGTCTGTCCATGGGTCTTGCGATAATTGCTTGATCCCTAGAGACATTTTGCGGCTTTCGCGGTCGATCGTTAAGATTTGTGCTTCTACCTCGTCGCCTACAGTAACAAAGTCTTGCGCAGAACGTAAGTGAGTAGACCATGACATCTCTGATACGTGGATTAATCCTTCCACACCATCTTCGATTTCAACAAACGCACCGTAGTCAGCAATAACCACTACTTTACCTTTTACTTTCTCTCCTTCTTTGATGGTATCTCCTAACTTCTCCCATGGGTGATCGCTTAATTGCTTCAATCCAAGTTGGATACGAGATTTGTTATCATCAAAGTCAAGAATTACAACGTTCAATTTCTGGTCTAATTCTAAGATTTCGCTTGGATGGTTGATACGACTCCAAGAAAGATCTGTAATGTGAATTAATCCATCTACGCCGCCAAGGTCGATAAATACCCCGTAAGAAGTGATGTTTTTAACGGTACCTTCAAGTACTTGACCTTTTTCAAGCTGCCCGATGATTTCTTTTTTCTGTTCTTCGATATCTGCTTCGATCAATGCTTTGTGCGAAACAACAACGTTTTTAAATTCGTGGTTGATTTTTACAACTTTGAATTCCATTGTTTTGTTTACATACTGATCGTAGTCGCGGATAGGCTTCACATCAATTTGTGAACCTGGTAAGAAGGCTTCGATCCCGAATACATCAACGATCATTCCCCCTTTTGTACGACATTTAACAAAACCGTTGACGATTTCGCCGCTATCATGTGCATTATTGACGCGATCCCATGCTTTGATCACACGTGCTTTACGGTGTGATAAAACCAATTGACCTGTGCGATCTTCACGGGTATCAACGATAACCTCAACTTTATCTCCTACTTTTAAGTTAGGATTGTAACGGAACTCATTTAAAGAGATTACCCCTTCTGATTTTGCGTTGATGTCAATAATCGCTTCACGATCGGTCATATAAACAACCTCTCCTTCGATTACATCATCATCTGCTGTATCAACAAAGTTTTCACGAACTAAAGCTTCGAATTCAGCTAATTGCTTGTCTTCGATTACGTCAATTCCTTCTTCGTAATGGTGCCAGTTGAAGTCTTTCAAAAAGTCTTTTGCATTGTTCGCCGTTGGCGTTGCTGCAGCTGCTTCTTGTGTGGTTTCTTCTGTTTGTGGAGTTTCAGCTGCTTGAGGAGCGTCTTGCTCTGGTGCAGCTTGTGGTGTAGTTTCTTCAGCCATGGCTAAAAAAATGTTTTTGTATTCTGCTGTTTTATAAGGCTTTACACGAAAAACAACAGAAGTTGTTTTGTTTTGTTTCTTTTTCCTCTTGCCTTAATTCAACGTAAGAGTGCGCAAATATACTGGTTTTTAATGGATTGACAAGCATATTTTGAGCTTATTTAGGCTTGACGACTTTTAGAATAATTATTATATTAGAATATCCTAAATCTAACCTTATTTAAAACCTACTTCTCCCATGAAATCTCTTTTTCGTTTTGACTTCCGCCACTTTCGTGGCGATTTATTTGGTGGCCTAACGGCCGGAATTGTTGCTTTACCCCTAGCCTTAGCTTTTGGTGTAAGTTCAGGACTGGGCCCTAGTGCGGGTCTTTATGGCGCTATTTTCGTTAGTTTTTTCGCAGCTCTCTTTGGCGGAACGCCTACCCAAATCTCTGGACCCACAGCCCCCATGACAGCTGTAAGCATGGTTTTTATCGCAGAAATGTTAGCGAATTTTGACGGCGATGTCTCTAAGGCTTTACCCACTATTTTAGCCGTGTTTTTATTGGCAGGACTAATTCAAATTATTTTGGGCTTTATCGGACTGGGGAAATACATTCGATACATCCCCTATCCTGTAGTCTCTGGCTTTATGACCGCTATCGGTGTGATTATTTTAGTGACCCAAATTGCTCCTTCGGTAGGCTATTATGCCAAAGAAGACAGCAGCTATGTGCAACAATTTAAACCGCAAGCGGAAGAAGTTATTCTAGAAAACCTTTTAAAAGAAGAAGTGGACGAAGGGATCTTAGTCTTAGAAGATTTTACCACCACCATTGATCGAGCCGAAAAAATCACCGAAGAACACATCATGACCGAAGCCAAAACCCTTGCAGGGAAAGAAGCTTCTGGGGTTGTTGGGACATTCAAGGTTTTTCCGCGGATTTTTAACAACATTCTTTATACCGAATTAATCCTCGCGCTTTTAACCATTTTCATTATTTATGGTTTTAAACGAATTACCAAAAAAGTCCCCAGCACCTTAGTCGCTCTTTTTGTTGTTTCTTTAGGAGCATATGTCCTGGGAGTGGATTACCGACCCATTGCCGCCATCCCCTCTGGCTTACCCATACCGCAATGGGGTTTATTTGCGAGCTTTGGGATTGATACTGTAACGCAATATATTTTTACTGCCATCACCCTGGCATTATTAGGAGCGATTGATTCTTTGCTCACCTCTGTTGTAGCAGATAATATGACTAAAACGGTACACGAACCAAACAAAGAACTGGTGGGTCAAGGGATCGGGAATAGTTTTGGGGCGCTCTTTGGGGGAATCCCGGGAGCTGGAGCAACCATTCGAACAGTGGTCAATATCAACTCTGGCGGGAAAACCCGTCTCTCTGGGATGATTGCCGGTTTACTATTACTCTTTATCCTTTTGGCTATAGGCCCTATCGCCTCACAAATTCCGGCAGCAGTATTAGCAGGAATCTTAATTACTGTAGGCATTGGCGTAATGGATTATAAAGGCCTGCGTGCCATTCCTTTTATGCCACGTACAGAGGTAATCATTCTCATTGTGGTATTAGTCCTTTCATCTATTTGGAACTTGGTTTATGCTGTAGGAATTGGTCTAGTGATCGCTTCACTAATGTTTATGAAAAAGATAGGCGATTTGACCGCAGCAAGTTTTAATGTGAAGTCCCTACAAAAAGAAGCTTCATAGAAAGATGAAAAAAGTTTTCCAAAGCGCTTAAAAGAGGAAGTGTTTATCAAACACCTAGAGGGTCCGCTCTTCTTTGGTTCCACCGCAAAGTTTACCGAAACGGCAAAGCAAATTCCAGCAACGGCTTCTACCCTAGTGATTCGCTTAGATAAAGTTCCCTATGTCGATCAATCTGGTCTGTATGCCCTAGAATCAATCATCATTGATTTGGTTCAAAAAGATAAAACTGTTTTACTGGTGGGCATGGATCAACAGCCTCGATACATGATGGAACGTATTGATATAATCCCAGATCTAATCCCCGAAGAACAAATATTCGATATATTTGAGGATTGTATTAGTTGGATGAAATTAAATGTAAAAGATGAGTATTAAGATCGAAATTTCCTTTGAAGAGAAACAACGATTTACTCAGTGGTGGATATGGATTTTTATTCTGCTTCCTTTAGGCATCGCTCTCTATGGCTGCTATCAACAATTGTGGTTAGGGACTCCCATGGGGAATAAACCTCTATCCAATAATGGACTGATTATTTTTACCCTCTTTGGGATTGGCTTTGTTTTCTTTTTCTGGATCAACCAACTCATTACACGGATTGACGCAACAGGCATTCATGTTCATTTCTATCCTTATGCTAAACGAAGCGTGGCGTGGGGGGGGGGGTGGCCCATTGTCAAGTGATCCCTTATGATTTTGTGGGTGGGTGGGGCGTGCGCCTTTGGACCCAGTACGGCACTGTCTACAATGTAATCGGTGGCAAGGGGCTTTACGTGCAGCTTAAAAACAAGAAAAAGTTTTTGGTGGGCACTCAGCAACCTGAGGAATTAGAACGGTTTTTAACAGAACTAATTTCCCTACGCGAGGTAATCACAGAGTAAGGCAAAGACTTCATCAACATTCAGAGAAGAAGTATCAATCTCTATCGCATCCTCTGCCTTTTTTAAAGGAGCAACAGCACGGCTGCTATCCATTTGATCTCTTTGGATAACATTAGCAAGAACTTCTTCATAAGTTCCTGGGATACCTTTGTCTTGCATTTCTTCAAAACGACGTTGTGCCCTTATTGAAGGAGTAGCATTTAGGAAGAATTTATATTGAGCATCAGGAAAAACAACCGTCCCAATATCGCGGCCATCCATCACCACAGAAGCAGATTTTGATAAGTCACGTTGTTGTTGCAATAAATGGGTCCTCACTGCTGGAATGGCGGCCACCTTACTAACAAGGTTTGAGACTTCAGCTGTTCGAAGCTCTTCCCCATACACCTTACCATTTACGGCCATCAACTTTTGTCCTTCCTTCTGGGATAGCCAACTAAATTGTAGTTCTGGTAATGCAGCAGTTAAAGGTGCAAGAGTAATCTCTTCTTTATTGAGCCATTTGTTTTCAAGTACTAGTAAAGCAATCACCCTAAACATATAGCCCGTATCAACATAGGTAAATCCTATATGAGCAGCAAGGCGTTTAGATAAAGTACTTTTCCCTGTAGAGGCAAAACCGTCAATGGCAATTACAGTTGTATCCATGAGGTAAAAATAAACTTAATAGGTGGATTTATATAATTTGACCTTATCATCTGTGCGATGGAAATGAAATTTATAGCCTTGAGCGGTTTTCTCCAAAGAAGATACACTTATCGTTTTCACGGGGAGATTGGTCAAAGGGGCTGGACTCCCCAATAGCGTTTGAAGCGCCTCTGACACAAAAGGCAAGACCGTTTTATGATAATGCATAATCCCTACTTGATCCGGTTGCTGGCGCGCGACAAACTCTTTAAAATTCACTGAACGATCGATCCACCAGTCGTGATTATAGAGCGTTGCAGAAGACCATAAATGAATGTCTTGAATAGAGAGCGTGCGCACATGTAATTCAACCTCATCCCATTTCAACTCTTTAAAGTCACCTTTATTAAAAAGGATTAGCGTAAAAGGTTCCATCCCTTCAAAGTTGAACTCGTTTATAAATTCATCAATTGTGGCATAGTCAAAATAGGCTAAGGCCATAATACCCCTACTCATGGTGTAAAATTCTTTTCTTTGATGCGGTTCAAAAGCGCCGTTGAGTACACAAGCAAATTGATCGGCATTAGAATAAGCAAACCAAGTCCCACTGGCACCTTCATCACGTGGAAAATAAACACTGATATCCCCCCGTTGATCTTCCACTATATTGTGGGCGGAACGCTTAGGGTCTTCATCTCGGTTAGAAGTAAAGACAAAACCCTCTATAGTAGGAACAAAAGTTACGGTACACATCTACGACAATACTTTAGCGTGCTTTACCTTTTGATCTGTAATGGCCAAATCAAGGACTTCATGCATTTCTTTTACAAAGTGAAAAGTAAGGCCTTTTAAGTAATCTTCTTTGATTTCTTCGATGTCTTTGCGGTTGCTTTCACACAAGATGATTTCTTTGATCTTAGAACGCTTTGCCGCAAGAATCTTTTCTTTGATCCCTCCTACTGGCAATACTTTTCCGCGTAGCGTAATTTCCCCCGTCATAGAAAGGTGTTTTTTAACACGCTTTTGGGTGAATAAGGAAACCAAAGAAGTTAACATGGTGATTCCAGCACTTGGCCCATCTTTTGGCGTTGCGCCTTCTGGCACGTGTATGTGAATATTGTATTTGTCAAAGGGAAAATCGCTTAAGCCTAATAAGACTGCATTCGCCTTGATATATTCCATGGCAATGGTGGAAGATTCTTTCATGATCTTTCCTAGGTTCCCGGTAATGGACAACTGCCCTTTCCCTTTTGACAAGGCAGATTCGATAAAGAGGATGTCCCCACCTACAGCGGTCCAAGCTAAACCAATCACCACTCCGGCAGTCTCATTGTTTTCATATAAGTCCCGAGTGACTTTTTTAGGACCTAATAAGGTTTTAAGATCAGTGAGTTTAGGTTGCTTGAGATAGTCTTCTTCCATGGCGATAGACTTGGCGACATAACGCACTGCTTTTGCCACTTGCTTTTCTAGGCCTCTTACGCCAGACTCGCGGGTATAGCCTTCTACCATGGCTTCTAAAATCGCCTTGTTGAGCTTTAAGTCTTTTGGGCCAAGACCGTGTTCTTCTAATTGTTTGGGTAATAAATGCTTTTGGGCAATCATCGCTTTTTCTTCGATGGTGTATCCACTTACATTAATGATCTCCATACGATCGCGTAAAGCAGGCTGAATACTGCCTAGATTATTCGCCGTTGCAATGAACATCACTTTTGACAGGTCATAGCCCATCTCTAAAAAGTTATCGTAAAACGAACCATTCTGCTCTGGGTCTAACACCTCTAGTAAGGCAGAAGAGGGATCACCTTGAGAGCTGGTGGTTAATTTATCAATCTCATCTAAAACAAAAACCGGGTTAGAGGTTCCTGCCTTTTTTAAACTTTGGATAATACGTCCAGGAAGGGCGCCAATATAGGTTTTACGGTGTCCGCGAATCTCGGCTTCATCACGCATTCCTCCTAAAGAGATACGTACATACTCTCTCCCTAAAGCTTCTGCAACCGACTTTCCTAAAGAGGTTTTTCCTACTCCTGGAGGGCCATAGAGACATAAGATAGGAGACTTCATATCGTTGCGCAACTTCAGTACTGCTAAGTATTCAATAATACGCTTTTTTACTTCTTCTAAACCATAGTGGTCGCGCTCAAGTATCTTCTGGGCGTGCTTTAAATCAAATTGATCTTCTGAAAATTCTCCCCAAGGCAGGTCGAGGAATAAATCCAAATAATTGCGCTGCACCGAATATTCAGCCACTTGTGAGTTCATGCGTTGCAGCTTCATCAATTCTTTGTCAAAGTGCTTGCCTACTTTTTCGTCCCATTGTTTATCCTGGGCACGTATACGCATCTCTTCAACCTCTTCCTCATAAGACACTCCGCCCAATTCTTCTTGGATGGTTTTCATCTGTTGATGCAAGTAGTACTCTCGTTGCTGCTGATCGAGGTCGGTTCTTACACGAGACTGAATGTCGTTTTTAAGTTCCAACTTTTGGTACTCCACATTCATATACTGCAAGCACAACAAAGCGCGCTCTTTGATATTTGCAGTAGAAAGAATCCCTTGTTTTTCTTTCACAGATAAAGCCATATTAGAAGAAACAAAGTTGATCAAGAAAGCGTGACTCTGAATGTTTTTTATGGCAAAAGAAGCCTCAGAAGGGATATTCTGACTCTCTTGTATGATCTTTAAAGCCAAGTCTTTTATCGACTCTACTATGGCGCTAAACTCTGAGGTATCTTGCAAAGACTTCTCTTCACTCACCTTTTTAATTTTAGCTTTGATATATGGATCTTCGCTTATGACTTGCTCAATCTCAAAGCGTTTCTTCCCTTGAATAATGATGGTGGTGTTTCCATCAGGCATGGTAAGCACACGTAAGATTTGCGCTACGGTTCCCAAAGGATAAATATCTAAAACCGAAGGGTCTTCGACCTCCTGGTCTTTTTGGGCCACCACCCCAATCACCTTATCGCCCTTGTTGGCGTCTTTGATCAATTGAATGGATTTATCTCGCCCCACGGTGATGGGAATTACAACTCCTGGGAATAAGACCGTATTCTTTAAAGGAAGGATAGGTACTAATTCTGGCAGCTCTTCTAATTCAAGGGCTTCTTCATCCTCGGTGGTCATTAAGGGAATTAAATCTGCTTCGGCTTCAATGTCTCGAAGTGACAGATTGTCTAAGGAGCTAAAAATAGGTTTTGACATAAGGCTTTATATACGTCAGTTTGTCAGAATAAAGACAAACCAAAAGGTTTTAATGATTATCGCTTAATAAAGTCAAGAGTTATGCCAAAGGATTTTTTTGAGCAAAAGTGTAACTTTTTCTTTCTTTTGACTCTTATTAAGTAGAAGTCACACGTAATGAAATCGAAATTGCCTATGCGCCTAATTCTGAGATAGAATATGTTAATGAAGCGGTTATTGAAGCAGATTATTCTGGATTAAAAATTGATCAAGCCAATATAATCGAATATGATGCTGACTACAGCAAAAGCAGCTTTGGCCTAGTGGCCATTTTAGACTTTGAGGCAGATTATGGCAGCTTGCGTCTTGACGAAGGAAATACGGTGATCGGAGAAGCAGATTATCTCACCATTAAAATAGGAAGACTGAGTTCAAAACTTGACTTGGACATGGATTATGGCAGCCTTAGCGTGGAAGAAATAGCGACCTCTACAAAAGAAGTTACTGTACAGGCAGATTATACTGGAATAAGATTAGGAGCAGATCCTGACTGGGACTTTGCCTTTACCGTAGAAACAGAATACGCCGGTTTTAAAACAGATTTTCCTTTAGATTACAGAAAGAAAATCATCGAATCAACCGATCGGTATTATCAAGGTAAGCACCGCAACGGCATCAATCAACTGAACTTAAGTGCCGATTATGGCAGTATTAAATTAACCCAAAACTAACTTAAAATGAAACACTTAACTTACACCCTTAGCGCATTCATCCTTTTTATTAGCCTAAATGCCTGTGCGCAAAACAAACGTAAAGGCAATGGAAAAATCGTTACAAAAGAACGAAGCATCGAAAAGTTTGACGCCTTAAAAGTCGCAGGCTCATTTAATGTAGAATTGACTTCAAGCATGGAGAATCAAATTAGCATTTATACCGATGAAAACTTGATAGAAGACATTGTTACAGAAGTAAAAAAGGGCGTTTTAATCATTCGTACCAAAAAGAACAGCTACTTTAAAACCTCGAACCGAAAAAGCGTTAAGATCAAAGTTCCGCTGGTGGCTTTAAAAGAAGCTTCACTCTCAGGTTCAGGGAAAATTCACAGCGAAAACACCATCGTGACAACAGATTTTAATGCCTCGCTTTCTGGGAGTGGTAAAATCGTCTTAGCAGTAGAAGCAAAAGAAACAAACGCTCAACTATCTGGCAGCGGAAAAATAAATCTAAAAGGAAAAGCAGAAGAGGTAAAGGCTAAACTCTCTGGCTCAGGCAGCATTCGTTTACAAGGGATGCCTGCAATAGATGCCGAGGCGAGCTTAGCGGGTTCTGGCAGCATTTACTTAAGCTGTTCTGAAAACCTGGACGCAAAAGTGGCTGGCTCTGGTCGCATTCGCTACTTTGAGGAACCCTCTGGAAAAATCCACACAAAGGTAGCTGGTTCTGGCTCTATTCGATTGGCGACAGAATAGGAGGTTTTTTATTGACGCGGGTCAACATGATGGCTCCTAGCACAAAGAAAAGCGTAAAGAAGATGATGGAGTATCGCATACTCCCCGTGATTTGGTCGATCGCACCAAAGAGAAACATCCCTATGATGATCCCAATCTTTTCGGCCACGTCATAAAAACTAAAATAAGAAGTGGTGTCTTCAGTCTCAGGCAAATATTTGGAATAAGCGGCGCGTGCCGTCGCTTGTATTCCTCCCATCACTAAACCTACAAAACCCGCGACAGCATAAAACTGCTCTGGAGTTTCGATAAAGTACGCATAAGTACAAATGATTACCCAAATCAAATTAATCGTGATTAGGGTAGGAATATTGCCAAAACGTTGGGAAGAGCGCGCGGCGAGAATCGCCCCAAAGATGGCGATCACTTGGATCAAAAGAATGCTTACAATCAGCCCCATGGTCTTTTCACTGTCAGACCCCCAAGCGATCTCTTCTTCGCCAAAGTATGCCGCGACCAGCATTACCGTTTGTACAGCAAGAGAAAAGATAAAGAAAGCCGTGAGATAACGTTTAAGTGGCAAGTTCCCGGCCATTTGACCATAAACGTTGCGCAGTTCTCTAAAGCCGTTCCAGAAAATATGACGGGTGACCTTTTCGTCGTTTTTGTTACCTTTTGGTAAAAAGTAGAAGGAGACTTGGCTAAAGCCTAACCACCATATCCCTACAGAAACAAAAGAATAACGCATGGCCTGCATGGCAGCTTCTTCTATAGTACCTTGAATCCCATAGACGTCTGGCATCATTACCATAGAAAGGTTAAAAAGCAATAACAAGACACTGCCGATATAGCCCATGGAAAATCCACGAGCACTGGCGCGATCTTGCTGCTCTGGAAAAGCTACGTCGGGGAGATAAGAATTATAGAATACTAAACTGGCCCAAATTCCAACCATCGCTAAAAAGTAAAACAGTAATCCCAGGTATAAATTATCCAGATCAAACCAGTATAAACCTATACAAGAGATGGAACCCAAATAGACAAAAAACTGCATAAATTTTTTCTTGTTCCCTACAAAATCTGCAATCCCTGAAAGCAGGGGCGAAATGAAAGCGACAACTAAAAATGCAGCTCCAGTAACAAAGCTGATCATGGCTGTATTTTTGATCTCATACCCAAAGAAATCAATAATGTTATTTTCTGAAAATAAGGCCGCATAATAGATAGGAAATATCGCTGAAGAAATCACCAAAGAATAGACCGAGTTTGCCCAGTCGTAAAAAGCCCATGCATTAATCAATTTCTTACTTCCTTTGGGGAGAATCTTCTTGCTTTCTAACATTTTAAATAGATATGGTCAATTGTGGGGAAGATACAATCTTTTTATGGGGAAGCAAGAAATACTAGATGTAATTCTTTTTAATATACCAGTGTATTTTACAATATAAGCAAATCTTATTGTAAAATATAAATATTTTAAAATCATAAATTTATAAACATAAATTAAACTTATGATTTGATATTTTATTAAATTGTATAAATATTTAGTTAAAGTGTCACTTTAAGAATAATAGAGCGCAGCTAAGGCGCATGTCAAAGCCAAAAAGATGTTTTGGCACGGTCATTGACTTTTAATATTCTACCGTAACTTACACAAAAAACTAATGCTGTTTTAATCATGAAAAAGATTTTACTCACCCTGGTACTTCTTCCCTTTTTAGGTAGTTGCCAAAGCACCAAAAAAGCCCCTGAAAAGGCAAAAGAAAAAGTCACCTATACAGTGGTCAAAACCGATGCCGAATGGCAAGAAATTTTGACGCCACTCTCCTATCGCGTTTTGCGAAAAGCTGCTACGGAACGTGCTTGGTCAGGCCCCTTAAATAACAACAAAAAAGAAGGGACTTATGTCTGTGCTGGCTGTCAAAGTCCGCTTTATTATTCTAAAGATAAATATGACTCTGGATCGGGTTGGCCGTCCTTTGATCGCGGTAATGATGAGAACCTCGAATATGACGTCGATTACAAAATAGGCTATGCCCGCACCGAACTCAAATGCGGAGTGTGTGGCGGACACCTGGGTCATATGTTTAACGATGGGCCACGTGCCACTACTGGAAAACGCCACTGTATCAATTCGGCGGCATTAGCTTTTATCCCGGCAGAAGAAAAAGAAAAGAATGAGTAAATACAAGATTGAAAAAAGTGAGGCAGAGTGGAAAGACCAACTCTCTCCAGAAGAATACCGCATTTTAAGACAAGCCGGAACAGAATACCCTTTTACCGGCCAATACAACGATCATAAAGCAAAAGGCACCTACCATTGCAAAGGCTGTGGGGAAGCGCTGTACGACGCTTCGGCGAAATTTGACAGCGGTTGTGGCTGGCCCTCTTATGACAGGAGTATACCCGGGGCTATTGAGTACCGCAAAGACAGCTCTATGGGCATGCTGCGGGTCGAAATTCTTTGTGCTTCTTGTGGGGGACATCAGGGGCATATCTTTGACGATGGCCCTACAGAAACCGGTCAGCGCTACTGTGTTAACTCGGCCAGTATAGATTTCACCCCAGAGGAAGACTAATTCCTACGATTTCGTACCTTTGCACTGAATTTAACTGCAAAAAACATGACGAAATACGATGTTATCGTGATTGGAAGTGGACCCGGGGGCTATGTAACGGCTATCCGCGCTTCTCAACTAGGATTGAAAACCGCTGTAGTGGAAAAAGAAAGCCTTGGTGGTGTATGCTTAAACTGGGGATGTATCCCAACAAAAGCGCTGATTAAATCTGCCCAAGTTTTTGATTATTTAAAACATGCCGAAGACTATGGTCTTGTGGTAAAAGAATACGACAAGGATTTTGACGCTGTCGTCAACCGTAGCCGCAATGTGGCTGCTGGGATGAGCAAGGGCGTGCAATTCTTGATGAAAAAGAACAAGATTGACGTAATCAACGGTTTTGGGAAAGTATTGCCTAAAAAGCAAGTGAGTGTAACCCTAGACGGGAAAGAAGAGACTTACCAGGCCGATCATATCATTTTAGCGACGGGAGCCCGCTCTAGAGAACTACCTGCCCTGCCGCAGGACGGAAAGAAGGTGATTGGCTACCGAGAAGCCATGACCTTACCAAAGCAACCTAAAAAAATGATCGTAGTGGGTTCTGGTGCCATTGGGATTGAATTTGCCTATTTCTACAACGCTATGGGAACAGAAGTTACCGTAGTAGAATACCTCGACCGCATCGTCCCAGTTGAAGACGAAGAAGTCTCCAAAGAATTAGGGCGCTCGTTTAAGAAAGCGGGGATCAACATCATGACTTCTGCCGAAGTAACCAAGGTGGTCACCAAAGGCAAGGGCGTGACGGCGACCATCAAAACCGCTAAGGGCGAGGAGCAACTGCAGGCGGACATTGTCCTTTCTGCCGTAGGCATCAAAACAAATATCGAAAACTTAGGCTTGCAAGACGTAGGGATTGCCGTGGACCGCGATAAGATCTTGGTCAATGACTTTTACCAGACCAATCTCCCCGGTTATTACGCCATTGGCGATGTGACCAAAGGGCAGGCGCTCGCACACGTCGCTTCTGCCGAAGGGATCCTTTGCGTAGAAAAAATCGCGGGACATCACGTTGAGCCACTTGACTATGGGAATATCCCCGGTTGTACTTATTGCTACCCAGAAGTAGCTTCTGTAGGCTTGACCGAAGCCCAAGCCAAAGAGCAAGGCTATGACATTAAAGTAGGGAAATTCCCCTTCTCTGCCTCTGGAAAGGCGCAGGCGGGTGGAAACTCTGACGGTTTTGTCAAGGTGATCTTTGACGCTAAATACGGCGAATGGTTAGGCTGCCACATGATTGGCGCTGGCGTTACCGATATGATCGCAGAAGCGGTCTTAGGCCGAAAACTAGAAACCACCGGACATGAAGTCCTAAAAGCGGTACACCCCCACCCCACCATGAGCGAAGCCATGATGGAAGCGGTAGCCGCTGCTTATGACGAAGTGATTCATATCTAATAAAAAAGCTCCCTGAGTTAATCGAAGGGAAGTTTTTATCTTTTCTAAAAACCCGCTTTTGGCGGGTTTTTTTATTTTTTCTACATTTGACTTGAACCGCCCCAAGCTGTTCTACTACCGATTAACCTACACTACTGAATTTTCTTGACGGGACTTTTTGGGGGAATAATAATGGTGCTTAAGCAAGTACACCTTCGCTTTTGTGCTTTTGATTATGGCCGTATTAGGGCTGTTATCCTTCGAATTTATTGCTTTTACAAATAAAGAATCACGATGGATATCCGCTTCATACAGGAACTATTAGGACATAATTCTACCAAAACAACGCAACGATATACCCATGTTTCTAAACGAAAGTTAAAACGAATTGAAAGCCCTATTGATCGAATTTTGAAAAATCAAAACCCTGATAATCATCATATTATAAATAAATAAAAGAAAAACGATAAAGGCGATATATCGGAACCAGTTCTGATATACGGTAGTTAGCTGCAAGCTGTAAAAAAATTATAAAATGAAATACAAATTAATTCTTTCTCTAATTATTATTCTTGTGATCTCTTGTAATCCAGAAAACGGAAATTCACAATATCGTATTGTTTATAAGAACGATAAAAATGGAAATGTACTGAAAGGAAGCAAGCAAAAATTGATAAAGTTTATTCGTGGAGGAGCTGATATAAAAATTGGTTGGGGAACAAAAGGACAATCCCATAGCATTGAGCATTTATCGGAACCTATCTGGATTGCAGTTCTGGACGAGTCGGAAGTTGTCGCGCACTTGGACCCGCAAGTATTGTCAAAAACGGATTGGAATAATTTAAGTGCAAATTATGCGGATAGTACCTTACTGAGTCAAGAATGGAGAGTGGTTATTACAACAAAAGGAGAATTTGATGCGGTGTGGTATGACAGGAAAAATGGAAATGTTGTTCAACGGAGACCACAAAGTCATATAATATCTTGGTTTGCTAAAGGAAATCATAGCAGTGAATCATTATTCTCTAATCTAAAAGAATAAAAGCCAGCAGGTAACAATGTATAACCCAATTACGGGAGTTTCGACTACGTCCGAATCCACTCGGAATTGCTAAAGTCAGTGCTTATCCCAAAAATAGTAACTTAAAACCCGTAACTGACGGTTAAATGAGACCGTTAATATTTAGAAAACACAAGCCGCTTTGGAGCAGAAATATTAAGACTAACACCTACTAATACCCCTCCAGAAAGCCCAGTATCTGCTCTTCAGACCAATAGTTTTCCCCTTTGGACACAAAGCCTACATGTCCGCCATAGGTGGGGGTCATTAAGCTAAAATGGGGGTTGTTTTCTGCTGCTTGATAAGGGAAGCAGGAGTCAGACAAAAAAGGGTCGTCTAGGGCGTTGATAAGTAGGGTTGGGCGTGAGATGGAAGCAAGGAATGGTTTGCTGCTGGCCTTGGCATAATAATCTTGGGCATCCTTAAAGCCGTTTAAGGCAGAGGTAAAATACTCGTCAAAATCGATGAGTTTTTTAACCTTTTTCAATTGTTCGATGGGCACAAGGTCAGGGAATTGCTGGTGCTTGAGTTGCATCTTTTTAGACAGGGTGCGTAAAAACCGCCAGGTGTACAAGCGATTTTCCACGGCTTGCAGTTGAATGGCAGAGCCATACAGGTCCACCGGGACAGAGACTGCTACACTGGCTTTGATCTTTGGGTCTAAGGCATAGATCCCATCTCCATTGTATTTTAAGACGAGGTTTCCGCCTAAACTAAAGCCCACCAAATAGACCGCATTGTAATCGGGGAGAACCGTTTGGATGACCGCATGTAGGTCTTCGGTTCGGCCGCTGTGGTAGGTGATGAGTTGGCGGTTAATTTCACCGCTACAAAAGCGGTAATTCATGGCAGCAACGGCATAACCGTTTTTGGCCAACAAAGCTGCAGTGGCCTGGATGTATTTGGAGGCACTACTCCCCTCCAGTCCATGGCACAAAATCACAATTTTATCACTTCCATTTTCGAGTAAGTCGATGTCTAAAAAGTCATCGTCGGGGGTTGCAATGCGTTGGCGTTTAAAGGCTAAGGCTTTGTTTCTTCGAAACAAAGAACTGTACATGGTATTGATATGCCCGTTTTTAAAAAAGAAAGAGGGGGTGTAATTGGTCGCTAGTATGGGCATATGATATGGTTTGTCGAAGCCCAAAGATAAATATTCTTTGGCTGCAAGCCTTCAATCCAATTAAAATCAAAGGGCTGGATGGGTCATGGCTTTCTACATCCACGCCAAACCACTAACAATCAACATTTTTCTTTATATTTGAAATGAACTGCCCCAAGCCGTTCTACTATCGATTAACCTACAACACTGGATTTTCATCAATGAACTTATTGGGGGAATAATAATGGTGCTTTAGCGGGTACACCTTCGCTATTGGGCTTTGGATTATCGCAGTGAATTGGATGGGATTCATTGCTTTAGTTGGTTTTAAAAATAAAGGATCATGGTGGATATACGCTATTAATATAAGGTGGATAAACGCATTCTTTCGACAAGCTCAAGAGGGCTGGGTATATTCAGAAATTATATTCAATGCCTCATAAAAAAATTACTCATCTAAAATTTATTTGAATAGCGTACATTTAGGTGGAAACTAAAAATTAAAAAACAATCATTATGAAAACTAAAATTTTAGGATTAGTAATTATAACAATATTATTTTCTTGCAAAAAAGATACTAAGAGGCCTCTAAGAAAAATACAGCAATACACTATTGAACAGTTTATGAATAATGAGGCTGTGGGTGGTGGAAGCTTTTCTGCAGACAAAAGTAATTTACTTGTATCAAGCAATCGCTCTGGTATTTATAATGTATACACTATTCCTACAAAAGGTGGCGAAATGACTGCGATTACGCAATCTGATAGTACATCTATTAGGGCACAATCGTATTTTCCAAATGACAATAGAATGCTATTTAGTGCAGATGGAAATGGTGATGAAATTAATCATCTGTTCGTAAGAGAACTTGATGGAACAATAAAAGACATCACACCAGAAAAAGGTGCTAAAGCTAATTTTTATGGTTGGTCTGAAGATGATAAACATCTCTACTTTGGATCAAATAAAAGAAATCCAAGATATTTTGATGCTTATAAGATGTCTATTGAAGACTATTCTTCAGAAATGATTTATCAAGATGACAGTGGACTCAGTTTTTCTGGAATGTCTAATGATGAGAATTATTTTGTTTTGACAAAATCATTAAACACTAATGATGGCGACTTATTTCTTTACAACGTTAAGACTAAAGAAATGATTAAGGTCAATGATAACCAAAGTGCAAATTCGGCTCAAGATTTTTCTAAAGATAATTCGATATTCTATTATACCACTGATGATGGTGCTGAATTCTCCTATTTAATGTCATATGATTTAGCAACTAAAGAAAAGAAAAAAGTTATTGAAAAATCATGGGATATTGTGGGAAGTAGCTTTACCGACGAAGGAAGTTATATGATAGTTTATGTTAATGAAGATGGAAAAAATGCTATAGAAGTATTAGACACTAAAACCATGTCTCCTGTTGAGCTACCTGATTTTGGTAAAAAAAGTATCACAAGTGTAAGCTTTAGCGATGACGAAAAATTGATGCGCATGTATGTTGGTGGTTCTAATACACCTTCAGATTTATACACCTATAATTTGGAAACAAAAGAGCAATATAAATTAACAAACGTTCTTAACGATGCTATAGATGCAGAAGATTTAGTAACTGCTAAAGTGATTCGTTTTAAGTCTTTTGATGACACAGAAATTCCAGCCATATATTATTTGCCTCATCAAGCAACCAGCGAAAATAAAGTACCTGCAATGGTTTGGGTACATGGAGGTCCTGGAGGACAAACACGTCAAGGATTTAGTTCTTTAATTCAGTATATGGTTAATCATGGTTATGCCGTTTTAGCGGTCAATAATCGTGGTAGTAGTGGTTACGGAAAAACCTTTTACCAAATGGATGATAAAAACCATGGAGAAAAAGATTTACAAGATTGTGTTGAAGGAAAAAATTGGTTAGCGTTACAAGCTGAAATTGATGGAGATAAAATAGGAATTATTGGCGGATCTTATGGTGGATATATGACAATGGCAGCGTTAACTTATACTCCAGAAGAGTTTGATGTGGGCGTTAATCTATTTGGTGTTACCAATTGGATGCGTACTTTAAAAAGTATACCCCCTTATTGGGAATCGTTTAGAGAGTCTTTGTACTTAGAATTAGGAGATCCATATTCTGCAGATTCAGTAAGGTTAAAAAGAATTTCACCCTTATTTCATACCGAAAAAGTTACCAAACCTTTAATTGTTTTACAAGGCGCAAAAGATCCAAGAGTTTTACAAGTAGAGAGTGACGAGATTGTTGCTGGTGTTAGAAATAATGGTGTTCCGGTAGAATATGTATTATTTGAAGATGAAGGTCATGGTTTTGTAAAAAAAGAAAATCAGATAGAATCGTATAGCAGAATTCTAAAGTTTTTAGATAAACATCTTAAAAAAGAGAATGCTCCTGTTGATGGTGCAACGAAAAGTACTGAAATTGAAAGTGTAAAATAATAATCGATTTAATTTAAGTATTATAATAATTGGTTTCGGTTCAAAATATAACAACGTGTTTAATTAATTGCTGAAACACGCAACTAACCGTTCACAAAGACCTTAATCCCACCAAGAAAAACCACAACAGCCTATTGCCTTTAGCGCTTAGATCACCTTGAGTGCTTTTCCTATTTTAACAAAAGCTTGGATGGCTTTGTCTAGGTCGTTTCTACTGTGTGCGGCAGATAACTGCACCCTTATCCTCGCTTTTCCTTTTGGCACTACGGGGTAGAAAAAGCCAATCACATAAATTCCTTCTTTTAGCAAGCGAGCAGCAAAATCTTGTGCCAAAGCTGCTTCTCCTAACATGATGGGGACTATGGGATGTTCCCCGCGCAGGAGGTCAAAACCGGCTTTTTCGATGGCCTCTCTAAAGTAGGTGGTATGCTCCATCAAGCGATCTCGCAATGCGGTGGACTGCTGCAACAGATCGATGGCGCCTATTGATCCGCCAACCACAGCAGGCGCTAGGGTATTCGAAAACAAATATGGCCTAGAACGCTGTCGCAAGAGTTCCACGATCTCCTTGCGAGCGGCCGTAAAACCTCCTGAGGCTCCCCCTAGGGCTTTTCCATAAGTTCCGGTGATAATATCAATGCGTCCCATCACCTTTCTGTACTCGTGTGTCCCGCGGCCTGTAGTCCCGATAAAGCCCGTAGCGTGACATTCATCAATCATGACAAGGGCATCATATTGATCGGCTAAGTCACATATTTTATCCAACTGCGCAATGGTCCCATCCATGGAAAAAACACCATCGGTTACGATTAGTTTTCTCCGTGCTCCTTTGGCAGCAATTAATTGCTGCTCCAAAGCTTCCATATCGTTGTGGGCGTAACGATAGCGCTGTGCTTTACAAAGCCGAATCCCATCGATTAGAGAGGCGTGGTTGAGGGCATCAGAAATAATAGCATCTTCTGCTTGCAGCAAGGGTTCAAACAAGCCCCCATTTGCATCAAATGCCGCGGCATAGAGAATGCAATCTTCCATACCTAAAAAAGCAGCTGTTTTCTCCTCTAGAGTTTTATGGATATCTTGTGTCCCACAGATAAAACGCACAGAGGACAAGCCAAAACCATGGCTGTCGATCGCCTCTTTACTGGCCGCTATTACGGCGGGATGTGCAGATAAACCCAAGTAATTATTAGCGCAAAAGTTGAGTACCTCTTTTGAAGTCGTCGTGCTAATCTCTGCACCTTGCGCACTTGTGATTACCCTCTCTTCTTTGAACAAACCCGCTGCTTTTAACTGATTCAATTCTTCTTCAAGGGCAGCTTTAATATTTAAATACATAATATAGATCTGTCTTTATTCGTTTTCAATGGTTTGGTGTAGTAGGCCGTCAATGCCTGCAGCATAGTGTCTGTAATCTGACTTAGGTTATAGCGAGGCAGCCATCCCCAATCCTGCTTTGCCGCAGTATCATCAATCGATTGAGGCCAATTTTGCGCAATTTTATCCCTAAAATCAGGAGCATAGGTAATCTTAAAACTAGGGATTCTTTCTTGAATCGCTAAGGCGACTTCTTTGGGAGAAAAACTTAGCCCAGCGATATTGTAAGCAGTTCTGATTTTAATAGCTTCTTGAGGGGCTTCCATAAGCTCAAGGGTTGCGCGTATGGCATCCTCAATATAAATCATGGGTAAGCTGGTATTAGCCCCTAAATAACAAGCAAAGGGTTCACCTAGTACTGCCTTGTGAAATATCGATACTGCATAATCGGTTGTTCCGCCGCCAGGAAGGGATTGATGCCCAATAACTCCAGGATAGCGAATTGATCTAACGTCTAATTTGTATTTTTCATGATAATACTGCGCCCAAATTTCACCACTCACTTTACTAATCCCATAAACTGTGTTTGGGTTTAAACAGGCGTTATTAGGCGTTTTGATCTGTGCGGCTTCGCTGCCAAAAACAGCAATAGAACTGGGATAAAACACTTTTTTGACTCCGTTTGTTCTAGCGACTTCTAGCACGTTTAAAAAAGTGGTCATGTTGATTTCCCAAGTTTTTAAAGGATGAGTTTCACCTTTGGCAGAGAGAATCGCTGCAAGATGAAATATTTGGGTAACCTTATACTTTCGAACCACTTGTTGTATTTGAAAGCGATCGGTAGCGTCGATTGTTTCAAATGTGCCTAAGAAAGTTTTATGTTTTGTAATATCTGATGCGATCACCTGCTTTGTACCGTATTGCTCTCGCAGTGAAAGGGTCAAAATAGATCCTAATTGGCCATTGGCCCCAATAACTAAGAAAACATCTTTCATGATAAAAGTATTATCTACCAATAAAAGTATTAAATATCCGCTTATGCCCTGTAATACAACAAAAATTAAGTAATAATAATTAAAAGGTAAATATTAAACAGCTTTATTTACTTTACAAATGTTAAAAAGTGCTATTTTACCATAAACTTTACGACTCCTAAAATGGAAAATTTAGACCAAACCGACCTTACCATCCTTAGAATCCTGCAAAAGGACGCCAAAAAAAATGCCAAAGAAATCGCCAAGCAATTGAACCTAACCCCCTCACCTGTGTATGAACGCATTCGCCGATTGGAAAAACAAAACTACATCAAAAAGTATGTTGCCATTTTAGACAAAAAACAAATTGATCGTTCTGTTACCACTATTTGTCAAGTCTCTATGCGTTATCACAACGAGGCCTTTATAGAAAAATTTGAGGAGCAAATTCAAAACCTAGAAGAGGTACAAGAGTGTTATCACATGGCAGGGGAGGTTGATTTTTTCTTAAAAATAAACACCAAAAATTTAGAGGATTACCACAATTTCATAAAATACAAACTCTCAACGATTGAAAACATCGGCACCCTAAACAGCGCCTTTGTTATAAAAGACATCAAACATACCTCTGCCTTCAACATCTAGGATTTTACACAGAAGAAAAAGTTTGGATTTGCAAAACAAATAAAGGGAATTTGTATTATGATTATGACCCAAAAGCAATTTGGGGAATTATTGGAAACCAAAGAAAATACTGGAATTGTAGTAAAACACTATTCATTCGTTGATGACCATTTCACATGGCGGGAATGGGACGTTCCTATCTCTATCGTTTGATTGACACAATACATATGGGATTAGTAACAGAAGTTATTTTTGGGAAAGAAGTTGTAACAAGATTACTCGAAATAGCAAAGACTTGGACTATCGATGAATAAATAACGATTTGCCACAATGTGTATAATTCATTGCTAGTCATAGCCTACTTACGAAAGTAAGTAACTATAAAAAAAGTTCAGTGTTTATTCGAAAAGTTGGATTAAATTCAGTCTTTGGCTGACCAAAGTTGCTTCACAGCAATTCAAAATATTATGCTTAGTTTTCCTTTATGAAAAACATCTTTCTTTATCTGCTATTGTTGGGCGGTTTAGTATTCGCCCAAAACAGTACAGAGATTTATCTCTTAGACCTATCGACAGACCGTACTACGCCCACTAACATTTCTCAGAATCCTGGTTATGACAATCAGCCGTCATTTTGGGACAATGAGGATTTGCTTTACACCCGTAGCAGAGACGGACAAACCGATATAGTGCGCTACAAGATCAACAGTAAAAAGCTCGAATGGCAAACCAACACCTTGCAAGGCAGTGAATATTCCCCCTTACGCATCCCTCAAAGCGAGGCCTTTTCAGCCATTCGTTTAGACACTACAGGGCTACAACGCTTGTATCGCTATACCGCTGACGGAAAAGACGAACTTCTTTTCTCTCCGCTTAAAATTGGCTACCAGCGTTGGATTTCTGCTTCTACTTTGCTGTGTACCGTTTTGGTTGAAGACCATATGAATCTTATGCTGGTTAAAACAGATAACCCTCCTCTGCTTCTCGCAAAAATGGTGGGGAGAAGCCTTCATCGCATCCCCAACACTGAGCAACTGAGCTTTATTCAGCAAAAAGAAGGGGAAAATGTCTTGAGTAGCTATGATCCCAAAACTAAAGTTATCCAACCTCTTCTTCCGCTTCCAGCTGGCGTGCAAGACGTCGCTTGGTTAGCTACTGGGACATTGATTTTTGGGCAAGGAAACACCTTATACCAATGGAATCCTAACACCTCAACAGGCATCCAAGTTTGGAAAAAACTAGAAGGAATAAACAACATCAGTCGCTTAGCGCTTAGCCCTAGCAGAAAACTGCTCGCTTTAGTAGGGGAAGAATAAACCAAAAAAATCTTACCTTGAAGGGAATTTGATTTTGCTCCAAAGGTCATTTAACGAAAGACTATGACGTACGATTATATTATCATTGGGGCGGGTTCGGCTGGCTGTGTTTTAGCGAATCGCCTTTCTGCCAATCCAAAAAACACAGTATTACTACTAGAAGCAGGAGGTCCAGACAACAACCCCAATATTCATATCCCCGGTGCATACACTAAGGTACATAAGAGCCAACAAGACTGGGGCTTCTGGACAGAAGAACAAACCCATGTCAACAACCGTAAAATTTATCTCCCCCGCGGGAAAACATTAGGTGGAAGTAGCTCCACTAATGCCATGGCCTATGTTCGTGGAAATCGCGCCGACTACGATCACTGGGCTTTCCTAGGCAATCAAGGTTGGGAATTCGACAGTGTTCTCCCCTATTTTAAACGCTCTGAACAACACCAACAAGCAGATCAAGTAGATACTGACTATCACGGGACTACAGGAGAACTAAGCGTTACTCTACCCACCCAGTTTAAAACTCCCTTTGTTGATGCGTTTGTCGCCTCTTGTACTGCGGTAGGCATTCCAGCAAACAAAGACTATAACGGGGCAAAGCAAGAAGGTGCAGGAGTCATACAAAGCACTATCAAAGACGGAAAACGAGCCAGTGGGGCTGCTGCTTTTTTAACGCCAGTTTTAAAGCGCAAAAACCTGACAGTCACTACAAAAGCTCAAGTCACTAAAATCAATTTTGAAGGCAAAATAGCCGTCGGACTAAGCTATACTAAAGGCAATAAAACGCAGACGGTAAAGGCCCATAAAGAAATCATTGTTTCGGCGGGGGCGTTTCAATCCCCACAACTTTTAATGGTTTCTGGAATAGGTGACCCAGAAGAACTCAAAGCGCATAATATCCCCTGTATTCACGCCCTCCCGGGAGTAGGCAAAAATCTACAAGACCACGTCTTTTACCCTGTTGCAAATGTGGCAAAAAAACAGCTGGGCATCAACCATTATATCCCGCCCTTACAACAACTCAAAGCGGCATGGAACTACTTTGTCCACAAAAAAGGCGTTTTTTGTAATGGCCCATTAGAGGGTATGGCTTTTTTTGATGTAAACCAAAAGGGCGGTAGTGCAAATTTTCAGTTTCATTTTTCCCCCATGTGGACAGGAGATCAATACGGCTATGATGCCTATGACATCAATGCCTATCCTAAGATTGATGGCTTTACAATTTTACCCACCTTATTACATCCTAAAAGCCGTGGGACGGTCACTTTGGCATCAGCACAAATGAGTGATGCGCCCATTATCCAACCCAACTTTTTATCAGAAAAAGAAGACTTAGATCAACTCCTTAAAGGAGGGGAAATCGCTGCAAAAGTAATGGAACAAGCGCCCCTACAAAAACACAGCAAGGCAAATGGGCTTCCGCTTGAACGCAATTCAAAAGAAGCCTTAATCGACCATATCAAACAAACCCTAGAAACGGTTTATCACCCCGTGGGAACCTGTAAAATGGGACAAGATAAAGCCGCAGTGGTTGATGCACAATTAAAAGTACATGGGCTAGAAAACCTAAGGGTGGTCGATGCCTCGATCATGCCCACCATCGTCTCTGGAAACACTAATGCACCCGTTTATATGATTGCTGAAAAAGCAGCAGAAATGATTTTATCTCATTCATGACAACAACTTTTTCTACCCATTTAAGAGAAGCTACTAAGACCGACCTCCCGGTGCTTTTGCAGTTTGAACAAGACCTTATTGCCTTTGAGCGACCTTTTGCGCCTAATCTCAAAAAAGGGAAAATTAGCTATTACGATTTAGCCGCCTATATCGAGGACCCTGCAATTCGGGTGATTGTTGCCGAGGCCGAGGGCCAAGTCGTCGGTTCTGGCTATGCCCTAATCCGAGAAAATAAAGCCTATAAAGCGCCGCAACACTATGTCTATCTAGGCTTTATGTATGTCCTCCCTGAATATCGCGGTCGAGGCATTAACGGTCTAATCATGACCGATTTAATCCTCTGGGGAAAAACCCAAGGCTATACCGAGGTACAACTTGAGGTTTATGCCGAAAATGAAAGCGCTATTAAGGCTTACGCCAAAGCGGGACTCGTCCCAGAAATCCTTACCATGCGAAGCAACAATATCCCAACTGAAAACCAATAATCTTGTGCCAAAAAAAATCCTTCCTCCCTTTCTCTTTTTGATCTGCTGTGCCGCTATGATCCTTTGTAGCTTGGTATTTACACAATGGGCTTATCTCCCTAAACCATGGAATAATCTGGGCTTTATTTTTCTTTTTAGCGGACTGGCGATGGTGAGAAATATCCAAGGATTATTCAAACAACAACAAACCGAAATCAACACCTTTAAACAACCGCAAAAGTTGATTACGACAGGACTTTTTCGCTACAGCAGAAACCCTGTTTATTTGGGTTTTAGCATGGCACTATTTGGCGTAGCCATCGTGTTAGGGAATATTATCGCACTCGATGGTTTCTTGGCCTTTATCATTGCGGCTAACCTTTGGTACATCCCTTTTGAAGAGGCTGAAATGGAAAAACAATTTGGCGAAGACTATATTGCCTACAAGAAAAAAGTAGGCCGCTGGTTGTAAGTCGCCTTTCCCCTAGCTGAAAAAGAATCCTTATCTTGATGGGGAAACCAATACAGTTTTATTATCCAACCCTCTAAAAATAGCCTCGCTTCTTTTGCAAGAATCCTTTTAATTGTATTTGCTGCAGAATCGATTTTCTTATTACCCTTTGTAATCGCTCGGATTTTTCGTCCCACTTTTTTGGATGTTTTCCAACTCAATAATTTCGAACTTGGTACCCTCTATTCAACCTATGGTATTGTAGCTTTGTTGTCTTATGTCTATGGCGGCACTTTAGCCGATCGCTATCCGCCACGAAAACTTATGGCGACCGCTTTAATTATGACCGCCGCTGGCGGAATCTACCTAGCGCAATTTCCCTCTTATCAAGGTCTGCAATGGCTCTATGGATATTGGGGTTTTTCGACCATTTTTTTATTTTGGTCGGCGATGATAAAAGCCACCCGTAACTGGGGCGGTGGGGCACAACAAGGGCGTGCCTTTGGTTATTTAGAAGCGGGAAGAGGGTTAATCGCCGCATCGATTGGCGTAATTGGAGTTTTGGTCTTCTCTTACTTATTGCCAGAAGATCTCAATAGTGCTTCTTTTGAGGAGCGTAAAGCAGCGTTCCTTTATGTTATACTCTTTGCTGTACTATTGGCTACCCTTGTTGGTATAATCGTTTTCTTCCATTTAAAAGAACAAGAGGCCCAGGAAGAAATTTCCACTACTAAAGCCGATAACTCCCTAAGCAATATTATACAAGTGGCCAAAATGCCTACTGTAGGCCTTTTAATTGTGATTGTTCTTTGTGCTTATTGTGGCTATAAGGTAACTGATATCTTATCCCTCTACGCCTCAGAAATAATGTTGTTTGACGAAGTGGATGCTGCCAAAGTAGGCTCTTACCAAATGTATTTACGTCCTTTAGTCTGTGTTATTGTGGGGGTTTTTGCCGATAAGAGTTCGAGTGCACTTTGGTTAATCCGGGGCTTTGCGGTCTTGTTTATTGGCTCCTTACTTTTTGCTTCAGGACTAGTTAATGCTCCACTTAGTGGCCTATTTATTTTTACTGTTATCATAACAGGCATAGGGACTTATTCCTTACGCACCCTTTACTATGCCGCAGTAAAAGAAGGACATATTCCTTATGCGGTTACGGGGACTGCTGTGGGAATTATCTCGGTGGTTGGCTATACGCCAGATATTTTTATAGGGCCGGTGATGGGAATTTTATTGGACAATAGCCCGGGGATTACGGGACACCAACACGTATTTGCTTTGCTTGGAGGCTTTTCGCTAGTGGGAGCCTTTGCTTCGCTTAGGTTTAAAAAAATGACCCAAAGCCATTCCTCTCCCCCTCGAATTTAACTATCTTCAAAACATGAATTTAACAACCGACTATTTGATCGTTGGGAGTGGTGCCATGGGCATGGCTTTCGCCGATGTTTTGGTGGAAGAATCTAACGCCACCCTTATTATCATTGACAAATATCCCGCTCCTGGAGGGCACTGGAATCACGCCTACCCCTTTGTTGCATTACATCAACCTGCAGCTTTTTATGGGGTGAAATCAAGAGAATTAAGCAATGGAAAAATTGAAACTGCTGGCTTAAACGAAGGCTATGGCAGTCTTTCTTCTTTAGACGAAATTCAATCCTATTACAAAGCGGTGATGGAAGAACAATTTCTTCCTAGCGGGAGAGTACAATACTTTCCCAATTGTGAATACCTAGGCGATCATCGTTTTAGGTCATTAGAAAACGGAGAAGAATATACCGTAAGTGTAAAGAAGAAATTGGTCCAAGCCTCTCACTTAACCACCAAAGTCCCTTCAACCCATACCCCAAATTTTACAACAAGCGAGTCCACTAATTTTAAACCCATCAATGCGCTCCCAGAAGAATTAGACCATCGAGATCATTACTGCATTATTGGAGGGGGAAAAACAGGAATGGATGCCATTGTTTACTTACTTGAAAATAATATTAATCCACAAAAAATCAGCTGGGTGATTTCCCGCGATAGCTGGGTTATCGACCGTGCAACCACACAAAATACCGAAGCCTTTTTTGAGACGACCATCGGGAATCAAGCCAATCAATTTGAGGCACTTGCCAAAGCGACCTCCTTAGAAGATCTCTTTCGCCGTCTGGAAGACAAGGGCGTCTTGATGCGTTTGGATAAAAGCGTACAACCCACTCAATTTCATGGAGCTACCGTTAGTAAACAAGAACTCGCTTTACTTCAAAAAATCCCAACGCTTATTCGAAAAGGACGGGTCACGCATATTGAAGGCAACCTTATAAAGCTTGATAATAGAATGCATCAATGCCCAGAAAACACCCTTTTTGTGGACTGTTCTGCTACTCCCATCCCAAAGGATATACAAAACATCCCCATCTTTCAAGAAAACCTAATTATCCCACAAACGGTGCGCTCTTATCAACCCGCCTTTAGCGCTTCTTTTGCTGCCTATGTCGAATTAAATTACAAGGACGACAAAGAAAAAAATAAACTATGTGGCTTGGTTCCTTTACCCGACAAAGACACGGACTGGTTAAGAGGCTTAGCCGCTACCATGCTCAATCAATTAAACTGGTCAAGCGATAAACCCTTACGTCAATGGATGACGGCTAATCGCCTAGACGGTTTCAGTAAATTAGTGCGCGGTGTCGATAAAAGTGATCCGGTTAAAATGGAGATTCTTCACCGCATGAAAAGTAACGGCCTCCCTGCCATGATGAAACTCCAACAGTTTTTACAAGAAATAGATCAAATGAACGCAAGTCCCCTTACCCACCCGCAATTTCAAGTCGATAAAAAAGCTTTTTTTAAGCATCAATTGGTCGAAAGCCCAGTAGAAAATAGACAAATTGAAGCTGGAGAAATCTTGGTCAAAATTGACCAGTTTGCCTACACCGCAAACAATATCACCTATGCAGCTACGGGAGACATTATTCGCTATTGGGAGTTCTTCTCTGCAGAAGGTGAAGACAGCGCCCGTATGGGCGTAATCCCCGTTTGGGGTTTTGCCGATGTGGTCGAATCAAAAGCAGACGGCATCCCAGTTGGGGACCGTATTTATGGTTACTTCCCGCCTACCACTCATTTAAAAATGTGTCCTACAAAAGTGCAAGAACAACGCTTTTTTGAAGGCGCCAAACACCGCTCAACCCTCCCCATGGGCTACAACTTATACAGAAGGGTCAATAATGAACCTAACTATACTAAGGCCTTAGATCGCGAGCGCTCTCTGTTGTTTCCTTTATACCTCACTTCCTTTTGCTTGTGGGATAGTCTGCAAGACAACAATTGGCATGAGGCAGAACAAGTAGTTGTTTTAAGCGCCTCAAGTAAAACCAGTATCGGTTTAGGCTATGCCTTGCAAGGAGATCAAAATGCGCCTACTTCCATTGGGGTTACTTCGGCAAGAAACTTCGCAACAGTAGAAAAATTAGGAATTTGGGATAAAGTAAGTAGTTATGACAACTTAGAAGAGATCGATTCCTCTATCCCAACCGTGATTGTTGACATGTCTGGAAACAATGAAGTTTTGGCGAAGCTCCACCAATACCTAGGAGACAAAATGCACTTTACCCTTAAAGTGGGTTTAACTCACTGGGCAAAAACTAATCCTAAAGATGGAATCATCAACGATCGCAGTAAATTCTTCTTTGCCCCTTCTCATATCGAAAAACGCTTTAAAGACTGGGGGCCAGCTGTATTTGATGAAAAGACTAATGGTTTCTTGATTGAGGCAGCAACAAAAACCAGTGCATGGCTCCACTTTAACGAATTAGATGGTTTGGAGGCTTTAGCCAAAGTGCATCCAGAAGTCTGTAACGGTACCAGAGACCCTAAAGAAGGAATTATTATTAACTTGTAAGTATAAAACCCAAATCGATATGAGTAATATAATCCATTGGATAGAAATCCCAACCCAAAACATTGAACGTGCTGCCGCTTTTTACAGCACTATCCTCGACATTGACATGAAGGTGATGGAAGCCATGGGCATGAAAACTGCCTTCTTTCCACATACCGATCCTGCTAATAGTGGCGCATGCCTAATGCAAGGCCCCAACTATCAACCCTCTGATAAAGGTGCTATTATTTACCTTAACGGTGGCAAAGATTTACAGCCTGCATTAGATCGTGTAGAGGCAGCTAGAGGAAAAATAGTCCGTCCTAACCAGCATAGGACAAAACGGCTTTATGGCTCATTTCTTAGATACTGAAGGAAATAAAATGGGGCTTTACTCCAAAGAATAAACATGTATCAACTAGCTCAAATCAATATCGCACAAATGAAAGGGAGTGACTTTAACGACCCTGTCATGGCAGACTTTGTGGCGAATATCGATCGTATTAATCAGATTGCAGAAGCCAGTCCCGGCTTTGTTTGGCGACTCAAAGACGAGCAAGACAATGCATTGAAAATCAATCCTTTTCAAGACATTTCAATGCTTATCAATATTTCAGTTTGGGAAGGTATCGCTTCGCTTGAGTCTTTTGTATATGGCGCGATGCATCTAGAAATCATGAAGCGTAAAAAGGAGTGGTTTCACCATTTTAAAGGTTTCTATTATGCCCTGTGGTGGATAAAAGCGGGGGAATATCCCAGCGCTGCAGCTGCCACAGAACAATTGGCTTACCTTCAAGAGAATGGCCCTACAGAAAAAGTTTTTACCTTTAAAGAACCTTACTCACCAACCGTATAAAGGATGCAACATCATATTCAAACTCATCGATCTAAAGTCGCCTATCGCACTTATGGAGACGCAAGTCACTCAGTTTTAATCCTTGTGCATGGGTGGCCGCAATCCAGTTACTGTTGGCAAGAGGTGGCACAAGCTTTAAAGGGCTATTATATTATCGCGCCAGATCTTCGAGGCTTAGGAGATAGTGAGAGAACTTTAGATTTAAAGTATTACACAAAAGACGAATTAGGGAAAGATATTTTTGCTTTGACAGATGCCTTAAACATAGAGGACTTTTATCTGGGAGGGCACGACTGGGGATCGGCGGTAGTACAAGAAATGGCTTTAGCGCATCCAGAGCGTATTAAGAAGTTGGTCTTGATCAATATGATGATTATCAATAATTTTGAAGGAAAGAAAAAGGCTTCAGAAAAATTGGTCAAGGGGATGTTTAAATCTTCTTGGTATCAATTCTTTCAAAGTATCCCAGATTTTCCAGAGGCTTTGATCGCTGGGAAAGAAGATGTATGGATTCGCTTTTTTAGTCGGGGGATTAGTCGCCCAATCCCAGAAGAAGCCATCGCTGAATACACCCGCTGTTATCAAATTCCCCATACCATCACCACCGGGGCGAATTTATATCGCGCTATCCCAAAAGACCGAGAGCGATGGAAAACCTATCTTAATAAAAAAAATACAGTTCCCACTCATATCATTCACGGGGAACTCGACCCAGTGGTCATCAAGGCATTTCTTTATAAAGCCGAAACTGCTTTTGAACACCCCATCGATATCACCTATTTAAAAGGAGGACATTTTATCTGTGACGAGCAACCCCAGGCCGTAGCAGAAGCCATTCAGGTTTTTTTGGCGAAGCCATAAAAAACAACTTATTGAATAAGAACAGAATTTTTAAACCTCAAAAAATGAAAACACCTACTTACAGCACCCTTAAAACCTTTGGGATCATTGGTCTCCTCTTTGGTTTTGCCTGCGGATTCCTCTACGGAATTGGCGGATTTGTTCTCGACTACATGCATACTGGAATCAATCATGGCAGCTATCTCGCCCTGAATGCTTTGTGGGGGATGCCACTGATTTTTGGAGGGTTAGGGCTGGTGATGGGGCTATTATTTATGTTTTTGCGCTATGTGCTAAAACGTTAAGTCTTATAAAAAACTCTCTATCGCTAAGCGATAAGAATCCAATCCAAAACCTAGAATTAGGCCTTTCGCATTTGGGGTAATATAAGAGGTATGGCGAAAATCTTCTCGGGCAAAAGTGTTGGAAATATGCACCTCAATCACGGAGGTGTCAATGGCTTTGATCGCATCCCCTAAACCGACAGAAGTATGGGTATAGGCCGCAGCATTGAGGATAATCCCATCTGAAGAAAAGCCCACCTTGTGCAATTGGTCGATCAATTCTCCCTCTATATTAGATTGAAAATAGTCGAATTCAACCTGAGGGTATTTTGCTTTTAATTCTTCCAGATAGTCCACAAAAGATTGCGCGCCATAGATGGACGGTTCTCTAGTTCCCAACAAGTTTAAATTGGGTCCGTTGATGATGCTTAATTTCATGTGGTAAAAATACCGTAAAAAATTGACATCCTCTAGTCGGGTTTTAAAAGGCAAATATTGGCTATCTTGAACAGATAATTTAAAGTCAATAATTTATGCCAAATACAGTCTATTCCTTTGGTCGCATGAAAGTGAAGGATTATGAGGAATACATCGAGCGCTATGGGCGCCCACTAGAACCCATCCTTGAAAAATACAACGGTAAAATACTCGCTGCTAACAAAAAAGGAGTGCTTGTTGAAGGACAAGAAGAAGGCAACTGGACCGTCTTAATCGAATTTGTCAGTGGGAAAGACGCTTATGAATTCTATGCTTCACCAGAATATGCTCCGCTTAAAAAAATGCGTTTAGAAGAATTGACCGATAATGCTTTGGCCATTTCTTTCCCTGCAGAAATATCGCTTGAATGAAAACATTTGCTTCCATCATATGTCTGCTTCTGTGTCAATTCTCCATCGCTCAAGGGGTTAAATTAGTTGTTCTGGGGACAGCCCAAGACGCTGGCTCCCCACAAATTGCATGTAAGAAAAACTGTTGTATTGATTTGTGGAAAACGGGTAAAACAGAAGCTGTGGTCTCCTTAGGCTTAATCGATACTAAAAATCAAAAGCATTATCTTTTTGAGGCTACGCCAAATATAACGCAGCAACTACAAACATTAAATTCGCTTGCAGGTAGTCCGTCTAACTTTGGTGGTATCTTTCTCACCCATGCGCATATGGGGCATTATAGCGGTTTAATGTTTTTAGGGAAGGAAGCTTTAGGCGGGGAATTGGTTCCGGTCTATGCCCTCCCAAAAATGCGTCAGTATTTAAATACTAATGGTCCCTGGGAGCAACTAATTAGTGAAAAGAATATTGCCTTACAAGCCCTTACTGCTTCTAAAGAAGAAACGATAAGCGAGGAGATTAAGGTAACTCCTATCCAGGTTCCCCATAGAGATGAATATTCTGAAACAGTGGGCTATATGATCAAAGGTCCCAACAAGACCGCTCTCTTTATCCCAGATATTGATAAGTGGGAACGTTGGGAAATGGCAATAGAAAGTTATATTCAGCAAGTAGACTATGCCTTTTTAGATGCCACTTTCTTTGATGGAAGCGAACTCCCCAATCGAGATATGGCAGCGATCCCCCACCCTTTTGTAAGAGAGAGTCTGGCTCGTTTTGAGCCTCTTGAAACAAAAGAAAAGAAAAAGATCTATTTTATCCATTTTAACCACACTAATCCCTTACTTAAAGAAAATAGTCAGGAAAGTAAAGAAGTTCGCGCAAAAGGCTATCATATCGCTCGAAGCGGACTTGAAATAAGTTTATAATATGCAACAGTGGGCAAATGCACTTAAAGATTATCAAATTTATTTGCGTTTAGAACGCGGGTTATCAGAGAATTCTATCAATAGTTATTCTTACGATATCCAAGGTTTTATTGACCATGTTGAAACTTATCATCCTCGACTCACCATCACCAACTGCCAAAAAGAAGATGCCCAGGCTTATATCTATGCTTTGGCCAAAAAGGTCAATGCTCGTTCACAAGCCCGTCAAATTTCTGGTCTCAAGAGTTTTTTCAACTTTCTCATTTTTGAGGGCTATCGCGAGGATTCCCCTATGGATTTAATCGAAAGTCCAAAAACGGGGCGGAAACTTCCAGATGTGTTAGGGGTAAAAGAAATTGATCAAATTCTCAACGCTTTAGATTTAAGTCATCCACAAGGCTACCGCAACCTAACGATCTTAGAAACTCTTTATGGGAGCGGATTAAGGGTGAGTGAGTTAATCAACTTAAAAATATCTGATCTCCATTTTGACGAGAACCTTTTATTAATCACAGGAAAAGGGAACAAGCAGCGATTGGTTCCATTAGGAGCAGTCTGCAAACAAAAACTCAAGATCTACATAGCAGACGTCAGGGTACATGTTCCGGTAAAAAAAGAACACCAAGACTTTGTGTTTTTAAATCAACACGGCAAGCAACTCACCCGCGCCATGATCTTTACCATTGTACGGCAAGCAACAGCAAATGCAGGGATTGAAAAAAAGGTAAGTCCGCATACTTTTCGGCATTCGTTTGCGACACATTTATTAGAAAATGGCGCTGACTTAAGATCGATTCAATTGATGATGGGTCACGAGAACATTACCACCACAGAAGTGTATATGCACCTAGACATACAGCATTTATCCAAAAGCTTACAGGCCTTTCACCCTAGAGGGTAGTTAAACGCCTACGACCAGTCTAAAACCTTCTCCGTGAATGTTTAAGATTTCCACCTTACTATCCTCTTTGAGGTACTTTCGCAATTTTGCGATATAAACATCCATTGAACGAGACGTAAAATAGTTATCATCCCGCCAAATTTTATTCAAGGCTTTTTCGCGCGGCATTAAATCATTTACATGAAGCGCTAAAAGGCGAAGGAGTTGATTTTCTTTTGGCGATAATTTGATGGGATCAGTTTCTTTATAGGTCAATAAGCGCAATTTAGCATTGAGATTAAAATCCCCTATGGAGAACTCCATTTCATCAGATTCAACTGCGGCTGGAGCAGCTCTTCTGCTTAAAATAGATTTGATTTTAGCCAATAAGACTTCAGAATCAAAAGGTTTAGAGAGATAGTCATCTGCCCCTATTTTAAAGCCTTTTAAAACATCTTCTTTCATGGTCTTCGCAGTGAGGAAGATCAAGGGGATGGTTTCATTCTTTTCACGAATTTCTTTTGCGAGGGTAAAACCATCTTTATAAGGCATCATAACATCTAACAAGCAGAGGTCAAAATCTTCTTTTTTAAATTTTTCAAAGCCTTCGATACCATTTTTAGCAAGGGTAACTTCATAGCCATTGATCATGAGATATTCTTTTAGTATGCTGCCAAAGTTGGGGTCATCTTCTACTAATAAAATGCGACGGTTGTTTGTTTTCATTCGATTGGGATTTACTTTTTATTGTTTAAGGGCAATTGAATCAAAAATATGGATCCTTTGCCTTTTTTACTTTTAACATGAATTGTGCCATTAAGTAATGTAAGGATTTTTTTTACATATGACAATCCTAAACCATGGCCTTTAATGTTGTGAACGTTACCGCCTTGTTCGCGATAAAACTTTTGAAAAATCAATTGAAGGGTCTCTGCATCCATCCCGATGCCCTCGTCTTTGATTTCGATAGAAATCTGCTCTTCTTCTGTCCAGGTTCTCACTTCAATGATGGGAGAGCCTTCAGAATACTTAATGGCATTATCCAGCAAGTTGGTTAAAACATTGGTAAAGTGATTTTTATTCGCAGAAACAATCGTTGAAGTTGCCTCTAAATGTTTGTAAATCATTCCAGAGCGATTTTGAACAATTAATGCGACATGACTTATGGCTTCTTCAATGATGTCGTGTATATCAATAGGGCTTAGTTCCATAGGGGTGGTGCCGCGTTCTAATTGAGAAATCATCAAGACCGTTTCTACCTGGTCTTGCATGCGTTTGTTCTCTTCTCGCATCATTCTTAGGTAACGACTTACTTTCTTTTCGTCTTTGATGTTGATGGGGTTTTCAATGGCATCAATGGCCAAATTGATGGTCGCAATGGGAGTCTTAAATTCATGCGACATATTGTTGATAAAGTCTGATTTGATTTCAGATATTTTTTTCTGCTGTAAGATTTGATATAAGGAAATCCCACAAAGAATGACAATCAAAAGTGTCAAGACAAAAGACAAACTCGCCACCCCGATAATAGAAGACAAGACATAACTATTCTTTTTAGGAAAGGACACAATAAGGTCATAGGTACTTGCCCCTTCTTCGTTGACAAAAATGGGGATGTTGTATTGCGGTCCAGACTGGGCTTCGAGGTAATTATTCGAAGTTACTTTGGTCGCAAGACCTTCACTTAAAACAACAAATTCAAAAGGTGTTTCTATATTTCTGGTTGTAAATTGATCTTTGAGCATGTATTCTAATTCATAAGAATCTAATCTTTTATGAATGGGGAAGGTGTTGGCTATATTGGAAAAAACAGAAGAGAAGGTTGCCTTTTCTAATGAGGTAATGCGTTGAATTCGCTCGAATTTATTGGTGGAAAATATTCTCCTGTTTTCGCGATCAAAGGCCTCTTTAAAGATTGTACGAGTTTCTAAGCCCTTAAAATCAGACACCTTTGTGACATCTCCGTTTGTATTCCCGGGTAAGGGGATATTGTAATCTTCTTGAAGGATACCAAAGGTTAAGAGGGAAGAGAGATTCGATTCGTCGTCGCTATCATAAAAGATAAAATTTCCTAGGACAGAGCTATCGGGTTGATCGATGGTATCGATTATTTTTTCAAAAGTTTCGATATAGTGCAGCAATTCGTTTTCTTGAATATCTTGTGCTACCGCACTAAGAGAGGCTTTTACTGCCATAGAAAACTCTTCTTCACGATTGTCTATTGAAGTATAGATAAAGTACCATTGAATGAGTATGATCCCACCAACCGAGAGGATCATAAAAATCATTAACGCTAAGAAGTAGGATTTTTTCATTAAACTAAATCAATATAGCACTGCAAAGGTGATGAAATTTCGGGTTTAATTATGCTAATGCTTTGTTAATGCAATGATAAGGAAAGAAAATAAGTGTGGAGTCGTTTTATTTCTTTTAGGGTCTCCTCCCAAATATCATTATTGATAATGTGGTCTGCTAATGGGATGCGCTGTTCATCTTCCCACTGGTGATTCATTCGTGCTAAAATCACTTCTTTCGCCACTTGATCTCTTTGCATAGCTCTTTGCAGTCGAACTTCTTTAGGCGCGGTAATTAAAAGCGTTTGATCAACCGCCTTATACCCACCGGTTTCAAATAAAATAGCGACTTCTTTAATGACATAAGGGGCTTTTTGGAGGGCAAGCCAAAGTGAAAAATCTTTTGCGACAGCAGGATGGACTATGGCATTGAGGGCTTGCAGTTTTTGTGGGTCAGAAAAAACAATTGCTCCGATATAAGCACGATTTAAACCCTGTGTATTATAGGCTTTTGCTCCAAATAAATCCTTGATCTGTTTTATAAGAGAAGCCTCCTTGGCCATCAATTCTTTTGCGGCATTATCTGCAATATAACAAGGCACCCCTAAATCTGAAAAGACTTTGACCACTCTAGTTTTTCCACTCCCTATACCTCCAGTAAGTCCGATTATTTTTGGCATCTTATTGTCGCTTTAAGTATTGTACTTCTTTTGGTTCGAGTCGCATGTTGGTAACCCCTTTTGGAGCGCTATAAACTTTAAGCTTTACACTTTTATTATTCGCTGAAAGTTGATTGTAGTCAATGCCTACCCGAAAATCTTCTGGCGTAATATCACGCAAACTATTTAATGGTGCCGAGAAAGTGATGGAAACATTGGTCGGAAAAAACTTAAACACCCCTTCTTGTGGGGCATTGATCATCTTGATTGGCAATTGATACTTTGCTTCAGAAAAACGGTCGATGACGACTTTCATCAAGACTTTTTGATTACTTAATGAGATAAGTTCTCCCATATCTGGTAGAGCAATCATTGTTTCAAAACTTTCTTCAATGGGTACATCTATCGTGAACAATGGCTGAACTTCTTTAATGGCATTGATTTGATTCATCGGTCCGATAAGGTCGATACTATCTGGTTCAAATTGAATTGAAACAGCAGAATAGCCCAAAGCTATTTTAAATTCAGGAGAAATTACTGGGATTTTCTGTGAGGTCTGTTCTTGGAAATCAAACTCAATCACCGCAGGGAAATAGTTGATGATTTCTGTATCCCCTAGCAATTGTTCTTTGAGGTTTTGATATTGAGCAGCGATGGGTAATTCAGCCCTACCCGAATCAAAATCAGCTTCTTGGGCATCTATTTTTAAACGATTGTCTAAAAATTGATAATACAAGAATTGAAATCCAGTTGCTTTTAAGGTAAACTCTACATTAGTAGGACTTTTTACAATTGGGATAATTGTAGGGGGAACATTTTCGAAGGTCATTTCTAGGGAAATGACTTCGGTGTACTCTTTGGAGAATTTTGCGATAAACCAAAGAATGAAAGAAAATACGAGAAAAAACAAAAAGAATTTAGACCTGCCTTTATCCATTGAAGCCCTTTGCAATGAGGTAAACAAGGCAGGCTCTTTCTTCATGTTAATTTATATTATTGCAAGGAATCAATTACTTCTTGGCTCACTCCAGTATTAGAGAATCCACCATCGTGAAATAAGTTTTGCATGGTTACTTTTTTAGTAAAGTCAGAGAACATCATCACGGTATAGTCTGCACATTCGCTAGCGGTAGCGTTTCCTAGCGGAGAAGTTTTCTCTGCATAGGTTAAGAATCCGTCCAATCCTTTTACCCCTTGTCCAGCGGTGGTTAAAGTGGGTGATTGTGAAATGGTATTTACACGAACGCTTTTATCTTTCCCCATATAGTAGCCAAAACTACGAGCGATAGACTCTAAATAAGCTTTATTATCGGCCATGTCATTGTAGTTAGGAAAGGTTCTTTGTGCAGCGATATAAGTTAGTGCGACAATACTTCCCCACTCATTCATGGCGTCTTTAGCATAGAGGGTTTGCATTAATTTGTGAAAAGAAACGGCCGAAACATCCCATCCTTTTTGCATCCAGTCGTGGTTTAAAGCGGTATAGTGCTTTCCTTTTCGAACATTGACAGACATTCCGATGGAGTGTAAGACAAAGTCAATTTTCCCACCGAAGTGTTCCATGGCTTGATCTATGAGTTGTTCTAAATCAGCGAGAGAAGTCGCATCTGCAGGGATGACAGGAGCATTAACCTTTTCTCCTAATTCGTTGATGGTTCCCATTCTCAAAGCAACTGGAGCGTTTGTCAAAATAATTTCTCCGCCTTGTGCGTGGACACTTTCTGCTGTTTTCCATGCGATTGATTGGCTATCTAATGCGCCAAAAATAATTCCTTTTTTCCCTTTTAACAAGTTGTGGGACATATCAATAATGGTTTAAAATTCGATTGTAAATATACGTTAATTCAACAACTCTTTAGCGTGTTGTAAAGCTGCCTCTGTAAGGGCCTCGCCAGATAACATTTGGGCAACTTCTGAGATGCGGTCCTGTGCGGCTAATTTTTTTAGCTGGGTAAAGGTACTGCCCTCTTTGGTCTCTTTAAAGACCTTAAAATGATGGGCTCCTTTTGCAGCTACTTGTGGCAGGTGGGTAATGGTAATTACTTGCATGTATTGCCCCATATGATGCATGATCTCAGCGATTTTGTGGGCAACTTCTCCAGATACACCCGTATCTATTTCATCAAAAATAATTGAGGGAAGTGTTTTATACTGAGAAAGGATGGCTTTTACCGCTAACATAATACGCGACAATTCTCCCCCAGAAGCGACTTTCTTTAAAGAACCAAAATCACTGCCTTTATTGGCAGAAAAGGCTAATTCAAGTTGTTCTTTTCCGTGAGCTAGGTACTGTTCTACTGGGTGAAGATCAAGCTTAAAACGAGCGTTTGGCATACCTAATAGCGCTAGAATTTTAGTCATTTGATCGACAAAACTAGGGACTACGGCTGCTCTATTTTCCCTCAATTGTCCACTTAACAGATCCAACTGTTCTATGCTTTTACTTTGCTGTGCGACTAGCTTTGCGACAGTTTCATCAAGGGTAGCGGTTTGAATGTCTTTTTCTTCTAATACCGCTCTTTTCTCAATTAAATCTGGGATGGTTTGAACTTGATGCTTTTTCATCAAGTCATTTAAAAGTTGAAATTGAGCATTAACTACTTCTAAGCGAGCCGGATTTGCTTCTAATTGTTCTAAGGATTGATTAAGTTCTGCTGCGACATCATTCAATTCAATCAATAAACTGTCTAGGCGTTGAGATAGTTGCTGATAATGATCGCTTATCCCAGCAACTTTTTGTATGGCATTGCGAACTTCTGTCAATTGCAACTGAATACCAATTTGTTCTTCTTCAATAATCTGCAGGGATTTAGAGAGTTGCATTTCAATCTCTTCTACATGACTTAATTGTTGAATTTCTTCTTCAAGTTTTTCAAGAATTCCTTCTTCTAATGGGGCTTTTTGAAGTTCTTCTAACAGAAATCGATTGTAGTCGCGCTCTTCTTCTAAAGAAGATTTTTGACTTTGAAGGAAAGTAATTTCTTTGGTTAAAGTAGTATAACGTTCTCTTTCTTGCTGATAAGACTTTAATATTGGACCATTTTGTGCTAAGGCATCTAATACTTCTAATTGATAGCTTTCTTGGGTTACAGAGAGGGTTTGATGTTGTGAGTGAACATCGATCAAACGGTCACCTAACTGTTGTAAAACATCTAGAGTAACAGGAGTATCATTGATAAAAGCTCTGGATTTTCCTGAGGGTATAATTTCTCTTCTAATACTGGTAATGGGTTCATAATCTAAATCCACCGAATCAAAGAAAGCTTTTAGATCATAGGCACTAATTGAGAAGGTTGCATCGACGAAACACTTCTTGGATTTATCCTTTAAAGTGGATAAATCCGCCCGTTTCCCCAGCACCAGTGCAAGTCCTCCTAAGAGTATGGACTTCCCAGCCCCTGTTTCCCCGGTAATGCTGGTCATTCCCTTAGAGAAATTAACCTCTAGGTGATCGATTAAGGCAAAATTGGCGATGGTTAATTCAGTTAACACAAAAAAGGCTTGAATATTTAATTCAAATATACTAGGACGATTGCGCAAAGGCAAAGAAAACAATCAGTATTTAATCCTTTTCCATTTTGGCCCAAAGAAAGGCGCTACCTTATTGAGTGTGGTAAGGGTTTGATCGAATTCAACTTTAGGGCCATCAGAAAACAGATCGACGATTTCGTCTGCTTTAGCGTCAAAAAAAGTTTGAATCAACAAAGCATTTGGGCGTCTGCTGTACAAGGCATTAAATCGCCCTAAGGACTGTACAATCGCCTCTTTAGCAGCTTGAGGGTTTTCACTCATTTGATCCATTCCATCGCGGTGGTAATGGTATTGAACTGTTCTGTATTCACGAAAAGTATTCGACAGCATGGTATCGATTAACCAAAATCGATTTCTATTCCCATCGCGCTGATTCCAACCAGTAATTCCATTTTGCTGTGCTAAAGTGAGAATTTGCTGAGCTTCCTTAAAATAAGGTGTTCCACTTCTCAAGGCAAAAGAATCTGCTTCTAAGCCAAGGGCGACAAAAACATAAAAGCTAATGAGAGATATAAGGTTTGACTCATAAGTTGCTGGATTATAGAACAAGGGTTGATATTCTTGATAAGAGAAGACAATGTCTTTATCTAAGAAATTAAAAATGGGAGAATTATAATTGGTTTGATACACAGGACGCTCTACCTGCACTTGCAGGGTACCTTCAAAGCGCAAACCATTAAAACCCGTTAAGTTGAGCACCATACTACAGCGCACCTTTTCTTTATTGTCTACGGTTTCATCTGTCCATGCTTTTGCATTAATGAACTCGTTCAAAGATTGTTCTAGGGTTTCAAAGACTTGCTGGTTCGTTTGATTAACCAGGTCTGCATTGACCACAAAACGGCAATCGATAATTTGCGCAGTCAAGGGGGTTGCAGTTAACAAAAATAAAACAAGGGCTTTTTTCATATAGAAGCAATGATTTGGGCAAAAATATCCGCCGCTACTTCTGTTTTTGTTTTTAATTCAAAAGCAGTGGTTGTGCCATTCTTTCGAATAAAGGTAATTTTATTTTTATCTCCACCAAAACCTGCGTCTTGATCATTGAGGGAATTAAGCACAATAGCGTCGGCGTTTTTCTTTTGGCATTTTGCCATCGCATTCTCTAACTCGTTTTGGGTTTCTAGGGCAAAGCCCAAAAGGAACTGTGCTTTTTTCTGTTTTCCCATTTCGGCTAAAATATCTAAAGTGGGTTTGAGATTTATCTCTAGGAGACCACTTTTTTTCTTGATCTTTTGATCGACAGGATTAGTCGGGGTAAAATCTGCCACCGCGGCAGCAGCAATGGCGATATCCACGGTGTCATAATGTTTAAAAACAGCTGTAAACATCTCTTGAGCAGAAATTACTGCCACAAGTTTTATCGTTGGATTTATTGCTTTTAAGGCGGTTGGTCCGCTAACTAAAACAACCTTCGCTCCTAGTTTAGCGGCTTCTTCTGCCAAGGCAAAACCCATTTTCCCAGAGGAATGATTCCCGATAAACCGAACAGGATCAATTGCTTCAAAGGTAGGTCCTGCAGTAATCAGTACTGTTTTCCCGTAAAGCGGAGCTTTTTCTGCTAAAGATTGCGCTAAAGCGGTGACTATCGCTTCAGGTTCCATCATTCTTCCTTTCCCTTCAAGGCCACTAGCTAGAAAGCCCTCTTGGGCAGGGAAAATCACATGTCCAAAGCGTTCAAGCTGTGTCATGTTCTTTTGATTTGCGGGATGCACATACATATCTAAGTCCATTGCAGGTGCAATATAAACGGGACATTGTGCAGAAAGATAACACGCCAAAAGTAAATTATTGCAACGGGCATTGACCATTGAAGAAATGGTATTTGAAGTTGCAGGTGCAATCAACATTAAATCTGCCCATAGGGCTAGTTCGACGTGATTATTCCAGTTGGGATGATCCCCTTCGCCTTCTGCAGTAAAGGTCGAAACCACAGGATTTTGCGAGAGGGTAGATAGGGTTAATGGGGTAACAAAATCGGTAGCAGATGGTGTCATTACTACCTTCACCTCAGCGCCTTGTTTGATTAACAAACGTACAATTAAAGGGGTTTTATAGGCGGCAATGCCTCCTGTAACCCCTAAAAGGACTTTCTTTCCACTGAGGATAGACATTGCGTTTATTCCTCCGTATTACGGTGATAAACGCGATCGTTTAACCACTCTTCTACCGCTAGGGCGTGAGGCTTTGGTAAACTTTCATAAAACTTAGATACTTCGATCTGTTCTTTGTTTTCAAAAATCTCCTCAAGACTATCATTGTGCGTTGCAAACTCATCAAGTTTTTCGTGCAATTCTTTTTTGATGTCTAAATTGATCTGAGTCGAACGTTTTGCAATAATCGAAATTGCCTCATAAATGTTTTGTGTTTCTCCTTCAACCTGATTTCTGTCATAAGTTGAAGTTGATGAAGGGGCTTTAGATTCTCTGTACTTAGTCATAGTAATTATTTTGTTATTGCTATATTGTTTTTTTCTAAAAGTGCGATTTCTTTTACAACTCGACTCATTTTATCATCAAGGTCTTCAAGAAAAAGCGTTTCTGGGTAATAACGCGTTAAAGTATCGTAAATATCTTGAAGTCCTTTTAGGCGTTCTAACTTCTTCATGATCACACTATTTGTGGCAATTTCATAAGAAGATAGGAACTTGAAGTATAATGCGTCTTCCTTAAAAGGCGTTCCAGGATAGGTGGATATAAAGTTATCAAAGGCATTGATTGCAGATTTGTAATCGCGAATGGTGTGATATTGCTTCGAAATCTCAAAATCTTTCTTTTCTAATTTAGTTTGAAGCTCTTGTACATATGTATTTGCTTCAGCAAGAAATTCAGAGTCTGGATAATTATCAATAAAGATCTGCAGTTTATCAAGGGCATCGTTTGTATTCGCTTGATCTAAACTGTAATTTGGAGAAAGTTTATAATAACATTTAGCGGCTAAAAAAGACGCTTCTTGCATTCTGTTGCTCTTGGGATACGATTTCACAAAACTTTCAAACTGGTAAGCGGCTAGATAATAGTCTTTGATCTGTAAATAAGAATTGGCAAAAAAGAACACAACACGTTGTGCTTGAGGCTTCCCGCGATAAGAAGGCAAAATCTGTTCAAACAATCGATTAGCTCTTCTGTATTCACCCGTATTATAGTAAGCCTCTGCCGCTTTGTACTTGGCAGATATATCTGGGTTATTGAGCATTTTTTGATAAGAATTACAAGCTGTTGTAAAACTTATTAAAATAACGGCAAGAAGGATAAACCGAGTGATTTTTAACATGCTGCAAATTTAGTTAAAATAATAGGAATACGAAACTAATGTAAATGTAGTGTTTGGAATGCTTTCAAAACACATTTAACATTTCGTTGTCAATGCATCAAACTGACATTTAATTTCGTCAAATAATGAATCACTGGCAGCAACTAAAGGGAGTCTAAGCACATTATCACATTTCCCTTGTAGAGACATCAAAGCCTTTAAACCAGTAGGGTTACCTTCCTTAAAGATTAAGTCAATAAAAGGTAAAAGCTCTTTTTCTATCGTTCTAGGGATCGTTAGATCATCTTGGCTACCCAATTGGATCATCTCAGAAAATTTAGTTGGAAAAGCACCAGCGATAACAGAAATTGCGCCTACACCACCCCGGGTAACTAAATCCAATGCTGTTAAATCGTCTCCAGAGGTGACTAAGAAATCATCTGGTGATGCTTCGATTAAGGCTTTCCCAGAGTTCATATCTCCAGTAGCATCTTTAATCCCAAAAATATTTTTATTCGCTCCAGCAAGGCGAATTACTGTTGCATTTTCTATGCTTGCACCCGTCCTAGCTGGAACGTTGTATAACATAACAGGCAATGGAGATGCTTCTGCCACTGCAGAAAAGTGCTGAAAAATCCCTTCTTGATTAGGTCGATTGTAATAAGGACATACGGAAAGAATCGCACTGTAACCAGATAAGTTAGACGTTTTTAGATCATTTACTAGGGCATTTGTATTATTGCCACCTTTACCTAACATGAGGGGCAGGCGACCTGCATTGATATCAACCACTCTTTGCGCAAGATTTTCCTTTTCTTGCTTGGTTAAAGTAACCGTTTCTGCAGTTGTCCCTTGCACAACAAGAAAATCGATTCCCGATTGAATATATTGTTCAATAAGAGCTTCTAAGGCATTGTAATCTACCTCCCCCATTGCAGTAAAAGGGGTGATCATGGCTACTCCTATTCCTCTAAAATCATCCATGCTATAGCTTTTTTAAAATAGTCAAATACTTGACCAATTCTTCTTTAAAAGTATTAATATCTGTGGGAGGGAAATCAAATATGATATCGTTTAATCGCTGATCTACCCCTAGAAACCCGGCACTGAATTTCTTTTTTGCAAACGCGCTTACCCATTCCATGTAGAGATCATTTCGATTAAAATAGTTAATCTGTAGATCCACTTCCTTTTCTAATATCGAGGCTTGATCCCCTTGAAATTGACCAAAGTAACTCACCTTCTTTGGATCAAAAAAATGTGCGTATTGCTTTTCAATATCATTCGACCCCCTAAAGGCAAATACTGTAATATTTACCTGCGGTATCCCAAAAGCTTTCGCTAATGAGTTAAAAAATTCCTGCTCTATTTCTAGAGAAGAATCTAATACAACGCGAACGTGTTTAATCTTAAAAGCACGGGTTAAGTTCTTCTCTTCTATAGAAGTGTGCAAACTTTTCTTTGCTGCCCGTCTATGCCAAAACTTTTTAAACAATCTTTATATTTTATGCAAATGTAATGAACTACTGCTTCATCTTACAAGTAAAAGTCAATTGTTTCATAAATATTCAAAATGTTTGTTTTATAACATTTTCAGAAAGTCATCTTCGCTGATCAAGGGTATATTTAACTTATTTGCCTTGTCTTTTTTCGCCGGTCCCATCGAGGCTCCAGCAACAACAAAACTCGTTTTTGAAGAAATAGAGCTGCCTACTTTACCTCCGTTATCCTCTATCATTTTCTTGAGTTCATTGCGAGACACCTTTTCAAACACCCCAGAAACCACGATGGTTTTCCCATCGAGTTTAGAAGAGGCTTTCTCTACTACTTCTACTTCCATGGATAGACCAAAATCGGTTAAATCTTGTATCATTCGTTGGTTGTCGGGATTGATAAAGTAGGTGTTTAGACTCTCTACAATCTTTTCGCCTATGTCTTCTACAGCAAGCAATTCTTCTTGTCTGGCTTGCAACAAGGCAAGCATCGACCCAAAGTGTGCTGCTAAACGTTTTGCCACTGTTTCGCCCACGTGGCGAATCCCTAGTCCAAATAAAACTTTGGCAAATGGCTGCTGCTTTGAAGCTGCGACCCCTGCGAGTAAGTTGTCTACCGACTTTTCTGCCATGCGTTCTAAGGGCAATAATTGCTCTTTTTCGAGACGGTATAAATCGGCAATATTGTAAATCAAGCCTTGCTGAAATAACAAAGCTATCGTCTCTGCCCCAATCCCATCAATATCCATGGCTTTACGACTCACAAAATGCTGAATTTTCCCAATTAATTGCGGGGGACATTGAGTATCATTAACACAATAATGCTGGGCTTCACCCGGGATACGTTCTAATGGAGCCTGACAATCAGGACAATGTGTTATATAATGGATCACATTTTCGAGGGCACCTCTTTTTGCAGGATCAAAGCCCATGATTTTGGGAATAATTTCTCCCCCCTTTTCTACATAAACACTGTCTCCTATTCGCAAGTTCAATTTTTCAATTTGATCTGCATTGTGCAAAGAGGCTCTTTTGACAATTGTCCCTGACAACTGAACTGGTTCGAGATTAGCCACCGGAGTTATTGCTCCCGTGCGGCCTACTTGATAACTCACAGAATTTAAACGAGTACTCACCTGCTCTGCCTTAAACTTATAAGAAATGGCCCAGCGGGGAGATTTTGCCGTAAAGCCCAATTGCGATTGTACACTAATATCATTGACCTTTATCACAATCCCATCTATTTCAAAGGGGAGTTGTTCTCGCTGTTCTCCCCAATGTTGAATATAAGCGAGCATTTCATCTAAAGAAGAAACCGGCTGCATACTCTTTGGAATGGTAAAACCCCAGCTGCGCGCTTTTGTCAAAGACTCCCAGTGGGTGGCATAAGGCAATTCCCCGGCTAATGCATAGAAAAAACACTGTAATGGACGTTGGGCTGTCTCTGCACTATCTTGCAACTTTAACGAGCCCGATGCCGTATTTCGCGGATTGCGATAGGCTTCTTCTCCTGCAGCTAAACGCTTTTCATTTAATTGTTTAAACCCCTCTAAGGGCAAAATAATCTCTCCGCGTATATCAAATTCTGCCGGATAATCCCCCTGTAATTTTAAAGGAACATTCTTGATGGTTTTGACATTGGCCGTAACTTCATCCCCTTGTGTTCCATCTCCTCGAGTAACTGCTTTTTGCAAAGTTCCGTTGACATAGGTCATATTAATCGAAGCACCATCAAATTTCAACTCACAGGTGAAGTCTTCAATAGGAGCACCATAAATCTTTTCAATGCGTTTAATCCACTCTCCTAATTCTTCGGGAGAATAGGTGTTGTCTAGCGAATACATTCGTTCTGCATGCAACAGGGTGGGAAAGTTTTTGGTCACACTCCCTCCCACTCTTTGGGTAGGAGAACTAGGGTCTTGTAATGTTGGATGCGCTTTTTCTAAAGCTTGTAACTCTTTTAATAATTGATCAAACTCAAAATCACTCACCAAACTCTTATCCTCATTGTAATAAGCGTGGTTGTACTGATGTAATTGATCGCGTAATTGTATTATTCTTTCTTCAAACGTCATGGTTACTAAATTGGATAAAACGATCCTTCCCAAAGATATCTTTTTTCACTTTTGCATGGGCAAAGCCGGTGGTTTTTCCTAACGCAATCATTTCTGTGATCAATAAAGGGTTGATTTCAAAATACACCTTCCCATTTGGGTTCAACTGTTTTGAGGCAAGCCAAAGGATCTCGCGGTAAAACAATAAAGGTTCCTCCTCTGGAACAAACAAAGCAAGTTCTGGCTCGTGTTCTAGGACATTAATATGCATTTTCTTTTTTTCAGAGGGCAACACATAGGGCGGATTAGAAACGATTAAATCTACTTTTGCCCCTGTAAGTTTCCACTGCAAAACATCTTGCTGTTCAAAAGACACAAACATGTTGTTCTCTTGCGCGTTAATTTGCGCCACTTCGATTGCGGCTTCGCTCAGTTCATAGCCTTGAACCAACCATTGATCTCTTTGGGCTTTTAGCCCTAATGCAATACAACCCGATCCACTGCAAAGGTCCCACACCTCAAGCAATTCGTTGGAATGATTTTCAAGTACCCACTCTACCAACTCTTCTGTCTCTGGTCGCGGAATCAAGACCGCGGGACTTAGCTTTAAATCTAATGACATAAAAGTCGTTGTGCCTAAGATATATTGTAACGGAGTTCCTTGTGACAAGAGCGCTAGAACTTGATGGAGTTGTTCCACTTCTTTTTCTGCTAATTCGTATTGAGGCTCTAGTCCTATCTTGACAGCAGACCACGAAAAATAATGTTGAATGCAACGCTTAAAAACATCGTCTATTTCTGCCTGCTGGTAGTGGCGAGACAATTGCGTTCTAAAATAATCCCTGTATTCTATTAAGGTCATTACAATGTTTTAGTTAACCAAACATTACAAGAGGTATGCCCAGTATTGCCCATGGGACCCGTTATATAATCAAAGCCTGTCTTTAAATAGAGTTTTTGAGCAGCCTTCATATAAGGAAGGGTTTCTAGATAACACAATTCGAAGTTTTGCACTTTGGCGAAAGCCAAACAATGATTCATCATTTTTTGCCCCAAACCTTTTCCCCTTGCATTTGATAAGAAGTACATCTTTTGCAATTCACAAATACTGGGATCTTCTCCAGTCAAAGGGGCAATACCTGCTCCCCCTAAAACAACACCTTCTTCTTCAATCACAAAATAGGCAGAACGCTCTTTCTGGTATGCCTGAAACATAAAATCTAATTCGGGATCTGCATAGGCAGTTCCTACCTTTGGCACACCAATATCAATCAATACTTGACGAATCACAGCCCCTAAAGCAGCATTATCTTCTTCTTTAACTTCGCGTATGCTGACCATATCTTCTTACCTTTGCTAACAATTATAGGCTAAAATAACACTTTCTAAAGGCTTTTGAAAAAGGAATATAACAAAGACGAATTCTTTATGCAACGCTGTTTAGACCTAGCGAAAAAAGGACTGGGCAAGACATACCCTAACCCCATGGTAGGAAGCGTTGTCGTTTATAAAGACGCCATCATCGGCGAAGGCTGGCACCAAAAAGCAGGAACTCCTCACGCAGAGGTAAATGCGATCGCCAGTGTAAAAGATAAGTCTTTATTGAAACACGCCACCCTATATGTCAACCTGGAGCCTTGTAATCATTTTGGTAAAACTCCGCCCTGTTCGAATCTAATCGTTGAACACAACATTCCAAGGGTTGTCATTGGTTGTATAGACCCTTTTGAACAAGTCAACGGCAGTGGAATCAATACCCTAGAAAAAGCGGGAATAGAAGTCAAACAAGGAGTTTTAAAAGAAGCCGCTCAAGAACTCAACAAACGCTTTTTTACTTTTCATCAAAAAAAGCGGCCCTATATCATATTAAAGTGGGCGCAAAGTCAAGATGGATTTATCGCCCCACTCGCTGAATCAAGAACTAAAAAAGCACCTGTCTTTTTAAGTAGTAAAGAAGATCAAATACTGGTGCATCAATGGCGTACAGAAGAAGCCGCCATATTAATAGGTGCCCAAACTGCTCAAGAGGACAATCCACAACTTACCGCAAGATGGGTAGAGGGTAATCACCCTGCTAGGATTGTACTTGATCCAAAGAAACGCTTAGCTAAAACACTGCGGGTCTTTGATCAAAGGACTCCTTCGCATCAACTTAGCCATCAACTATTGGGAGAAAAAAGTAGCAGCTCCCCTACTGCCTATCTAAACGCTGTACTTGATTACCTCTATAAGAACAAATACCAATCTGTCATTGTAGAAGGCGGAAGAACCACCTTGCAACATTTTATTGATCAGGATTTATGGGATGAAGCGAGGATTTTTTCTGCTTCGGTAACATTAGAAAAAGGAATAAAAGCACCCCATCTTAAGAGGATAGCAGCAAGAGAATTAAGCAGTGGCTTGACTAGGCTATTACCGCAGCAAAAATAGCTTTAAAGTTTTCTGGACATCGATGTGGACGACGATTGCTCGCATTCATAAAAGCCAAAGTAGTGCTAGCGGTACAAACTAATTCATCCTTTTGATTGATCACCTCATAGAAAAAAGTCATTTTGACTAAGGGAACTTCTTTTAAGTGAATCTTGATAATTAATGCATCTTCAAATTTTGCTGGAGTTTTATAAGTGATTTGAGCGTTAATGACGGGCATCATGATTCCTTCTTCTTCCATGGCTTGATAAGAAACCCCTAATTGAGTGAGCCATTCTAGACGCGCAACTTCGAAATAACGAAGATAATTACTGTGATGAACCACTCCCATTTGATCAGTTTCACCGTAACGTACAATAATGGGGGAGGATGAAAAATGAATTTTCAACGTTTTTTAAAATTTGTTAAACAAAATATGAAGCCATAATTTGCGATAAAAAAAGAAGAAAATCAATAGCAAATGGGGTTTTTTTTTCAGTTTTTTTAACCAATATTTGTTGTAAGAAATAATCATAAACAAAACAAGCTTTAAATCAGCTTTTTAATCAAATTAATGCAAAATAGTGCCCAAACTTCTTGGAATAATTGTCTCGCTTTTATCAAAGACAACATTCAACCACAAGCCTATAAAACTTGGTTTGAGCCTATAGTTCCTCTTAAATTAACAGAAAATGCCTTGAGCATTCAAGTACCTAGTAAGTTTTTCTACGAATGGTTAGAAGAACACTATGTCAAGCTCCTTAAGATTGCATTGACAAAAGAATTAGGAGAATCTGCTCGTTTAGTCTATGTGATCAAAATGGAAAATACTTATGGTAACAAGCAACCTTTTACCGAAAGTATTCCTAGTAGCCAACAAGCAGCAGTGCAGTCACAACAAGTTGATGCACCCCTAAGTGGTCTAAACTCCCAACTCAAAAATCCTTTTGTAATCCCAGGGATCCGCAACTTACAAATTGAGTCGCAACTCAATCCCAGTTATAATTTTCAAAACTTCCTTGAAGGAGATTCTAACCGCCTAGCCCGCTCTGCAGGTATTGCAGTAGCCAATAAACCAGGGGGGACTTCTTTCAATCCTTTATTGATTTTTGGAAATGTAGGTTTAGGTAAAACCCATTTGGCGCATGCCATCGGGGTTCAAATCAAAGATAAGTTTCCAGATAAAACCGTATTGTATATTTCTGCAGAGAAGTTTACACAGCAGTACATTGAATCTGTTAAAAAGAATACGCGTAACGACTTTATTCACTTCTATCAAATTATTGATGTTTTGATTATTGACGATGTACAATTCTTTTCGGGCAAATCTGGAACACAAGATGTCTTTTTCCACATCTTTAACCACTTGCATCAAAACGGGAAGCAAGTCATTTTGACATCAGATAAAGCTCCGGTTGACATGCAAGACATCGAACAAAGATTGCTCTCGCGCTTTAAATGGGGACTTTCTGCAGAGTTGCAGCAGCCCAATTATGAAACCCGTGTCTCTATCTTAAAAAACAAACTCTATCGCGATGGAGTGGTGATTGAAGATGAGATCATAGAGTATGTGGCCAAAAATATCAAAAGCAACATTAGAGAATTAGAAGGTGCAATCATTTCCTTGATTGCTCAGTCTTCCTTCAATAAAATGGATGTTACCCTTGAACTCGCCAATGAAATTGTCGAGAAATTCGTCAAGAGTACCAAACGCGAAGTAAGTATTGATTACATCCAAAAAGTAGTTTCAGAATATTTTCAAATGGATGTGGAGACCCTCCAATCCAAAACCAGAAAGCGTCACATTGTACAAGCCCGCCAACTGGCCATGTACTTTGCAAAGAAATTTACCAAAGCCTCACTTGCGAGTATTGGGACACAAATTGGAAAACGAGATCACGCGACCGTTCTACACGCTTGTAAGACAGTTGATAACCTTTCATTTACCGATAAACAATTCCGTAAATACGTCGAAGACCTCAACAAGAAACTAAGCCTGTAAACCTTATGGTTCCAGGAAATGTCTTGATGGTTTGTTTAGGGAATATCTGCCGTTCTCCTTTAGCACATGGTATTTTTCAAAATTTAGTCGCTGATCAAAACATCAAAGTTGATTCTGCAGGAACTGCAAACTATCATACTGGAGCAGCGCCAGACCCGCGCAGCATTGAAATTGCGGCAAATAAAGGCATTGATATTTCACAGCAACATGCCCGGCAATTTGTGGTCGAAGATTTCGACCAGTTCGATTATATTTATGTGATGGATAAAAGCAATCTGCAAAATGTATTACAACTAGCTCAAACAGAAGGAGATCGTGCTAAGGTAAGTTTACTCTTAGGCAATACAGAAGTTGAAGATCCTTATTATGGAGGAACCGATGGCTTTGCCATTGTCTATGATAAGATACAGATAGCCTGTCAACACATTCTCGATCAATGGAAGAACTAACGCTTACTCCTCAAGGACCCACGCTTTATCTAATCCCATGTACCCTAGGGGACAATGCTCCTATGGAAGTTTTACCCCTAACGGTACGTAAGATCATCGAGCCCTTGACCCATTTTATTGTAGAGAATGAAAAGGAAGCAAGGCGTTTTATCAAACGAATTACGCCCCAAAAAAAACAAGACCAACTCGTCCTCTATCCTTTAAATAAATTTACCGATCCTATGGAATTGCAAAACTACTTGGATCCGCTTGCGGCTGGACAGTCCATGGGATTACTTTCTGATGCAGGATGTCCTGGGGTAGCAGATCCGGGTGCGGTAATGGTCAAACGTGCACACAGTAAAGGTTTTCAAGTGAGACCCTTAGTAGGCCCTTCTTCTCTCCTTTTGGCCTTAATGGCTTCAGGGATGAACGGACAATCTTTTGCTTTTAATGGTTATCTCCCCATTGATAAGCAAGAACGCTTGCGCAAGATTAAAGCCTTGGAAAAACGTTCGGGAGAATACGATCAAACCCAACTCTTTATTGAGACCCCTTATCGCAACGATCCGTTTTTAGCCGACCTGATTAAAAGCCTTTCTCCCAATACCTTTTTGAGTGTTGCATGTGATTTAACCCTTCCGACAGAGTGGATTAAAACTGCCCCTGCCAAAGAGTGGAAAAACATCGAAGTAAATCTCCAAAAAAGACCCGCAATCTTCTTATTTCACAAAGAACTAGCGATATAACTTTTGCTGGTTTAACCAGCGATAATACTTGCGTGCTTTACGGTTGTGATCCCTTAAACTTGTTGAAAAATCATGGTAGCCGGGCTTGTTAGGATCTGCGACAAAAAACAAATAGTTATGTGATGCTGGAAACAACACTGCGTCGATGGCAGAGATGTCTGGCATAGCGATGGGTCCTGGCGGTAAGCCTTTATTGCGGTAAGTATTATACAGAGACTTTATTTTTAAATCCTTGCGCAGCACCCTACGGATAACCAAAGAGAAATCATTTTGCTCTTTCTTTAAAGCATAAACCACAGTGGGATCTGCTTGTAAACGCATCTTCTTTTTTAAACGATTGAGGTAGACTTGTGCAATTAAAGGACGCTCGTCTATTTTAAGGGATTCTTTCTGTACAATGGCGGCTAGTGTAATCACTTCATTAGGACTTAAGCCTTGCTTTTGGGCAGCATCGCGACGCTTTGGCGTCCAAAAACTTTCGTACTGCGTTAACATGCGCTTTTGAAAATATTTTGGAGAGCTATTCCAAAAAAATTCATAGGTATTAGGGAGATACATCGCTAGCGCGGTATCTTGATTAAAACCATGCTTCGCTAAGAAAACGGCCTCGCGCATTTGGGTTAAAAAAGCCAAACTATCTGCTTCTAACTGCTGTGCAACTCGACCGGCTAAATCCTCTAATCGCTCTTGGTTGTTAAAAATCACCCTTACAGGGAGGGATTTTCCGCGTAAGCGGTTGATCAAATCATTATTACTCATTCCCTTATTGATGGCGTATTTCCCAGCTTTTATTCGCGTGGCATAGCCTTTCTTTTCCGCCGCAAGGCGAAAATCATCAGAAGAGTTTAGTAAGGGAGCTAATTCTTCCAATAGGCTTTCTATATCACTTCCCGTATTGATAAATACATAAGAGGTTTTATTTTCGAAAGCCGTATTCGGTAAGAAGAACACCCGATAAAAAGTATAGGTAAAATACAAACCAAAGCCCGCAATAATCAAAATAATGGCCAAGCCAATTTTCATTTTATACATGTGCAATTTTTTGAAAAACCACCTCGTTATGGTATTCCTTATTATAGTAATTCCAATCTTTTTTCAACCCACACTGCTCATAGCCAGCTGCCTTAAAAAGTGCTAGACTTGCGGGATTATCTTCTCCTACCCCAGCATAGAGTTGATGCAGCTGTAAACGCTCAAAAGCATATGCTTCAATAAGGGCTAAGGCCTTTTTTCCTAAACCGTTACCGCGAAGCGTTTCTGCTATCACTAGGCCAACCCCAGCACGGTGATGGACCGGGTCAAATTCGTATAAATCAATTAAACCCAAGGCGCTATTTTGAGCATCACTAATCACAAAGCGTTGCTGCTTTGCGGTAAAAATATCGTCTTTTACGTGAGCAATATATTCCTTAAGGGTGAATTTCGAAAAAGGAACCAAAGTATTCGATACAGTCCACAAGCGCTGATCGTTCTCTAGGGCAAAGAGAAAATCTAAATCACTAGGCTCTAAGGCGCGTAAATGTATTGCGGAATAATTCATGCTATTGTTCCTTGATAAACAAAGGTGGCTGGCCCTTGCAGGTCAATATTTGTATAGGATTCTCCTGCGATAAAAGAAACGGTTAACTGTCCGCCTTCCACCAAGATATTAATGCGTTTTGCAGTAGTTTCTTTGGTCTTATGCATGGCAAGTGCCACAGCGGTTGCTCCGGTACCACAAGAAAGGGTTTCGTCTTCTACTCCGCGCTCATAGGTGCGAATGGCAAAGGTATTTTCATTGACTTTTTCGACGAAATTCACATTGCTCCCTGCTTCAAAATAAGGAGCACCACGACGAATACTTCTTCCCTTTTCCACCACCGGAAAATGAGCTAAATCTTCTACCATGGCTACATGATGCGGAGAGCCTGTATCTAAGAAAGTATGGTCTTTTTCACAGCGAAAATCAGTGACATCATGCATGCGCAAAGCCACAGTTTGATCGGCTTCTATGGTGGCAGTATGCAAGCCATCTATCGCCATAAAGGTGGTTCGTTTGTCAATGATGCCTAGCGATGCAGCAAAAGCGACGGTACAGCGTGCCCCATTCCCACAAAGGCTGCTCTCGCGCCCATCGGCGTTAAAGTAGACCATCTTAAAATCTGCAGTAGGATGGTTTTGAACCAAGATTAAGCCATCTGCGCCTATCCCAAAACGACGGTCACAACAATGGGCGATATACGCGATGTCCTCTTGTGGAAAAGTGGCATCACGATCGTCGATCATGATAAAATCATTTCCCGTGCCTTGGTATTTATAAAAGCGAATTTGCATGGGTCAAAGGTACATTTTTTTAAGGTTTTTTTGGCTGTTAAAAAGTCGTTAAAGGCCATTACTAACTTAGGACACTTTTTATATTTTTGACAAAAAACACTTGATTTATGAAAACATTCTTACAATTGACTGCTGCTGTCTTGATCAGTACTAGTTTAAGTCTCTTTTTATTTTTATTTGTTCAAGAAAGCCCAGAAGCGATCATTAGCGAGGCAAGTCCGCCAGAATTACCCGCCTCCTATGCCTACAATTTAAATGGCTTTAACGATGCGCCCAGCGACTTTGTCGAAGCGGCAAACAAAAGTATTGATGCCGTGGTACACGTTAAAAACACTGCTATAACAGAAGAACGCTTTTCTCCGCTAGAATACTTTTATGGGAGGGGAGAAAGCAGAGAACGCATTGGCACTGGATCTGGGGTTATTGTTTCTCCAGATGGGTTTATCATCACCAATAATCACGTGATTGAGGATGCCAAAAAAATTGAAGTTACCACCAATGACAACGTCCGTTATGAGGCAGAATTAATCGGTACCGATCCTTATACGGATATTGCCGTGTTAAAAATTAAAAGTGAAGACAAGCTACCACACCTCTACTTTGGGAATTCAGATACGACCCAAATTGGCGAATGGGTACTCGCCATTGGGAATCCTTTTAACCTCAACTCTACTGTCACTGCAGGAATCATTAGCGCAAAAGCGCGAGACCTCAACGCAAGAGATGATAAAAATCAATCTTTTTTACAAACCGATGCAGCGGTAAATCGCGGCAATAGCGGGGGAGCCTTAGTCAATACCCAGGGAGAACTCATTGGGATCAATACCGCCATCACCTCTTTTTCAGGAGGCTTTGAAGGCTACTCTTTTGCTGTACCCAGTAATATTGCCCGCAAGGTTTTTGAAGATTTGATTGAATATGGGAGTACCCAAAAAGGCTTATTAGGCGTTCAAGGAAACGCCATTAGTCCAGAATTTAAAGAGCGCTTTGACGAACTCAACATCACTGTAAACGAAGGCTTTTATGTGGGTAGCGTTATCCCAGGAATGGGAGCGGCTAAAGCCGGAATTCAAGAAGGCGATGTGATCCTATCTGTTGACCAAGTCAAAATCAAGCAATTCTCTGACCTAACTGGCTATCTCGAAAGCAAGCGCCCTAACGATGTTGTCAATGTGGTCCTCTTTCGCAACGGAAAAGAAAAACAACTCAAAGTCACTTTAGCTAAAAGTACCGCCACACAATTTATGGGGATGAACCTTAGAAATCTAAGTCCAGAGGACCAAAAGAACTTTGGGATAGATAAAGGAGTAATCGTCGATGCCGCCGGACCTTATTTCCAAGACCAAATCGAAGCGGGATCCCTTATCACGGGCATCAACGGAGAACGCATCTACAACATAGACGATTTACAAGAATACGATATTCGCTCTGTAGAATGGATCAGTTATATCACCCCAAATGGGGAGCAGATTCGCCTGCGGATGTAAGAAATAGAAGCTTTCCTTCGGGAAAGCTTTTTTTTTGGGCGAAGTTTCCGCAATTTTGCAAAAAGCCATCGCCATGCGTATCGACATCATCACCCTTTTTCCTGAACTCTTACGCAGTCCGTTTGAAGCCTCGATTGTAAAACGGGCGATTGAGGGAGGCAAAGCCGAAGTTCACTTTCATGACTTGCGCGACTACAGCAGCAATAAATACAAGCAGGTGGACGATTACCCCTATGGCGGCGGTGCCGGAATGGTCATGATGATCGAACCCATCGATAAATGCATTAGCGCCTTAAAGGCTGCACGCGACTATGACGATATCATCTATATGACCCCAGATGGCATAACCCTTAACCAAGCCATAGCCAATCAATGCTCCTTGATGGAAAATATCATTATCCTCTGTGGACACTACAAAGGCGTAGACCAGCGGGTGAGGGATCAATTTATCACTAGGGAAATCTCCATTGGCGACTTTGTCTTGTCTGGCGGAGAATTAGCCGCTGCGGTTTTCTGCGATAGCATCATTCGTTTAATCCCTGGCGTACTGGGAGACGAATCTTCTGCTTTAAGCGATAGCTATCAAGACGGTCTTTTAGCTCCCCCTATTTATACCCGCCCAGCCGACTATAAAGGTTGGCCAGTACCAGAAATCCTTACCTCTGGCAATACCCCTGCGGTAGAACGCTGGCGAGAAGAACAAGCCATAGAGCGCACCCAGCGCCTTCGCCCTGATTTGTTGGAGGAGTAAAATCAGTCACTGAGCCCCCACCCTGGCACGCGTCTGTGACGCGTTTCTATTTTAAATCATACTTTTTAAGAATCGGTCTTGGTCTCCCATAGGCTTTTTTGTATATTGAAATTCCCCTATTTCTTGAACCAAAACACCTGCTTATGAAATTCTATTACTATTCTTTTATTCTTTTCATTCTTTTTTTTGGTATTGCCTATGGACAAAGCAATAACGAAGGAGAATTACCCAACTGGAAACATCTCGCCCTTTTTCAAAAAACAGCTGGAATCCATGCAGATGGATTCAAAATAAAGTATTTGAGAAATACAAAATCTACCTGGAAAGGTTGGTTGGTTCCCCTAAGTATTGGCTTAGGACGATCAAATATTCACAGTGATCGTATTGTAAAAGCAGACTACTTTGATGCTAATATCAACACCTTTTCTTTGGGATATACAGGCTTTAAAGAAGTCAGAAATAACTTATACCTTAATCTATCTCTTAATTTAAGTGTGGGGAGTGAACGCTTGATTGACTTGGGTCTCAATAGGAAAGAGCGCTTCTTAATAGGCACCTCCCCTAGTCAATCCCTTTATTTTATCCCTGACAATAAATATGGGATTGTTGTAGGCCTTGGTCTATATGAAAAGCTGTTAACCTCTAAAGTCTATCCATTTGATATAGGAATTATCGCTAGTGTAGGCGTTAAATTTTAAAGTAAATCGTACGCTAAATATTCCCCTCTGGCGCGCGTCTGTGACGCGTGCCCATTTTAAAATACTGTGCCCTAAAGAAGCAAAGCTTGAACAACCAACTGTAAAAACAAGTCCCTCTCTTTTAGGGTAAGACATAAGCTGATAAGATTAGTCACGCGTCACAGACGCGCGCTAGGCAGGAAACTTAAGGTTAACTATTTATAAAGATTAAATAATGCATAATTACTATACAAAAGATCAAATATTAGATACATTAAAAACGAAAAATCCTTTTTTATTTGAAATAGGGTTTCAAATTGAAGAAATTAGTTTTGCGGGACCTGAAATTAGTATTTCACTAAGGAAAAAAAGAGATAGAATAGAATTTATTTATGATCAAAGAGGTGAATTTGATATTTTTTTAATTAAAAATAAAATGTTTTTTTTTGAGAAAAGATACTTGTTGAAATTGATTATCCCTGCTGATAAGTATGAATTATTATGTAAAATTAAGGGTTTAGATTTATATGATTACTTAAACCATTACTCTAAAACACTTGAGGAGTTTATTAAAGAAGAAAACTTTTTTAGTTGATTGTGGTAATATTACAAATCTATAGAAAAATTAAATCAGGAATTTTAGGAAATTGAACATTATGGGTAATGTTCCAAAACTGTTGAAAATAAAAAAACAAAAACCTGTGTTGCTGAATATCAATACATAAATTAATAGATAACTAAAAATCCCCCCTCTGGCGCGCGTCTGTGACGCGTGTCTATCCTCCATTTAACAAGCAAAAACCCGCCAAAGGGCGGGTTATATAATTAAAATTGGATAAGCTTATTCAGAAACATCACGGGCATATTGAACGATATAGTTTACTTTACCGTCAACATCAAAATAAAAATTCTCTACTAGTTCTTTATCCCAAACTTCTCCGTTTTTCAATAGTTGCGTTTCTCGACTGGAGACAATAACCCCAGATGCGGGATCGGTATTTTCAATTTTCAAAGGAACGATAGAATACAGTTTCCATGTTACACTTTCCATTTGATCAAAGTAGCCTTCTAAATCGGCTTTAGTCATGCTTACTTTTTTACCATTAGATTGTTCCATAGTAAAGCTATCTGCAAATAACAATTTACAAGCTTCGGCATCCATTTTATTGTAAGCAGCGACAAAATCTTCGATGGCTTTAACTTCACCGCGGTTAGAAAAAACTAGTTTACGACCGCTGTAATCGCTTTTGTTCTTTCCAAAGAATTTTCCACCAGTAGGTAAACCAAATTCATTATCGGGATTCATCCATTGCCATTGACCAACCCATTGAATTTTATCTTCTTCGTCAAACAAAAACACCTCAAGCAGTCCTAATTTTTGCTTACTTCCATTTTTCCATTCGCGGCTTTCATTTGACCATACGAGCATTTGAGTTGCATCTTGATCTTTGATTTTAACAGGAATCATAGCAAAGGGTGCCCAATCGACATTTTCATAATCTGCAAGGGATTCCTTAATTTTCTCCCCATTTTGTTCTACATACTCACTGGTGTAATAGGCGAGCACCTTTTCGGCATCTCGAGCATTGTAGTCTGCAATAAAAGCAGACATTTTCTCGGTATAATCGTCAGAAGCTAGAAGATAAGGATTACCTTTTTGTTCATTGTCACCCATCCATTTTCCAGCTGAGGTGATTTCTTGAGCGTGAACTCCGGCTGTAAATACGAATACAGCAATAAAAAATTGTTTCATTAAATTTGATTTATGGTTACCATATAAAGATAAAAATAAAAATAAAGATTAGGCTAAAGCCTTCTTCTTGAGGAAGAAAAAAAGCAAAAACATAACTTGTAAACAACAAAATTAATTGTACTTTTGCTCCCGCATTTAACCGCTGACGATAATCGTGGATGTTGTATGCAAGAACCCATTAAAATAAAAACATGGAATCGTTAATTAATTTTGTTCAGGATTCATTCATCGACAAGAAGGATTTCCCTGAATTTGCTGCCGGAGACACCATCACCATTTATTACGAGATTCGCGAGGGCGAAAAAGTAAGAACGCAGTTCTTTAAAGGGGTAGTGATCCAGATCAAAGGGCAAGGTTTATCAAAGACCTTTACCATTCGTAAAATGTCTGGAACGGTAGGGGTAGAACGTATCTTCCCGATCAACCTTCCTGCATTGCAGAAAATCGAAGTCAACAAACGCGGTAAAGTACGCAGAGCACGCATCTACTACTTTAGAGAATTACGCGGTAAAAAAGCACGCATCAAAGAGCGTCAACGTTAATATTATTTTAAAGGTCGCAATAGCGGCCTTTTTTATAGACTATTTTTAAACCTAGAAATTAAACATGGCAAAAATTAAAGTACAAAATCCAGTTGTAGAGATGGACGGGGACGAAATGACAAGAATTATCTGGTCATTTATCAAAGAACAATTGATTCTTCCTTACTTAGACTTAGACATTAAATACTATGACCTTTCGGTTACTTCTCGTGACGCGACGAACGACGAAATCACTGTAAAAGCGGCCAACGCAATCAAAGAGTTCAATGTAGGAATCAAATGTGCGACCATCACACCAGATGAGCAGCGCGTAGAAGAATTCAAGCTTTCTAATATGTGGCGTTCTCCTAACGGAACCATTCGTAACATTGTAGGCGGAACTGTTTTCCGTGAACCAATCATCATGAGCAACGTACCGCGTTATGTACAGGGATGGACAAAACCCATCTGTATTGGACGTCACGCTTTTGGAGATCAATACAAAGCGGCAGATACAGTAACCACTGGAAAAGGAAAATTAACCATGACCTTTACCCCAGAAGATGGTGGAACACCTCAAACATGGGAAGTATATAACTTCCAAGAAAACGGAGTTGCCATGTGTATGTACAACATCGACTCTTCTATTTATGGCTTTGCTCGTTCTTGTATGAACCAAGCCTTAAAAAAAGGATGGCCTTTATACCTTTCTACAAAAAACACCATCATGAAAGCTTATGACGGGCGTTTTAAGGATGTATTCCAAGAAGTGTTTGACAACGAATTCAAAGATAAATTTGCTGCTGCTGGCATTACTTATGAGCACCGTTTAATCGATGACATGGTCGCTGCGGCAATGAAGTGGAACGGTGGATTTGTTTGGGCTTGTAAAAACTATGACGGAGACGTACAGTCGGATACTGTAGCACAAGGATTTGGTTCATTAGGACTAATGACTTCTACCCTAGTAACGCCAGACGGAAAAACCATGGAAGCAGAAGCTGCCCACGGAACCGTGACCCGTCACTACCGTCAACACCAACAAGGAAAAGAAACCTCTACTAACCCGATCGCGTCGATCTTTGCATGGACTCGTGGTTTACAACACCGTGGGAAATTAGATAAAAACCAAGCTTTAATCGACTTCTGTCAGACCCTCGAAGACGTATGTGTTGAGACGGTTGAAAGCGGAAAAATGACCAAAGATTTGGCCTTGTTAATCCACAAAGAAAACTTGAGTAGTGAGCACTACCTTACGACCCAACAATTCTTAAATGCTTTAAAAGAAAACTTAGACGCTAAATTAAGCTAGTCCTAAGCATTCAAATAGACAAAACCCCAGCCTATGGTTGGGGTTTTTTATTCCCTTAATTTGAATCACAACCCATCCACTAAGCGGTTACTAAGTGGTCACTGAGCTTGTAGAAGTGACTATAGAAATGGTTGCCAAAATGCCCTCAAAATAAAAGCAGCCCCTAAAATACTCTCCCCCTAATCCCTCCTACTTCCTGTATAATGATTTACTTTGTACTATGGCATTTAGAAAAATCACCGAAGAGGATTCCTTATACGACAACCTTGAAAACTACAGCGTGGCAGACTTGGTTAGTAGTATAAATGCAGAAGATCAAAAAGTTGCCTTAGCCGTAGCAAAAGCACTCCCCCAGATCACTGCACTAATCGAAAAAGTCGAAGTCCAATTAGGCGCTGGTGGGCGCCTCTTCTATATGGGTGCAGGCACCAGCGGGAGACTGGGGATTTTAGACGCTTCAGAATGTCCGCCTACCTTTGGGACAAACCCTAACAAAGTCATCGGTCTAATCGCCGGCGGAAAAAACGCCATTTATAAAGCGGTAGAAAACGCCGAAGATTCGACTACGCTGGGCTGGGAAGATTTACAACAACACAAGATCACAGCAAAGGATATCGTGATTGGGATTGCCGCTTCTGGCACCACTCCTTATGTCATTCATGCTTTAAAGGCTTGCCAAAAGAACAATATCCCCACCGGCTGTATTTGCTGTAATCCGGGCGCGCCATTAACCCAGGTTGCCGATTTCCCCATCGCTGTTGTGGTGGGACCAGAGTTTGTTACTGGCAGCTCTCGTATGAAAGCTGGAACCGCTCAAAAAATGATTTTAAACATGATCACCACCGCTAGCATGATTCGCTTGGGGCATATTAATGGCAATAAAATGGTGGACCTACAATTGAGCAATGCCAAACTACGACAACGCGCCCTTGACATCATCGTCGAAAAAACTGGGGCCTCCCCCACCCGCGCCCAAGAACTCCTCGAGCAAGCCGGCGGAGTGCGCGAAGCCATTGAAGCATATCGTTCTTAAAAAACCCTATCTTTGATAGATGGATAAAATCGCACTACAGCAAGGTTTAAAACGGGTGATGTATGCCATCGTTTTGGCCTTTATAGGCCCTTTTGTCATCATGCAAGCTTTTAAAAACGAAGGACACCCCTGGTATTGGCCGGTCTTGATTGTTGGCCTTTTACTGTCTGCTGGCTCGATAGGACTAGGGTTTTTAGGGATAGGCAAACTCACTTCGGCCTTTTTAGGCAAAAAAAGAAAGGGATAAATGGCGCCCACTGTTGTCTGCCTTGCTGATTCACATTATCTTTGCGCATTATTGATCCACAAATGATTGCAATCACACTCCCAGACGGCTCCGTTCGTCAATATGAACAAGCGTTAACCGTCTTAGACATCGCCAAAGATATTAGCGAAGGTTTAGCCCGTAATGTCCTTTCTGCTCAATTCAATCAAACCACTGTAGAAGCTTCTACAATAATTGATTGCGACGGAGATTTACGCCTCTTTACTTGGAATGACGAAGAAGGAAAAACTGCCTTTTGGCACTCTTCTGCGCATATCTTAGCACAGAGTTTATTGGCCCTTTATCCACAAGCAAAACTCACCATAGGTCCAGCCATCGAAAACGGTTTTTACTATGACGTAGATTTTGGCGGAGAAAGTTTCTCTGAAAAAGACCTACCGGCACTCGAAAAGCAATTTTTGGCATTTGCCAGAGAAAAGTTTGACTTTAAGATGCGCATGAGTTCTAAGGCAGATGCCTTAGATTTTTACAAAAAAGAAGACAACCCCTTTAAGGTTGAATTGATAGAAAATTTAGACGACGGTACCATTAGCTTTTGTGACCATGCCGACTTTACCGACCTCTGTCGTGGAGGACATATTCCCCACACTGGTTTTGTCAAAGCAGTAAAGTTACTTAGCGTTGCGGGAGCTTACTGGCGCGGTGATGAAACTAAACCACAGTTGACCCGTATTTATGGGATTTCTTTCCCAAAGCAAAAAGAGTTAACCGAGTATCTCGCCCTCTTAGAAGAAGTAAAAAAACGGGATCACAGAAAGCTGGGAAAAGAATTAGAGCTCTTTACCTTCTCGCAAAAGGTGGGACAAGGTTTACCGCTTTGGTTACCTAAAGGGGCAGCTTTGCGCGAACGTTTAGAGAACTTCTTAAAAGAAGCCCAAAAGAAAGCCGGCTATGAGCAGGTGATTTCTCCCCACATTGGGAACAAAGAATTATACATGACCTCTGGTCATTATGAAAAATACGGGGCAGACAGTTTCCAACCGATACAAACCCCGGCAGAAGGAGAAGAGTTTTTACTCAAGCCCATGAACTGCCCGCATCACTGCGAGATTTTCAATGCGCGCCAGTGGAGTTATAAAGATTTACCCAAGCGCTATGCAGAATTTGGTACTGTATACCGTTATGAGCAAAGCGGAGAGCTCCACGGTTTAACGCGTGTACGTGGGTTTACCCAAGACGATGCACATATTTTCTGTATGCCTTCTCAATTAGATGAGGAGTTCAAAAAGGTAATTGACTTAGTGCTTTATGTCTTTGGTTCGTTAGGCTTTGAAGATTTTACGGCACAAGTATCTTTACGCGACCCAGAAAAACCAGAAAAGTACATTGGATCTGACGAAAACTGGGATTTAGCTGAAAATGCCATCATCAATGCCGCCAAAGAAAAAGAATTGAACTATGTAATCGAATATGGGGAAGCCGCTTTTTATGGTCCTAAATTAGACTTTATGGTCAAAGATGCGCTGGGACGCAAATGGCAATTAGGGACGATTCAAGTGGATTACAACCTGCCAGAACGCTTTGAATTAAGCTATAAAGGCAGTGATAATGAAGAACATAGGCCAGTGATGATTCACCGTGCGCCTTTTGGAAGTTTAGAGCGATTTGTCGCGATTTTACTCGAACATACCGGTGGAAATTTCCCGCTTTGGCTCATGCCAGAACAAGTAATCATCCTCTCGGTAAGTGAGAAGTATGAAAAATACGCTGAAAAAGTTTCAAATCAACTGAAAAATAGCGAAATTCGCGCTCTGATCGACAATCGAAATGAGACGATTGGGAAGAAAATTCGTGAAGCGCAGCTGAACAAATATCCTTATATGCTCATTGTCGGAGAGAAAGAAGCCGCTGAAAACACCGTTTCTGTAAGAAGTCGTGTTGAAGGGGATACGGGATCACTAACGCTTGAAACCTTTATTGAAAAGATACAAGCAGAAGTAGATGCTAGTAGTGCAACATTTGACGTTTAATTAAAATAGAATACCATAGCAATACGTAGAAGAAGGACTAATCGTCCAGGTCGAGTAATCAAACAGGATCCCCACAAGATCAATGAAAAAATCACCGCACAAGAACTTCGTTTGGTGGGAGATAATGTTGAAGTAGGCGTCTATTCGCTTAACAAAGCCCTTAAACTCGCACAAGAGTTGGAGCTAGACTTGGTAGAAATTTCTCCCAATGCTAATCCGCCTGTATGTAAGATTTTAGAATACAAGAAATTCTTGTACGAACAAAAGAAACGCGAAAAGGCACTCAAATCAAAAGCAACAAAAGTAATCATTAAAGAGATTCGCTTTGGACCCAATACAGATGAACACGATTATGAGTTCAAAAAAAAACACGCAGAAAAATTCTTAAAAGAAGGCGCAAAGCTCAAAGCCTTTGTTTTCTTTAAAGGACGTTCGATAGTGTTTAAAGAGCAAGGACAGATCTTATTGTTGCGTTTAGCACAAGATCTTGAAGAGCTAGGAAAAGTTGAACAACTCCCTAAATTAGAAGGGAAAAGAATGACGATGTTCATTAGTGCAAAAAAGAAATAAGAAGAGTACAACCCATAAATAAGAAGTAATGCCAAAAATGAAAACTAAATCCTCTGCTAAAAAGCGTTTTAAGCTTACAGGTAGTGGTAAAATCAAAAGGAAGCATGCTTTTAAGAGCCACATCTTAACGAAGAAGTCAAAGAAACGCAAGTTGAAATTGACCCACACTGGATTGGTTCACGAAAGTGATTCCGACAACATCAAAGAACAATTACGCTTAAAATAAGCCTTGTTCAGGTTGACTAAAAACAATTAACCCTGTTGCGGGCTCCTAAAGTGTAGCGATACCGCCCTGTAACAAAAACACAAAAAACTATGCCAAGATCAGTAAACTCAGTTGCTTCAAGAGCACGAAGAAAAAAAGTTTTAAAGCATGCCAAAGGATACTTTGGACGCCGTAAAAACGTATGGACGGTAGCAAAGAATGCAGTGGACAAAGCCATGCAGTATGCTTACCGCGACCGTAAAACCAAAAAGCGTAACTTCCGTGCCTTATGGATTACACGTATCAACGCCGGTGCACGCATGCACGGGATGTCATACAGCCAATTCATGGGACGTATTCACGCAAATGATATCGAATTGAACCGTAAAGTCCTTGCAGACCTTGCGATGAATCACCCTGATGCGTTTAAAGCCATCGTCGATAAAATCAAATAACACTTTAGTTGTACTCTATAAAAAAACCAGCCAAATGGCTGGTTTTTTTTATGCTTTATTATTTGTATTACTTTAGAAAGGCACATCTCCATCCTCGTCGTTAAATGATGAACCAAAAGCTTGATCTGCCGATGGGAATGATTCTGGTGCGATCGTTTCATTCATCTTAGAAGGGAACTCATAAGGAGAATCGAAATTTTCGAGGTTGTCAAACTTCCCTAGGTGACCAATAAACTTTAATCGAATATTGTCTAAGCCTCCATTACGGTGCTTTGCTACGATAAATTCTGCTTGACCTAGTGAAGAGGTACGCTCTTCATCATCCCATTCGTCAATACCATAGTATTCTGGACGATAAATAAAGGAAACGATATCAGCGTCTTGTTCAATCGCCCCAGATTCTCTCAAATCAGAGAGTAAAGGACGCTTAGTCCCTCCCCTAGTCTCTACTGCACGCGACAACTGTGATAAGGCAATTACTGGAACATCGAGTTCTTTTGCTAAGGCTTTTAGGTTTCGTGAGATGGTTGAAATCTCTTGTTCACGATTCCCTGTTTTGTTAGTCGAGCCTGCGGTCATCAATTGCAGGTAATCAACAATAATTAGTTTTATTCCGTGTTGCGAAGAAAGGCGTCTCGCTTTTGCCCGAAGGTCGAAAATGGATAAAGAGGGTGTGTCATCAATAAAAAGCGGGGCTTTTTCTAAATCCCCGACTTTGACATTGAGTTGCTCCCATTCGTGATTCTCTAGTTTCCCCGTACGCAATTTCTCAGAAGATAAACCTGTTTCAGCAGAGATCAATCGAGTGATCAACTGTACCGAGGACATCTCTAAGGAGAAGAAGGCCACCGGGGTTTGCTTCATCACGGCAATATTGCGCGCCATAGATAAAGTCAAGGCTGTTTTACCCATCCCTGGCCGTGCCGCAACAATAATCAAATCACTGGGCTGCCATCCAGAGGTAAGGGCATCTAGTTTTTCAAATCCAGTAGCAACCCCACTTAAGCCCTCTTTCTTAGCGATTTCTTCAATTCGCTTTTTTGCTTGAATTACAAGATTTTGTGCAGTTTCAGAGGATTTTTTAATGTTCCCTTGCGTAACGTCATATAATTTTGATTCCGCTTCATCGAGCAAATCAAAAACATCCACAGAATCTTTGAAGGAGCTTTCAATAATTTCGTTAGAAATCTTAATTAAGCTACGCTGAATAAACTTCTGTAAGATAATTCTCGCATGAAATTCAATGTGAGCAGAGGTAGATATCTTTTTAGATAGTTGAACTAAATAAAAATCCCCTCCTACTTTTTCGAGGGTACCCATTTTGCGCAGCTGTGCAGAAACAGTCAATAGATCTATCGGTTCTGAAGTTTCAAAAAGATGGTGAATCGCAGAGAAAATATGCTGGTGCGCTTCTTTGTAAAAAGCATCTTCTTGTAGGATATCAATGACCTCATCAACTCCTTTTTTATCAATCAACATAGCGCCTAAAACGGCTTCCTCAAGATCAACCGCTTGTGGGGGGATCTTTCCTTTTTCAAGGTTTACAACACCTGAATTAGTCAGGCCCGGAGCAATAATTGGTTTCCTTTCTTCCATTGGTTAAATGTAAAGAATTCATTTTCTTAAAGCTTACAAATTCAAGCAGGAAGTATCACACAAGAGTAAACAAAAGGCTGTTTATAAGTTTAAATTAATGTTAATAAGCGTGAAAACCCTAGTCGTTAAAGACCCCCATCTGTTCAAACTTATCGCGACGTTGATCGATTAGATCTTGTGGCGATAATTTATCGAGGGTTTTAAAGGTTTTTAGAATTTCAGCTTTAACTGCCTCAAAGGTTGCTGCACGATCATAATGCGCTCCTCCCAGCGGTTCTTTGATGATCTTATCAATTAACTTTGATTTTTTCATATCTGTCGCTGTTAATTTTAAGGCATCTGCCGCTTGCTCTTTGTACTCCCAGCTTCTCCATAAAATCGAAGAACAAGACTCTGGAGAAATCACTGAGTACCAAGTGTTTTCTAACATAAAAATTCTATCTCCAGCTCCTATCCCTAAAGCACCTCCAGAAGCTCCTTCTCCAATAATCACAACGATAACCGGTACTTTCACAGAAAGCATTTCATAGATATTGCGCGCAATGGCTTCGCCTTGTCCGCGTTCTTCTGCTTCTAGCCCTGGATAGGCCCCTGGAGTATCCACAAAGGACACAATGGGAAGGCCAAATTTTTCTGCAGACTTCATCAAACGCAAAGCTTTACGGTAACCTTCAGGATTAGCCATCCCAAAGTTTCGGTATTTTCTTGTAGCGGTATTATACCCTTTTTGGGTACCTATAAACATAAATGATTGATCATTGATTTTACCTAAACCGCCGATCATGGCTTTATCATCTCGCACATTGCGATCACCGTGTAACTCTAAAAAAGTGTCGCCGCATAAAGCAGTGATATAATCTAAAGTATAAGGTCGAGAAGGATGACGGGATAACTGTACTCTTTGCCAAGGAGTTAAATTCCCATAAATCTCTTTCTTAGTCTCAATGAGCTTTTGCTCTAATTGATCATATGTATCTGTAACATCGACTTCACTTTCATCACCAATAAGCTTGCATTTATCTAACTGCTCTTTGATGTCTTTAATCGGAAGTTCAAAATCTAAATATTCCATTGGTTTCAATCTGTTATAACAAAGGTAAAAATTTTTATGGGGGAAGAACTATTTTTTTTGGGCTTGTCGTTTATATATTCCATTGCCTACTACACCCCCTAATATGATCAATACACCGATATAAAATTGTGTACTCATCAATTCTTTTTCTCCAAAAATCAAAAGCGAAAAAACAATCGCATAGATAGGTTCTAGGTTGAGAGAAATCATCATGGTAAAAGGAGTAACATGCTTTAAAACAACGACAGATGCAATGGTAGCATAAGCCGTACAAACAGAGGACAATAAAAAGATCCACAACCAATCCTGCCAGGATAAATCAAATAAGACTTCTGGAGAATCGATGGTGACTCCTAAAGCAAAACTCATCACAACAGCCCCGACGAACAGCTGGTAAAAAGAGATATTATTTGCCGGGTACTTTTGAATCAACTTCCCGTTAAGCAAAGAGAATAAAACCGATAATAAGGTACAGGCTAAAGCAGTAATTATGCCCCAGAAATTCTCTTTTTGCACCCCAAAAATCAAATACAAACCCAGAATAACAAAGAGACCAAAAAACACTTCATACCGTCTAAAGGGGCGTTTATATAGAATGGGCTCTAAAACAGAGGTCATTAAAGAAGCCGAAGATAAAATAGAAAGGGTAAGTGAAATTGATGAAATTTTAATGGCGTAAAAAAACAAGACCCAATGCACTGAAATCAACAGCCCACCTATAACATAGTACTTAAAGACACCGGGGTGTATTTGAAAAGATTTTCTTGAAAACAAAGCAAAGTATATTGCAATCATAACAACAGCAAGAGACATTCTATACCACACTATTGGCAAAGAATCTAAATTGATCAGGGCGCCTAAGATGGAGGTAAAACCCCACAAAAAAATAAGAAAATGTAAATGGAGTAAACTTTTCCCTTTATCGTTTAGCATAATTCAATAAACCAATGGCCAGCAGGCCAAAAATGGCCAAAGGAAGCCAGGCAGCAAGCACAGGTGAAAAATTAGATTTAGCGACTAAAACGCCAAAAATCTTATCAAAGAAAATAAATATAAAACCTAAAGTAATCCCAAAGGCCAGATTAACTCCCATCCCACCACGGCGTTTAAATGATGCCACAGCCACGGCAATAATGGTTAAAATAAAAGCAGACACAGGTATACTGTAGCGCTTATGTCTTACTAATAAATGCTGGTTGATCATCACAGATCCACTTCGCTCTTCTGAAGCGATAAAATCGTTTAACTCAAACATAGAAAGCGTCTCTGCTTTATAATTTAGTGGAGCTAAATCTTGAATTTCAAAATCAAATAAAGTGTCTTTAGAATTTTCTGTTTCATAGCGTTCTTGATCCCCATCAATGATGCGTTTTTTATAATTCAACAAGCGAAAAACAGTGTCTTTCTCCACCCATCGAATCGATTGCGCCATAATTTTAAAGGTTAAAGAATCGCCTTCAAAATGTTCTAGTGCAAAATCTAAACCGCGCAATCTTGAGGGACTATAGCTACTTACATAAATAAACTCCTTCTCATTAATCTGCTTAAAAAGGTTGGTCGTTTGACGGTCGTTCTTCCTTTTTTTAAGATATTTAAAAGAAAACTCGTTAAAGCCTTCACTCGCCCCAGGAACAATAAACATGCCTGCAAAAAAAGCAAAGACAGCGATCATGCTCGCTGAAACAAAATAAGGACGCAGAAAACGATTAAAAGAAATCCCAGAACTCAAAATGGCAATCACCTCAGTATTGTTCGCCAATTTAGAGGTAAACCATATGACCGCAAGAAATAAAAAGATAGGGAACAAGAGGTTTCCAAAGTACCACATAAAGTCAATGTAATAACTTACTATTTCTGAGATTGGAACTTCGTTTTCTTTAAACTTGTCGATTTTTTCGGCTACATCAACCATGATCCCAATAGGGATAAACAACAATAACATAACAAAGAATGTCATGAGATAGCGTTTGATGATATAGGCGTCAATCTTTTTAAACATGCTTATAAACGTTTGTCCATTTGTTTGACCATCTTGTTTTTCCAAGCAGTAAATTCTCCGCTTAAGATTTTCTCTCTTGCTTGTCTTACTAACGCTAAATAGAACCCTAAGTTGTGTATGGTAGCAATTTGTTTCCCTAATAATTCATTGACAGAAAAAAGATGACGCAAATAAGCCTTAGAATATTCGGTGTCAACAAAAGTATGTCCGTCTGGATCAATGACAGAAAAGTCGTTTTCCCCACTTTTTATTTTTGATATTGATGGATCCCTCAAAAGTGTAAAGCATTCCATTTCGCGCATTACGAGAAGGTAAAACACAATCAAACATATCTACCCCCAAGGCGATGTTTTCCAATAAATTAATCGGTGTCCCTACTCCCATTAAATAACGGGGTTTGCTTTCTGGCAGAACATCACAAACAACCTCGGTCATGGCATACATCTCATCTGCAGGTTCTCCCACAGAAAGTCCGCCGATAGCGTTTCCAGGTGCTTCTCTTGAGGCGATAAATTCTGCCGACTGTTTTCTTAGGTCTTTATACGTACTTCCTTGAACAATAGGAAAAAGCGTTTGCTCATAGCCGTACAAAAAAGGACTTTTCTTGTCTTGTGCTAAACAACGGTCTAACCAGCGATGGGTCATATGCATCGATGCTTTGGCATATTTGTATTCACAAGGATAGGGTGTACACTCATCAAAAGCCATGATGATATCTGCCCCAATTTGACGTTGAATATCGATGGCATTTTCAGGCGTAAAGAAATGGTAAGAACCATCGATATGCGATTTAAACTTCACCCCTTCTTCTTTGATCTTTCGATTCGCAGAAAGAGAATATACTTGGTATCCTCCAGAATCAGTTAACAAAGGGCGATCCCAGCCCATAAACTTATGTAAACCTCCTGCTTGTTGTAGGATAGCAGTTCCAGGTCTTAGATAAAGGTGATAGGTATTCCCTAAAATAATATCAGGGTTAATTTCTTGTTTTAAATCTCTTTGATGGACTCCTTTTACCGTTGCTGCCGTGCCTACTGGCATAAAAATGGGAGTTTGAATTTTCCCATGTGCAGTAGTGATTTCTCCTGCCCTAGCCTTACTGCTAGGATCTGTATGCTGTAACTTAAATTCCATCAAAATATTTAAGGAGCAAAGATACGGAAGTGCTTAGGATTGAAGAAAATGCTATTGTAGAAATATTAATTTGCAAACAAAAGATTGATTCATAAGCACTGTCCAAAAAAATGTTGGTAATCTGTGATAAGTTCCTGAGATAAATAGGCCAATAATTAAGCATGAACAATTATTTTTGTATAATAAAATTTAATCAATGTCAACAACACACTCATCGCAGGATATCGTCACACAAGTAAGACGAGACATTCTTCGCATGGTACACAAGGTAAACTCTGGTCACCCAGGAGGATCACTGGGATGTGCCGAATTTTTTGTTAGTCTCTATAACGAAATCATGGAACTCAAAGAGGGCTTTGATATGGACGGAATTAACGAAGATGTTTTCTTTTTATCGAATGGCCATATCTCCCCTGTATTTTATAGTGTTCTCGCTCGTAGAGGATATTTCCCAGTAGAAGAGTTAAACACTTTTCGTTTGATCGATTCTCGATTACAAGGGCACCCTACCACACACGAGGGTTTACCAGGGATTAGAATTGCCTCTGGTTCTTTAGGGCAAGGTTTGTCGGTTGCTATTGGTGCAGCTCAAGCGAAAAAACTCAACAAAGACAGCCATATGGTTTATGCTTTAATGGGAGATGGGGAATTACAAGAAGGTCAAAACTGGGAAGCTATTATGTATGCCGCAGCAAAAAAGGTGGATAATCTTATTGCAACAGTTGACCTCAATGGAAAACAAATTGACGGTTCTACTGACAAAGTTCTACCCATGGGAAGTGTAGAAGGAAAATTTAAAGCCTTCGGTTGGGAAGTACTTACAGTAGAAGAAGGTAATGACCTTACTGCTATCGGTAATGCTTTACGCGAAGCTAAATCTATGTCAGGCAACGGAAAACCCATCTGTATCTTATTAAAAACAGAAATGGGGAACGGTGTAGACTTTATGATGCATACCCACGCATGGCACGGAAAAGCACCTAACGACGAACAATTAGAAAGTGCCCTAGCACAAAACCCTGAGACCTTAGGGGATTATTAATCGAATAATATTTAAAGATGAAAGAATACATCAATCAAGGATCACAGGACACCCGTTCGGGCTTTGGTGCTGGGCTTACAGAGCTTGGGAGAACAAACCCTAATGTTGTGGCACTATGCGCAGACCTTATTGGTTCTCTAAAAATGGATCAATTTATTGAAGAGAATCCCGATCGCTTTTTCCAAATCGGTATCGCAGAAGCGAACATGATGGGAATTGCAGCTGGTCTTACCATAGGGGGGAAAATCCCTTTTACTGGAACCTTTGCTAATTTCTCTACTGGACGTGTTTACGATCAAATTCGTCAATCGATCGCCTACTCTGGAAAAAATGTGAAAATTTGTGCTTCTCACGCAGGGGTAACCTTGGGAGAAGATGGTGCGACGCACCAAATTTTAGAAGATATCGGTTTAATGAAAATGCTTCCAGGAATGGTTGTTATTAACCCTTGCGACTTTAACCAAACTAAAGCAGCTACCATGGCCATTGCAGACTATGATGGTCCTGTTTATTTGCGTTTTGGTCGTCCAAAAGTGGCTAACTTCACTCCTGCAGATCAAAGCTTTGAAATTGGGAAAGGTCTACTTTTACAAGAAGGAAGTGATGTTACCATTGTCGCTACTGGACATTTGGTATGGGAAGCGCTAGAAGCCGCTAAAACATTAAACGAAAAAGGCATCTCTGCCGAAGTTATCAACATTCACACCATCAAACCTTTAGACAACGACATCATTTTAAAGTCTGTTGCTAAAACAGGGGCGATCGTCACTGCAGAAGAGCACAACTTTTTAGGTGGTCTAGGCGAAAGTGTTGCACGTGTACTAGCAGAAAACACACCTACCCCACAAGAATTTATTGCGACTAAAGATACCTTTGGTGAATCTGGAACTCCAGCGCAATTAATGGATAAATACGGTTTAAATGCAAAAGCAATCGTAGCCGCATCAGAAAAAATAATTCAACGCAAATAAAATGAAAACTCTTCAATCTACCTTTACGCTCCTACTATGTCTAATCTGTTTTACCCCACTTTTCGCCCAATTCAGTTATGGGGTGAAGGGCGGGGTAAATTATGATTCCTTTGGAGATCTTAACCCCACTGAATTAGGTCTTGAAAATTTCCAATCTGATGCCCAGACAGGCTTTCATATTGGGGTTTTTGGGAATTTAAATCTCTTGACTTTTTACTTAAGGCCAGAGCTTCAATTTAGTCAAAGTGTTAGTCAGTTCGACGATACCCAAACCATCGCTCTAAGTAAACTCGAGGCCCCTGTATTATTGGGATATAAAATCCTAGGTCCTTTAAGTATTTTTGCTGGCCCCTCTTTTCAATACATCTTAAATGAGAAAGGAAAGGAAGTTACCCTTGGGGATCTTGAAGAAAACTTTACCATTGGGCTTCAAATTGGCACCCGCTTAAAATTAGGCCGCTTTGGTTTAGGGATTCGTTTTGAACGTGGATTTACTGATAATGAAGTCCTTATTTTAGGGAATAACGATGTTGATATTGCAGGAAGAGTTGATACTCGCGCAAAACAATGGATTTTGAGTGCGTCTTATGACTTACGCTTGAAACGAAACAACAGGAATCGACAAGAAGACAATTAATCTTCTAGCCTATTCGTTATCTAAATAATCTGGAATCCCGTCGCCGTCTGTGTCGTCTGGGTTACCGTCTCCATCCTGATCATATTCGTTAACGGTAAAAATACCATCACCGTCATCATCTGCATCTACAAAATTAGCAATGCCATCTTCATCTGTATCGTCGTTGTATGGGTTACCATCCCCATCAACATCTTCATGAAAAGATAAAATACCATCTGCATCATGATCTGCTTGATTAGTGGTATAAACTTTAAGGCTAAAGATAAGTGGAGAATAAGCTGGAATATTTAGTTGTGAGTTACCAAAGTATCCTAAACCTGACGGCATAAATATTAAACCCTGACCAAAGTCGCTAAAGTCAATTAATCCATTACTGCTTTGGGTAAAGTTTCCTGGTGCAAAAAACTGTGCTCCATAGCTAAAACCACGGATTACATTTGCATTGTCAAACCATATTGGGAAAATACTTTCATCGAATTCTGTACCATCTAATAAACTCCCGCGATAGGACAGATATACAGAATCTACTACAGTAGCGCGATCTTCTACTCTTACACCTTGACGAGCGACAAGGTAATAAAGTTTATGGCTAACCTCTTCCCCTTCACTATTAGTGACATCTACTTCAGTAAAAGCAACTAAATCACTTAAGGGTGTTTTCGCTGCATTATTTCCAGCAAGGGTATCAATACTTATGCTAGGTTCTTCAATGCTTTGATCTAGAAAGTCTTCATAGTTATACGTATGAGTTTGAAGATACTCATTAATCAATTCATCGTCTGTCTGTGATTGTTCAAAAAGATCGTTAAGCTCAACGGTTTCCTCTTCATCATTATCAGACCCACAAGCTGTAACAAACAGCGTAAAGGCCAATAGTAAAGGGAAGAATATTTTTGCGAATTTCATGTTCAAAATTTGTGGCGCAAGATACAATTTTACTTTATTTTAGTGGCGAACTTTAACGCTATTTTAAATGAGAATTGACCAATATCTGTGGTGCTTACGCTATTTTAAATCGCGTAATATTGCCAGTTCTGCTTGTAAAAAAGGTCAAGTGAAAATTAATGGACAGGTGGTCAAACCCTCGCGAGAAGTTTTAAGACAGGATAAATTAGAGATTAGAAAAGATCAAATCATCTATCAATGCACTGTTTTAGACATCCCAAAATCAAGGCTAGGCGCAAAATTAGTCGACATTTATCGCATGGATACCACCCCTAGATCTGCCTTTGAACAACGGGAATTGCAAAAATTATCTCAAGACTATTATCGCGAAAAAGGAGAAGGTCGCCCCACCAAAAGAGATCGTCGTGATTTAGACGACTTTTTAGACGACGAACCCACGACAAAGCAAGATTAATGCTGCTTTCTATAGCGCAATGTTGAATAGGCTACGCCAAAGTCTTGACTGACTAAATGAGAGAGCTCTTGTTCTTTAAGTCCTATTTTAATCAAGGCCTGATGATGGATAGCATGATCTAAACAGTACACTAACTCTCTTTCAAAGGAGGTATTGACCAAGTTATTTTGCGCTTCTTTTGAAAACAATTTTATTCTAACATCTTCATGCGGGGATTCCAGCTGCGCTTTGAGTTCAATCATGCGAATGATGGCGTAATCAAGATTACTTTCGATAGTGCGATCTCTTAAACGGTTTTCATAGTTGATCTCTTTGGCCGAAAGGCCTAAAAGTAAACAATGGTAAAACTCATAAGAATGACGTAAATGTTCTGCGATAGACACCCCATTGAGCATTTTACACTCAAAAGTGTATTGTTCTGGGGTTAAAGACTGGCACAAATCAATAAGATCTTGCCATAATTGTAAGTGAAGATTCATAGGGGATTAGCGTGTCGCTGTTTTAATCAATTCGGTTAAAAATGGTAGAAGCCTTTTGGGTTTTATTCCCAGAGAGCGGTTCTGTTCACTAATTTCATAAATTATTTTCATATGTGAAAAAATATCACGGTAAGCTTTAAGTATGCCATAGCCTGGGTGATATATATGAGTGGGCTCTGCATTGACGCCGTTAATCTCCATAAGAGAAAAATCTTCTCCCTTTAGAAGACTATTCCAATCTTTGTATTTAACATCAAAACGACCGTAATAAAAGCCCGGTAATTGATCTGCCCATTGATTGATTCTTCTTTCAAGAATAGTAGAATTTAACTTAATCCCATTAGTGAATTTTGTTCCTAGATTGTGACTACCTATGGGCTCAATCAATTGATGCGTTCCTTTAGAGGGAATGTCCTGCCAATTTATGGTTGTGCGCTTTAAAAGGTCTTCAAGCCTGTGTTTTACACGCATATTTTTGCGAAGCAATTCTTCCCAGCTTGACTGCCCATCTCCTTTCAAAACACAAAATTCTTTTGTCGTGACAGAACTTATTACCCCCTGTTTTTGATTGGGATAGCGATAGAAAAGAATTCCAGCCTCGTTAGGATAGCTACAATAAGTTTGTAGTAATAAGGTCGAATAGTGACTGTTTTTGACTTTTTCGACTAATTGATCAAAATCCTGAATCAAAAAAACTTCTTTTCCTCTTTCGCCTTTATCTGGCTTTAAAATCACTGGAAAATCTGTCGCTAAGGCATCAAAGGCGTTTTTTAAATCATTTGCAGGGATTGAGCTATTAATCAACTTAGCTTTCGGCACCCATTTCGCGGGCAATTTTGACAAATACTCCAGCTTAGAAACATTTACAGCACCACTGTTATTCATCAAGGGATTTGTCGCAGTAAAGTAGGTCGTATATCGCGCTTTTATGGCTAAAACCGACCAATTAAAGTAGGTCGGGATATAGAACAGCCAAAAAGGCCAAAACTCAAAACGAAATAGTCGTTTGATCTTCATTAATTTTCTATTGCATTTTTTTGGCCCACATATCATCTGCTTTAGCCTTATAATTAGCGTGATCTTTAATCCATTTTGCCTGAGTATCTACCCAATTAGTTTTATAAAAAAGATATAATTGTTCTTGTTGAATATAATACGCTTTTGGGTTTATCTCAACTTCTTTGCCTCTAGTCATTGCATAAGCACACCAACCGCCATAAGCGGGCAGGTACTTTTCTGGATGCGTTTTAAAGGTATTCTTATTTTTAGCAGAAGAGAACAAATACCTCGCTCCTTCCCAACTAAATTGATGTTGTTCTAAGCCTTTTTGAGGCGCTTTTTCAGTAAAATAACTCACTAGATCATAACCCTCTACTGCAAGTAAAGTGGGGTCAATGTTTTTGTTTTGGCCATATATGGCCAAAGGAATAAACAGCGATAAAATAAAAAAGATTTTTTTCATAAGAAATGGGTTTTCTTTAAAGGTAAAATTAAACAATCGACCAGTTTCAGGTCAAATATTTCTACCTTTGTTTTATATATCCATCATCATGCCAAAAACAAACGGACTAATTTTCGATGCGACAAAAATAGAGCACTGTACCCAGCGAATAGCGTATCAAATATATGAAGCAAATTTTGAGCAACGCGAAATTTATTTAGCTGGGATAGTTAAAAATGGTGAACTATATGCTCAAAAAATCAAGACTTACTTAGAGGATATTTCTAGCCTTAAAGTACATCTGATCCAACTGGTGGTCAATAAAAGAGCGCCATTATCCCCTGTCGAATGTTCCCACCAGCTCGATGATTTAAAAAATCAATCTGTGGTGGTTGTAGATGATGTATTGAATACTGGTAGCACCTTGATGTATGCGGTGAAATATCTTTTGGAAGTTCCCTTAGCACAATTAAATACGGCGGTATTAGTCAATCGCAATCACAAAAAATACCCAGTAAAAGCAGACTTTAAAGGAATTTCTCTTTCGACCAATTTAAACGAACATATTGAAGTAGTCTTCTCTGGAAATGAAACAGGCGTTTACTTAAGCTAGGCTTTTTATCAAATCGTCCACAATTTCATCTACCGATAAACCATCGATAGTAAAAACGGTTTTAGCTTTTTGATAAAACGCATTTCTTTCAAAAAGATGCTTCCCGATGAACTCTGTGAGTGCGGCATCATCTGTCAAATGATCTATCATGGGTCTCATCACTTTTTCATCTTTTAAACGCCCCACTAAAGTTGGGATAGAAGCTTTTAGATAAATAGAATAATGCTTTGATTGAGCAAGGTCATTCATGTTCTCAAAATAACAAGGTGTTCCACCGCCTAGGGATATAACCCCCGAGTTTTGTTGAGCAATTAACTGCTGTAAAGCTTGTCGCTCTGCTTTGCGAAAATAAAGCTCTCCTCTTTTATCAAAAATCGCTTTAATAGATTCATTCTCTTGATTTTCAATTACTTGATCTAAATCTATAAAGGATATGTTTAATTTCTGTGCTAAACTTTTACCGATGGTAGACTTACCACAACCCATGTAACCTAAAAGGAAAATAGCATTCACTCTAGCTGATTTTTAATTGGCTATAAATTTAGGCAATAAGATGATGAATTATTAATTTTTGCTTGTATATTTGCAGCCTCAAAAAGTAACGACTTGGTAGCTCAGTTGGTAGAGCATCTCCCTTTTAAGGAGAGGGTCCTGGGTTCGAGCCCCAGCCAAGTCACTTTTTTTGGACTTGGTAGCTCAGTTGGTAGAGCATCTCCCTTTTAAGGAGAGGGTCCTGGGTTCGAGCCCCAGCCAAGTCACTAACTACCTTAAAGCGCACGTGGCGGAATTGGTAGACGCGCTAGGTTGAGGGCCTAGTGGGAGTTAAATCCCGTGGAAGTTCGACTCTTCTCGTGCGCACTCTTCTACAATTCATATTTTTTTTGTATTTTTGTTTAAGCTTGCTTAATGAAACGTTAGACATATGAAAAGGATAAAAGACAGCTTTAGTATAAAAAACCTTGAGAACATCTCGGGTATCAAAGCTCACACAATAAGAATTTGGGAAAAAAGATATAACCTTCTTTCTCCTGAGAGAACAACGACAAACATACGTCGATACTCACTTTACAGCCTTAGGAAGCTTCTCAACATTACTCTACTTTATAATCACGGATTTAAAATATCAAAAATTGCCAACCTTGAAGAAGAAGAAATTCCAATTTTGGTTCGTGAGATTGCATTAAAGTCAAACTCTGAACAAGTGTCTATCAATGCGTTTAAATTGTCGATGGTCAATTTTGATACAATCCTATTTGATGCGACTTTTGACGAGTTACTCTCTAAGAACAATTTCTCCTTTATTTATCTGCATATTTTTATCCCGTTAATGAACGAGTTAGGAATCTTGTGGCAGACCGGAGCAATCTCTCCTTCGCATGAACATTTTATCACGAACTTAGTTAAACAAAAGATTCACATTCAAACAGAAATCATTCAACGTTCGAATGCTCCTGTGAAAAACAACCCAACCTTTGTTCTTTATCTTCCAGCAAATGAAATTCATGAATTAAGTATTTTATTTTTGAATTATTTCATTTTAAGCAAAGGGCATAAAACCATTTCTCTAGGGCAATCTATCCCTACAGAAAGTCTTAAAACCTTAATGAGCTATAGTACCGGTCTACATTTTGTGACTTATGTCACGGTTGAACCAAACAAAGATGAAATCAACGACTACCTTCATGTATTTCATGAAGAGCTCATCAAGTTTTATGATAATCAGCTCTCTATTTTTGGTCCGCAAGTCAGCAATATTGACAAAACAAATGTTCCCGAAGGGATCAATGTCTACGACAAAATCGAATTATTCATAGAGGAACATTTGAATACTACTGTCTTGGTATAATTTTTTTGTTTAACTTTTTTGTATATTTATTAAGAATTGCCGAACCAAACATTAATCTGTCTGGGACTATTACTTATTACACTATGAAAAAGTTATTTGATGATGTTTCTTATCAATGCAGTAAAGAGGTAACGCAATCCTATAGCACCTCTTTTTCTCTCGCAACAAAGATGCTAAATCCTTCTATACGTCAAGACATCTATAACATTTATGGATTTGTTCGTTTTGCAGATGAAATCGTCGATAGTTTTCACGATTATCCAAAAGAAGAATTATTTAATCGTTTTGAGGCAGATTTAGAGCATGCCATCAAAGATCAAATTAGTCTTAACCCAATTCTAAACTCCTTTCAAAAAACTCTTCATCATTATTCAATTGATCGTGAACTAGTCAATGCTTTCATGCGTTCAATGCGATGGGATCTTCACAAATCCACCTATTTAACAGACGAAGACTACAAAGCCTATATTTATGGCTCTGCAGATGTGGTAGGCCTGATGTGCTTAAAGGTTTTTGTCAATGGAAATGAAGAAGAATATCAAAGACTTAAAAATTCTGCGATGTCTTTGGGTTCTGCTTTTCAAAAAGTGAATTTTTTACGCGATCTAAAAAATGATTTCGAAGGTTTAAGTCGTTCATATTTTCCAGAGGTTAACCTAAATAACTTCACCGAAGAAGACAAAATGAAAATCGTCGCAGAAATTGAAGAAGATTTTGCTAAGGGTTTAGAGGGGATCTTTCAATTACCTAATACTGCACGCTTTGGTGTATACACCGCATATAAGTATTATTCTAAGCTATTACAAAAGCTTAGAAAAACCCCTTCTTCTAATATCACTCAAGCGCGAATTCGCGTGCCCAATTATGAGAAAATGAGTGTTCTAGCAAGGTCGTATGTCAAATATAGATTTAACTTATTATAATTGATGATACCAACTATTTTATGGGGGATTGTTTATGTCTCGACCTTTATTATAATGGAATTTGTCGCGTGGTTCTCCCATAAATACATCATGCATGGATTTTTATGGTCGTGGCACAAGGATCATCACAAAAAGGACCATAACTCATGGTTTGAAATGAATGATTTATTCTTTGTGGTTTATGCTGTGCTAAGTGCTGGTTTTGTCGTGTTATGGGGAGAGTTTGACTTTTGGCCTGGCCTACCTATTGCCTTGGGTATTTTTACCTACGGGATGACTTACTTTTTAGTACATGACATTTTTATACATCAACGCTTTAAGATCTTTAGAAAGACCAATAATCGTTACGCAAAAGGCCTAAGAAGAGCGCACAAAATACATCACAAAAACATCCATAAAGAAGAGGGAGAATGTTTTGGGATGCTTTGGGTACCTAAAAAATACTTCAGGTAATTTATAGTTTTAACCAATTATTGGAATAGTCGCATTCTCTAAAAGAGCGATTGATACTTACATAAGTGTCTTCGATTTTTTCTTTCATCCACTTTTCTATCGTTCTTAATTGCTTGTCCTTTAAGGCTAACTCTTTTATTTTTCCATAATCCTTTGAGTAATCTGCTTGATGCTCTTCATATCGCTTGACGATTTTAAGGATTTTATATTTCTGCGCGCCAGAACGATCTGCTTCTAAGAGGGGGAGAGAAATTTCACCTTCATCAAGATTTTTAATTTGACTGTAGAGCTGGGGATCCATTTTAGTCAATTCAAATCGGGCGTCCCCTGTTACTGGGTTTACGAGTTTCCCACCATTGTTTCTCGTTTCTTTTTCAGAAGAAAAGTTATAGGCTGCTGCCGCAAACTCAATTTCTTTATCAATGATTCTTGTTCTCAAAGTATCTAACAATTTTTTTGATTCAGAGAGTTTAGATGCATCGGAATTGGGGGTAAGTAAAATATGTCTAATATCAACCTGCTGCCCTTTGATTTTATCCACGGTTAAAATATGCCATCCAAACTCTGTCTTAAAAGGACTAGAAACTTCTCCTTCTTGCATACTAAAGGCCACATCGCGAAATTCTTTCACCATTCGTGGACGTTTTCTGTGCAAGGTGTATTTCCCTCCGCTTGCACGGGACCCTGGATCTTGTGAATACAGGATGGCTTTAGAAGCAAAACTCAGCCCCTTTTCTTCAACATCATTCTTAAAAGTGTTAAGTTGATCGATAATACGCTTTTTTTCCTCCTCAGAAACTTTAGGTTCAATAACAATTTGGGCTATCTCAACTTCTGTACCAAATACTGGTAGATCGAATTCTGGAATCGACGCATAGAATTCTCTCACCTCCTCTGGAGTGATCTCTATACTTTCCACAATACTGGATTGCATCATTTGAGAAAGCTTTTGCACTTTGTTTATTTGATATAACTCTTCGCGAAAAGAAAGTTCATCACGTTTATTATAAAATGCCAAGACTTTTTCTAGACTTCCCAATTGTTCGGTAAAATACTCGATACTTTGGTCAACATATGAATAAATCTCTGCATCACTTATCTCTAAACTATCTTGTGTGGCGTGATGCGCATAAAGTTTATCCTCCATTAACTTACCTAAGAGTTCGCAACGACTTACTCCTTTTGTAGAAATTCCTTGCGACTCCATATCTGCAAATGTTTTGTCTATATCAGAATCTAGAATTACATAATCCCCTACCACAGAAACTACCCCGTCTAACTTTACTCGTTCACTGTCGTTGGATTGGTTTTGAGCAAAAGCAAAACTTATAGTTAATAAGAAAAAAATGTTAAGGATAGATTTCAAATTTGTTGGTCTGTATTGCATCTTGTAAAATTTCTTGGTCAAATTCTTTAATATATTCTAGTTTGCTGCGGTTAAAAACAATTTTTCTAATGGTATTTTTTACCATCGAAAAAGGAGCGTTTTCACTCGCTAAACGATAGTCGCTAACGTGCAGCAAATATACCTCGATTGCATCTTCAAAGAGGAAAAATTGTGATTTTTTTAAATAATTATTAAACTCCTTTGGTGCGACTACAGGGAAATTCATCAAAAAGTCTCTCTTTGTAAACCAAACACTATCTTTTATCTCATATCGATTGAATTGATAATTTAACGAATCGAGAAACTGTTTATCTGGCACATCGTTTAATTGAAAATGCTCCTGTATTAAAGACAAATCAATATTGTCTTTTGGCAAAATAATATAACGCATCTGTATGATGGCATCTTTAAGAGCAAAGCTGTTTTTATACTGCTTGTAATAGTCTTGCATCGCTGCGGGAGAAACAACGGTATCAATCATCGATTTAACCACAGACTCTTTGTAGGATCTCGCCCAAAGATCAAGCTCGTATTCTGCAACTAATTCGCTAAGCTTATTTTGGGTTTCATCTTCTAGATTAATCACTGCTTGATCGTACAACAATTGTTTCTTTGCCCAATTGTTAATAAAGCTTTGGACTAATAGTGTACTGTCTTCTTTTGAAAGTTGCGGTAAGAGCAACTCTTCTAACTGTGTTTTATACAAATAATGAGACCCGGCCCTGGCAATCACACGGTCTTGTTCTACGCTAGGAAGATGGTCACATGCGTAGAAAAGAAAGAGCAGAAAAAGTATTTTAATTAAACGAGGCATAGTTCTTGGTATATTTAACTCAAAAATGATAAATAGTTTTGTTCTTTTACCAACGAAAAAAAATAAAAATATTGTGCTTTATTAACAATAATAAGAGTAATACTTTTAATAAAACCCATAACTAACTAATAATCAACAATATAATTGTTGATAAATATTTTTTTATCAACAATTATTGTTTTAACTTGCTACCATATATTTGAAGATGAAACGTTTGTTCCTAATTTTAACTTCACTTTTTTTTCTACTTGCGCCTTTAGTAAGTTTAGGAAACACACTAGAGACGACGTCATCTACTTCAATTAATCTCAATGCCAACTACACTATTGTCAACCTAATTTATAAAAATGGCGTCCTTAGCGTCAAAGGTTTGACAGGTATAGGTAATATTTCTATTTACAGCATTATCGGTAATAAAATAGCAACTTACAGCAATGTAAACCTTGCAGACTTTCAACGCAACATCAATCTTGAAACTAAAAAAATGTACATCGTCCGTGTTGAAGTTGCTGGAGAAATTAAAACATACAAGCTAGTAACCCGATAAGGAGCCTAACTTTCTAACGACTATAATTTGGTGCTTCTTTTGTAATTTGGATATTATGAGGATGGCTTTCTCTAATCCCAGCAGCCGTGATTTGAACAAACTGTCCATTATTCTTTAAGGCTTCTATAGAATTTGTTCCACAGTATCCCATTCCTGCTCTAATCCCACCAACAAATTGGTGAATACTTTCATAAAGTTCTCCTTTATACGGTACGCGACCCACAATTCCTTCTGGGACTAATTTTTTGATATCATCCTCCACGTCTTGGAAATAGCGGTCTTTACTTCCTTTTTTCATTGCTTCAACCGAGCCCATACCGCGATAAGACTTAAACTTTCTTCCTTCGTATATGATGGTTTCTCCGGGAGATTCTTTTGTTCCTGCTAATAATGATCCTAGCATAACACAATCTGCCCCAGCGGCAATAGCTTTTGGAATATCTCCAGTATATCGAATTCCACCGTCAGCAATAACTGGCACTCCCGTCCCTTTGATCGCATTTGCCACAGCAACAACAGCAGACAGTTGTGGATAACCCACCCCTGCAATAATTCTCGTGGTACAAATTGATCCTGGGCCAATCCCTACCTTAACGGCATCAGCACCGTTATCAACTAAATATTTAGCTGCTTCCGCAGTAGCTATATTCCCAACGACTACGTCTAAATCTGGAAACTGATTTTTAACTTTTTTTAGTACTTCTACCACTCCTTTTGTATGCCCATGCGCTGTATCGATTACAATTGCATCAACGCCAGACTTTACTAAAGCTGCCGTTCTTTCGATTACATCTCCAGTAACACCTACAGCAGCAGCAACGCGAAGTCTTCCAAAGGAATCTTTATTCGCAATAGGCTTAGTGGTGTGCTTTGTAATATCTCTAAAAGTAATTAATCCTACTAAGGTATTCTCTGCATCTACAACAGGTAGCTTTTCGATTTTATGGGTTTGTAAGATTCCTTCTGCTTCTGCGAGAGAAGTACCTTCTTTAACTGTAATTAAGTTTTTGAACGTCATTACTTCAGCAATAGGACGAGCCAAATCTTTTTCAAAACGAAGGTCTCGATTAGTAACGATACCTTGTAGTTTTCCATGCTTATCAATAATAGGAATTCCCCCAATTTTATAGGTCGCCATATTTTGTTGGGCGTCGCCAACAGTAGCATCTTTGGTCAAAGTTACTGGATCTAAAATCATTCCAGATTCTGCTCTTTTGACCATTCTTACTTTATCTGCTTGAGCGGCAATCGTCATATTCTTGTGCAATACACCAATTCCACCTTCTCTAGCCATAGCGATGGCCATTTGACTTTCCGTAACTGTATCCATTGCTGCAGATACAATCGGGATATTTAAAGAAATATTACGCGAAAATTTGGTCGCAATGTTTACCTCTCTTGGTAGGGTTTCAGAATAGGCAGGAACAAGCAATACATCATCGTATGTTAACCCTTGTTCGACAAATTTATTAGAAGAATTACTCATGGCAACTACTTAAGAATTAGTTGCGACCAAATTTACAACATTTCACGCATACAATAAGCATCTTTCCCCATTATCTTAATGTAAACTAAAGGAAACTAAATCCTTTCTATGGAAAAGTTTGAAGCGCTTGATTATAGGCCACTTCAAAATGCAGAGGATTAAGCTGATGCGTTATTTTATGGGTCGTACAATAGGTTAAAATCTTTTCTGTGGGCAGATTGCCTATCAATTCATCTTTTGCCATAGGACATCCTCCATAACCTTTAATGGCACCATCAAAGCGACGACAACCACTCTTATATGCGCGATCAATTTTCTCTAGGGCATCTGTGGCTTTGACATGTAAATGTGCCCCAATTCGAAGTTGAGGAAAAGCCGGAATAATCGCAGAAAATAAAGCTCCTATTGTTTCGACAGAAGCTGCCCCTACCGTGTCAGATAGGGAGATGATTTTTACGCCTTTGGCGGAAAGAACTTCAATCCATTTCGCCACAATATCAGGCGACCATGGATCCCCATATGGATTTCCAAAGCCCATTGAAAGATACACCACTAGTCCTTTGTTGTTTTTTTCACAAAGATTGAGCAAGCCATCGAGTAAAACTTGTGATGCATCGATGGTTTTATGGGTATTACGCATCTGGAAATTTTCAGATATAGAAAATGGATAGCCCAGCCAATCAACCTCTGGTTCTGCACAAGCGCTAATTGCGCCACGTTCGTTAGCGACAATGGTCAACAACTCTGTCTTACTTTCACTGCGGTCTAGACCTGCCAGTACTGCTGCAGTATCTTGCATTTGAGGAATCGCTTTTGGAGAAACAAAACTTCCAATATCCAAAACATCAAACCCCACTTTTAACAAAGACTGAGCATACCGAATTTTTTGAGCTGTTGGGATCCACTGCTTAATTCCTTGCATAGCATCTCGAGGACATTCGATAATTTCGATTTGTTGCATACTCAAAGATAAGATTTATGTAAGTACTAAATAGCACCCTATAATAATCCATAACAAACCACTGATCAAACCTAATCGATATCGACTAAAAAAACGTTTAAACTGAACTGAAAAGATTGCTACCAAAGAAAATATCACCGTAGCCTGAATTAAAAATAGTAGCCCTAAAAAAAGATATTGGCCCTCTATCGACCAACTTTCTGAGAATAAAAACCCAGGGAAAAACAACCAAAAGAAAAGGCTCACTTTTGGGTTCAATAAATTCATCCACACACCCTCCTTATAATTCCTTTCACTAAACTCATTTTCAAAAAACACTTGATCTTTCTTCTTTAAGTGCCTATAAATTGACATCGCACCTAGATAACTAAAGTAAACACAGCCTGCGATCTTGATCCACATCACAATCTCTGGACGCTCCCCAATAAATTGCGCCCAACCCAAAACTAAAAGCAAGGTATGCCCACATAAACCTGTCATTAATCCGGCCGTAAAATAAAGCGCTGCACTAATTCCTTTTTCAAGACTTTTTGCGATCACCATCAATAAATCTGGCCCTGGGCTGAGTGTAAGTAAAATACTAGCAAACAAAAAAGAGCTTAACTGTTCCATAAAGGCGTGAATATAAAAGAATTATTTTTTTGTATCTCCCGTTTCCAATTATATTTGCAGTCTATATGAAGAAGAATATGCACGATTTTGAAAAAGAACTGGCTCCGCTTAGAGCCGCCCTAACCGATCACCCCCTTTACACTAAAATCCAAACCATTGAAGACATCCAAGTTTTTATGGAACAACACGTTTTTGCTGTTTGGGATTTTATGTCTTTGGTCAAGAAATTACAAATTGAATTAACCACAACACAAATTCCTTGGGTCCCTTCTAAATTTCCCACAGCAGGAAGATTAATCAATGAAATTGTGTGGGGAGAAGAAACTGACCTCAATAAGGACGGGGACATCATGAGTCACTTTGAAATGTATGTACAAGCCATGCAAGAAGCTGGGGCGAATACACAAGGGATACAAAAACTATTGAACGACTTATCAAAAGGCAATACAATTGAAAGTGTCATTGAACAACAAGAAATATCTCCTTTTGTCAAAGAATTCATCCAATTCACTTTCTCAACAATAGCAACAAACAAAATTCATGTTATTGCTGCGGTATTTACCTTTGGGAGAGAAGACCTCATTCCTGATATGTTTATTGCCATGGTAAAAAATCTTCGCAAAGAAGGTGTCCCGCTTAAGCATCTTATTTATTATCTTGATCGCCATATAGAAGTTGATGGAGATGAACACGGCCCCATGGCCCTTCAAATGATAGAAGAACTCTGTCAAGGAGATCCACAAAAAATAACTGAAGCCATCGCTGCAGCTAAAACTGCACTAGAGATGAGAATCAAATTATGGGACGGGATATTAGCTCAATTAACCGCTACTGTTTTAATTTAAATTTTACCAATGAAAAAAATTACTTTAACCCTCTTGCTTATTAGTGCTCATTTAGGCTTCGCCCAAATGGAAACTGCTACAACCTATGCAGAAACAATTGAGGAACAAGATCTTAAAGAACTCCTCTATGTATATGCCTCTGACTATTTTCAAGGGAGAGAAACCGGAACCCTTGGTCAAAAAAGAGCCGTAACTTTTCTACGCGAGTTCTACCAAAAAAGAAATATCAAAGCTGCAAACGGAACCGAAGATTATTTCCAAACTATGGAACTATCTATTAAAGGACAAGCCGTTGCAACAGAAAATGTTGTTGCCATTATTGAAGGAAAAACAAAACCAGAAGAATATATCGTTATCTCTTCTCACCTTGATCACGAAGGAATTAAAAATGGGGAAATTTACAACGGTGCAGACGACGATGGATCAGGAACTGTTGCCCTACTCGAAATCGCTGAAGCTTTTCAAGCTGCCGCTGCAGATGGTAATGGCCCTGAACGTTCAGTAATCTTTCTTCACGTTTCTGGAGAAGAAAAAGGATTGTTAGGTTCGCGTTATTACACCGATAACCCCCTCTACCCGCTCGCTAATACAGTCGCTAACCTCAATATTGATATGGTAGGTCGTACCGACCCAAAAAGAGAGAGCGAAAACCGCAATTATATTTACCTCATCGGGACAGATCGCTTAAGTTCAGAATTACACGAAATCTCTGAATATGTTAATCAAGCAACCGTTAAGATGGAATTAGACTACACCTATAACGCTGCAGATGACCCTAACCGCTTTTACTTTAGAAGTGATCACTACAACTTTGCTAAAAACAACATCCCTGTGATCTTTTATTTTAATGGGACGCACGCAGACTATCACAAACCAACAGATACTGTGGAGAAAATCCAATACGATTTGCTGGCCCAACGCGCACAACTTGTTTTCTATACCGCTTGGGAATTAGCCAATCGTAAAAACCGTATTGTGGTTGATAAAGCTGAATAATTAAAATCGATTATATTATTTATATCCACATCATGAAAAAATTATTGTTAACAATTTTTATAGTATTTGCTACGATAGCCTATGCACAAGAAATCGAACCGAAAGAAGTAACAGAACAGCAAGAAGAAACAATCGATTCTTTAGGAACAAACATAAAACGCTTTTCTGTAGGACTTAAAATTGGGGTGCCTAATATTGCCGGAGTCTCCTTAGAAGGAGTTACACCGCTTATAGACAATCGCGTTGCGCTCTTTGCAGACTTTAGCGGCTTTAATGTAAATGATGCAGAGACTGAGATTGGTTTAAGCTACAGCGAATTTGGAACCAACATCTATTTTGGTAACAAAGGAAAAGGAGCTTATGCTGGTATTGGTTTTGGAAACTTATCTGCCGACTTGACTTTTTATGAAAATCTAGATGGAGGTGGACGAGGAAAAGGAACTACTGATTTAGACATTAAATCAACCAATCTGAAATTTGGAATCAAGACCGAGGGAAGATTTTATTTCCGTTTTGAAGTTGGATACGGTTTCACGAGTGATGTCCCAGACGAAATCACCGTTACTTTGACAGAAATTGGTGGTAGTCAAACAGACACCGATACTTTTGAAACTCCTACCATTCCTGGTTTAGGAACTAATGGCCTATTAGTGGGTAACTTTGGCTTTGGAATTTCCTTCTAATCGTAGAAAATTAAATGCATTTGAATCCTCTGGCAGCCCAGGGGTTTTTTTATTTCCTACATTTATAGTAACTTAGAAATGTAACCATAAACTAATTTAATATGAATGAATTTGAAATTTTACAAAATGCACAGAGCTCTTTTCAGCAGAATGCGGTCTATCTTCTAGTCGTTACTATTCTAGTATGCTTGAATTTTTATCTCATTAGAAGAGCAAGAGAGGTCAATATGCCTGTTTACGGAAAAGCCTTGACCACTATTTTTGGACTGATGACTGTCAACTTTGGATGGACGGTCGGTTCCTTTCTTTTAGGCACCCAAAATGACATGGCTTTTCGCTTAAATGAGCTAAAAGCTAAAGGGGTAGAAATTTCAGCAGCTAGTGAAAACTGGATAGAATTTATGGGTAGTCCTACTTCACCCTATGTCGCCAATTCGCCAGATGTTCCAACTATGATTTTTTGGGGACTCATCGCAGTGATGTTTATTCTTGGCATGTGGGCACCGGCACCAGAAGGAGCCTATGACAATTAATCCATTTAAATCCATAAAAAAAGAGGTCATAAACGACCTCTTTTTTGTTACTGTAAGATAATTATCCTACCCGTTTCAATTCTGCTTTGGCAGTAAAAACTTCGCCTTTTGGGCCAATAACATTGTACTCATACTGTAATGTTTCACCATCTACAAGTGCAAGTTTCCAGTAGCCTACAAAAGCTTCTTTCGAGCTATCTAAACCGCTCATATCTTGATCAGTGGTGAAATAAAACGTTCCATTCTGCTCACTTTTTAAAACAGCCACTGGCTTGTTTTGCAAACCGCAATAATGGGTAACTAACACTTGATTGTTTTGGGCATTGAATATGCTCAACATTTCAATGCCTCCTGTATTACTTTCCTCGAGTAAGGCACTTCCATTTGAGGTAATACTGTATTCAACGTTTAAAAAATCAGATGTTCCATCTGTTCTTTCGAGCATTCCCATCCATTTACCTTCTAAAGACTTGAGTTTTTCAAATTCTGTCTCTGTGTCATTTGCAAAAGAAACTGCTGTTAAAAAAAGACACAACAAACTGCTTATTAAATTTTTCATGTTAAATTGATTTATGGTTACGTCTAAAGCTACAAAAAAAATCAGTCTTTAGGAAGAGAAGGTAAAAACATTGCTGTTTGGTTTTGGTATGCCTTATAATCTGGTCGCTTTTGCATAGAATAGTATTCCGATGGAATCACCCCGGTATAGTAAACTAAAGTAGTATACATAAGCCTAGAGGTGTACAACAGTGCAACCCCTACCCCAATCCAGTATAATCCTCCTTGGTGTAAATAGGACTGATATAAAACAACTAGCGTAGAAAGAAGCATCGCATTCCATACCATCCACTCAAAGAAATAATTGGGATGGCGACTATATCGCCAAAGCCCTATCTTACATACCTGTCGCTTTTTATTTTCCTTCCTCGCCTGACGTAAAAACTTTTGCTTTTGCATATCAGCCAAATGTTCTAAGGAAACAAAAAGCAGGTATAACACAAAACCAATTATTTCTAAGGCGTTAAAACTTGTAGCGGTATTGTTAAAATGCAATAAAGCGGGAAGCGACAAAAAACTCATATTTGCTAAACCTTGTATCATAATTTCATATTGAATCGAAAAAGCGTCATTGGTGAAACCCATTTTCTTCCATCGCTTTCGTTGAAATTGATATCGGGGTAATTCTTGATTTAGATGTCCTTTCTTCCATAGAATTAAAGCGCCAACTCCCATTCTTAAACCCGAGAATAAATACATTCCAGCCACAATACTTTTTCTCAACCAGTAGCCTTCGCCAAAAATCAAAACAAGTAGGCCTATGGCTACTAAGCCCCATGGCCATGCGATATCAACATAAGACATTCTTTGTGTTAAATAGGCTGGAATACAGGCAAAACAGACAAAAATCAAAAACTGGACTATGATATTCCACCATAAGAATTCTTGCCATGGGGAATAAAGGGTTAAAAGAAGAATACCCATTACAAAAGGGAAATAAACACAACTTCGCTGAAAGACTTTTTTCATAATTTTCATAGTTTCACCCCTTATTCGATAGAAAGCAATTGACTTGATACTCCTTGAGAAGTGACTAGTAGAATGTATAAATTTCCATTTGTACGATCATCAATTTGCGGAAACTCTTCTCTGCCTAAGATCTTATTTGCTAGTGCAGGTGTAGTATTACTGTGCCCAACAACCAAAACCGTTTTGCCTACATTCTTCTCTCTAAAAGAAGCGTTGTACAAATCCCGTGGGTCATACATTTCAACTGTTAATTCTTTTGCAGTAGCTGTAGGTTGAGCCGTTTCTCTTGTGCGATGATATGGGGTTGAATAGATCATATCAAAAGAAACTTCTTTAAATATTTTTTGCCAGTTCTCTGCTCGTTCTTGTCCTATGGCAGTGAGATGTGGATCTCGATTAGACGGATTTGTTCGCTCTTTTTCTGCGTGCCGAATCAAATAATAAGTTGTGATATCTTGAGCTAACCCAAAATGACCAAACATTAACAAGACAATAACAATACTTTTTTTCATCAAAAACATTTTATGATTAGGGAACAGATATTTGTGATCCTGCAATATAGTCTATTAAATAGAACTTTTTTTTTATTTTTGAAGACTAAATAGCACCGCAAAAAACATCAAATAAAACGACAGTTTAAATGGAAAGAATTAAGCACTTAGGATTTTCAATTGGGATTTTCGGTTGCCTCTTTAAGATAATGTCATGGCAAGGTGCAGGGCCTCTACTAATTACTGGCCTATCTTTACTCGGCATTTACTACTTGATAAGGGTTTTTAAACAATAAACTTTTGTCAAGTATATTAGGAGAACCAAGGGTGATTTCCTAACTAGACTGACATTGTAGTCTAGAAATATCTTTTCTGAAACTTTATAGGCCCCCATCTTCTTTGAAAATTATAGTCAATCCTATGGTTAAACAAGCATGCGCAAGTTTTAATCAATTAATGGAGTAAATAAAAAAACCTCTTAGGATTATCCAAGAGGCTTGTTGATATAAAATGTTAAAAAAGTTTATTCAACTCTAACATTAATGGCGCTTGGTCCTTTCGCGGTTGATTCTGTGTCATAACTTACTTTGTCTCCTTCAGTAATGTTATCAACTAAATTATTAGAATGTACGAATACATCTTTTTCTCCTGAATCGGGTGTTATAAAGCCAAAACCTTTGGCATCATTAAAAAATTTCACTGTTCCTGTACTCATTATATATGTTTTAATTTAGTACGAAAGTAATTGTTATAAATTCATTACTCCCTCTTAAAACTAAAAACTTTATATAATTAAGAAATTAAGTTTAGATATCTCATTATCATATTATTAATAAAACTGAAGATTAACAAAAGAAAACTTAGTTTATCTAGATGGTGTTACTCTTAATTCATTTAGGCATACAGGAACAATAGACTTGTTCAAACGTACTGGTTTAATAACTAAACTTCAATCTGCTATGGGGCACTCTTCAATCAAAGTAAGCTTAACCTATCTAGGAGGATTAGAAGTGCCTGAGTTAACTGAAGAGGATATACCTTCTATTGAACTGTAATTGTTCCATACATTCCATTGTGAACTGAACATTGATAATAATAAGTGCCTGCAGTTGTTGGTGTCCAATTAACTACTCCAGATGATGCCCCATTGTTATTTACATTGCTAGCTAAGTTGTCTGTTCCTGTGCCTTGGACTGTTTTAATATAGAATGGATGACTAGCTGCATCTACAATAAAGTTAATCTCATCGCCAACATTGATAGTAATTGATGGGTCGTTTCCTGTTACTGTTCCGTTTCTGTCAGAACCTGAAAGGGAATAATCAGAATTAGAAGATGCAGTAACGTTTATATTATAATTAGGACATGTTCCCCAAATAGGTTTGTTTTGGTTTGTAAGGGCGGAATTTGTTGAAAAATTTAAGGGATCAGAAGTAATATTATTAACACACCAACCTGATAAATCTTGATTAAATGTTGCTGCTGTATTAAACATATCGTCCATGTTAGTTACACTAGAAACGTCCCAAGTTGATAAGCTTTGATTAAAAATTGAAAGGACTAAACAGAACAAAACACATCCAAATAAGACTTACTGATGCGGAAGTAAAAAAGTACAAAGAAGTATCAGCAGAGAATGGTTTAACCGTATCAGGTTTCGCTAGATACAGTATGGCAAAAGCTGCAAGACTTATCAAAACAAATAAAGATGAAGTTACCACAGAGTAGAAACCAAAGACAAATCAAAAGAGGACTTAACCTATATAAATTATTAAACAATGCAATTCAACGACAAAGAGAAAAAAATACTAGAGCAAATCAACTCCTTTAACAAACCCGTACGTTCAAGAATTAAGAAGGTTTATCCAAGCCCAAAGCAAGTGGTAAAAACAGAAACATCAGCACAAACAAAAAAGACGATGATGCTTTCCATCTTAAACAACAAGAACCTAAAAGCAGGAGAAAGACTTGAAAGAATTTATAAGATTTTAGGGAATTAAAAAAGCACCACTTGTTAAGAGTGATGCTTCTAACCATAAACCAATTCATTTGTGTAGAATTGATATTGCAAATATACGGCTGTATAATGGATTCTTGTGTAACATAAGTTACATAATAAAAAAAACCGCCTAAAAAGACGGTTTGATTCTATCTCAACACAGAACACATAAGTGTGTTGATATATGGTTACTCAAATATATAAAATTACTTTCAAATTAGAAGTAATAAATGAAAAATAAATATCTCATCCTTTACTATACGATGTTAGCGGCGATGTTAGCAACGATGATATTAATCTTAAAATAAAAATAATGGAACTAAAAGCAAAACCAAAAGCACCAAAAGGCAGACCAAAGAAGTATTTAAACCCTGAAAAAGCGTTCGAGTGGTTCGATGAATTAGCACACGCAGAAGCCGTGCAGCAGGTGAAACTTTGGCAAGAACAACACGAGGATACTAAACGAATCACAGGAAGTGATTTTGAAACCCTAGAAGCCTTTGAACAGGATTTAAGAGACAAGTATCCTGAACTATCCAAACTAAGCATCGAGCAGCTTTATATAATGGATGGCAAAGACAAGGGAACCATTGAAGGCGCATTTAGAGACCTAAAGGCAATAAGTAAACCATCAACGGATAAAGACACCTATACGGTTAAGATACCTGCGGAGAAGGCAAACGAATACAGTTGGTATTTAGCGATTGCAGAAGCATTTAACAACATTAGAGCAGAGGGTAACACCAATATCAATGTTGCACAGCTACCAAACATCACAGGGAACAGAATCGTTCTTGATGTACGTGCAATGAAGTTAGTACCAAACCCTTACCTATTTACACAAGACTACAGATGATAGTAAAAGTAAGTGATAACGGTTTTGGAGCAGTTTATAACTCAACGTGGTTTGGAGAAAGTGTTGAGGTTAGTGAAGAATAATGTTGCTTTATCGTGGGATGGGGGCAGGTTTTTTGGTTTCAGAATTTCTTTTGTGTTCTCCTGCCTCTTAATCCCTTTTTATAAATGAAAGTAGAAATAGAACTTACTAAGACCGATATAGAAACCATTAGAAAAAGAATGGGTTTAAAGACAAAGACTAGAGCAGATGTTGTTTTACAGTCTTTAATCAAGACAGTAGTTGATGACGAATACTCTTTAACCTTTAACCAATGGTAATAAGAAACAAAAAGGAACTAACGGAACAAGCGCAGGAGAAGATTGATGCCTTGTGCAATGACCTTATAGATTCAATTGACATTGATTTACTCTCCAATGCTGAAAAGATAGTTTACCTAAAGACGGTAATCGGACATTCAGTACCAAGAAAGGAGAGTATTAGCGTTAAGCAGATGAAAGCACCTGATTCAATCAAATGGTTAGTAAATCAGAGTGAAACTAAAATAGAAAGAATGATAGATGGAAAGTACAGACATCTTACAGATACGGGAGTGGTTAGCAACGCAGGAGAATGATAAATACAGTTTTAGCCACAAGGCAGCGATAATTAGAAGTTGCGACCCCTTTGGTTTAATGGCAGATTACAAAGATACAGATGGAACGATATACGAATACTTTGATGGGCAACTCACAGCAATCAATAAAGGTGGTGTCCGTTTTCAAGTGGATGATAATACTTGATTACGATATTAAAGAAGATGTTTACGGATTGACAGGTTGGATAAGATTTGCAACCGAAAGGAATCCTAAGGATGTAAACGAAATAAGCAGCATCCACTTAGACCAAAATCACAGATTCAAAAAGTTATTTAGATGGAGTTGATAAATAGACTAATCATCTCAATGATAGCTTCCAAAGCCATCACAATATCCACTAACGTTTGTGGTTTCACCACAGGTACATTCATTTCCCATTGTTTTTTTCTTAAATATAATAATGTTTAATCTTTTAAACAAATGAATAAACAAAATATTAAAGATAATCGGAGTTCATACAGCTTTTGGGAAAACAAGACCTACGAAGAAACGTTCGTTAAGGCAAATAAGGAGTTGATACTTGACCTAATGGGAGCAGATGAGTATTTTGACATCTCTTCAAGTTTCTTGGACAAGGATGCAGGGATTGACGGAATAGCTAAAATGGGCAAGGATAACATCGGTATTGCTCTTCGCATTAGAAAGCCTGAATACAACAAGTGGAGATACAACTTTACACTAGGACATCATTTTGATAAAGATAATAGTCAGGTTCACGTTGTTCTTAATGCTCTACGCCCTGATGTGATGTCGCCAAACTTTATACTTCAAATCAATGGAGTGGGTGAAGATGGCTATTGTGAAGATTGTACTGCAATTAAAATCCAAACAGATGTATTTGCAGAGTTGATACAGCAGAGAAAACAAGATAACACGCTAGATGAGTATTACGTTCCTAGATTAGCATCCTACGAGTTTACGATGAATGATGTGTTTTACGAAACAAATTCGGGAGTAGATTATTATTTAATAGAGAATGACACAATAATAAACAAAGCATCAAATGACGACAACTAAAGTAGTTAACGGAAAGATTCAGTATTACATTAAGGGTGAGAGAGTTAAACCGCAAGAATACTATAAATTTAGAAGCAATTTTGCAAATCCAAAAAGGTAAATCGTTACCCCATTTGTTACCCCAAAAAAAAAGAGGAAGCGTTAACTTCCTCATTATAAGGGTGGAAGAGCGGTCTCGAACCGCCGACCTCCTGAACCACAATCAGGCGCTCTAACCAACTGAGCTACAACCACCGTTTAAGCGGCAAATTTAAGCTATTTTTTTCTTCCATTCAAAGCTTGGGACTAATGTTTTTATGAAGGAGAAAAAAAAGACCTAGGCGATATCATCAAAGTTTTGAATTAAAGGGGTGCGTTCTACTGTAAAACCTTCTGCAGCAGCAACTCCTGAAAGACGACCTAAGTTTTGCGCTCTATATCGAACACTCTCTAAAAAGTTCTGACTACTAATTGGGGTAGATGGTTCATCGCTCTTAGCATCATAAAACTGACTTGCATATGCATGGATTGCCTCCATTTTTGTATCGATGTGATTAGAGATATCGACCACAAAATCTGGTGCTATCTCTTTCCATTGGATATAGTGATAAACATGTGCTGGTCGCCAAGGGGCTTGGATATTCCCCGCTTCGTCTTTAGTCATAATCTTTTTCAATCCAGATAAAAAACAGGCATCACTTACTAGGGTACTCCCTTTAGGGTGATCGATGTGACGGTCTTCTATGGCATTGCATAAAACAATCTTGGGTTGATAAAGGCGAATCATTTGAATAATGACCATTTGATGAGCTTCGTTGTTATCAAAAAAGCCGTCGCGAAAAGCGAGATTTTTTCTAAAAGCAAGCTGTAGTACTTTGGCCGCTGCAGCGGCTTCCTGATCACGTATTTCGGCAGAGCCTCTAGTGCCTAGTTCTCCCCTTGTTAAATCAATTACACCAACTGATTTTCCTTGACTTGTGGCTTTTGCGATACTACCTCCACAACCTAATTCCACATCGTCTGGATGTGCTCCAAAAGCAAGAATATCAACTTTCATGGGTCGCTTTTTCTAAGGCTTGGTTCAAATCGTTTTTCAAATCCTCTACATGTTCTATTCCCACAGAAAATCTAATCAATTGATCTGTGATTCCTTGCTGGGCTCTTCCTTCGGGGGTTAAAAGTTTGTGCGAAGTAATCGCTGGAATCGTGATGGTGCTCTCTACCCCTGCTAAACTTACTACAGGCTGAATGAGTTGCAAGGCTTTTTCAAAAGCGGTACGGTTAAGTGCTGGCTTTATCTCAAAAGACATCATTCCTGTAAAGCCATGCATTTGTTGTTTTGCCAAAGCATGATCAGGGTGACTTTCTAAACCTGGATAGTACACTGCAGTAATAGCTGGATGCGACAATAAATATTCTGCTAATGCTTGGGCGTTTTCATTTTGTTGACGCACTCTTATTGCTAGGGTTTTGATACTTCTTTCAAGTAGCCAAATAGACAGTTCACTTAGGTTTCCGCCTAAACTTTTTGCTACAGCAAAAACCTTTTGCATATGGGTCTTAGAACAAGCCACCGCACCTGCTAAAATATCGCTATGGCCGCCTAGGTATTTGGTCGCAGAATGTAAGACGATATCGATCCCAAAAGAGATGGGGTTTTGATTCACTGGAGAAGCAAAGGTACTATCGATCATAGAAACTAGTTGATGCTTTGTAGCCAATTGAGCGATTGCCGCTAAATCGACAATTTTCATCAATGGATTACTAGGAGTTTCAATATAGATTACCTTAGTGTTTTCTTTGATTTTTTTTTCAAAACCTGAGACAGTTAAGCCTTCGGCGAAAGAGTATTCAATTCCGTACTGGTTAAAATGTTCTACGACTAAATTTGTTGTCCCCCCATACAAGTCGTTTTGCAAGACAACATGATCGCCTGCTTTTAAAAAAGCGAGTAAAGCGGTAGAAATCGCTGCCATTCCAGAGCCAAAAATCAAGCCTTCTTCTGCCCCTTCGAGGGCGGCAATTTTTTTGGCTAGGCCTACTTGATTAGGGGTGTTAAAATAACGGGGATACCGGTCTGTTTCTTCATAAGAATAGGCAGTCGCCATATAAATGGGCGATATTGCTCCTTTATATATAGTGTCTTCTACTTGCCCTTCATGGACACAATGGGTATCAAATTGCTTCGCTTTCATGGGTTTATTTTGTGATCCAAGAAATGACTTCTTCGTCTGTAGGAGAAGTTTTAGGCGAGATTACTTTCTCTAATATCCCTTCTTCATTGATTAAGTACTTCTGGAAGTTCCAAGTAACTTTAGAATCCATTACCCCATTTTTATCTTTTTGCGTTAAAAAAGAATAAATAGGGTGAATATCGTTTCCTTTAACATCAATCTTTGCCATCATGGGGAAGCTTACACCATAATTGCGCTCACAAAAGGTGGCTATCTCTTCATTAGATCCGGGCTCTTGCTTCATAAAGTTATTCGCGGGAAAACCTATAATCACAAATCCCTTTGAACTGTATTGTTCATATAAGGCTTGTAATTTTTTGTATTGCGGAGTCAAACCACACTTAGAGGCAGTATTGACTACCATAATTTTTTTGCCTTTTAAAGCTGAAAAGTCAAATTGTTTCCCTTCAAGGGTTTCTACGCTAAATTGATGTAAAGTTTTTTCCATAGTGTTTTGTGCATAAAGTGCAGGGGCAAAAAGCCCTACAAATAATAAAAGTGTTTTTTTCATAGCTTTAATCGTTTTAATAAACGAAAGCTGCAAAATACGCCAAGCCCTAGAGTTAGGCAAACATCGCTAAAGAAATTAAACTAATTCTGCCGAAAGTCCTTCTTCTAACAACAACAAACAACGGGGCTTTAAATCCTCATAAGCACCTGTCTTGACCACACACTTTCCATGATAGTGAACAATATAAGCGCATTGTTCTGCCTGTTCTGGGGTTTGATCGCAGATGCGAACAAGGCAACGAATTACATGATCAAAGGTATTGACATCGTCGTTATGAAGAATAATTTGATGCTCTTTTGCGGTAAGCACTTCAACTTCTTCTTCATAGGCTACTTCTGGTGATTCATCCATTACTTTTGGAAAAATGGGCAGACACCCAATTGTCTTTTTCTTGAAATTCAACTAATTGCAAACCATTTTGATTTGCTTTTGCTTCAATCGCTGGGATATCTTGCGTGTAAAAGCCGCTTAAAAACAAGGAACCATTATCCTTTAATCGTTGTGAAAACAATGGAATATCTAATAGCAAGACATTCATATTGATATTGGCTAAAATAGTATCGTAGATTTTTTCAGGAATCATTTTGCTATCTCCTTCTGCTGCGATAATATTTTGGCAATTATTCATTTTAATATTTTCTACCGTATTCTCATAACACCAAGGCTCTACATCGATTGCGTCTAGATCTACAGCACCTAACTTTTCGGCTAGAATAGCGAGTACTCCAGTCCCACAGCCCATATCTAATAAAGTGTGTCCTTTTGGGGCATTTTGAAGTAGATAATTCAACATCATATAAGTAGTCTGGTGGTGTCCAGTTCCAAAACTCATCTTTGGGGTAATCACTAACTCATAAGGCACATCTATAGGGGCATGAAAGTCTGCTCGAACGGCGCATTGATTTTCAATGACTATAGGTTGAAAATCTGATTCCCAAACAGCGTTCCAGTTTTCTGGCGGAATAGCTGTTATAGACCATCCTATATCCAAGCCGTTTTCCACTAGAGGATACAAGTGATCCAGCAAGTCTGCTTTCCAGTCTTTTTCTTGAATATAGGCACCCAGACCCTGTTCAGTCTCCACAAAACTTTCAAACCCTAACTCGCTCAATACGGCTAAAATTATTTCTCTCCCAGAATCGAGGGGATGAACCTGTAAGTTAAGTTGGATATAAGTTGCTGCCATTTAGATTGATTGAACAATTGCAAAAAAGTCATCTGCGTTAAGTGCTGCTCCTCCAATTAGTCCTCCATCAACATCTGGTTTTGAGAAGATTTCTTGTGCATTAGCAGACTTTACACTTCCGCCATACAAGATAGCAACATTTTCTGCAACACTAGCATCATATTGTTGTGCCACTAAACCGCGAATAAAGGCGTGCATTTCTTGTGCTTGTTCTGGGGAAGCAGTTTCTCCTGTTCCAATCGCCCATACAGGCTCATAAGCTAAAACAATCTTTCCCCAAGCAGTGTTTGGCAAAGAAAACAAAGCTTTACTCAACTGCTCTTCTACTACCTTAAAGTGTTGTTCGTTTTGACGATCAGCTAGTTCTTCTCCAAAACAAAAAACAACTTCCATATCGTGCTTTACAGCTGTGGCTACTTTTTCTGCTAACGCCTCGTCTGTTTCGTTAAAATAGGCCCTGCGTTCAGAATGTCCTAAGATGACTGAATTCACTCCAATACTTTGTAGCATGCTAGCAGAAATTTCTCCCGTATAAGCCCCGTTCGTCGCTTGGTGCATATTTTGACCAATTACTTCAATCGCAGAATCAATCAAAGCATCTACTGCTTGCACTAAGTGAATGGAGGTGGGCGCCACTTTAACTTCTACTCCAGCAAAACTTCCTTTTGCTTTTAAAGCAGCGATCAATTGAGCTGTTTCTTCTTTATTGTTGTTCATTTTCCAGTTACCGGCGACAATCTTTTTTCTCATGTTTTTTGTTTAAAATGGTTTTGCTTTTGGATCGATGTAAATATAAAGGAAATCAACGATTAAGTTGATGATTACAAATAAACTTGCGATGACTAGAACGGCTCCCATTACAACGGGAATATCTAGGGTATTCAGGGCATTGACGATTTCTTTTCCTAAACCCCTCCACCCAAAGATATACTCGACAAATACTGCTCCAGCGAGCATAGAGGCAAACCAGCCAGAAACCGCAGTAATAACAGGATTTAAAGTGTTCTTAATCGCATGGCGATACACCACTTGGAAAGACGTTAATCCTTTTGCGTAAGCAGTTTTAATATACTCTTGCTGCAAGACGTCAATGATCCCAGAACGAACTAATTGTACAATCACTGCGATGGGGCGAATCCCTAGTACAATGGCGGGTAGGAAAAGGTTTTTCAATTGTAAATGATGAGCTTCGCCAAAGTCGTCCAACTCATACAAACTTCCTGTCATATTGAGTCCTGTAAGATCCCCTAATAGGTGACCAAAAACCCAAGAAAATAATATCGCACTAAAAAACGAGGGAACGCTCATCCCCAAGGTACTTAAGAGTAATAAGGCTGAGTCCAAAAATGAATCTTTATAATACCCCGCTAAAACCCCTAACAACATCCCAAGCACAATGGCAATCCCAATTGAACTCAAGGCGAGAATAAATGTATTGGGAAGTGTTTCAGCGATAATATCGCTTACGCGTTTCCCTTGACGTTGATAAGAAGTTCGCAGATAAGGGCGCTTTAAAACTAAGACCACATTGCCTAGACCTAGCGAAAACCCCCCATATTTAACATCGCTATAAAAAGAAAAATCATCAACTTTATTACTGTGAAGGGAGATCGGTGATAAGTCATTTAAAAAAAATAAAAACTGTTGATGGGTCGGTAAATCAAAGCTGTATTTCTGCTGTATTTTGTCGATCTGAGCTTGTGAAGCATTTTGATCCACCATCATTTGTGCTGGATCGCCTAAAACATTAAAAAGAAAGAAAACAACGACTGTAACTCCTAATAGCGTTAACAATCCACTCAATCCTTTTACAAACAACAATTTTGCCATTCGCTTATTGATCTAAATGGATTAACGCAAAAATCGCATAATTAATCATATCCTGATAATTGGCATCTATCCCCTCGCTTACAAGGGTTTTTCCTTGATTGTCTTCAATTTGCTTAACGCGTAATAGTTTTTGCAAGATCAAGTCGGTCAAAGAACTTACCCGCATATCTCGCCATGCTTCGCCATAGTCGTGGTTTTTAGCGAGCATTAAATCTTCGGTTATTTTTAAATGCTTATCGTACAATGCAGTTGCTTCGTCGTTAGACAAATCAGGTTGTTCTGCAATGCCTTTTTCAATCTGAATTAAGGCCATAATGCAATAATTTATGATCCCGATAAACTCACTTTCTTGCCCCTCTTCTACCTTTTGTTCTGCTAAACTTTGGATACTTCTAATGCGCTGCGCCTTGATAAAGATTTGATCAGTAAGCGATGGCAAACGCAAAATGCGCCAGGCCACGCCATAATCGGTCATTTTTTTTAAGAATAAAGCACGGCATTGTGCAGTAATTTTTTGATAATGGGTAAGGGTTGGAATCATTTCGACCTTAATTTTTGTAAATTTCGGGCAATTATTTAAGTCTATCAAATTCGCATAACGAAAGTTATCCATAGAAATTAACCTTTATGACCCTTAATTGTAACGGTGCCCTTGTGGACCTCTCCTCTCCGAAGATTTTAGGAATATTAAATCTCACGCCAGATTCGTTTTATGATGGCGGCAAACACCAAAACATTGATGCTGCATTGCAACAGTGTGAAAAAATGATCGCCGAAGGGGCAGATTTTATCGATCTAGGCGCCTATAGTTCTCGCCCTGGGGCAGAGGAAGTTAGTCCAACAGAAGAAATCGATAGACTACTTCCAGTTTTAATCGTTTTGCGAAAACAGTTCCCCACTACCCTTTTTTCCATTGATACTTTTAGGGCAAATGTGGCCAAAGCTGCCCTAGAAGAAGGCGCACATATGATCAACGACATCTCTGCAGGAAATCTCGATCCAGCGATGTTATCAACCGTGGGGAAATACCCGGTTCCCTATATTGCTATGCATATGCAAGGCAAGCCAAAAGACATGCAAAACGCACCCTCCTATGAAGATGTGTACCAAGAAATTATGCGATTCTTTTCTGAAAAAATCAACGCATGTTATGCTGCAGGAATCAATGATGTCATTCTCGATCCTGGTTTTGGATTTGGAAAAACTGTTGAACACAACTATCACTTACTTGATCGTTTAGAGCGTTTTCAAGACTTTAAACTTCCAGTTCTCGCAGGAGTTTCAAGAAAGTCAATGATTTATAAGGTCCTTGATACAACTCCAGAAGAATCCCTCAACGGTACAACAGTGCTACACACTGTTGCATTAATGAAAAAAGCACAGTTAATTCGCGTACATGATGTTAAGGCAGCAAAAGAATGCATTCGCTTATTGGAAGAACTCCGATAGATTTTTCCTAATTTTACAAAAAGCCCACCCTTGAACAATTTTAGCTTTCTCGAATTCTCTTTTGTCGATGTCCTAGATATCGTCCTTGTGGCTTTGTTGTTATTTTACCTCTACAAACTGGTAAAAGGAACCGTGGCCATCAATATATTTCTGGGGATTGTCATCATTTATTTTATGTATCAACTGACCATTACATTGAAAATGAATGTTTTGAGTAATATTCTTGGGAATTTCATCAGTGTTGGATTCTTTGCTCTTATTGTCGTATTTCAGCAAGAAATTAGAAAATTCTTACTCTTATTAGGGTCAACAAATTACACCAGTCGAAAAAGTTTTATCCGGTATTTTAATTTTTTAAACCAAGAAGAGGAACAATTCGTCCAGTTGGATTTAACCCTTTTTGTCAATGCATGTGAAAATATGGCAAAAGATAAAATGGGGGCAATTATTGTACTGGAAAGAAGCAATAATCTCGACTTTGTCAAAAGCACAGGAGACGAAACCAAGATTACCCTTAGTCCACAAATCCTAGAAAGTATCTTTTATAAAAACAGTCCGCTACACGATGGTGCAATCATCATTAAAGACAATAAAATTACTGCCACAAGAATCGTTTTACCGGTATCAGAATCGAATCGTATTCCCAGCCGTTTTGGTTTGAGACATAGAGCGGGGTTAGGAATCTCTGAAAAGACAGATGCCTTAGTGGTGGTTATATCAGAAGAGCGAGGCGATATTGTCTATATTAAAGATGGACAGTTTATGAAGTTTGATTCTGGAGAGAAACTAAAACGCGCCCTCTCTGAAGACCTTAGTCTCTAAGCAACTTCTGCTTGACTAAATTGTAATTCGTATAATTTTTGATACACCCCGTTGTCCTTTTTTAATAAGCTTTCGTGGGTTCCCATTTCGACAATTTCTCCTTGATCCATCACCACAATTCGATCGGCTTTTTTAATGGTGGCTAAACGATGCGCAATCACAATAGACGTTTTGTCTTTGGTAATACGCTCTGTTGCTTTTTGGATTAACTCTTCAGAAAAAGAATCGATAGAAGAAGTCGCTTCATCAAGCACTAGGATAGTAGGATTCGCTATATAAGCCCGTAAAAAAGCAATCAATTGGCGTTGCCCAGAGGAGAGCATCACCCCGCGCTCTTGTACATTGTAATCATAGCCTCCAGGAAGGGATTTGATAAACTTATGCACCCCTATATCTTTTGCCGCAATGATAACATCTTCCTTTTGTATAGTGGAATCAAAAAGGGTGATATTGTTTAGAATTGAATCGGCAAACATGAAAACATCTTGCATCACAAGGGCTACATGACTCCTTAGATTATTCAGTTTAAAATCTTTAATAGAAGTTCCATCAATCTTGATATCGCCTTGATCAAATTCATAAAAACGAGTAATCAAATTAATTAAGGTAGATTTTCCAGCCCCTGTCGCCCCGACAATGGCAACTGTTTCACCGGCTTTAACAGCCAAGTCAATACCTTTTAAAACTTCTTCTCCCGGTAAATAAGCAAAACGCAATTGTTCTATGTCGATATTTCCTTCTAATGTTTTAGCCAGATGGATTCCTTTATCTTCAATAGAACTCTCTGTAGCAATAATTTTAAAGACCCTATCTGCGGCCACCATTCCCATTTGCAGGGTGTTAAATTTATCGGCTATTTGTCTTAGTGGGCGAAAAAGCATTTGGGATAACTGTATAAAAAGGAACAAAGTTCCTAAAGAAACTTCGGTACCAGCAATGGTTTTAAACCCGCCATACCAAACCAAAAGCCCAATGGTCACAGAAGTAGAAATCTCTGCCACCGGAAAGAAAATTGAGTTAAACCAGACTGTTTTCAGCCAAGCCTTTTTATGGCGATTATTAATTTCATCAAAAGCTTTTTCTTCAATCGTTTCTCTACTAAAAAGTTGCACGATTTTCATGCCGCTGATACGTTCTTGCACAAAGGTGTTTAGGTTGGCAATTTCTTTACGCACTTCTTCAAAGGCTTTCTTCATTGACTTTTGAAAAACACGGGTAGCGTAAACAATTACAGGAAGTACGGCAAAGACAATTAAAGATAGTTGCCAGTTGACATAGAGCATAACAACAACGACTAATCCCATTTTTAAAAAGTCGGCGATAATCATAAACAGCCCTTGACTAAAGATACTTGCAATCGTCTCGATATCGTTGACAGAGCGAGTCACCAGTCTACCTACAGCAGAAGTGTCAAAATAAGCCATTTTAAAATGAATGAGCTTTTTGAATAAAGTTGCTCTTAAATCTTTTACAATCATTTGCCCTAGCCAGTTCGCGTAATACACAAACACATATTGAAAAATCACTTCAAGCAATAATGCACCCAGCATAAAAAGGATAAAAAGAAGAAGCCCCTCATACAGCCGTGGAGTGATATAATCATCTACTGCTGTTTTTAGTAAATAAGGTGTTAGGGTCGAAAAAAAAGACAACAATATGGCCGAAAACATTACAATGTAGTAATAGGCTTTATAGGGTGTCGAAAAGGCCATTATTTTGCTAAATAATGCCCGGTCAAATAAACTCGCTTTTTCTTCTTTCATTTACAAATAAATACTTTTGGGGTATTGAATTTCAGTGAGATATAGACCAGCTGCGGGAACAGAAAAGCCTGCTTCTCCTCTATTTTTACTTTGAATGATTTTGTGCATATCTACTACTTCAATTTTGCCTGTTCCAATTTCTAACAAAGTCCCAACGATCGCACGAACCATATTGCGCAAAAATCGATTTGCGGTGATGGTAAATATAGCACCCTCTGCTGTACTTTCCCAATCTGCCCTTGTCACATTACACAAAAAGGTTTTTACATCTGAGTGCGTTTTGGCGAAGGCCTCAAAATCTTCGTATTCTAATAATATCTTCGCGGCCTCATTCATTTTCTCTACAGAAACAGGCTGATGAAAATAATAGTACAACTGCTGTTTAAAAGGGTTTTTTTGAAAACCCAAATGGTACTCATAAGTTCTTGCTGTAGCGTCAAATCGCGCATGAGCATCTGCTTTTACCTTGTCTAAACGATAGATAACAATCTCTTCCTTTAAGAAACGATTGAGTAGATACGGGAGGTTTTCTTCTTCTTCTAAAGAAAGATCACCCTCAAAATGAGCCATCATCTCTTTAGCATGCACGCCAGTGTCTGTTCTTCCAGCTCCTGTAATGGCTATAGGCTTACGTAACAAGGTCGTCAAAGCTTCTTCAAGCGCCTGTTGCACACTGGTGGCATTAGGTTGACGTTGCCATCCATGAAAGGAAGTTCCATTATACGCTAAGGTGAGAAAGTACCGCACCTTGCAAAGATATTAGAATCTTAACAGCTTTACTAGTGCTTATAAATGAGATTCAATTTCTTTTTTGATTTTACGCCCTTCCGCTAATTTTTCTGTCATATATATTTCAGCGGTTAAAGGTCCTTTATCAATCGATAGGGTATATACTTGTTTATAAAAGAAATGAAGCCCCAATACACAACACCAAAAAATTAAATTAAGTCCATTGATGAGATTCAACCCTTGTTCTTGAATTATAAAAAAATATCCTATTATCATCAAAGGTGCTATTACATAAACAAAGTAAAAACGAAAATGATCTTTCTTAAGCTTAACCCCCGTCACTTGTGCATAACGAATTTCTTTGAAAATATGGTCTTCTTGAAGACGGTAACGCAGGCCAGAAGGCTGAATAATTAGTACAGAATTATAGGGTTTATTTGCAGTATATTGCATGATAAAATTTTGGGCATCTTCAAGATAATGAAAAAAATCCTTTTACTCTCTGACACACACGGGCATATAGACGATCGCATCTTAAACTATACACAAGAAGCAGACGAGGTCTGGCATGCAGGGGACATTGGGGATTTAAATGTTACAGATTCGCTCGCCCAACATAAACCCTTGAGGGGCGTTTATGGAAATATTGATGGTGCCAAAGCGAGGCTAAGCTTCCCAGAAAACAATACCTTCACCCTGGAAGGAGTAAAATTCTTGATGACACATATAGGTGGACCGGCGGGAAAATATACCCCAAGAGTTCGCGAGGTATTAAATCAAGAACGACCCGATGTGTTTATCTGCGGTCATTCTCATATCCTAAAAGTGATGCATATTAAGGGTCGAAACATGATGCATCTCAATCCCGGGGCAGCAGGAATAAACGGTTTTCATCAAATAAGAACCATGCTGCGTTTTGAAATAGCGCAAGGTAAATTACAAAATATGGAAGTGATTGAACTAGGACTCCGCGGAAAAAGTCTATCGCAGTCTGTCGAGAGAGCGAATTAATGCCTCGTCCTTTTTAATAAAACGATTGGCTAATAATAGCACCACTTCTCCTGCAAAAGCAATCATTAAGTCTGGTAAATACTGATTAAAGTTATCTGCTTGATGTTGTATGATCATATAAACAAAGCTTCCCCAAAACATCGTATAGAGCACCCAAACCACTTGATTGACTCGTATTTGAATTGTTCTTTTTTTATACAGACCAATATTAATTAAGACAATTAGGGAAAGTAAAATGGAAACATAAGGACTCGAATCTGCCTTATCACCCATAAGAGGTTCAAAAACAATTAGCTCTGAAGGAAAAAGAAAAAAGTTCACTCCTGCTGCAAAAACAAAGAGCAACATAAAAAGGGTTTGAATTCTTTGGATCATGTTTTTTTGTCAAAATTAATGGTTTTCTGCATTTACACTGGTTTTTTTTGTAATATTGTAATGCACAACACTTCATAACGTGCGGCATACCAACAATCATAATTATTTACTCAACCTCTTTTTGAGAACATTCACCACATGTACGAAATTGCTACGCTAAAAGAAAAAAAATTAGCTGATTTACAAGAAATCGCAAAAAACCTAGGGTTAAAAAGAACTTCTGCTTTAAAGAAACTTGATTTGATCTATCAAATTATCGATCATATCTCTGCTAACCCACCCGAAAAGAAAGAAAGTCCCGCAAAAAGCGAAGACAAAAAAGAAGCGGTGAAACCTGCTCCAAAGAAAGACAATAGACCTCAACGAAAAGAACATCCTAAAAAAGATCAAGAACAAAGAAAAGCTGTTCAAGAGAAAAAAGAGGACAAGGAACCTAGAGGAGAGTCAAAAAATGCTGAAGGGGACAATAAAGAGCGATCTAACAACAGACCTCAACACAAGAATAAAAACAACCACCAGAATAATCAACAGAACCACAATAAACACCCACGTCATAAAAAGCAAGAGGTGAACCACAACAAGGATAATCGCAATCGTTACCGCGAACCAGATTATGAGTTTGACGGAATTATTGATTCTGAAGGAGTGCTGGAAATCATGCAAGAAGGATACGGTTTTTTACGTTCTTCTGACTATCACTACCTCTCTTCACCTGACGATGTGTATGTGTCTCAATCTCAAATTCGACTATTTGGTTTAAAAACAGGCGACACTGTTTTAGGGACGGTACGTCCCCCTAAGGAAGGAGAAAAGTACTTCCCTTTAATTAAAGTAAACCGCATTAACGGACAAGATCCTAAAGTGGTAAGAGATCGTGTTTCTTTTGAACACCTTACTCCCCTTTTTCCACAAGAGAAATTTAAGTTGGCTGAAAAGCAAAGTACCATCTCTACAAGAATTATCGACTTATTCTCTCCTATCGGGAAAGGGCAACGCGGGATGATTGTTTCCCAACCAAAGACAGGGAAAACAATGCTCTTAAAAGATATTGCTAACGCTATTGCAGCTAACCATCCTGAAGTTTATCAAATCATCTTATTAATTGATGAAAGACCAGAAGAGGTGACAGACATGCAGCGCAATGTAAAAGGAGAAGTGGTCGCTTCAACCTTTGACGAACCGGCAGATCGTCACGTTAAAGTCGCTAATATCGTTTTAGAAAAAGCCAAGCGTCTGGTAGAATGTGGACATGATGTAGTTATATTATTAGATTCTATTACACGTCTTGCACGTGCTTATAATACAGTACAGCCAGCCAGTGGTAAGATTTTAAGTGGTGGGGTTGATGCAAATGCTTTGCATAAACCAAAGCGCTTTTTTGGTGCCGCAAGAAATATTGAAAATGGCGGCTCTCTCTCTATTATTGCTACTGCTTTAACAGAGACAGGCTCTAAAATGGACGAAGTAATCTTTGAAGAATTCAAAGGAACAGGAAATATGGAACTGCAATTAGATCGCAAGATCTCTAATCGTAGAATTTTCCCTGCGATTGATCTAATTTCTTCTAGTACACGACGAGACGATATTTTATTAGACGACAACACCGTTCACCGCATGTGGATCATGAGAAAATATCTCGCTGACATGAACCCGGTAGAAGCGATGGAATTTATTAACGATCGCTTTAAAAAGACCGTTAATAACGAAGAATTTTTAATATCGATGAATTCCTAGGAATTTAATGATAATAAGGCATAAAAAAAGCGCTCAATTGAGCGCTTTTTTTTGATCTAAATGCTAAAATTATAAAGCTGAAACTCTTTTGGTCAACTTTGATTTTATGTTAGCCGCTTTGTTAGCGTGAATGATGTTTTTCTTTGCTAGTTTATCTAACATTGAAATAACTGATGGAAGCAATGAAGTCGCTTCTTTCTTGTCTGTTAATTCGCGTAAACGACGAACAGCATTACGGGTCGTTTTGTGTTGAAAACGATTGCGTAAACGCTTTTTGTCATTAGAACGAATTCTCTTAAGTGCCGATTTATGATTTGCCATCTAAATTATTTTTAGTAGCCCGTAGGGGAATCGAACCCCTCTTTCCAGGATGAAAACCTGGCGTCCTAACCGATAGACGAACGGGCCAAAATTTTATGGTTGCAAATCTAAAACTTATTCATCGATTACACAACGCATTTTCAAATAAAAATTATTTTTTTTTATTCTACTATATTTAGTACACTTCAACAGTTTAATAAGCCTTTGCAAACAGCACTCGCTGACTAGATGGTGCTCCCGAATAGATACACTTTCCTGTCTCTTCTTTGACATCATAAGGAATACAGCGAATAGTTGCTTTAGTTTCCTTTTTAATAGCCTCTTCACTGGCTTCTGTTCCATCCCAATGCGCAGATATAAAGCCACCTTTTTCTTCTAGGACAGTTTTAAACTCTTCATAGCTATCTACCTCTGTAATATGCTCGTCTCTAAAAGAAAACGCCTTATTGTATAAACTGTTTTGTATCTTCTCTAAAAGCGCTGGGATCATCTCAACTAAATCCGATTGAGGCACAAAGCTCTTCTCTAAAGTATCTCTGCGCGCTAACTCTACTTGACCTTTCTCTAGATCCTTAGGGCCAATCGCAATGCGCAAAGGAACTCCTTTTAGTTCATAGTCGTTGAACTTAAATCCTGGCTTGATATTATCGCGATTGTCAAACTTAACAGATACTCCTGCAGCCTCTAAGGATGTTTGAATCTTATTCGCTACTACAGAAATTTCTTCGAGCTGCTCTGCCCCCTTGTAAATGGGAACGATCACAACTTGTATTGGCGCTAAATTAGGAGGTAAGACTAAACCATTATCATCACTGTGCGTCATAATCAATGCGCCCATCAAACGGGTTGATACTCCCCAAGAAGTTGCCCAAACGTGCTCTAAACCACCTTCGTTAGTAGCGTATTTCACATCAAAAGCTTTGGCAAAATTTTGCCCTAAAAAGTGAGAAGTCCCCGCTTGTAAGGCTTTTCCATCCTGCATCAATGCTTCGATACAGTGGGTGTCGACTGCTCCTGCAAAACATTCACTGGCAGATTTCACCCCCTTAATGACAGGGATTGCCATAAAATTTTCCACAAAATCTGCATAGAGATTATTGATCAATAAGGTTTCGTCTAGGGCTTCTTGCTTAGTGGCGTGTGCTGTATGTCCTTCTTGCCATAAAAACTCTGCTGTTCTTAAAAACAAACGTGTTCTCATTTCCCAGCGGACTACATTCGCCCATTGATTGATCAATATAGGCAGGTCACGATAGGATTGTATCCAATTTTTATAAGTGTTCCAAATAATGGCCTCACTAGTAGGACGAACAACAAGCTCTTCTTCAAGTTTAGCGTCTGGATCTACCATTAGTTTCCCGGCTTCATCTGGATTGTTCTTTAATCTATAGTGGGTGACTACTGCACATTCTTTGGCGAAGCCTTCTGCATTTTTTTCTTCTGCTTCAAATAAACTTTTTGGAACAAATAGCGGGAAATAGGCGTTTTGATGACCAGTTGCTTTGAACTTTTTATCCAGTTCTTCTTTCATCTTCTCCCATATAGCAAAGCCATAAGGTTTAATGATCATGCATCCACGAACAGCTGAATTTTCGGCTAAATCAGCTTTTACAACTAATTCGTTATACCATTTTGAGTAATCTACCTCACGTTTTGTTAATTTCTTTGACATGATTTTGGCACAGATTTTGACTATCTTAGTTAAAAATACGTTTGTGGAGCAAAACTAATTAATTTAGGCCGCTTACGGGTAAAAAATAAAGAGTTATGCGTTTTTCTAAATCAATCAGCTTCTCAGCCTTAGGGATCATCTTTTTAAATGGCCTTTTATTTACTGCATGTGGGAGTTTTCAAAATGCTTCTTATTACAGTGATGGAATCTACAATGATGACAATGTCATTGTAATTAGACGTGCCAAAAAACAACCCGCTTCAAATGCCTACACGCAGTATTTTGATCAACAAGCTCAACAGTACAGTTGGGATGACAGTAGTAATGACGTTGCATTGACAAATGTTGATTCGCTAAATCAAGGAAATCTCAATAACTATCAATCTAACCCTAACTGGGGTGGTGGTAATAAAACAACCCAAATCATTATTCAATCTAGTCCGCTAAACTTTGGTTTTGCAGGAAATTGGGGATATGGCGGTTTTTATGACCCTTATCTTGCCTACTGGGATTACAATTTCTACAATCCTTACAGATGGAATCGTTTTGCCTGGGGAGGCTTTAATCGTCCTTTCTTCAATGCTTACTATCCTTATTACGGTTATGGCTTTTATCATAACCCTTATTTCTATGGCGGTGGGTTTTGGAATGGATATGGCTATGCGTATAACAATCCTTACAACAGAGCCTATAACCGCGTAAATCGCAATAGAGCAGATATAAGAAGAAACCATGCTTATAGTCCTAGCTACAGGGGGCAAGCCGCAAGTGGACGTCGATCTGATATTAATGCATCAGTGGCGCAAAGAAGCAATACCTCAGCTAATGCTACGCTTAGGAATAACAACGGTAGACAAGCAAGAACAGCAAATACAAATACCGAATTACCTAATCTTGTTAGACAAGGAAGAACTGCTAGTGTACGACAAAGTCAGCAGCTTAACAATACGCCAAGAAGAGCTCAAACTAGTAGAAGCAGTAATGAGAACAGTAACCGCTCTAACATCGATCGAGTGATTAGAAAACTGCAAGGTAATGGTCTTGATGTCCAAGTCATTAATAGCAGAACACAGGCTAGGCAATACAGACAGCAAAGTCCTGCAAGAAATGGAGCTAACACAGCGGGAAGATCTTATTCTAACGCAAGTTCTAAAAATGACAGTGGCAATAATACTGTAAAAGGATATCGCTCAAGTAGCAATTACAACAATAGTTCTTCAACAAGAAACTCAAGTTCAAATATTAGAAGTAATAGCTCAAGCTCTTATCGAGCGCCAGCAAGAGTCTCCTCTGGAGGAGGACGTTCTAGCAGCAGTGGCCGATCTTCTAGTGGCCGATCTAGTTCTAGCGGAAGACGACAATAACTAACACCCTTTATTACTCCAATGAAAAAGAATTTAATATTTCTTCTAGGTCTACTATTTTCTCAACTCAATGCACAAACTTTATTTGATGCAGAGCGCTATAGCAATAGTACAATTCAAGGCAGTGCAAGGTTTGCCGCCATGGGAGGTGCTTTTGGCGCCGTGGGCGGCGACTTTTCTGCAATAGAAATAAACCCTGCCGCTTCTTCTATCTTTGGCTTTTCTGAGGTGGGGGTCTCTTTAAATTCAATTCAGTTAAAGAATACCACAACCTATTTTAATGGAGTCGAAGAAGACAACGGTAACGATCTCTCCCTAAATCAAGCTGGAATTGTTTTAGTCTTAAATGAAGAAGCTGGTGGAGATTGGACAAAACTGAGCTTTGCTTTTAATTACAATAAAACGGCCAACTACGACAATAATTTTAGTGCCATAGGGGTCAACCCTAACCGCGGGATTGATCAATATTTCCTGTTTTATGCACAAGGAAAATATTTAAATGATATTTCAAGATTAGATGGAGAAACATTTAATACCGCCTATGTTGATATAGGAGATTTTAGTGGTTATCCAGCACAGCAAGCTTTATTTGGTTATGAAGGTTTTGTCATAAACCCCATTCCTTTAGCAGGAACAACAGATCCAACAAATCCAGATATCCGCTCTTACAACACTAACACGCAAGCAGGAGCATCAGGATATACGCATGAGTACTTCAAAACTAGCAGCGGTAGAACAAACAAATACACCATCAATTTAAGCGGGGTTTATCAAGACAAACTCTACTTAGGTTTTAGCTTTAATACATTTAATGTAGAATACCGTGAAACCAGCCATTTTTATGAATACGGCTATGGGCCTCAATCTGGGATTAGCCAGTTAGACTTTACAAACGAATTGATCACCCTAGGGACAGCAAATTCTTTTCAATTAGGCGCAATTTATAAAGCAACCCCTCAACTTCGCTTAGGCTTAAGCCTCGAAAGCCCAACTTATTATCGCCTATCTGACCAAATAGGTCAATCGCTTAATACTGTAGTTAGAACAGAAAACGAAGACCTTGATTTAAATTTAAATCCTTCAGCAAGCGGTATATACACATTCTTACCTGGCTACCAATTCAATTCGCCGGGAAGTGTAAGAGGAAGTCTTGCTTATATCATTAACGATATTGGACTTATCAGTTTTGATTATAGTATTAAGGCGCATAACCGCGCCAAATTTACCCCAGAAAATGACGACTATTTTATCGCTTTAAACAATCAAATAGAGGATAATTTTCAAACTAATCAACGCCTACAAATAGGTGGTGAATTTAGGCTTAACCCACAAATTAGTCTTCGCGCAGGATACAGTACAGAGAGTTCCTCCCGTATTGCTTTTGACAACAGTCAATCCATCATAAGCGGTGGGTTAGGATACAATTTTGGGGCGAGTAATTTAGACATAGCACTACAGTTACAAGACCTGTCTACGCAACAGGCTTTATTTTCAGATGGTTTAACCGATAGACTACAATTAGATCAAGACAATTTAAATTTGGTTTTAACCTATAGATTAAAACTGTAATCGGTTTTACATTCCTTCCCTTTTAGTAATGTTTTCGCTATCTTTGCAGCACATTAACGCATATGAAAATCGAGAAATTAACACTGGCAGATCAAGACCCTTACGGAGACGATCACTTGGGAAGCAGCGCGCAAACCCCTTTAAGAGCAGATGCTTTTGACTTGAACGATGATCAAAAAATTGACATCATTCAAGAAAAGGTAGGTGAAATCTTACACACTCTAGGGATGGACCTTACAGACGATAGTCTTCAAGGTACCCCAAAGAGAGTCGCCAAAATGTTCGTAAAAGAAATCTTTAGCGGTCTACATCCAGACAACAAACCCAAAGCCTCAACTTTTGACAACAAATACAAATACGGGGAAATCTTAGTGGAGAAAAACATTACCCTCTACTCTACTTGTGAACACCACCTTTTACCCATCGTGGGGAAGGCACATGTCGCCTATATCTCAAATGGAAATGTAGTAGGATTGTCAAAAATGAATCGCATTGTGCAATATTATGCACAGCGTCCACAGGTACAAGAAAGATTAACCCTACAAGTGGTAGAAGAATTACAAAAAGTACTCAACACAAAAGACGTCGCATGTGTGATCGACGCAAAACACCTTTGTGTGAATGCACGAGGTATTAGTGATATCACCAGCAGCACAGTTACAGCTGAGTTTGGCGGAGTATTCAAACAACAAGAAAAGAAACAAGAATTTCTCGATTATATCAAATTAGAAACGGAATTTTAATGTCCACGCTTTCAGTTTACAATTCCCTTAGTGGTAAAAAAGAAGTTTTTACTCCCATTACAGAAAACTATGTGGGCATGTATGTTTGTGGTCCCACGGTATACAGCAATGTTCACTTAGGTAACTGCCGCACTTTTATCTCTTTTGACCTTATCTATCGTTACCTAAAACACCTAGGTTTTAAAGTTCGCTATGTGCGTAACATAACAGATGCTGGACATTTAGAAAACGATGCAGACGAAGGAGAAGATCGCATTGCTAAGAAAGCAAGAATTGAGCAAATTGAACCGATGGAAGTCGTTCAACGCTATACCGTTGACTTTCATCAAACTTTAAAAAAGCTCAACAACCTCCCTCCCAGTATTGAACCCACAGCAACTGGACATATCATTGAACAAATAGAAATCATTAAAGGCATTATTGAAGCTGGCTATGCCTATGAGGTGAATGAATCAGTTTATTTTGATGTTCTAAAATTCAATGAGGATAATCATTACGGAAAGTTAAGCGGTCGTAAAATTGAAGACTTGATTCACAACACCCGCAGCCTTGACGGACAAAGTGATAAAAAGAATCCTCAAGACTTTGCCCTTTGGAAAAAAGCAGAGCCACAGCACATTATGCGCTGGCCCTCGCCATGGGGAGATGGTTTCCCAGGATGGCACCTAGAGTGCACCGCCATGAGTACAAAATACTTAGGAGAACAATTTGACATCCACGGGGGTGGAATGGATTTAAAGTTCCCACATCACGAATGTGAAATTGCTCAAGCTGAAGCAATCAATAAAACTTCTCCTGTCAATTATTGGTTACACGCTAATATGCTAACCCTCAACGGAAAGAAAATGGCAAAATCAACTGGGAACAACATCCTACCAGATGAAATGTTTAGCGGTGAGAATGATATTTTCTCTAAGCCCTTTTCGCCTGCAGTCGCACGTTTTTTCTTGCTGCAAGCGCATTATCGCAGCATTGTTGATTTAAGTGAAGACGCTTTACTCGCTTCAGAAAAAGGCTTTCAACGACTGACTGAAGGGATCAACTTATTGGACAAAATAGAAGCTGCTGCAAAGACCGATGGTTTTGACCTAAATGCATGGGAAGAAAAATGTTACCAAGCTATGAACGACGACTTTAATAGCCCGTTGTTAATTGCACAATTGTTTGATGCCGTTAAATTTATCAACTCGATTAAAAATGGCGCTGCCAAAATTTCTTCTGAAGATTTAGTTGCTTTAAAAGAAAAGATGAAGGCCTTTACTGAAGATGTTTTGGGCTTAAGCTTTAGCAGTAATCAATCTGATGACAAAGTTAGCACCGCACTTGAGGGCACCGTTAATCTCTTAATCGAAATGCGTAAGAAAGCCAGAGACAATAAAGACTTTGCGACTTCTGACGCGATTAGAGATCAACTTCTTGCCTTAGGGATACAACTTAAAGACGGAAAAGACGGGACTAGCTTTAGCATATAAGCTCATGAAAAATCCCATCAAAGCACTTTTTATTCTGCTTATCAAAGGTTATCAACGGCTTATATCCCCTCTTCTTCCTCCCAGTTGTCGCTTTACTCCTAGCTGTTCGCACTATGGAATAGAAGCCTTACAAAAGCACGGTCTTTTTCGTGGAAGTTACTTAACCATTCACCGTATTTTACGCTGTCATCCATGGTCAAAAGGCGGACATGATCCTGTTCCCTAGTCAATGAAATTTCATTTTTTTTCGGTACTTTTATACAAAACCAAACTGCATGTACTTACTTAAAATTCTCTGGGAACCCAGCGCAACCTTGTTCAAAATCGGAAGCTTCGGGATTCATTACTACAGCTTGATGTTTGTGATCGCCTTTGTTTTAGGCTTTAACATCATGAAAAAAATGTATGAAAAAGAGAAGGTCTCTATCGAAACCCTTGAGTCCATGCTTACTTACATCGTTATTTCAACCCTATTAGGAGCGAGATTAGGCCATGTCTTTTTTTATGACTGGGCCTATTATCAAAATCACTTAATGGAAATCTTATTACCAATTGCTAGCAAGCCGGGCGGAGGCTTCTCCTTTGTTGGCTTTAGAGGTCTAGCAAGTCATGGGGCGGCAATCGGTATTTTATTAGGAATCATTTTATATCAACGCAATTATCCCTACAAACCACTTGCCTGGATCTTAGATCGTTTGATTATCCCTACTACCTTAGGCGGAGCCTTTGTGCGCATTGGGAATTTTTTCAATTCAGAAATTGTGGGGGATTTTACCGGTAATAACTTTGGTGTAGTATTTGTCAATAGAGGCGAATCGCTTCCGCGGCACCCCGCACAACTCTATGAAGCAATACTGTATTTTGCGCTATTTTTCTTTTTGCGCTATTTATATCGAAAAGGGCTTCGCCAAAAAGACGGCTTCCTAGTAGGCGTTTTTATGACCGCACTCTTTAGCATTCGTTTTATAGTCGAATATGTAAAAGCGAGCCAAGGTGGATTCGAAACCTTTCTACCCGCATTATCAACTGGACAATGGTTAAGCCTTCCATTGATTATTGCAGGATTATTTGTGATGTATCGCACCCGAACTGTAAACACTTAACATGTCCCTTAGTTTAGAACAATGGCAGTACCCTATAGGGCGCTACCAACCCAAACAAATTTTCTTAGCAGAAGAACTCAACGCATCGATTGCCGTTTTAAAAGCTTTTCCAACCGATTTAAAAGCGGTTTTATCTCAATGTAGTAATGAGGATTTAAATCAGCCTTATCGCCCAGGAGGATGGACGATTAAACAACTGGTGCATCATCTTGCAGACTCGCATATGCATTCTTATATGCGTTGTAAATATGCTTTTCTCGAAAACACTCCTACCATTAAAGGATATCAAGAACAAGACTGGGCAGAAAAGAGTCCAGACGCGCTCCATTTAGATGTTGAGGCGAGTGTCAAGATATTAGAGGGGGTACACGAACGTTGGACCTATTTTTTTGAACAGCTTTCAGCTAAAGACTTCGAACGAGAATATGCTCATCCAGAACGTCCTGAAAATTTTCCGCTAAAGGAAGTGGTTTACTTTTATGCTTGGCATGCACAACATCACCTCAACCACATCAAACAATACCTTCAATAAAAGGCATAAAAAATCCCGGATGATCCGGGATTCTTTTTATTATTACTAAGGTAAAAGCTATGCTTTACTCTTCTTTTTTGTTTTGTGTATCAAACATCACCGGTGTTGCAATAAATACCGAAGAATAAGTTCCTACTAACACCCCTACAATTAAGGCAAACATAAATCCACGGATAGATTCCCCACCGAAGACAAAGATCGCTAACAACACTAATAAGGTAGTTAAAGAGGTATTTAAGGTTCTACTTAAGGTAGAATTTAATGCGCTATTGACCGTTTCATCCAGTTTTGATTTAGGATGATCTGTTGTGTACTCACGAATACGGTCAAATACTACCACGGTATCATTTAACGAATATCCAATTACAGTTAAGATCGCTGCAATAAATGCTTGATTGATTTCCATATTAAATGGCATGATGCTATAGGTCAACGAGAAGATCCCTAATACGATTAATACATCGTGGAATACAGCTGCAACTGCTCCTAGTGAGAATTGCCACTTGCGGAAACGCAAGAGAATATATAAGAACACAACGATAAGTGATCCCACAACCGCTAAATAAGAGTTCTTCTTGATATCATCTGCAATGGTTGGGCCAACTTTAATCGAAGACATAATTCCTACTGTCTTATCTTCTGCTCCGTTTACAAATTCATCATAAGAATAGCCATCTGGCAAGAAACCTTGTAAAGCGTCGTATAGCTTGTTATAGATTTCTTGGTCGATATAAGTTCCTTCTTCGTCAATTTTATATTTGGTTGTAATCTTTAACTGATTGTCATCACCAAAAGTCTTCACTTCTGCACTACCAAAGCTTTCTACTAAACTAGTTTCTACTTCAGAAGGATTCATGATTTGGTCAAAACGAACAGTATAAGAACGTCCTCCTACAAAATCAACACCTTGATTCAATCCGTTAAAGTTTAAAGAAATTAAACTCACAAGCACCAATACACCAGAAACAGCATAAGCTACTTTGCGTTTTGATAAGAAAGCGAAAGAAATATTCGCTAAAATATTTTCAGTTGCTTTTGTTGAAAAGCTTACTTTTTTACCGCTAAATAAGCGACTGTCTACAAATAAACGCGTGATGAAAATAGCGGTGAATAACGAAGTTCCAATACCGATTAATAAGGTTGTTGCAAATCCTTTGATTGGTCCAGTTCCAAAGACAAATAAGATCAAGGCTGTTAAACCTGTGGTGATATTCGCATCTAAGATAGAAGACAAGGCATTGTTAAACCCATCTGCCACTGATTTTTGGGCGCCTTTCCCTTTGCGTAATTCTTCGCGTATACGCTCAAAGATAAGTACGTTTGCATCTACCGATATACCAATGGTTAAAACGATCCCCGCAATACCAGGTAAAGTTAATACTGCGCCTAGACCTGCTAGAATACCAAAGATTAACAAGATATTTAACGCCAAAGCGATATCAGCATAAATCCCTGAAGAGCCGTAGTAGAAAATCATCCAAACAAGAACGATTAACAAGGCAATCAAGAAAGAATACATTCCACTTTGAATGGCCTCTTTCCCTAGAGAAGGACCAACAATTTCTGATTGAATAATTTCTGCAGAGGCTGGTAATTTACCCGCACGTAAAACGTTTGCAAGGTCAATTGCTTCATTTAAGGTAAAGGTTCCTGTAATTTCTGAACGACCTCCCGCAATTGCTCCATTGTTAACCCCTGGTGCAGAATACACTACATCGTCTAATACAATGGCGATACTGCTTCCATCTTTAAAGGCTTTTCCAGTCATGTTTTCCCAAACACGTGCCCCCTTAGAATCCATTTGCATGGAAACAGCAGGCTGTCCTAACTGGCTATAAGTTTGTACCGCATCTACAATTACACCACCGCTAAGGGGTGCAGTAGCATCACGATTTGATTTAATCAAATATAGATCAACAATATCAGCATTTGGATTAGGTTTACCCCAAGCAAAGTTGACATAACGGAAATTCTTAGGCAATAGTTTTCTCACTTCTGGCAAATCGAGATAACCCATTACTTCGTCCATGTCTTTTTTAGCAAACTGAGCTAAAACTGGACCTCCTTGATAGCCATAACCGCGCACTAAATCTAAGATTGGGTTACCAGCCGCTGGGGTGATAGAATCTTGTGCTTCAACATCTGCTAATAAATCATCAATGGCAGAACTCTCGTCAGCCGCTTGCTCTTTTGCAGGTTTCGCCGCTTCTAATGTTTTAACCACTTCGTTCGCTTGTGATAAGAAAGCAAAGAATTGATCGTTTTTGAAGGTTTCCCAAAACTCTAACTGAGCTGTACTTTGCAAAAGATTCTTTACACGCTCAACATCTTTAGCACCAGGAAGTTCAACTAAGATTCTTCCAGAAGTTCCTAAACGTTGGATATTGGGTTGTGTTACCCCAAACTTATCAATACGCTTGCGCAATACTTCAAAAGCAGAGATGATAGACTCATCAATTTTACGACGAATGATAGGACGAACTAGTTCATCTCCCATTTCAAAATTGATTTGATCACTCAAGTTGCGATTCGCAAAAATATCTGGATCTGCTAGATTAGAAGTCCCTTTGATACTTTCGAACGCAGCAAAGAAAGACTCTACATAAGGATCATCTGTATCCTTTTGTAATTCATCTGCCTCGTCTAAAGCTTTGTTGAAGACAGGGTTTTTAGTGTAATCTGCTAATCCTTTTAAGATGTCGCGAACAGAGATTTGAAGGATCACGTTGATTCCTCCTTTTAAATCTAATCCCTTGTTGAGTTCTTTTCCTTTGGCATCATTATAAGAAGTAAAACCATAAAGGGATTGACCCCCAATAGAATCAAGGTATTCTGCTTCTACTACTTCGCGCAGAGAAATAAAATCTTCTTGATCTGCTGCGATAGTATTTTCGGCATAAGCGGCTGCTTTTGCTTCTTGATTACTTGCGATAAAGGTGAAAGAAAGTTGGTATATACTTACGATTCCAAAAAGGAAAGCGAAAAGTTTTATAAGTCCATTATTTTGCATGCTAATATTTTTAAGCGTGTTAAAGGCTCGCAAATATAAAGTTTACCTAAGCATTAAGCAACTTTAGTTTGCGATTTCACCTCTGTAGAGAAGTGAGCATTAAGAATTTAGTTTAAAATACTCCCTAGAGCGTCGTTCATAGTGCGAACTGCTTGTGCACTTTGATCAAACTTAGCTTGTTCTGCTTCGTTTAATTTCACGTCAACAATGGCTTCAACCCCATCTTTTCCGATGATACAAGGAACACCAATACAAAGATCACTGTGTCCATATTCTCCTTCTAAGTAAACAGAACAAGGAATCATGCGCTTTTGATCATTGATAATACTATCTACCAAATAAGCTACCGAGGCTCCTGGTGCATACCAAGCAGAGGTTCCTAAAAGCTTAGTCAAAGTAGCTCCTCCTACCATAGTAGCGGCTGCAACTTCGTCCATTTGCTCTTGAGAAAGGTGTTGACTCACAGGAGTTCCATTATAACTTGCCAAACGGGTTAAAGGAATCATGGTCGTGTCTCCGTGACCACCGATGACCATCCCCTGAATATCATTCGCAGGCTTGTCTAATGCTTTTGATAAATAGGTTTTAAAACGAGAGCTGTCTAATGCACCTCCCATTCCGATGATACGGTTTTTAGGTAATCCAGTCGCTTTTAAGGCTAAATAGGTCATGGTATCCATAGGATTTGACACGACAACTATAATGGCTTCTGGAGAGTTCGCTAATACATTTTCTGCGACAGATTGTACAATCCCAGCATTAATTCCGATTAATTCTTCACGGGTCATTCCAGGTTTACGTGGAATTCCAGAGGTAATCACAACTACATCACTCCCAGCGGTAGCGTTGTAATCATTTGTTACTCCTGTGATACGGGTATTAAACCCTAAGGTAGTGGCTGTTTGTGTTAAGTCTAATGCTTTCCCTTCGGCGAAGCCTTCTTTAATATCTAATAATACCACTTCACTAGCGATGCGTTTAATCGCAATATATTCTGCACAAGAGGCCCCTACATTACCTGCCCCGACAACGGTTACTTTCATTTTATTTTGTTTAATTATTTGATTAGCAGTGCAAATTTAAGCATCAATGTTGGCATAAACTGCATTGCGTTCGATAAATTCTCTACGCGGCGGTACCTCGTCTCCCATTAGCATAGAGAAGATGCGATCTGCTTCGCTACCACTATCGATGGTTACTTGACGCAAGGTTCTAAATTCTGGGTTCATGGTGGTATCCCACAATTGTTCTGCGTTCATTTCCCCTAAACCTTTGTATCGCTGAATACTAGCCCCTTGACCGTATTGCTGCATTAACTGGTCACGTTGATCGTCGTTCCAGGCGTATTCTTTTTTAGCGCCTTTCTTGACTAGATACAACGGAGGTGTTGCGATATAGATATAACCCGATTCAACCAATTCTCGCATATAGCGAAAGAAGAAGGTCAGAATCAAGGTGGAAATGTGACTTCCATCGACATCTGCATCACACATAATTACCACCTTATGGTAGCGCAACTTTTCAAGGTTCAATGCTTTGCTGTCTTCTTCGGTTCCTATGGTTACCCCAAGCGCAGTATAGATATTGCGAATTTCTTCGTTTTCAAATACTTTGTGCTGCATGGCTTTTTCCACATTGAGGATTTTCCCTCTCAATGGAAGAATGGCCTGGAAATTACGGTCACGACCTTGTTTGGCTGTTCCCCCAGCCGAATCTCCCTCGACAAGAAAGACCTCACACTGGGCTGGATCTTGCTCTGAACAGTCAGATAACTTTCCGGGTAAGCCACCGCCGCTCATCACGGTTTTGCGCTGCACCATTTCACGGGCCTTGCGGGCGGCGTGACGGGCTTGTGCAGCTAAAATCACTTTTTGAACGATGGTTTTAGCATCGTTAGGGTTTTCTTCGAGATAGTTCTCTAACATCTCTGAGACTGCCTGAGACACCGCAGAAGTTACTTCTCTGTTTCCTAATTTAGTTTTGGTTTGCCCCTCAAATTGTGGCTCGGCAACTTTTACCGAAACAATGGCGGTGAGTCCTTCACGGAAATCATCTCCAGCAATTTCAAATTTGAGTTTATCTAACAAGCCAGATCCGTCGGCATATTTCTTTAAAGTTGACGTTAATCCACGGCGAAATCCAGAAAGGTGAGTTCCCCCTTCGTGGGTGTTGATATTATTGACATAAGAATGTAAATTCTCTGAGAAAGAGGTGTTGTACACCATGGCTACCTCAACGGGAATGCCATTTTTTTCTCCCTCAATAGAAATAACATCTTTGATAATCGACTCACGGGTAGCGTCTAGAAAGGAGATAAATTCTTTTAGCCCCTCTTCAGAATGAAAAGTTTCCCCTAGAAATTCTCCTTTATCGTCTTTCTCTCGACGATCTATCATTTTAATGGTAATCCCCTTATTCAAATAAGACAGCTCGCGCATGCGGTTGGCTAGCGTATCGTAGTTATACTCTAGGGTTTGATTGAATATCTGCGCGTCTGGTTTAAAGGTGACAGTGGTTCCGCGTTGGTCTGTGGTTCCTGCTTCACGCACGGCATACTTTGGCTTGCCTCTTTCGTATTCTTGCTCCCAGATTTGTCCATCGCGAAAAACGCTAGCTTTTAAGCTTTCTGACAAGGCGTTGACACAAGATACACCTACCCCGTGCAATCCTCCAGAAACTTTATAGGAATCTTTATCAAACTTCCCTCCTGCACCGATCTTGGTCATCACGACTTCAAGGGCAGAGACGCCTTCTTTTTTATGAATTCCTACAGGAATTCCACGCCCATTATCCTGGGTTGTAATCGAATTATCTTCATTGATTGTCACTGTAATGGTATCACAGTGCCCGGCTAAGGCTTCATCGATAGAATTATCAACTACTTCATAAACTAAATGGTGTAGTCCACGAACGCCTACATCACCAATATACATGGAGGGGCGCATACGCACGTGCTCCATTCCTTCCAGCGCCTGAATACTATCTGCAGAATACTGGGGATTTTGTGGTGTTTCACTCATAATTTTCGGTTTTTATTACGCCCTTTAAAGGCGACTTCCAAATATACGAAAAACCCACCCCTAAAGCGCGTGAATACTGGGCTGAATAGGTCAAAGTTATCAACATTTTATGTGGATAAGCAGCAAAAAAAAAGAGCTGGTTTTTGGCCAGCTCTTTTTTTGTTAATCTAGCCATTTTTAATAGGCGTCATCATGTACTTTTGCGACCGCTCTTCCAGAGGGATCATTCATGTTTTTGAAGGCTTCATCCCACTCTAATGCAATGGGTGTACTACAGGCCACAGAAGGTACAGAAGGCACACAAAGCGCAGCAGTTTCTGAGGGGAAGTGCTCTTCAAAAATACTGCGGTAATAGAACTCTTCTTTATTCTGTGGGGTTTGCTTAGGAAAGCGGTATTGGGCATTAGCCATTTGCTCGTCACTTACAGCCGCTTCTACCACCTCTTTCAAGGTGTCGATCCAATTGTAGCCAACTCCGTCAGAAAACTGTTCCTTTTGGCGCCAGGCGACACTTTCTGGTAAATACTGTTCAAAGGCTTTACGCACTACCCATTTCTCCATGCGTTCTTTATTGATCATCTTATCCTTTGGGTTAATACGCATGGCAACATCCATAAATTCTTTGTCTAAGAATGGAACACGCCCTTCGATCCCCCAAGCAGCAAGAGACTTGTTTGCTCGTAAACAGTCGTATTGGTGTAATTTATCCAGCTTACGCACGGTCTCTTCATGAAAGTCTTTCGCCGTAGGGGCTTTGTGGAAATAAAGATATCCCCCAAATAACTCGTCTGCACCTTCCCCAGAAAGAACCATTTTAATCCCTAAAGATTTAATCGCTCTGGCCATAAGATACATGGGCGTTGAAGCGCGAATTGTGGTAATATCATAGGTCTCTAAGTTGTAAACCACATCGCGAATCGCGTCGAGTCCCTCTTGAATAGAAAATTTTATTTCGTGATGCACGGTTTCAATGTGCTCAGCAACTTTTTGTGCAGCCGCTAAGTCTGGTGAACCCTCTAAACCCACTGAAAAGGAATGCAACTGTGGCCACCAGGCCGCTTGCTTGTCGTCACTTTCAACGCGCTTTGATGCATATAATTTTGCTAACGCAGAAGTGACCGAAGAATCTAAGCCACCAGAAAGCAAGACTCCATAAGGCACATCACTCATCAACTGGCGTCGAACAGCTGCTGCTAGTGCATCGTGGATATCATCAATACTTGTGGTATTGTCTTTTACCTGATCAAATTCCATCCAATCACGAGTGTACCATTGCACAGGAGCTTGATCTGAACTTAACAAATAGTGTCCAGGAGGAAACAATTCGATTTTTGTGCATACCCCTTCTAGGGCTTTTAATTCTGAAGCTACATAGAAGGTTCCGTGTTGGTCCCATCCCATATACAATGGGATAATCCCCATATGATCTCGGGCGACAAAGTAAGTATCTTCTTGGGTATCATAGATGGCAAAGCCAAAGATACCGTTCATTTCATCGACAAATGCCGGTCCTTTTTCTTGGTATAAGGCTAAGATCACTTCACAGTCAGAAGCGGTTTTAAAATCGTATTTCCCTTCAAACTGTTGACGTAATTCTTTGTGGTTATAGATCTCTCCGTTCGCTGCTAACACGTAGCGACCATCTTCACTGTATAAAGGCTGGTTTCCAGAAGTAGGATCAACAATAGCGAGACGCTCGTGCCCCATTAGGGCTTTATCATTCGAAAAAATCCCGCTCCAGTCTGGACCGCGGTGTCGAATTCTTTTTGACATTTCAAGGATTTGCGGACGCAAATCTTCTGTTGTTTGCTTTAAGTCAAAGGCACATACAATACCACACATAGTTTATTATTTTACAACAAATCTATGGTGTGTATTTTAATTATCAACCAAATAAAGTAAAAATGGTTTATTTTTTAAATCAAAATATAAAATAAATATGATAAATTAAAGCAAATACAATAATTTCACTGTTTTCACTTAAGGATTTAAAGCGCCTTACTTTTTACGTTGATATACTATATCACCATCAACAATAGTCGCGAGTACTTCTGCAGAAAGAATGGCCGATTCATTAATGGTCATAATATCCTCTGTCAAAAGAATAAGATCGGCTACTTTCCCCACTTCAATACTTCCTTTTTGTTGCTCTTCAAAATTAGCGTGTGCAGCCCATAGCGTCATTCCCTTTAAAGCTTCAGAACGGGTTAAGGCATTTTCCATTTGATAGCCCCCCAATGGTTTTCCTTCAGAATCTCTTCTGGCTACTGCCGAGTAAAAGGTATAGAGAGGGTTCACTTTTTCCACTGGGAAATCTGTTCCTAAAGCTATTTTTCCAGACCAATCTAACAGCTCCTTAAAGGTATAGGCTGTTTGCACTCTTTCTTCCCCTAGTCGCTCGTCTGCCCATTCCATATCACTGGTAGCATGAGTGGGTTGGACAGAAGGAATCACCTTAGGTCCAAATTTTTCAAGGTCTTGCTTTTCTACTACCTGAGCATGTTCTACTCTCCAGCGCGGATCTGGGCTTATTGCTAATGCTTTTTCATAAGCATCTAAAACAACTTGGTTCGCAGCATCCCCAATAGCGTGGGTATTCATTTGAAAGCCTTTCTCTGCTAATAGATAAGCGAGGCGCTCAATCTCTTCTGGAGTCGTTAAGAATAAACCCGTGCTGTTTTTAGCATCAGAATAAGGTTTTTTTAAGGCTGCCCCTCTACTCCCTAAGGCGCCATCTGCATAAACCTTAACAGAACGTATGGTTAATTTGTCTGTCTGGGTGATTCCTTTATCTAAGTAATAGGCTAGATTTTCTTCGTTGTTAGAAATCATCCCATACACCCTAATCTTGAGATCCTCAGTTTTGTGAAGGCTGTCAATTAATTCTAAAACATCTCTATTTAAACCTGCATCGTCTACTGTTGTAAGTCCATATTTAAAGGAAAGTTCTTCTGCCTTTTTTAGGCCGCGAATTTTCTTATCTGTTGAAGGCTCTGGTAAAATGGTATAGGCAAGATCAGAAGCTTTATCGATTAAAACTCCTGAAGGAACTCCATCGACTAAGATCACTTCTCCTCCCTCTACTTTGGTTTCAGCGCTAATATTTGCTTTTTCAAGTACGGCACTGCTTACATATGCTGCGTGCCCATCTACCCTTTCTAAGATGACTAACTTCCCAGGAAAAGCTTTATCTAACACCTCTTTGGTTGGGAATACTTTTTCTTCCCAAAGGTTTTGATCCCAGCCACGACCCAGGATAACATCGTCATTTACTTCTGCTTGGTGTTCTTTTATTCTAGTCACTAATTCTTCGAGACTTTTTGACCCTCTTAAATCCACCTGCTCTTGGGTCATGCCCAATTGATAAAAGTGGCAATGCGCATCAATAAAGCCTGGATAAACTGGCAAGCCTTTTAGGTCAAGCACCGCAGGTGCATTAAATTGACCTACTAAATCCTCTTGCCCTACAGCGATGATCTTACCCTCTTTTACCACTACTGCAGAAGCTACATCGAAGTTTTCATTTACGGTGTAGATTTTTGCATTGTGGATGATAAAATCGGCGTTGTAATTATTACAAGAAACCAAAAAGATGGTGAGTAATAAAAGAGGAAATATTTTTTTCATGTGGTACAATTTCTAGACAAAAATAACAGAAAGGAACAGATTAAAAAGCAAGATCAAAATTATATCTCCCACCAAACAAGATTTGTGTCCCATAAACTGGATAATTCGACCATTGATAAAGGCTTTCATTTAGCATGTTTTTTCCCTTAATAAAGACTTCCCATCGCTCGTTTAATTGATACTGCAGATTGAGGTCTAATTGCGTAAAAGCATTGAGATCTTCAAGCAACACAGGGGCATTGCTTAAATCTTGTCCTAAGAAATTATCTTTAAATGCGTTTTTCCTTTGACCGATATGCTTTAAATACCATTGTAGATAAAACTTTTGCCCTAGCTTAAAAGTTCCATTAAAATGAACAGATAGCTGCGGAAGGTTAAATGCTGTTTGCTGAAAAATGGGCGTGTCTTCGTTTACATTGTCAAAAGAAAAGTCGGCATAACGCGCCTTAAACTGTAATCTACCTCCATTTTTAAAGGCTGCGCCTAATTGTGCTTCAACGCCTACTTTGTGCAAATTCGCATAAACAACCTCAAAGGCATTCGCATAACGATAGGACACTATATTCAATCGATCCATATCGATACCTAAGTTTTGGTAGAGGGGTTGCTTTTTATTCTGCTCATAAAACAAGTTCCATTGAAACTCCCAGCCTGCAGCAAATTTTGAGCGTGTTCCCAACTGAGCTTGATAAGGAATATTCGAGGCTTGCAATTGAATTGCTGGGGCAACATAAGGATTTGCGTGAGTAAAAGACCTAAAACTATTTTGCTGTAAGGTTCCGGTTAAATTTAAGAAGGGTGCAAAGTTTCCTTTTTGTGGTCGATAAGACAAGGCAAATTCTGGATAAAGAAAGAAGTTGTTTTCTTCGAACTCATCCCCTATTCCCATAACGGCTTTTGCTCCTACTTTAAACTTGAAGTTGCCATTTATTTTACTTGCGAAAATAGATAGCCTAGCGTTTCCAGCGCTATATTCTACCGCCTCGCGGGTATAAAAATCTTCTTTAAAGGAAGCTGAAAGGAAGCTTACTTCTGGCAACATAGAAATGGCTACACCACCCCACAAGACTTGAAATTTTGAAGAAAAATCTACTTCAATTTCTGATGTTCCAAAAGCATCTGTTGTCAAATAAGAATCTAAAGAAAGGCGTTTTACCACTGGATTATACCACTGCCATGCAGAACTTACAGAGAGGTAATTAAGGTTTTGTTGTGGCTGAATTTGCGCCAAGATAAAATCATCTTCTAAAGGGTTGCGTAACCCATAGAAAGATTGTCGGTGTTGGCGAAAATTGATTTGGGAAAATGAATTGCGCTTAGTGGTTGCATATTGATGCGATACATTTAACAACAAATTACTTTGTTTGCTATCGAGTTGCACCTCTTCTAAGGGTTTTAAAAAACCGTTGAAATAAGCCATCCAATCAATTTTTTGACGGCGATCGATATTGAAGTTAGTGTTGTACTCAAACAACAATTGATTAAAATTCCCAAAACCGAGGCTCCCGCCAGAATTGAATTGTGGTTTTTGTTTTTTGGATTTTAATTTTCTTGCACTGCCTTTAGAAGGGATAAAAGTTGAGGCCACAGGAACCGAAAAAATACTGTACTCAACCCCCTTTTTAGGAGCGACAATTGAGTCAATGGTTGCAGGGCTTTCTCTTATTTTAAAAACATCTTGCAAACTGGGGGTGTAAGACTTGATCACTGTAACCTCTTGGATCCCTAGATCTTCTTTTTCATCTTGCCCTAGAGCAACAGCTGAAAAGAGAAGGCAAGCCAACAAGTACTTTAATCTATTCATTTGAAGAGGTTTCTAGATCAATCGAAGCATTGTTTTTCGCTTCGACTGTTTTTATGTTTTCTAAATCTTTTTTTGCTTCTTGAATCACTACTGGAAACTGGCTAAAGTTCTCTAAAATGGATTCTAAGATATAGGTCGCTTGAAAAGCATCATCTAGTTGATAAAAGTTCTTTGACATCAATAACAAGCTCTTTGCTCCCCAACTGGGGTAGCCGCCATAATTTTGCGCGATGTTTTCGATGACTTTATTTGAAGCCGCAAATTTTAGATCATTGTGTTTTTGCAAAGCGTCAAAGTACAAGGCTTCGACTGCGCGTTCTCCTTGCGGAGCTTTCTCTAGCGCCTTAAAAGCTTTTGTCGCTTTTGGCACATCTTTTCTTTCTTGGGCAGCTTTTGCTAAAATGTAATAGGCATCCCATTTCACTCTCTCTTCTAGTTCTGTAAGGGCTAAGATTTTTTCGGCATAAGCGATCGCATCTTCAAGGGATTGTTCTTCAAAATAGTATTGCATTAGATTGAATTGTGCGTAGCGCTTGTTTTCGTCATACTGCGCAATGGACTCTAATTTTTGCCAAAAAGACAACGCCTTTTCCTTTTCCTCTAGCTGAACTAAAGCCTGGGTGATGCGCACTAAGGCCTGTTCAGAATATTCGTTAAGGGGAGCTTGTATGACCTTGTCATAATACAAACTTGCTTCGCCCCATTTTTCTTCTTCAAAAGCGATTTCTGCTAATAAGAAGGATGCACGAAGGCTATTCCCTCCACTGCTGTATTTTTCTAAATAGCTTTCTAAGGCGCGTTTTAAGGCTTTCTTTTTTCCGTCGTTGAGCAATCTTTCGATGGCGTCAAAGGCAGCTTTTTCCAATTGCAAATCTGGAATAGAAGCCATCTCTATCTCTTTTAACCAAGCAGAAAAATCTGCTACCGTATTTTCTTCAATGGCGATCTCTTTAACAGTCTGTAAAGCCTGTTGCGCCAGTGCTTCATTAGGGTAAGACTGGACTAAATCTTTTAACGTACTTTCTGCCAGCGCTGACGCTCCGTTATTGTATTGAATCAAACCTTTATTTAAGAGGGCTTTTGAGCGGTAGGGGCTTTCTTTGGCTTGCCTAATAATCACATCATAGGCTGTGATGGCTGCTTCATTATCACCTTTTTTGGTGTAGGACAAGGCCAGTTCATATTGACAATCATCGACAAGAGAAGAACTGGGGAATTGCGCGATTAGGGCTTTTAGCAACTCAATTTTTTGTTCTAACCGATTGACAAAACCATAGCTCAAGGCTTGTTGATACATGGCATAACCCGCTCTTTGTGGGGCGAGGGTTCTCACTTTTTCGTATTGATCCATGGCGGGCCAATAGGCTTTTAAAACAAAGTGGCTATCCCCTAATCTAAGGCGGGCATCGCGTTCGTATTTTACCGTTTGTGCCTGTTGCAGGAAGCTTTCAAAGGCAGTAATGGCCGCGGGATAATTCTTTAATTGAAAATAACAATAACCGCTGTGATAGTCTATGGTTTTTGCTGCATCTAAGCTTGAAAACTTTGGCAAAGGTTTTGCCTCCTGAAAAAGCTCAAGCGCAAGGGTGTATTCTTTTAGCTCAAAGTATGCCTGGGCTTGCCAGTAGGTAGCATTCGCAATGATTAGCGGGTTTTTAAAGGCTTTTATCGCAGCAGTATAATATTCAATGGCAGCAGCGAATTGTCCGCTTTTGTACAAAGAAGTTGCTTTTAAATAGGAGACAATTTGTCTCGCCTCGTCATAATCGCTGGAAGAAAATTTATCGAGTAAAGCAAGGGCTGCATCAAAGTTTTGAGAGTTGACATAAGAGTCTAACAAGAGTTCTTCGATCTCGTTGACGGCTGTGTTTTTAGGGTAAGTGGCTACAAAGCGTTGCAATACAGCAGAAGGGCTTTCATAAGAATTCCCGATTTCATAGCTCAAGCGGGCATAATTCAAGAGTGCATCTTCTGCTATTATGGCGTCAAATTTCATTTCTGCGGCACGTTTAAAGGCATTTAGTGCCGCTGTTTTTTGGTCTGTTTGTAAATAACTATCGGCGAGGTGATAATAAGCGTTTTGAGCGACCGCATTTTTTCCATTGATGATCTTATTGAATTGTGCAATGGCATTCTCGTACTCATTAACGCGATAGTGCGTGTAGCCCAATTGATAATAGTCGGTATTGTTCCACTTCCCTCTTTTGCCTTTATAGGCAATTAAAAAGGGCAAGGCAGAACGGTAATCTTTTAAGTTAAAATAGCTTTCGCCTATGATCTTTGACAACTCAGAAGTTTCTTTTTCGTCTGCGCCTTTTAAACTAGGCTTCGCCAAAAGAATTGCTTGATCAAAACGCCCTAATTTAAAGTTCATATCGGCTTGAAAATAGCCTATTGTATTGTCGTCACTACTGTTGTTGAGCTTGTCAAAGTTGCGGTTGGCCTCCTCAAAATCTTCTAATTGATAAGCGATATAACCCAAATAGTAATTCGCATCTGACTGATAAGCGGGAAGCTCTTTGACCTTATCAAACAATGGCTTTGCCTTCTTGTATCGCTTAGACGCAAAGTAAGTATAGCCTTTGTTAAAGTTATACTCTGGACGCTGCACTTTGGCCACTTCTCTTTCGCTTATTTTACTGTACCATTTTAAGGCATAAGAATAACGACCGCGGTTAAAGTAGAAATTAGCGGCATCAAAGAAGGCGGTCTCGGTCAAATAACTGGTGGGATGATCAACCATATAAGCCGTTAGCATCTTCTCTGCGCCAGCGGTGTTTAAACGCAAGGCAGACGCCAGGGTGTAAAAATCAGCGGCATCATGACTGCTTGCAAGGCTGGGGTAATAGGGTTGAATTTGATAATACTGGGCCGCAGGTCCAAAGGCTTTAGCCGCAAAATAATACTCTGCAGAAGTCAATGCACTCGACTCCCATCCCTGCTGGGCTGTCCCCTTAAACAAGGATAAAGCCAAACAAAACAAGACCGTTAAAAGCGAGGGGGTTCTCATCAATTTTATCTTCCTAAATTTAAGAATTCTACTCTTATTATAAACGCAGGATATTGGGATAACGTATAAAAATTATCAACAAAATACAAGAGGACTTTTTACCGTGAAGCGAGAAATAGTACCTTTAGTGTCAAATCATATATTTCTATACCGTGGGAGCACCGATTGTTCAATTACAAGAAGCCAATATTTTTCAAAACAAACAATGTATTTTAAGCCAAGTGGACATCGAGGTGCAGGCAGGAGACTTTGTTTTTTTGATTGGAAAAACTGGCACTGGAAAAAGTAGTTTGATCAAAACCCTTTATGCCGATTTACCCCTGCAAGAAGGGCAAGGCGGGATTGTAGGCTATGATTTAAATGGCATTCGCCAAAAAGACATTCCGTTTTTAAGACGAAAGTTGGGGGTTGTCTTCCAGGATTTTAAGCTACTCCCCGACCGTACCGTTTTTGATAATTTGAATTTTGTTCTCAAGGCTACCGGCTGGAAAGACAAGGCCAAAATCAAGGAGCGCATCCAGGAAGTGCTAAGCGAAGTAGGCATGGAAAGCATTGAACAAAAACACCCCTTTGAACTCTCTGGCGGAGAACAACAGCGCGTTGCCATTGCCCGCGCCCTACTCAATACTCCAGAAATTATTATCGCAGACGAACCCACTGGAAACCTAGACCCACAAACCAGCCTAGAAATCATGGAGGTGTTTCAAAAACTCCACCAGCAAGGTATGACCGTTTTAATGGCCACTCACGATTACAATATGATCGTCAAATTCCCGGGGAAAATCTTGCGCTGTGATGAAGGTGCTGTCTATGAGGTCGTGCAAAAGAAGCCGTATTAGGCGGCCTTTATCGCTTCAGAATTTGACCGTATTGAAAGTACTTTAAAGGAATACAATACCATTGTCTTTAAAGCGATTCCTGCGATTATGATCATCGCTTCTGTACTAATAATCTTTATGGATAAGCCCGTATGGCGTGCCAGTTGTATCACCACCATTGCGATGATGATTGTGATCCTGTTGATCGACGGAACCGCCCATTCGAGAATAGTGGATTATAAAGAGCAATTAGAATCTGTTGCTCGATAGCGATATGCTACCCCACTTTAGACGCTTGACGTTTACGTTCGTTTTCATCTAAGAACACTTTACGCAGGCGTAAGTGATTAGGTGTAACCTCGACATATTCATCGCCTTGAATGTATTCTAGGGCTTCTTCTAATGAAAACTTGATCGGTGGAGCAAGCTTCACCTTGTCGTCTGAACCAGAGGCACGAACATTCGATAACTTTTTGGTTTTGGTCACATTGACCACCATATCATCTCCACGAGAGTTTTCTCCGATTACTTGTCCGGTGTAAACTTCCTCGTTTGGTGCAACAAAGAATTTTCCGCGTTCTTGTAATTTGTCTAGAGAGTAAGGAATCGCATTTCCTTTTTCCATTGAAATTAGAGAGCCGTTGATACGTCCAGGAATTTCTCCTTTGTAAGGAGCGAATTCTTTAAAGCGGTGGTTCATAATTGCTTCTCCAGCCGTGGCGGTAAGCAATTGGTTTCTCAACCCAATGATCCCTCTAGAAGGCACGATAAATTCACATACCATGCGTTCCCCTTTTGGTGACATACTTAACATCTCTCCTTTTCTTAAAGTCACCATTTCGATGGCTTTTCCAGAAACATTTTCTGGTAAGTCAATGGTTAATTCCTCGATAGGTTCGTGTTTAACGCCGTCGATTTCTTTGATGATTACCTGTGGTTGCCCGATTTGTAATTCATAGCCTTCGCGTCGCATGGTTTCAATTAAAACCGAAAGGTGTAATACCCCACGACCAAAGACAATAAACTTATCTGCAGAGCCGGTTTCTTGTAAGCGCATGGCTAGGTTGCGTTCTAATTCTTTTTCTAAACGATCTTTGATGTGTCGAGAAGTTACAAACTTTCCATCCTTCCCAAAGAAAGGAGAATCGTTAATGGTAAACAACATACTCATGGTAGGCTCGTCGATTGCAATAGTAGGCAATGCCTCTGGGTTTTCTGCATCAGCAAGGGTATCCCCAATTTCAAATTGTTCTAAGCCAATTACAGCACAGATATCTCCAGCATTGACCTCTTCTACTTTTTTACGTCCCAATCCGTCAAATAGGTTGAGCTCTTTGATGCGTTGTTTTGAAATGTCTCCATCGCGATTCACTAAAGCAACTTGCATCCCAGGCTTTAATTGTCCGCGCTGTAAACGCCCAATGGCGATACGACCTGTGTAAGAGGAAAAGTCTAAAGAAGTAATCAACATCTGTGGAGTTCCTTCTTCAATCTTTGGACTAGGGACATGCTCTAGTACCATGTCTAATAAAGGCTCCACTGAATCGGTTTGCTCTTTCCAATCGTGGCTCATCCAGTTGTTTTTGGCAGAGCCATAAACGGTAGGGAAATCTAATTGCCACTCTTCTGCTCCTAATTCAAACATTAAGTCAAAAACAGATTCGTGTACCTCTTCTGGGGTACAGTTTTCTTTGTCTACTTTGTTGACTACTACAATCGGCTTTAACTTTAAGTCAATCGCCTTTTGTAGTACAAAACGGGTCTGTGGCATGGGGCCTTCAAAGGCATCCACAAGGAGTAAAACGCCGTCTGCCATGTTTAATACACGTTCTACTTCTCCCCCAAAATCTGCGTGACCAGGGGTGTCAATGATATTAATTTTGGTGTCCTTATAGATCACCGAAATGTTTTTAGATAGAATGGTAATCCCGCGTTCGCGTTCTAAATCATTGTTGTCCAAGATCAGGTCCCCTTTGTTTTCGTTGGTACGAAACAATTCACAATGGTGCATTATTTTGTCAACTAAAGTGGTTTTACCGTGGTCAACGTGTGCGATAATGGCAATGTTTTTAATAGTACTCATGCGTGATTTTTACAGCCGCAAAGATAACGGTATATTATTGACTTATAACCGAATTGTCTCTTTTTATTCAAGGGTGATTTTCCCTAGAAAGAAGGATAGGTTTAGAGGGCAAGCCAAAAGGCTATAATCGCCCTTAGCAGACTAGCAATAAGTGGCATAGAAATTTTATAAAAAAGCAGGGAATCTCCAAACGCTCTAGACGAAATTAAACCTTCAGTGCTTCTTTCCATCAATCATTTTGAACGCCCTTCAACTAAGCTAGTGCTCATTTACAGTTTAATAAAACTAATTAGGTTAGTCTATTTTTACTGTTTTAATATTATCATCAAAGACCCGATCGATCAATATATGACGTGGATCGATCGCTGCTTTTGCAGGAAGAGAATCGGCTTCAATCAACACATTGGTTTTTGCTTCAGTTAGTTTGATTCTCTTTTGATGCATAAGGATTTTTTCGTCACTATCTGCAAAGACGCCAATATCAACCCATTCATTTAATGCGACCTCTTGCTCATTCCCAATAGAATCAGATTTTATTTTACGGGCCTCAATCTCAAGCGATATGGCATACTTACCATTGTCGAGCTTTTCTGCTTTAGCTGAGAGTAAACGGTTGTCATAAAGGGTGATTTCCTTGAACCAATCCTTTATCAAATAATTGAGTGAATCAGGAACTTTAGGTTCCAAATAAGAGAGAAAATCCAAAGAAGTAGGGTAAGGAGTTTGGTATTTATGTGCCACAAGGAATTCACTCATTGCTTCATTTACTTTGTCTTCGCCTATATAATCTTGTAAGGCATATAGAATAACGCTTCCTTTTCCGTAATGAATGTAGGATTGATTTTCAACCTTATACAAGGGTAATTCTTTCTCTAACTCTGAAGCTCTTCCACGTAGGTATCGATCGTGATCGTATTTTAAAAACTCACGCATGTCCATGGGGGTTTTAGCAATACTTTTCATGGTCATTAAGGAAGAGTATTCAGAAAAGCTTTCACTCATAAGTGTACCCCCTTGCATATTTGCCCCAACTAGTTGATGTGCCCACCATTGATGAGCCATCTCGTGAGCAATCACGGCGTCAATCACATTGTTTTTTTCTTCGTCTTCTAAGTTAATTACAAAACCAAAAGCCTCTGAATACGGCATGGTCCCGGGAAAAGCTTGAGCAAAGGTAGAAAAGCGTGGAAACTCAATAATACGACATTGTTTATGTGTATATGGACCAAAATTTTTAGTGTAATACGCTAAGGATCGTTCAACGGCATCCATCATTTTATCTACATTCACTCCATGCTTAGCATCGTGGTAAATTTCGATTGCAATACCATTCCAGTCACGCTTTGCCACTTCATAGTCAGCAGAAATAAATGAATAAAAATTTTGTGAGGGGTGATCAACAATATACTTGTAATAATTGCGATTATTTTCCTCCCACTGTTCAACCATTGATCCAGGAGCAACGGCGATTTGTCCCTTCTCTGTAGAAATTATCGTTTCAACATTGATGTAATCAGAATAACCATTTGTAAGGTAATTTTTTAAACAGTTTTCAGTGCAATTTTCCTCTAAAGGAGGCATTCTATCTTTAGGCGGAAGTTTAAACTTTTTTCGTTTATTTCGATCACTTAATTCTTTTCCTTCATTGTATCCAATATCGGGAAGAACTTGAAAATTATTGAAAAAAGAACCGTTCTTAACCACACTAGTAGATGCTCCCCCATTAGCAAAACCTTTTGGAGAAAAGCGCATACTTACCTTAGCCTCTATGGTGTCTCCCTTAACAAAGGGGGGATCAAAAACATAAAAATGCACATTGTGTTTTTCATCCTTTTTAACTAATGTTGCATTAGGAAAATCATATAGCTCCTCACGTTGATTACTCACATTGAATAAGAGTGTATCTATTGGAGCATCATAAGGGTTGACTAATGCTATTTTAGAGACTACCTCTGCACTTCGATCACTAGGGAAAATATCGATCATATATTTTGCTTCAATAACCTTTGGATGAGGCATATCTTTATATTGTTTATAGATCGTTTCATAATCGATGGCCAGTTGTTCTGCATCATCACCCGTTTTATAAGGGTTTAATTCTTGTGTGTTGTAGTAAACAAAGGTTGCAATTCCTAACCATAAGGCTCCAGTTGTAACCACCAATATATTATATCGCGGACTGGGTTTTGTCAATTGGCTATTAAATCGTTCTTTAAATGAACTCACCTTTCCTCTAGCCCAAAAACGACCAGAAAGCATCAGTAAGAAAAGGGCACCAACTAACCAGTAAAGGCTAAACCAAAACACTCCTTTTTCACTTGGCCCAAACCCGTTCATGTCAGAATAAATTAAATAGGGGGTTCCCATAAAACGAAGCATATTCGTTTGTACATCTGCTATTGACAAAATAATATCTAAGCCTAGAATAACAACAACAGAGACCATATAACCTACATATTTATTATTCACCAACACCTGCACTGCGACTAAGGTCAAACTAGTTACTAAATAAAGCGGGAATGAATTATAAATAAAGTCCCAAAAATAGGTTGAAAATTCAATTTGAAAATACCCCATGATAAGTTGATACATCACAGTAATAAAGACAAAGAAAATATGAAGAAATAAGGTGAGACTGAACAGCGAAAGTGTCTTAGCAAACAATGGAATTAAAGTAATGTGCGGAGTTGCATCGATTACTTCGTTGATGTTCATATCCCGGTCTCGCCAAATTAATTCCCCACTAAAAAAGACAAGGATAATCATGATGAATAGCGTCGTACCATCAATGGCATCTGTCATTCTATAGGTCAAAGGGTACGATTGTAAACCGTAATATTCAAATCCCGAAATCAAATCTGTCAAAAGTAAAATAACACTAAAAAGAAATAAGATTCTAAAGGTTACATGCTTGTATATGCTTTTTAAATTCAAACTAAAAAAGCTAAAAAATTGCCCTAAAACAGATGCCTCTAATTCGATGTTTTCTGGCTTTACAGCAGAACCAGACTCAGAGGTTTCGACTTTAGCTTCTTCTTTCTTCACTTTAGTTTTTCGATCAGAAAAACTGAAACTCAAATAAGAAAAGGCTAATAAGCCTAGGGATAGTCCAATCCAAATCAAACGATTCCACAACATCAAACCAGAAAAAGATGGATTGAGTGTGTTTTTCTCTAGTGGGGTATAATACTTAGACACTATACCATAGGTGCGATTACCAAAGGTATCCACTAAAGCCCCTAGAGTTTCATTGTCTAAATCAGACAAATAGTTTCCAGAAACTGAATACGCTATGATAATGATTAAAGCACCAACAAAAGAGACTATTGTACTGCGAAAACGTTGCGCAAGTAAATATATAATTGAACCCGCAAAAAGCATATTAGGCAAAACGAAAATAAAGTAATTACTCAAGAAAGTACTCAACTCAAGAGGACCAAAACGATCTGGTTCTATCCAACCTGCTAAGGGGGCTACAAAAGATCCTAAGGCAATACCAAAAAAGACACCGAGTAGAGGGATTGTAGACAACAAAAGCGCCGCTGTAAAACGCCCAAAAAAATACCCAAACTTGTTTAATGGAGTGGCAAAAAGAATGTCTTGAAAATTATATTTATGATCTCTTAAAGCGGCATTATTGAAAAAAGCTACAGCAAACAAAAGCCCAAAAATACACATCACCGATGTGAAGACCGTAATAACATGAGGTGCATTGCGGTTGACGTTTCCTATTGCGCCCCCAATCTGAACATTATCTGTTGAGTTAGCTGCAAAAACCAACAAAAAAACTATGGTGAAAAATAAATACACCATGGGTTGACGAAGATTGTATCGTAATTCTGAAAGAAAAAATTGTTTAAACATAATGGGGGGAGTCTTAATGCTGTTCTTGAAGTTTAGAAAAGAAAACATCTTCTAGTGATGGGTCGATTGCTTTAAAACTATTATCTGGCTTTTCACCCAAAATATGAATGACAGGTTTTCCGCCGATAAGTCGATTAGATATCACATTAAAGTTAGTTCTGTACTCTTCTAGTTCATTTCTATTGATTTGTTTTTCAAAAACTTTTCCCTTTAAAGCCGAAATCCCTTCATTTGGTGTGCCTTGAAAAACAATTCGACCGTGATTCATCACCGCCATGCGGGTGCATAATTCGCGAACATCATCCACTATATGAGTAGACAAAATCACTACCACATCTTCTCCTACATCTGAAATAAGATCATAAAAACGATTACGCTCGCCTGGATCAAGGCCAGCAGTAGGTTCATCAACAATTAGAACTTTTGGGTTTCCTATTAATGCTTGCGCGATCCCAACCCGTTGCTTCATTCCACCAGAAAAACCCTTTACATTTTTATTGCGCTTGTCAAAAAGATTCACTTTGTGAAGCAGGTAATGAACTAATTCTTTGCGTTCGCCTTTATTCGTTATACCCTTTAGAGCAGCTAAATGATCGAGTAATTGTTCTGCAGAAATGCGAGGATAAACACCAAACTCTTGTGGAAGATAGCCTAATACTTTTCTAAACTCGGTAGGATGAGTCAATGGGTTATATTCACCAAATGTTATACTTCCCTGATCTGGATCTTGCAATGTAGCAATAGTGCGCATTAGGGTTGACTTTCCTGCTCCATTAGGTCCTAAAAGACCAAACATCCCACTATCGATATCAATACTAACATTGTCTAAAGCTTTTACGCCATTGGCATACGTTTTACTAAGTTGCTGAAGCTGAAGTTTTTTCATGGGATAATTACTTGTTTGAAGTTTATTATATGTTTAAAATATACAATAAATTATTACATCAAAAAAGCAGTAGTGATTTTGCGTTAAAGGATGGCCTCTATTTGACTGGATTATTACTACTTTTGAGGACGCAATAATGCAAACGTTCATTTACATCATGGGGTCGACTGGTTTTGACAGCGAGATCAATCGAACAGTAAGCACGTCGAGCATTGAGTCACAGCTCGTAAATCATGGATTCAAACCTTAATTGGCGAAAATAACTACGCTCTAGCTGCATAAGCGACTGAATTATAGTAAGTCATTGCCCAGTCTCAACTAGGTTGAGAAGCCGGATGTCTCTTAACAGCCCTTGTTGACGGCGGTTAAACTAGAGGCACCAGAGAAGTCAACATCGAAGTTTAGGAATACCGACTAAACTTTTCAATAAAGGTAATAAGGTTAAGGTAGGCCGTTTTTAGTCAGCCTTAGCTCGAAAATCAAGTAAAAACTAAACGTGTAGAAGGCTCTTCTATTGCTTGTTTGGACGAGGGTTCGATTCCCTCCGACTCCACCAAACGGGACAAACTCATGTTTTTTGAGATTTGTCCCTTTTTATTTTCAGGTAACTCCTTGTCTATCTGCAAGATATATCTCAAAAAATCATTAATTCTAATAGTTCGACATTTTTTTCCGTCAAATTCAATTTTTTCTGGGAATATCGAACTTATTAGCTTTTGTTTATGGGCTAGAGGACTATTAATATAGGTTTGTTTAAAGTTTTCTAAGTGGTGAAATGCATTTTCAACCAGACCCATATATTCGGAGTCTGAGGTATTTAGTGCATGTATGTTTGCAGTAATTTGATCTCGTTGTTTTGTGTATCGATTTAATGTTTTACCATATACTTTTGGAGTGATCGTCCCGTCAACTAGTAAATCTTCTAGATTTTCAATTCGCTGGTTTGCAGAAGCCAATTCTTTATCCAATTTTTTTCTTTTTCTCAACGTATTTTTTTGGCTTGTCCCAGACAATGATTTTAAGATTTCCTTGTAAAGCACTTTTGATTGTTTGGTGAATTGAAAATCGTCCAAAATAGATTCAAAAACTGTATTTACTTTCTTGGCTGAGAATCGCTCTTTCTTACAATGATTGCAATGGTAATAAAAATACTTTCTACCCGTAGCGCTTTTAGAAGGGCTACCTGTCATTTTGGATTGGCATTTTGAGCACTGTAATACTCCTCTTAGCGGCAACTCTTCACGTAAGGTATTGTAAGTGGGCCTATTCCTTTTGTTTTGACGCTCAGCTAACTCCTGTTGCACTTGGTAAAACAGTTTCTCAGAAATAATTCCTTGATGAATCCCCTCAATCCATTGCTCTTGCTCCTCACCTTCTTTAGGGACTACAATCTTGCCCATATACACAGGGTTCTTTAATAAAATTGACAGATTGTTTCTACTGACTTTAAATCCTTTATTACTCAGCTCCTCACGAATTACTGCTTGTGTCTTACCCTTGATAATTCCCTTAAAAGCATACTGAATAAATTTAGCCTTAGGACCTGGAATAATGATGGGCTTGTTATTATCATCTCTCCTATTTAGGTAGCCCATAGGTGCCATTCTACACCAACGTCCTGCTTTTAATGATCCTCTAATTCCCCCACGTATTTTTATTGATCTTCTATCGTTATCAATTTCAGGTAGAACCAAATTGAGTGCTAACATCGCTTTACTCTCAGGGACTTTAAAATCAATTGGTTGTTCAATAGCCTGTACTTCGATCCCCATGGCTCTCAATCGACGAATCATAACAAATGAGTCTGTTACGTTTCTAGAGAAGCGGTCCCAAGTGGTTACTAATAAATAATCTATGGTGTTCTTATTTTTCTTTGCAAATCGCAAGAAGTTTTGAAACTCTGGTCGGTTGAAGTCTTTTGCCGAATGATCTTCTTTGTAGTGTGTAACAACTTCAATATCCTTCCTCTTGCAATAATTTGTTAGCTGCTCGTATTGAACACCCAAACTAAACCCCTTGGCCTGCTCGTCACTACTGACTCTTGACATGATTACTGCTCTTTTCATTGCTTCTTGTTTTGAAAGGCTTCTATTTGAGCTGTGGCTATGAGCTCAAAAAAAGCTTTGACTTGTTGTACTTCTCCGTTGGTTAGTTTTTCTTTTCTGTTTTTATTTAAAATGATTTTACATTCGTTTTCTGATAACATGATTTTGATACACGTGCAATTCCTTTGCGTTTACAATAGGGTTGCTATTTATCAATCGATCTGATGTGTTCAGTATCATAATTTGTATTTTCTAGTATTTTCAAAGTTGACCACATTCCCATCAACCGTTTGGATAACAATAGTTGAATAGTCCTTTTTCTTTATGTGATCCATGATTCTGCTTTGAGCAGCTACTTTTTTTGTGGATTTAATCTCTAAGTGAGTGGGTTTAGATTTGTTAAAGCGAATGGTTATTGATTTGAGGTCTTCATAATTCCTTCTGATCATTCTTAGCACCTTATCCTCTTCATCTGATAGTATTGAAATTGACCTAGTGTCAAACTGATGTGACTCACCTTGGAGAAATGGTTCAAATATTTTAAATAGCGAAAAGCTAAAATGATCTTTTTGGAATTTTTCTAAAAAGTAATCTCCTATATCCGCTTTATTAAAATCCTCTAGCAAAACATTATCAAATTCAAAAAAATCTGTTGGGGAATCTCTATAGAAGAAAAAATGATACTTTACAATTAAAGTTATGGTTGTCCTACCAAATCCCAAAAACTCACTATTTACAGGGTAAAACAGAGAATTTGAAAAAACACAAAAATACATTTACCCTCATTTTACCCTCATTATTTTTTTGAATTATATCTTTTTTTATTTAGATTTGGGAAATTACCCTCATCAAAATGAAGAAAGAAACAGCACATGATAAACTAAAAAAACTCAATGGTTGGAGTAAATCTTTGGAGGATGCATTGAAAAGAACCCATAGTGATGTATTCTCAAATCCATCATCTAATGGAACATTCAAAATCAAAAAAGTAAATGATAAGTTTTTTTGGTATTACCAACTCTCACAGAGTGGCAAAGGAAGAATGAAATACCTATGTTCAACTGAACCAAAGGATATTGATAGCAACCAAAGTTCTTTTGAATATGCATTTGATAAACTCAAAATAAAACTCCAAACACAATTCAAAATAAAATCAAACCAATCCCACCTCCTCCACACATATATTTTGGAATATGTGAGTAGAGAAGCAAGAATGGGAGGTTGGTTTTTTGATACAACATCTTTCAAATTAGAAAAAGATGAAACTATCATACAGAAAAGAAATGCAAAGAGTATCAAATCTAAACTCATATACATTAAAGGATTTTATGAATATTGTAAGAATGAGGATATCCCAATTAGCATAGTTCCAACCAAAGGTTTAACAACCTTAGTTAGAACGTATTTAGAATTTACCATTGAGAATGGTAAGAAGAAAGCATATCTCAATTCGGAAAAGGGAGAAAGTATTAGAAGAACTACTGCTAAATCATATTTGAGAAACATTAGATTTTTCTGTGATTGGTTAGTAAAGGATACAGCATTGGGAGGGATGGGGATGTTTTCATATCACCCATTCACTACTGATTTCCAAATCGAACTTATTAAGAATACCTATGGAAAATATATCCCAGTGAAGGATAAGAACGAAATGGTGTTATTTCGTCCAAAGGATTATGAGAAATGTGTAAATGAGTGTGTTGAAATAGTAAGAGATAAATGGATTTCAGTTTGCAAGAGTAAAGGTGATCTATCAGTTTTAAGAAGAGGATATTATGAGAAATCAGATATTCAAAATGGAGTTGGTAGATTTCATACAAATCAACCAGCCAACAATCCGATTGGTGCTGATATAGTTTATTTCATATCCTTATTACAACTCAGATATGGATTTAGAGTTGGTGAAATTCTTAATGCATTTAGAGATGAGGATAGTATGATTAAGAGTGAAGCAAGTGAATACGGAATGAGAAGTTATTTTGAAAAGGATAGAGATGATGAAAACCTATATTTATTCACCATTCTAAACTCTAAAAACAGAAACCGAATTGTTCCAATTGATGAAACGATTTGGAGTTTCCATCACAAACCTCCGCATGATTTAGGAGTTAAAGTTGAATTTGAAACAAAAGGTGGCAAGAAAGATTACAGATGGGAAACCAATATAATTGATGTTTGTAAGTATTTGTGGCCTGATTCCTACTATCTATTTCAATCACCAAATTATAAACAGAAACCGAATCAACCTTATCGTTCCAACTACTATCTCAACATCTTTAAGAACCGAATGGTTGAAGAGGAATCGCAAGTAATAAGGAATAGAAAAAAAGGTGGAGAAAGTATTGAAAATTGGAATGGCTTAGGATGGAGAAATAGAAGTATTTTCTCATCTCACCATCTTAGAAAATACTTTATTTCTTATATGATTAGAAAGGAAGGAGTTGAACCCTTAGAACTTTCAGAAATTACAGGCCATACAATTGAAACGATGCTGAGTTATTATAAAAGATTGGATGTTGAAAGTGGTAGAAAAACCCTCCTCACAAACCGAATTAAAAACATACTTAGTAAGAATAGGATTTCAAAAAATTAATTAGTTCAATCATTGAACTTAATTTTTCTTAGCTAATAGATCAACCAACTCAATTGAAGACAATAATGGTTGTTTTTGTAACTCCTCCATATATTCCTTACCCAATATTTTAAAGTTGTAGTACAAATCAATCTATTTGTGAATTAGGTTGTTTATGTAAACTTAACATTTAAATACAGTTTTTGTTGACGATAGTTTTTATTCAACATTTAAATTTTGATTGTTCACTACAAAATCAAAAGATAAATCTGATAAGCTTTTTCCATTCACAGTGGTACCCCAAGGACCATGACCTTTACCCTCTAATGGATAATAAACAAAATCAATTTCATTTGTTTCCCATATAGTTTTTAAATCTTCAGCACTACTAAAAGGTACGGTGGTGTCTTCTGTTCCATGAGCTATAAACAATGATGGGTTATTTGAGTTAAACCTTTGGTATCCATAAACTAACTCCAGTATTTCTATAGATGCATTATTACCCCAAAAGTCTAAAATTGTTTGTACCTCATAGGTTTGAGAAAGATTAGTTGTTGATAAGGTACTATCTTCACTTAAACTTATTTCATCTTTATAGTCACCTAATTCTGATACACCGAGTCCTATAGAAGTAGTTGCTCCTGCAGAACCACCACCAACAGTAATATAATCAGTATTAATGTGATAATTATCGGCATTAGCTATAATCCACCTTAAAGCAGCTTTAGCATCTCTGTGAGCAGGGTACATTGCATAAATTTGGTTGAGATTTGAAGGGGCACCACCAGAAGAGGCATCAACCCATTCTTGTGGAATCGTTCCCATTTGGTCTCTAAGTCTGTAATCAATTGAAAATACAACAAATCCTCTTGATGAATAATAATTTGCCATATCCACAATGGCATCCTGTTGTTTAGAACCACCAACAAATGCACCACCATGAATTAACATTAATAAAGGTCGATTTTGTAAATTATTTTCTGGAACATAAGAGTCCATTAATAAAGGAACTACTGTGGTATTAGGACTGTTCCAACTATTATGACTAAGTCCTTCAGCATAAATGATATCCTCGGTTATATTTACTTCATAGGTAGTATTCAACTTCACTGTTGGTGAAGAGTTTTCAGGTGTAATTTTGTTATTATCATCTTTAGTACAAGATAATATCAATAGTAGGATACATAAGTTTAAAATAGATTTCATAAAAGTAATTTAATAATTAGACCCCATTTAGATATAAAAGTTTCATTTTAACATTTAAGTTTTTTTTTTATTCATACTGCAATATCCAAATGAATGTGTTTCTTAATCTTTGTGATGGTGTTTTTATTGATGTTTCCATCTAATAATCTGATAACCTCACTTCCTTTCATACCCATCTTTAAATATTCAACGGCTTTTGAGTGTTTCATCAGAAATCTTTGAGGTGTTTCCTTACCTCTCTTAATTCTATTGTTATATCTACCTTTTATTTGTGCAATCCTAATTCCTTCCTTTTGTCTTTCAGCTCGAATTTCATTCTCAACCTCAGCAAACGCCCCCATTACACTAATCATCATTTTAACCATATAAGAGGGTTTTCCATCCTCTCCTAATGTGTTGATCCCTTCTTTCTTAAAGTGAACGTTAACACCCCTTTCTGATGTGTATTCGATGAACTCTAAAAGGCTTTTCAAATTTCTTGCACACCTATCTATCTGATGAATGTGAATATGATTGATAGTTCCTTCATCAATCATAACCTTTAAGAGTTTTCCATTCTTTCTTTCAAAGATTGGAATAGTACCACTTTCCTTATCCTCTAAAAAGTGTTGGAAATTATCTTTTAATGATTTCCCAAAGTCGTTGGTTTGCCTATCAGTATTCTGATGCAAAGTCGAACAACGTACATAAAGAACTGATTTCGGTAATTTATTGTTCATATTTTCCTAATTTTAATATACCCACCATTGGAGTATCTAATATAGGAAAAAATACCCATATTTCCTAATATTTTAGTGTTTTTCCTAAAACAAATCATCCTATTCTAAACTAAATATTGACTGTTGTATTGTTAGGGTTTAAATAATCATAATTTATCTCAATAATTGAGATATTTTTTTTGAGTGAATAAAGTAATTTAGTCTGTTAATTAATTATTTCTTGAAATTATCTCTCACAAAGTCTCTTGGCGATTTTCCATATTGTCTTTTAAAAGCTTTAGTAAAATAATTATGAGAATTAAAACCTACGGCAAAACCAATTTCATTTATGCGATAATCACCTGATTTCATTAAAACTATAGCATGTTTCAATCGTATATTCCTGATGAATTCTGTAGCTGATTGATTGGTAAGTGATTTTAGTTTTCTGTGAAGATGTGTTCTACTAAGATTTAAGCTTTTTGCAAAATCTTCTACTGTAAAATCATAATTTGAAATATTATTCTCAACAGTGTGTATTGCCTTTTCTATCAGTTTCTTATCTATGTTTAAAATATTTACTCCCTCATCCCATTCTTCTTGTTTGGAAGCAAATAAGGAACGAAGTGTTTTTCTTGAATTCAAAAGATTATCAATCTGAGAAATCAAAAACTCCTCATTGAAGGGCTTAGGGACATACGCATCCGCTCCAGATTGCATACCTGAAATTTTATTTTGTACCGTGCTCAAAGCTGTAAGCAAAATAACTGGTATATGGCTTGTTCTAATATCCTGTTTTATTCTTTTACATAATTCAATGCCATCCATTTCAGGCATAATTATATCAGATATAATCAAATCGGGATGAAGCGACATGGCTAAACTAAGGGCTTCTTTTCCATTCTTGGATTTTGCTATCCTAAAATGATTAGAGAGGGAATCCTCTAGAAACTCCAATAAATCAGGGTTGTCTTCTGCAATTAATATAAGAGACTCTTGATTGTCAATGATTTTATCATTTTTTACCTCAGGGGCGTTGTAGTTATTAGTTTCAGAATTGTAATCAAAAGATTTTATATCTAGAATTGCACTAGGATTTTCATTAAAAGTATTGGGTTGATGGATTGGTAAATAAATATAGAATGTTGTCCCAACGCCTTTAAGACTACTTACAAGCAATTGACCGTTATGAATATTGATATAGTTGGTTGTTAAGGACAACCCTATTCCAGTGCCACTTGCTTTAACTTGATTATTGTATTTTATTTGGAAAAAGCGTTCAAATAATTTTGGTAAATTTTCTGATGAAATACCTAAGCCAGAATCTGTAATGCTAATTTCTACAAATTCACTATGCAATTCTTCACCAATAGAATAATTAGACCAGTTGTCTTTTAATTCTGTTTTTTTGTTTCTCTTAATTTTTAAAGTTATGTTGCCTTGGTCGCCAGTGTTTTTAAAAGCATTAGATAAAATATTCACCAACACCTTATCTATTTTATCGGTATCAAAGTCCATTTTAAGGCTTGTAGATTCGGTAATAAAATTATAATTGAACCTTCGCTGGGTGGCAAGCTCTTCAAAACAATCAAATACATTTTTACAAAATGAAATAACATCGGTATTTATTGGGCTTAATTTTAAAGTTCCTTGATTAATTCTTCTAAAATCTAAGAATTGATTGATGAGTCTTAATAAACGGTCTGTATTGTTTTTTATAAGTGCTAGCTGCTTTCGGGAAAGTTCAGTATTTTTATCATTACCCTTTAATAATCGGTTTACCGGTCCGTTTATAAGGGTTAATGGAGTTCTAAATTCATGAGAAATGTCTGTAAAAAACTGAAGCTTCATTTGATGTAATTTCTCTTCAGTTTCATTACGAATTTGGGCCAGTCTTAGTTTCAGTTTTAATTTTTGCTTATTAACGGTTTGCTTTATATAAATGTACGAGGCTGTTATAAAAATCAAAACATAAAACAAATAGGCATACCAAGTTAACCACAAAGGTGGAGTGATCTGGATTGAAATTCTGGTTGGTGTTTCATTCCAAATTCCATTATTATTAGAGGCCTTAACTTCAAAAATATAGTTACCTATTGGGATATTTGTATATGAGGCTTGTCCCCTATTTTTAGTTGCAATCCATTTTTCCTCAAAATTCTTTAATCTGTATTTGTAGTTGTTTTTCTCTGGGTGGATATAATTGTTGGCTATGAACTTTAAGCTAAAAGAATTTTGTTGGTATTTCAATTTTAATGAAGTTGTATTACTTATAGCTTCTTTAAGGATACTATTTTCATTACTTGGAACAACATTTTTGTTGTTAACATATAATTGAGTGATGGTGGTAATTGGTGGAATTGGGTTGGGAATGATCATGTCTGGTTGAAATCTAATCAAGCCATTAGAGCCTCCAAAATAAAGCTCACCATTATCAGATTTTAGCGCTGCGGTTGGATAAAAATTATTATTCTTTATGCCCCTATTACTATCAAAATGTTCAATAGTGTTTGATAGAACATTGAATTTATATAGTCCATTGTCAGTTGCTATCCATAAATTTTGTTTTTGATCCTGAAGTATTGAAAATATTTCATTACCATAGCCATCATTTTCCAAAGTAAAGTTTTCAATATCACCTGTTATAGGGTTAAATCTACTGATGCCCTCGCCATTACTACCTAACCATAATAAACCCTTTTCATCTTCATGAATATGATTTATAAAATTGTGAGAAATACTATTGGGATTATTCTTAATATTATTATAACGAATAAATTTAGATGTCCCTTTTCTTAGTAAATTAAGACCATTTTCAGTAGCAAACCATATATTATTGTTTATATCCTCGATGATATGATTGACATTATTATTGGATATGGAGTTATGGTCTATTGGGTTATGTGTGAAATTAGTAAAAGTCTTAGATTGGAAATTATAAAAATAGACTCCCAAAGGAAAATTACTAACCCATATTCCTTCTTGGGTTGCTAATATATTTAAGGCCTGAAGCCCTTCTTCAAAGGGTAATTCTAGCCGCTCATATGTGTTTTGTCTTGCTTTTTTAAACAGTAATCCATTTTTATAGGTTCCTACCCACAAAGTGCCGAACCTATCATAAGTTATTGATTTAATTTTCTTAATGGTTTCACCCTTATAAATTACAGGATAACTAGTAAAATCATTTGTTTCTGGGTTGTAACGGTTCAAATCATCAACATCAGTCCCGACCAATATTTCTGATGAATTAGGTATTTGCGCAAAACAACTTATAATATTGCTGCTTAATGATTCTTTTGAAGTGGATTGGGTGTGATGTTGGAATGAGTTGTTGTATTCACTATGAAAACTCACACCTCCAAGCCAAGTGCCAATCCAAATGTTAGCATTGGAATCTTTATATAAAGACCAAATAGAGTTATGAGGAAGGTTAGGATGTTTTTGCTGGTCTATTAAAAGTTTTAGCTCACTGTTATTAACCAAAGCAACTCCCTTATCAGTTGCTGCCCAAATATTATTATCATTTTTGATTAAACTTCTTATTTGGTATCCAGTAAAGGCATCTATTTTGGCTAGGTCTGGGTCAAAATATTTTGCAGTAGTACCATCTGAAAGGTTTAATGAAAGAAGTCCCTTGGTACCATACCCCAACCACATGACGTTGTTGTCAATAAGTACGGAGCTAATGCCGTCCCTAAAGCTTTTTTTGAAAAATCTAAATTGATCTGAGTCTTTGGTTTTAAAATATATGTCACCATCTTCATAAAATACCCAGACAGTTTGGTCAGGTCCAATAGTTAAGTAATTAACGATGGTCGTTTTTTTGTTTACATTTTGGTAGGTTAAACTTTTTATTTCGGGGTTATATGTTCCAAATCCCTTTTTATCAGAAAGCCAATAGGTATTGTTCTCATCTTGAAAGAATGAAATGATATCTTGACCAATTTCTTCATTAAGCTGGTCTCTGATCTTATGTCTTGTAAAATTGTCATTTCGAAAGTTATAAGAACATAATCCTTTTTCTGTAGCCACCCATAAATTTCCAGCATGATCATTAAATAGGGAATTGATTCTATTAGTAGATATGGTTGAGGAATCTTTTTCCAAATAGCTATACTTCTCAATTCTTACAGCGTTGTAGGAAAACAGACCGTTATTGGTACCAAACCACATAACCCCTTTACTATTTTCAATTATGGAAGTTACTTGAGAATAGGCTATCCCTCCATCAGGAGTTACTTTCGATAATGAAATATGAGGATTATTTTGACAAAATATCCAACTTGAGATGAACAAGAAGACAAGATTATATAGTCGATATTTCATAAAGCAAAAATAAGAGATATAAGGCACGGCGAATATAGATTTATGGCGTAATCATAGCACTCTTGTTACATCATTGCAACATAAGTGCTAATATGGAACAAAATTATTGATTTATGTAACAATAGTCAAAAGGATACTATGACAATTCTTTTAATATAGCTGAATAATAATCAACTAAATTGATATTTATGAGCAACAAACTATTTATTATCAAATTAATATGCCTTAATTTTATTCTATTTTCCTATAGTGGATATGGTCAGAACAAAAGCATTGAAGGTGTAGTAAGTGATAACTCTGGCAACCCATTACTAGGGGTAACCGTTATCGTAAAAGATACCAGTAATGGCACAACTACTGATTTTGATGGAAAATTTAATTTGACCGCAACCACAGGGGATTCAATTGTGCTTTCTTATGTGGGTTTTAAAACGAAAGAAATAGAGGTTGGGAACTCTAATTTCTATAACGTAACTCTGGAAGAAGAAAATACGGCTTTAGACGAAATTGTCGTAGTTGGATACGGAACCCAGAAAAAGAGTGATATTATTAGCTCTGTTACCACAGTGAAATCAGAGGCTATAAACAGAGTGCCTTCCACGGATATTGGCGATATGCTAAAAGGACAGGCCGCTGGTGTTTTTATAACGACTTCTGATGCTGGTCCTGGAAGTTCTTCCAACATACTTATTCGAGGAAGAAGTTCCATCAATGGAGGTAACAATCCTATTGTAATTGTTGATGGCGTTCCTGTGGGTAATATCAATGAGGTTAATGCTAATGATATTGCTTCCATGGAAATCCTAAAAGATGCGGCAGCGCAAGCTATTTACGGAGCTAGAGCATCAAATGGTGTAATTCTTATAACTACCAAGCGTGCAGCTGAAGGAAAGTCAAATGTTAGTTACAACTCATTTTATGGAATGCAATACATAAACAGAAATTTTGATGTTTACAGCCCAGAAGAATATGCCATGCTTAAACGAGAGGCTTATAGAGCCAATAACGGAGGTGCCTACATGCAAGATAAAGATGTTTTCACGGCCATCGAGTTGGAGTCTTTAAAGAACGGCAATTTCATCGATTGGTTTGACGAAGTTCTTGAAATAGCCCCGATACAAAATCACAATTTTAATTTCTCAACAGGTTCTGATAAAACTAAAGTATACTCTGGATTTAATTATCAACAACAAGACGGTGTTGTACCCGGAACTAATTTTGAAAGGATGATCATTCGTCTTAACGTAGATCAAAAACTCTATTCGTGGTTAAGTTTAGGAATTAATACCAACTGGAACGTTTCAAAAAAGAACGACCCAGGAACTGGCAACACTTTGGAAAGATTAGTGAAAGCAAGTCCTTTAGGGGTAGTATATAATGAGAGTGGTGAACTGGCACTAAATCCTTCTGGATTCCAAGAAAGTATTAACCCACTTCTTGATTTAGATACTACAAAGAATCTTCTAAAAGATAAAAGTGATATTATTAATGTATTCCTTGATGTTAAGCCGCTTAAAGGTTTAAATTATAGACTAAATGTCAGTAGACGTTCATGGAATCAAGAAGGAATGGAGTATTCTACAGGTAAATCCTATGTTGGCTTTCGAAATGGAGGCCTTGGGCAAGGAAAAGTTACATTCCAAAAGTCCGTCGAATTGCAATTGGAGAATATCATTAATTATGATTTTGAAAAGAATAACCACAATCTCGGGCTAACATTTGTACAAAGTGTTAATGAAAGAAGAAACGAATATTTCAGGAACAAAGCATCCAATCTTCAAAATGACATATTAGGTATTTATGGATTACTGTCTGCTGAATTCAATGAGCCACTTATAAGTGCCTCAGATCGAACGTTAGTTTCTTTTGTGGGGCGAGCGCAATATGATTATAAAAATAAATATTATTTGACAGCCTCTTTTCGTTCTGATGGGTCTTCTGTTTTCGGAGACAATAACAAATGGGGGTATTTCCCTGCGGTTGCACTTGGGTGGAACATCCACAAAGAGGAATTCATGGAGCGTTTAGATGCTTTAAATAACTTAAAATTACGCTTTAGTTATGGTAGTGTTGGTAACGAAGCTATTGGCCCCTACGGAAGTTTAAGTACAGCCAACCAGAATGATTATATTTTTAATGGTCAAATTAGTACAGGGTATATTCCCGGAAACTCTTTACCAAATCCCAACTTAAAATGGGAAACTTCCACAACTTTCAATTCAGCTCTTGATTTTGGATTATGGAATAATCGAGTGACAGGAACCTTTGAGTATTACAATACAAGAACCGAAGATCTTTTGGTGAGTAAAACCTTAAATGCGGCATTAGGATATACCAGCATATTAAGCAATATCGGAGAAATCGAAAATAAAGGTTTTGAGTTTGCAATCAACGGATATGTAGTAGATAAAAAGGACTTCAAAATTAATGCTGGAGTTATTTTTTCTGCAAACAAGAATGAAATAATTTCTCTTTATGGCCTAGATGAGGATGGAGATGGTATTGAAGATGACGATATAGGAAACAAATGGTTTATAGGCCATCCTGTTGATGTGGTATATGACTACCAATATGCTGGGATTTTTCAATCTCAAGAAGAAATAGATAGCTCACATCAACCAGATGCTCAAATAGGAGGTATTCGATTATTAGATGTCGATCCGAATGATGGTGATTTAAATCCAGATGATCGTGTTATTACTAAAAAAGATCCAGATTGGATTGGAACATTTAATTTAGATATTACTTACAAAAACTTCGACTTTACTGCTCAGGCTACCACAGTTCAAGGCCGTAAAATGATTAACCCTTATTATTATAGCTATAATCAAGGGGGAGATTTAAGAGGGTTGTTTAATGGTATAAAGCAAAATTATTGGACACCAGAAAACACTACGGGGGATTGGCCCAGACCAGATGGTGGAAACACCCCAGCATTTATAAACACTTTAGGATTGCAGGATGCCTCATTTTTCAGAATTTCACTTCTGTCATTGGGATACACCTTTCCCAAAACTTTAACAGAAAAATTAAACATGGGCAGTATAAGACTTTACTCTACTGCACGTAATCCTGTAACCATCACTGACTATAAGTCCTATAGTCCTGATCAAAATCCAAACGCTTATCCAGAGCAAGTTTCTGTAGTGCTCGGATTACAAGTCACATTTTAATTATGAAACTAAATAACTTAAAAGAAATGAAAAAAAATTATTTTTTAATGGGATTAGCAATAACAACATTATTGTTTTCCACATCCTGTAGTGACCTTCTAGAAGAAGAACCCTTAGATGAAATTTCCACCGATTATATTTATTCATCTGTGGATGGTATAGACGTTGGCGTTACCGCATTATATAATAAGTTAAGAAAGAACAATGCCACTGGACGTGCTGGCGATGGTTTTAGAGCCAATGCTTTTATACTTATTGGAACAGACATCGGGCAAATGAGAACCTATTTTACGCCTTATGACCCTTCAAAACACAATGCGACATTGGGTTTTGCTAACCATAAATGGGTAACCTGTTATCAAATTATAGATAGGGCTAATGCTATTATTAGTGCTGCACCTGCCTTAGAACAGAATGATCAATTAAAAAAACGAGTTGCTGAGGCAAGATTAATAAGAGGAGAAACCTATTTCGATTTAGTTCGTTTGTACGAAAATATCTTATTGGATACCATTCCAACAAACGCTGATAACTATGAAGATTTAGTAGAATATGTTCCAGCTGCCCAGGAAGACGTGTATAAGCTTATTGATAGTGATTTTGATTATGCTATTGAAAACTTAAAATACAAAGAAGATTTTGGGAGATACAATCAAGCTGTAGCTCGTCATTTAAAAGGGAAAAGTGCAATGTGGCAAGGCGACTGGAGCGAGGCTGCTTCACAGTTCGACGCTATTATAGAAAATGGAACTTATCATCTCGCTGGTTTAGATAAAGTCTTTGGACAGGATTTAAATCATGAGGAAGCACTGGCTGTATATCCAAGAGAGCAATCTTTTGGAGAGGATGATGATTTAGCTGGAGGTGATGACATTTGGTATAGCTCATTCTTTAATAATCGATATTATGAGCTTAATTCCGGTGAAATGATACCAAGTGTAGAACTTGGTGGAAATTCGTTGGGATGGGGTTTTCCTAATGATTATTTGCAATCGCTTTACGATAAAGACAATGATATTAGATACACCACCTACTATTATTCAACTAAGCTAATTTGTAACAATCCCGACCATCCTAATTTTGGGAATGAAGTTATCGGATACGAAGATAACTTTAGACGTTACCATTGGAGTTTGAAAAAATACCATGACGATGAAAAACCTATTGGGTCAAATGGGAACTGGAAAGATTATCTCTATTATCGATTCGCTGAAACATTAATGCTGGGAGCTGAAGCCCATTGGAGAGCGGATAATGAAAGCCCAACCAGTGCTAAGGCATTAGAATATATCAATATGATACGGGAAAGAGCTTTTGGTAATTCGGACCACAATTTCACAGAGTTTACTTTAGAAACTTATTTGGAAGAATCTGCAAGAGAATTAGCATTTGAAAAAAACAGATGGTATTTGTTAAAAAGATTAGGCTTATTGGTAGAGCGTCAGAATCTACACTATAGATTTGGTTCTAATACAAAAAACAATCGACCTTATCCAATGCAGCCTCATATGGTTAATTGGCCAATACCTCAGACTCAGTTGGATTTAATGGGACCAACATTCCCGCAAAATCAAGGATACTAATAATAGTTTCGAGTTATAAACTCAAACGTTAAAATTTAAAATTAATGATTATGAATAATATTAAAAATACCATTAAAAGTGTCGTGAGCATTTTTATAATACTGATGTTCGCATCCTGTGAAGAGGATTTTACGGACAATAAGCTAGAAGGTTATGAAAATATACCAACGAATCTAAACCTAACATACTCTCTAGATAATGAAAGCAGTGGTTATACAGTAAATTTTGAAGCTACGGCTGAAGGCCAGGTCTTTTTTCTCTTAAAAAAGAATTTGGATGATGAGAGCCCAGAAAGTTTTACTGAAAATAACTTTTCTGTTAACTTCGATCAATTTGGAACTTATAATGTAATACTAATTGCCCAAGGCATTAGAGATGCGGCTAGTTTCGAGTTAGTAGTTGAAATTCCTGAAAAAGAACCAGCTGATTTCTTGACAACTGTTGAGCCATCAAGCGATGGATCAGGAATAGTTAACTTCAGTATGTCGGCTACAAATGCGACCAGCTATAAAATTGAGATTTTTGAGCAAGATGGAGTGACACTAATTCATGAGAAAACAACAACTAGTAACTCTTACACTTATGTTTTCACCAATGATTTATTAGAACCTGTAACATTAAACTGCGTGGTTAAAATGACAGCTATCAATGGAGCTGGAAGTTTAGAAAACACGGAGTCTTTTAGTGTAGATGTAGATGCAGGAGTAGCGCCTCCTGAAAACTGGAGACTTTTCGATGATATGGACGGAGCTGAATGTGGAGGAATTTTATGGGATGTTGGATCAGATAAATCAGGGACATTAGCCTTGACAGATTTACCCGCTAGTGTACAAAACGGAAATAGTTCCGCTACACTAAGATATCATTATAAACCTAGTGGAGCTCAATATGGTATCTTAAAGTTTAGAGAAAAAGATGATGGAACTGAATTTGATTTTTCATTACAAAGCAAATTTAGGGTCAACGTTTATTTACCTTCTAATGCAGAAGCTCCTGATGGAACAATGATTGACAATACAGATAACGCAGGGAAACGGATAGTTCGTCTTTATCTTGAAGATAGATATAGAACTGATGGTACGTCATATAGCGACTCTTATAAGCGTAATGTGTGGATTGAAAAAGAGGTGTCTGCATTTGATCAATGGGTAACACTTGAGTTTGATTTTAGCAATCAAGATGATTATAAATACCATGGTGCTGCCTATGGCTCTTATAAATATTACATCCCAGATGGATCTACAGATAAAAACCCAGATAGGATGTATTTGAGAACCCATGTAAATGGAGATGCAGGAGCGACTACATTATATTACTTTGATGATTTTGAATTGATAGGAATAGATGGCAACTCTTTAAATTTTGTATGCCTTTAACAAATTTTGTTTTGATTTTTGAATAGAGCTTTCTGCGTTTGTAGGAAGCTCTTTAATAATAATTATAAAAATATGATGACTTGCTTCAGAGTAATTGCTAAAATGTGTTTCACACTTATACTGATAAATCTTGTTCTTGGGTGTTCTAAGAATAATGACGAAAACACGGCTCCAATTGGAGATTGTAACTCTTATTTTATAGACTCTATTAATGGAGACGACAACAATGACGGGTGCAGCCCTGAAAAGGCATGGAAAAGCTTTGTCAATCTTAATCAAAAAACCTTAGGTGCTGGAAATTCTGTCAATCTAAAAAAAGGCAGTGTATGGAATGAAACTTTTAAATTTAGAGGTAGTGGTGATGAATCTAATCCTATTATAATAACAAGTTACGGAAATGGTAATAAACCTAAAATTGCTCCTAAGGGTAAATCTTATGCCTTTTTAATTAGAAACCAAGAATATATAGAAGTTTCTGATTTGGAAATCACCAATTTGGGAGATACACCAGCTGAAAACAGAAAAGGTATTTATGTGGAAGCAAGAGATTTTGGAGTGGTGCATCACTTATATTTTAGAAATATTGAAATACATGATGTTAATGGCGTACATGGCGGTTTAGCTGGTGGGGATTTTCAAAATAACAAATCTAATGGAGGAATTGTTAGCGTCATTCTTGGTAATGCCGTAGAAACTTATTTTGACGATTTTCTTATTGAAAACTGCCACATTCATCATGTATCTCAAACAGGTATATACAATACGTCTTCATGGGAAGATAGAGAATGGCCAAGAAGTGGTGGTGTTTATGTAAATCTTTCATGGGTTCCAAGTAGAAATATGGTATATCGTAACAATACTATTGAACATATAGCTGGAAATGGCCTTATCCTTAAAAATGCTCATGCTCCTTTAGTTGAATATAATACCTTTGATTATTGTGGGGAGTTTACCTCAGGAAATGCAGCTTTTTGCTTTAACACTGATTACGCTTTGTTCCAATACAATGAAGTCTCAAATACCGTTACCAATGTAGGAGATGTAGATTCAGGCGGATTGGATAGCGACTTCAAAACACGTTGGACTACATTTCAATATAATTATTGCCATAATAATGGAGAAGGTGGAATTTTAATCACGGGAGGACCAGCCAGATGGCCCACAGCTTTTAATTATGAAACGATTATACGCTATAATTTACTAGCCAACAATGGAGACCATGCTATAAAGACTTCAGGGAATGTGATGAGTTTAAAGGTTTATAATAATCATATTTACTCAGATTTTGATGAATCAATCGAGGTAATTCAACATAAAAGCTGGGATGGTTATTCAAGAAGTGCAGAATATTTTAATAATATTTTCTTTAGTAATGGAACCAATGGCTCTATAAGATTAGAAAATAGTGCAGGAAATTCCATTCATGATAATATGTTTTCTGGAATATCTATGAATTCGTCAGTAAGTACTACTGCAAATTTATGGAATGTTGCACCGATTTATAGTGTTGGATCTAGCCCTCAACTAAATAGTGTAGAGAATTTCCGCCTTTCCTCAAATTCGCCTGGTATTAATGTTGGGGATAATAACCAACATGATGCCTTAAATGGTAAGGGTGGAGTTATTAAAATAAAGGATATGTTTGGAAATGATGTGCCTCTTGGAAGTGGAGTCGATATAGGTATGGAAGAACAAGATTAATGTCTAATTACTATTTAAAAGCGTCTGTCATTGCATTTTTCAAGTCAACATCATCAAATTAATTGTATTAAAGTTTAATAATAATGAATAAAAGAGTTTTCTCTTTATTAATAGCAATTTTTGCTGCCTTAACAGTATCGTCCCAATCCGAAAGAGTTAGTGCAATTAATAACAATTGGAATTTTCATCTAGGAAATATTGATTTTGATCAGTATCAATCTCCATCGAAAGCGATATTATCAGAAGTTATAGAATGGGAAACCATTAACATTCCACATACTTGGAATGATAAGGACGCTATTGATGAAATCCCAGGCTATTACAGAGGAGTAGGGTGGTATAAAAAAACCATTGATCTAACAGCTGAAAAGCGCGAAAAGAACGTAAAAACTGAAATATACTTTGAAGGAGCAAATCAAGTTACGGATGTTTATGTAAATGGAAATTGGGTTGGTCAACATAATGGGGGGTACACTAGGTTTAATTTTGATATTACCGAGTTTCTAAATTTTGGAGAGTCTAATGTATTAGCAATAAAGGTTGATAACAGTCATAATGAAGCGATTCCACCGTTATCTGCTGATTTTACTTTTTTTGGAGGTATATACAGAGATGTTTACCTCATCAAACAAAATGCGATTCACTTTTTAATGGATGACCATGGTTCTTCAGGAGTATATATCTCTACCCCTAAAGTATCCAAAGAAGAAGGTCTTGTAAGTATCAACTGTCTCATAAACAATAGCGAACATCAAAACAGAAACCTAACCTTAGTAAATCGTATTGAAGACAATCAAGGTGTAATCATAACCGAAAAAAAGAAAAAAATAAAAATCAGAAAGCACGATAAGCATTTTTCAGTTGATGAAGATTTTGTTATAAATAATCCACAGCTATGGTCCCCAGATACGCCGTATTTATATCAAGTAATAACCCAAATACAGGACTCAAAAACAGGGGTTGTGTTAGATGAGTCCATTGAACCCCTAGGCTTAAGATGGTTTCATTTTGACCCAGAAGAAGGATTTTTCTTAAATGGCAAGTATCTTAAACTCATAGGAACAAACCGTCATCAGGATTATTTTAAAAAAGGAAACGCGCTTACAAACGAAATACATGCAAGCGATGTGCAACTACTAAAAGAAATGGGTGGCAACTTCTTGAGAATATCCCATTATCCCCAAGATCCTGTAGTCCTTGAAACCTGTGATCGATTAGGAATTTTGACCTCTATAGAAATACCTATTGTTAATGCCATAACCGAATCCGAGGCGTTTACAGAAAATAGCCTTCATATGGCAGAAGAAATGGTGAAGCAAAATTTCAATCACCCCTCTTTAATTATCTGGACCTACATGAATGAGGTGCTTTTACGCCCACCTTTTGATGAAAAAACCGAGAAAGAACGTTATGAGTTATATACAAATAATATTGCAAAACTAGCGTCTAAGATAGAAGATAAAATAAGAACATTAGATCCTAGCAGATATACCATGATTGTAAATCATGGCGCTGTAGATCGTTATGTGAATGCAGGACTTACAGATATCTCGATGCTTCTAGGGTGGAATCTATACCAAGGTTGGTACGGGGGTGTTTTTGAGCATTTTGATAAATATCTCGATAAAATTCATCGTCTTTTTCCAAACAAGCCCATAATCATTTCAGAATATGGAGCAGATGTGCATCATAGGTTGCATTCCTTCGATTCAGAAAGATTCGACTATACTGTAGAATATGGTAATAGATATCATGAACATTATCTAAAGGCTATAATGGCTCGCCCTTTTATAGTTGGAGCTAACATTTGGAATTTAAATGATTTCTATTCAGAAACAAGAGGCTATGCCATACCAAATACCAATTTAAAGGGAATAACTACTCTGAATAGGGAAAAAAAAGACACTTGGTGGTTGTATAAAACCAAACTTTCCAAGGAACCCATTATAAAATTCGGTCAGAATGAATGGAAAATTAGAGGCGGTGTAGCTGAGACTGGAAAAGACCACTGTTTACAACCTGTAACTGTATACAGCAATAGTGATTCCGTACAATTAACTCATAATAATATTGTCTACAATGCCGAGGTAAAAGATTATATAGCTCGTTTTTCTATCCCATTTACAAACGGCATAAATAAACTTAAGGCAACAAGCACTTTTCAAACTGAAACATATAACGATGTTTTGAAAATAGACTTTAGGTTGGCACCGAATCAATTTTCAGAGTTTGATGATGATTTTGATGAGTTAAATGTGCTTTTAGGGGACCAAAACGAATTTATGAAGACCGTGTTAACAGTATGGTATGGATACCTGAACAAGAATACGCCTCAGGGAAGTTGGGGGTATATAGGAGGAAAGCCCTACAGAGCAAAAAACTAAATTTGGCAGTTTACCAAGTTCTGAGCTGAATATTAAAGGTTCGCAAGATGATCCAATATACCAAACACAACGCGTTGGGATTAATGGTTTTTAAGCTAGATGTTCCGAATGGCAAGTACTCTGTTACATTACATTGGACAGAACTGGAGTCAAATATAAAAACATGAGAAGGTTGGGCCTATAACTTAGGAAATGACAGAGTATTTGAAGGTTTCTCGAGTCGAATTTTTAATGTGATTTTGAACGGAGAATATATCGAGAAAAAACTTAAATATTTCAGAGAAATATGGAGTTGAAAAGGCAGTTTCTGTCAAATACCAAATAAGTGTTAATGATGGAGAAGGAATCAAAATTAATTTTGAATCTGTGAAAGGTTTTACCCATATTAAATGCTTTTCAGATAAGAAAAATTCAATAATCTAAAAATATTAAAAACTTACCTTATTTAAACGTCTATGAAGAAATACTCAATAACGTTTTTTTATTGCAATCAGCTTGATGTTTGTATTAATTAGTTGGAATAAAAACGAAAGAGAAAAAAAGTCTTAACACAATACGAGATCTGAATCCTGAAATTGAAAAAAAAAGTAGATTCCGTTTTAAGTCTGATGCGTATAAATGAAAAAAATAGGTCAACTAGTTCAATATAGCGGAAAATGGAAACGTAAACTGGGCCTACCTCATCAAAAAAAAGATCAGTACAAATTAGAAAAAATAAAAAAAGGGGAAGTCGGCTCTATGCTTAACGTTACATCTGTAAAAAACAGTTCGAAATATTCAAGAAATAAAACATGAAACATTCGAGGTTAAAAATACCCCTAATTTTTCGCTTTTGATGTTATCCATGGTTATAAAACTATTTTTCCTATTCCATTAGGAGAAAGTGCAAGTTGGGATTTAGATATTATAGAACAGTCTGCCTCGATTGCTGCGAGAGAAAGTGCTGCTTCTGGGTTAAATTGGACATTTGCCCCAATGATAGATGTTTCTAGAGATGCTAGGTGGGGTAGAATTATGGAAAGTGCTGGAGAAGATGTTTACCTAAATAGTGTAATAGGAGTAGCTCGAATCAAAGGTTTTCAAGGGGATGACTTGTCAGACGATTTAACCATTGCAGCTTGTGCCAAACATTTTGCTGGATATGGATTTGCCGAAGCAGGAAGAGAATACAATACAGTAACCATTGGAGAAAATGAATTGTATAATACCATTTTACCTCCCTTTAAAGCTGCTGCACAAGCAGGGGTAAGCAACTTTTTATGAACTCATTCAATGATATTGATGGTATTCCATCTACAGGACATAAACATTTACAACGAGATGTTTTTGAAAGGCACATGGAAGTGGAATGGACTTATAGTTTCAGATTGGGGCCTCTATTGGAGAAATGAAGGCTCATGGTTTTTGCAAGAGATAAAAAAACATGCTGCAGAAATTGCATTAAATGCGGGTTTGCGATATGGATATGGAATCTTATGCTTACGAAAGCAGTTTATATACTTTATTGGATGAAGATAAAGTTGATATTGAACAAATAGATGATGCCGTAAGACGTGTTTCTCCGCTTAAAATTTCAATTAGGATTGTTTGATAATCCATATAAATATTGCGACGAAGAGAGAGAAAAAAAAAAGAGGTTTATACCAAAGAAAAACTTAAGTATTTGCCAGAGATGTTGCTAAAAAGATCGATTGTTTTGCTTAAAAATGAAAATAAACTTCTACCTCTTTCAAAAAAACATAAAACGAATAGCAGTAATTGGTCCTATGGCCCAATGATAAAGATACACCACTAGGGAATTGGAGAGCTAAGGGAGAGTACAATTCTGCAGTTTCTTTGCTAGAAGGAGTAAAAAAGCATGGTAGGAATAAATACTGAAGTCCTTTATGCAAAAGGTGTAGATTTAATTATACCTAACATTAAAACCGGGTGAAAAACCAGTACAAGTTACCCTTAAAGTTTAATACTACTGATAATTCTAAAATTGCTAGAGCTGTAGAAGTAGCAAAAAAAATCTGACGTAGTTTTATTAGCAATTGGTGAAAACGCATATCAAAACAGGAGAAGGAAGGGAGTCAGACCAACATTGGACTTTTAGGATTACAAAACAAATTGCTAGAAGCTGTATACAAGGTAAATAAAAATGTAGTTGTGGTTTTAATGAACGGCAGGCCTTTAGACTTAACTAAAAGTATCAGATACTACTCCCTAGTATTTTAGAATGTTGGCATTTAGGGTCTCAGTCTGGAAATGCAATTGCAGATGTAATTTTTGGTGATTATAACCCCTCAGGAAAATTGCCAGTGTCATTTCCACATCATGTAGGTCAAGAAACCGCTTTATTATAGCCAAAAAAAATACTGGTCGCCCATCGAGTACTAAAAAATGTTTTTTTACTCAGGTTATAGAGATGCGCCCAAAGGACAGCTTTATATCCATTTGGATTTGGTTTAAGTTACACAAACCTTTAGTTATGACAACCTACAATTAGACAAAAAAGAAAACCACAGTTAATCAAAAATATAAACGTTTCTGTCAATGTCAAGAATACAGGTGACACAACAGGAGAAGAAGTGGTTCAGCTTTATATTAGAGACCTTGTAGGAAGTCTTGTAAGACCCATAAAAGAATTAAAAAGGATTCGAAAAGGTGAAATTGAAAACCTGGTGAATCTAAAAACAATAACTTTTACGCTTAATGCTAAAACATTACAGTTTTTATACAGCCCATAAAAAATGGGAAGTAGAGCCAGGAGAGTTTTAATGTTTGGATAGG